>JAFKLL010000052.1 GCA_017304845.1 Solirubrobacterales bacterium
CAGACCGTGGGCCGCGAGGGCGCCGCTCGGGTCGTCGAGGTACTTCTCGATGGTCAGGACGCCGTAGACCACGATGATCCCGGCCACGAAGCCGATGATCGGAGCGGCCCAGGTCTCGACGAAGCCACAGCCCGCCGTGATGCCGACCAGGCCGGCGATCGCGCCGTTGCCGGCCATGCCGACGTCGAGCGACTTCGTCTTGAGGTACGTGACCAGGGTCGCGGCGAGCACGCCCGCGGCGGCGGCGATCTGCGTGTTCAGCATCACCTCCCCGAAGAAGCTGTCGGCGGTGCCGAAGGTCGAGCCTCCGTTGAAGCCGAACCAGCCGATCCAGAGGATCATCACGCCGAGGCCGACCAGCGGCATCGAGTGGCCGGGGATCGCCCTGGGCGAACCGTCGGGCCCGTACTTGCCCTTGCGGGCGCCGAGCAGCAGCAGTGCCGCGAGACCGCCGACCGCGCCGGTCAGGTGGACGACCGAGGAGCCGGCGAAGTCCATCACCGGCTTGCCGCCCACGTCGGAGAGCAGGCCCCCGCCCCAGACCGAGTGGGCGACCATCGGGTAGATCACGGCGCCGAAGACGACCGCGTAGATGATGTAGGCGCCGAACTTGATGCGCTCCAGGGTGGTGCCCCAGACGATCGCCAGCGAGACGGCGCAGAAGGCGAGGCCGTAGAGCATGAGCATGGCGTCCGAGGAGCTGACCGCGACCTTGCCGCCGTCACCGTCGTTGACCATCTGTCCGAAGTGGTAGAAGAACCCGGAGGTTCCGATCAGGTCGTTGCCGAAGCCGCCGATCGCCTGCCCCATCACCCACCAGGCGATGCTGACCACCGCGAAGTTGACGAAGATCTTCATCACTCCGGAGCCGGCGTTCTTCATCCGGGAGAAACCGATCTCCAAGAACATGAACCCCGCCTGCATGAAGAGAACGAGGACGCAGGCCAGAGCGATGAACGCCATGTCCAGCTCGGTGGACTTGGCCGCGAGATCACCCGCGATGTCCGCCGAAGCTATCCCTGGCGCCACCAGGGCGGCAAGGAGCGTCAGCAGCGACGCGATGCCGAATTTCTTGACACTCATTTCGAGTAGTTCCTCCTGTTTCCGTTGGGCCCAGACCCACCGGTCGCGGTTGGCGAATAGCTGACCGGACAAACCTAGAAACGGAGGTACAAACGGATTTTGGCCCTTCGGACGAAATGACCAGGGACCCGTTTGTTCGATTGTCAAAGGCGGGTCAGACCGTCTCCTCGACCCGCCTGGACTCCTCGGATCCCGCATTCTCATGCGATTCTTCGGGCTCCGAGGGGCTCTCGTCGGGGGCGGTTCCGGCGGCCTGCTCGGCCTCCCACTGCTCCCGTTGGATACGCAGCTGGCGCTTCGAGTACCAGCCGGCGGCCCAGTAGCTGCCGATCACGAAGACGACCGCGACGACCTGGGCCAACAGGGTCTCGACCGAGGGATGGATGCCCAGCCAGGTGCCCATCCAGAGGGGGATGTCGACGTCGATCGGGTGGATCGGGAACCAGCCCACGCCCTGGAGGGTGCGGACCGTGTTGCCGACCATGGTGAAGAGGACCAGGGCGATCAGCACGCCGGTCACGATCAGCATCTTCTTGTAGGGCAGCTTGCGCTCCGCCTTGAAGGTGAGGAAGCCGACCACCGCCGTCCCGGCCAGGCCGAGCGCGACTCCCGCCGCGACCACGCCGACGCCCGAGGAGAGCTGCAGCGCCTGGAGGAAGAGCACGGTCTCCATGCCCTCGCGGAAGACGGAGGTGAACCCGAGCACGTAGAGGCCGGCGATGGTCGCGGTGCCGGCCGCCGCTCCGGCCGCCACGCCGCCGGTCAGGGCCTTGCCGCGCTTGCGGTGGGTGGCGATCCACTCGGTCCAGTAGACCCGGTGGAAGAACCAGTTGAGCACTATTACAAGGACCCCGATCGCCACCACCCCCACGACCGCCTCGACCTTCTCCCCGTAGGCGGCCAGCGAGCCGAGCAGGGCCACGGCGAGGACGAAGCCGAGCAGGGAGGCGGGCAGCGCCAGCAGGGCGCCGCGGTAGATCGGCTTTCTCAGGGCGGCGCGGGCGCCGATCATCGAGGCGGTGATCGCGGCGATGATCAGGATCGCTTCGAGTCCCTCGCGGAAGACGATCAGCGCCGCGTTGGTGATCGCGGTCGCGTCGCTGACCCCCTCCCCGGTCTTCTCCCGGGCCTCGGCCAGCGCGTCGTCCAGGACCAGGGTCGTCTCCCGGACCTCGGAGGTCGGCGCGCCCTGCGAGACCAGGGTCGCCAGGCCGGGCACGCCCCGGGCGCCGTACCAGAAGAGACCCTCGATCTCGGCCACGAGCTGGGGGTCGAAGGCGTTGAGCTTGAGCTCCGGGCCGAACTCGAAGAAGGCGTAGGCGGAGAGGCGGGCCTGCTCGGCGAGCTGCTTCTGGCCGGCCCCGATCGCGGCGACCATCTGGTCGACGCTGATGTCGACCAGGTCGTAGTCGGCGTCGTCGCTCGATTCCTTCCACTCGTCCGGGTAGAGGGCGTCGAGCCGGTCGGAGAGCCGATCGTGGACGTCGTTGACCTCGTCGAGGCTGACCACGTTGGTCCGCTCGTTGGCCTCGTTGACGTACTTCTTGAGGAGCGCGAGGTCCTCGTCGACCGCTTCAACGGCCTGGGGGTCGCGCTCGATCAGGTCGGACTTGATGTCGGCCCAGGCCTGCTCCACCCCGTCCTCGAAGGCGGTCGCCTCCTGCAGCTCGAAGGGGATGGTGATCCGGCCGTCATCGGTCCCGTGGTCGTACTCCTTGGGGATGAGATCGAGGAAGCGGGTGAGCTGCGCGGCCCGGCGGGCCTGCTCCTCTGCCGTGAAGGGCGCCGCGGTGAAGCCGTCGAGGTCGTCGGTGGTCGCCAGGTCGGCGGCGCGGAAGGCGGCAAGGTCGGTGTTCCCGGCGGCGCGGGCGAGCTGGGCGAACTCGCGGCTCGTCCGCTCGGCGTCGGCGGCGCCGCGCTGCTCCCGGTAGGCCCCGGCGAGGATCTGCCAGTAGCCGTCGACGATCGCGGCGGTCTCGGCCAGGCGCTCGGGGAAGTGGCGCTCGGCCGCCTTCTCCGCCTCCTGGCGGTTCGTCCCGAGGCGGGACTGGTAGGTGTCGAGCAGGTCCTTGCGCACCTGGAGCACCGCCTCGTCCGGCGTCGTCTCGCCGTCGGCCAGGGCGATCAGGGCGTCGGTCGCCTCGGTCCCGACCCGGGTGAAACGGGTGCTCTGACGGAAGTCGCGGATCTGCAGCCACTCGCGGGCGGCCTCGGCCCGGTCGGCCTCGGTCAGTTCGATCGCGCGGCGGAAGGCGCCCCGGCGGAGCGCGGCGGTGATCGTGCCGCGGGCGGCGGCCAGGGAGACCGAGTCACCGGCGGCGAGGGCGTCCGCGGCCCGGTCGAGCTGGTCGTCGATCAGGGCGAGGTCGGCCGGGGCGCTGGCCGCGAGACCGGCCCTCAGCGGCCCCGCGAGGGCTCGTTTCGCCGCGACGATCGAGGGCGCGGAGGCGTCCTCGAGGATCAGGTCGGTCTGGGCCTCGAAGAGCTCCGTGGTGATCTGGTCGGCGGAGCGCCAGGGCGGATCCGATTCGCCCCGGGCGCCTTCGGCCGCGCCCGCACCGGCCGCGAAAAGCAGTAACGCGGCCGCCGCGACGAAGGTCGCGACGGCCGCAATGGCGCGGCTTCTGGCTGCACCTGTGATGGTCGAAGCCGGCACCAACTTGGGATCAGCCCTCCTGGATCTCGATGTCGAGGTCCTTGGCGGCCTGCGTCACCTGTCCGGCGATGCGCTCGGCCCGGGCCTGCATCTCGGCCCCGAGCTGATCGGCCTGACGGGCGGTGAACTTCTCGCCCGCGGCCTCACGGTCCCGGAGGTCCTCGGCCGTCGAGAGCAGGTTCGAGAGCTCGGACGCGGTCTGCTCGGCCTGGTCGGGGTTCTCCTTGGCGATCAGCGGTTCGACCTCGTCATACGTGAAGTCGAGGCCGGTCAGGATGTCCGCGATGTCGGAGAGGCGCGAGGTGGCCACGAAGCCTTCCTCGTCCTGCTTGCCTTCGCCGGCCACGAACGAGGAGAGCTTCCACTGCTCGAAGTACTCGCTCATGGTCGGGGTCATCACGGTGATCGCGGTGAAGGCGTCGGAGGGCGTGATCACGATCTCCTGCGCGTCGGTGTCGAGATCGTTCGCCTGCTTGTCCATCTCGTCGACCGAGGCCTTGAAGATGTCGGCGTCGGGCAGGCCCTCGCCGAACTCGACCTTGCCGTCGCAGTTGACGTCCGGCTTGACGCCCTTCACGGTGAGGTCGTCGTTGGTGCCGTAGAGCGAGGTCTCGATCAGGAAGAAGAGGTTGCCCGGCTGCTTCATGACCTTCCCGTTGGGGAGCGTCAGGTTGAAGGAGACGGCGCTCTCGGGGTCGGAGGCGTCCGATCCGGCGTCGAGGTCGGTGTCGTACTGGGCGGTCCGCGGGATGCCGGCGACGATGCCCTCCATCTCCTCGTAGGCCGGGTTGGCCTTGACGAAGGCGTTCTTCGCGTCGGTGAGCGCGGCGTCGACCGCCTTGCAGTCGTTCTTCAGCAGCTTCGCGTAGTCGAAGTCGTTGGCCTTGGCGAGGTCGTAGTACGCGTTGCCCGCGGTCTTCATCTCCGCCGTCTGGGTGGTGAGATCCGCACTGTGCTCGGTCAGGTACGACTTGACGGCGGTCAGGCCGGCGTCGGGCTGATCGCCGCCGTCGGGGTTCGAGTCATCGCCGCCGCAGCCGGCGATGAAGGCCGCCGCGATGGCGGGGACGGCGAGCAGCGAGAGGGCATGCCTCGGGAACTTCCTGGTCAACGGGTAACCCCTTCCGGGTCGACTGGCGCGACGCTTCGCAGAGCCGCTGGGACGAAATACTTTGGCTACCCTAACTCATTTCCAACAAGATCGCTCGGAGATGCCTTGCCGCACTCAGAGGAAGGCCGGCCCGCGCTCGACCAGACCGCGGTACAGAGCGTCCTGGATCCGCTCTCGCACCTGCTCGGAGATGTCGAAGACGAGCGAACGGTCCTCGCTCGCGCCGGGGCCGTAGCCGGAGAGGTCGATCGGCTCCAGGAACTCGATCCGCCAACGCGACGGCAGCGGCAGCAAGCCGAGCGGGCCCAGCCACGGGAAGGTCGGGGTGATCGGCACGTAGGGCGAGCCGATCAGCTTGGCCAGCGGCTTCGCCTCGCCCAGCTTGGGGTAGATCTCCTCGGCCCCGACCACCGCGACCGGGACGATCGGCGCGCCGGCCTCGAGGGCGACCTCGACGAAGCCGCCACGGCCGAACCGCTGCAGGCGGTAACGCTCCGCGAAGGGCTTGCCGAATCCCTTCTGCCCCTCGGGGAAGACCATCACCGGGTGGTCCTGCTCCAGCAGGCGGCCCAGGTTGGCCGGGTTCGCCGCGACCCCCCCGAGCCGTCGCAGCAGGTAGCTGATGAAGGGCAGGTCGAAGGCCCAGTTGAGGACCATCGCGCGCAGCCAGCGCGGCAGCGGGTGCTCCTTCTGGATCGCGGTCGCGATCATCGCCCCGTCGAAGGGGAAGATCGCGCCGGAGTGGTTGGCGACCAGCAGGGCCCGCCCGTGGCCCGGCACGTTCGTCGCACCCTCGACCTGGACCCGCCACCAGGTCGTGTAGAGGAACTCGAACAGCGGGAAGACGGTCTCCGTGAACTCCTCGTCGAACCCCCACTCGTCCTCGTGGTACTCGCCGGCGAGGCGGCGGAGGAGCTTGTCCGAGGTGGACTGGACCGTCTCGGCCCAGGCGAGGACCGCCTCCGGGTCGGGCGCGCCGCTCACCGGGTCACGCTCCGGACCGGCGACCCCGGGTGGGGCGCCGGGAACAGTGACTTCATGCCGTGCGCGGTCCGGGCGAAGTCACGGGCGGCGCCTTCGGAGTCGAAGGCCAGCTCGTAGCCGATCTCCTCGCGGAGCCGGCGGTTGTCGCAGCCCCGCCCGTAGCGCAGCAGGAGCTCCCCGTCCCGGTAGAGGTCGGCGCTGCCCAGGTGGCGCCCGACGCGGCGGTTGATCGCCCCGCCCAGGATCGGCGGGATCCCGACCGCGGTCTTGCCGCAGAGGCGCAGCAGCCGGCTCAGCGAGATCGCCCCGTCGGGGGCGACGTTGACCGCGCCGTGGACCGGGTTGAGGGTCGCCGCGGCGAGCGCGCCGGTGGCGTCGTCGACGTGGAGCAGCTGGAGGCGCGGGTCGAATCCCATCCTGGTCGGCACCACCGGCAGGTTCAGGTAGCGGTTGAAGGGCGTGTCCAGCCCCGGCCCGACCTCGACCTGGAAGCGCAGCATGCAGCAGGTGACCTCGGGGCGACGGCGGGCGAAGTTGTCGAAGTAGCCCTCCAGCTCGCCGATGTCGCGCTGGAACCGGGTCACCAACGGGTAGCGCCGGGCCATGTCCTCGGTGAAGAAGGCCGGGGCCGCGGGCGAGGAGCCGTAGATCGCCGCCGAGCCCCTGACGATCAGGGCCCGGAGCCCCTCCGTCTTCTCGCAGGCGGCGAGCAGCTGCAGCGTGCCGATCACGTTGATGTCGTGCAGCGCGCGCGAGGGCCGGTCCCGCTCCGGGTACCAGACGATGCCGCAGTGGACGACCACGTCCGGCTCCAAGGAGGGCAGCAGGGCCGAGATCGACGGGTTGCGGATGTCCGCCTCGACGAACTCGGTCCGTCCCAGGTCCGTGGTCGGCCGGGCCGAGTCGATGCCGATCACCCGGCTCACGTCGGCCCGCTGCTGGAGCGTGCGGGCGAGCTCCGACCCCCAACGGGTGGAGACGCCGGCGATGACGACCCGCCTACCGGCCAAATCGGCCCCGGAAACGCCTTCAGAGCCCAAGTCTAACCGTCAGGTTGAGACTTCGACTTGCGCTCCAATTCGGCTAGGCGACTGGAAATCTCGTCGATCCTCTCCTCCAGCTGGCGCAACTCGTCACGACTGACGAGACGCAGCCCGTCGAGGGTTCCTCGAGCGTCCGAACCGCGTTTCGAGACCTCGTCGACCAGGCCCTGGGCCCGGCTCCGGGTCTTCTCGGTCAGGTCCTGCGCCTGGGCCCGGGTGCGCTCGGTCGCCGCGAACGCTCCCTCGATCGCCTCTTTCAGACCGTCAGGGATTCCGCGTCCACCGGACTTGTCACCGCCGCTCTCAGCCATGTGGCTAGTTTACTTTGAAACAAGCAGCCCTGGAACGCATATGCCCGTGAAGATGACACCAATCGAGGCGGCCGCCGGCGACGCGATCCTGGTCGGCGATCCCCGCCGCGCCTTCAACCTGGCCCAGGAGCTCACCACCCAACCTCGCATGACCCACCAGGCGCGAGGTCTCTGGGGCTACTCCGGCACGACTCTCGACGGACGCGAGATCACCGTCCAGTCGACCGGATCCGGCGGGCCCAGCGCCGTGCCCGTGATCGGCGATCTGGCCGAGCAGGGCGTCGGGCGCATGATCCGCCTGGGAACCTGCCTGGCGCTGGATCCCGCTCTCGCGGTCGGGACGGTGCTGCTGGTCGACCGCGTCGTGGTCGCCGACGGCGCCGGCCGGTCGCTCAGCGGCTCCGACTTCCTCCGCCCCGATCAGGCCCTCTTCGACGCCTTCGAGGGCCTCGGCCGGCCGGCGACGGTCTCCAGCCACGACCTGGTCGCCCGGTACGAGCCCGACGGCGGCGGCTCCGCCCACCCCGGGCCGGCGATCGCCCGCGACCTTCAGACCGCGGCGACCCTGGCCATGTGTCGGCGGCTCGATCTGCCCGCCGCGGCCCTCCTGATCGTTGCCGAGGACACGGAAGGCCACCGCCTCGGCGAGGCCGATCTCTGGGATCGGTTCCGGTCGGCCGGCAAGGCGGTGCTCGCCCGACTCGACCGACTCGATCCGGACGAACCTAACCCTCGAGTCGAGGGTTAGGTTAGGTCTTTTTCAGCTTCTTCAGCTCCGCCCGGAGCTCGCGGATCTGGTCGAGGGCCGCATCGAGGCGATCCTCGGTCTCCTCGAGGCGGTCGGAGAGCACCCTGACCCGCCTTTCGACGCGATCGGCGTCGTCCTGGGACGAAACTCCCATCGCTCCCATCGCCGCCCGCTGCGCATCCGCGGCGCGATCCCGGGCGGCCACCGCCGCCGAGACGGCCTGCCCGAACGCGGGGCTTCCGACCAGCGCCTGGGCGAGGTCCGCGGCGGCCCGTTCGCCCTTCGACTGGACTCGGTCCCTGATCCCTTCGTTGCCTTCGTCTTCGGCTGACATGGCACGATCTTAAAGGCGCTCTACGACGGGCAGGGAATTCCGGGGAAGGAAGCGGCGCGGTACCGGCGAATCCGGTTGCGATACGGTTCCCCTGCCGCGCCACGGGAGGGCGTCGGCCGCGTCTGTTTTAGTTGGGATGCCAAAGGTGGACCTGGGTTCGAATCCGACACGCCGCAGTTCAGCGACCGCACGTTTTGCGGTCCTCTTCTTTGCGCTCTTTTTCGGCTCCCTGGCTGCGTTCGCTCAGGCCACCGCCGCGCCGAGCGGAACTCCCGCCCCCTGCGCCCCCGGCTCGATCTCCTGCCTCGCCGCCGTCGACGCGACCAAGGCGCCCGCCGCCACCGACCTGCCGACCTCGCCCGCGTCGGCCACCACCGGCCCCGGTCAGACCGGCGGCACCGGAACCACCGGCGGTGCCACGGCCGCGCCCAACGACGGCGGCGTCAGCCCCGGTCAGACCGGCGGCACCGGGACCACCGGCGGCACCGGCAACGAGGGCGGCGTCGAGGAGATCACGCCCGGCGGCGACCAGCCCGCCTTCGTCGAGCAGGACCCCAACGGCGGCGTCTCCCCCGGCAGCGACGTCACCGGCGACCCGATCACCTCGGACGCCCTGACCGTCCCCAACTTCGTCATCGACCAGTTCGAGATCCCACCCTTCCTGCTCCCGATCTACCAGGCCTGCGGCAGCCAGTACGGAATCCCGTGGGAGGTCCTCGCCTCGATCAACCGGGCCGAGACCAGCTTCGGCACCAACCTCGGTGACTCCACCGCCGGCGCCATGGGCTGGATGATGTTCATGCCGGCCTCCTGGGCCGAGTGGGGCGTCGACGCCAACGGCGACAAGGTCAAGGACCCGTACAACCCGGTCGACGCGATCTGCGCCGCCGGCAACTACCTCAAGTACTTCGGATACCACGACGATCCGTACAAGGCGATCTTCGCCTACAACCACGCCGACTGGTACGTCCAGCTGATCCTCAAGTACGCCAAGGTCTACTCGCAGATCCCGCCGGAGATGCTCAGCGCCCTGACCGGCCTGACCGAGGGCGCCCGCTTCCCGGTCGCCTCGGCCGACGCCTCCTACGAGGGTGAGATCTCCACCGAGGGCGCGAAGAAGAACGGGACCGCCTCCCAGAACGTCGAGTCCTCGGCCGACCGTCGCACGATCGCGATCTCGGCCTCGGGCGGTTCCCCGGTGATCGCGGTCAACGACGGCATGATCGTCGACATCGACCAGCAGACCGGCACCGTCGTCCTCGAAGACGCCTACGGCAACCGCTACAGCTACGCCGGCCTCGGCTCGGTCTCGACCGTCCACCCGGTCCCCCAGCCCAAGGCCGAGGGCGCCTCCTCGCCGACCGAGTCCGACATCGGCACCCCGCCGACCAGCGATCAGCACCCGAACGCCAAGGCCGAGATGGGCGAGGCCAAGGCCGGTGACTCCCCGACCCCGACCGAGGCCGAAGCGGCCGGAACTGAACCTCAGGTCAAGGGTGAGGGTTCGGACAAGCCGACCAAGGCCGAGCAGAAGGACATCAGCGAGGTGCTGGTCGACCCGGACGCCGCAGCCGCCGCCGAGACCGCGGCCACCGATCCGGCCACCGACAGCGGCAAGGAGGACCCGTCGGTCGAGGCCGCCAACGAGCGCCGCAGCGAACAGGCAGACATCCGCCAGGTCCCGTCCGAGGCGAACCACGACACCGAGAACGCCCGCGGCCGCGTCTACGCCAGCCCGCTCCGCCCCAGCAACCAGAAGCGCGCCACCACCACCGGCGAGTCGGTGATGAACGAGGTGCGCCAGGCCGAGGGCGTCGGCATCGACGGCAAGCCCGGCGACTACCTGATCTACGACGGCAGCAAGTCCGGCATCTACCGCTTCGATCCCGACACCACCGAGCTGCGCGAACTGAAGAAGGGCTCGCACGTGATCGCCGGCACCGTGCTCGGCCGTCTGACCGACGCGCCCGGCGCCTCGGTCAGCTTCTCGATCAAGCCGGGCGGCGAGGACACGCCGCAGATCGACCCCAAGCCCTTCCTCGACGGCTGGAAGCTGCTGGCCGAGACCAACATCTACAGCGCCCGCGGCAAGGACCGCTTCTCGAACCGGCTCGGCGTCGGCGGCATCCTGCTGCTCTCCAAGTCGGCCCTCCAGAAGCGGGTGCTGAACGACCCGAAGATGACCTTCACCAAGCAGTGCGACCGCGACTACATCGCGGCCGGCTCGATCGACCGCCGCCTGCTGGCGACCATGGAGTTCATCACCGCCCACGGCTACGACCTGACCATCAGCTCGATGCTCTGCGGTCGTGAGAGCTCGATCACCACCTCGGGCAACGTCTCCAACCACACCCGCGGCTCGGCGATGGACATCGCGATCATCAACGGCGAGGTCGTCACCCCGAGCAGCCAGGGCCCCGGCTCGCTGACCGACCAGGTCGCCCGCCTGGTCCTCACCCTCCAGGGCACCATGGCCCCGGACGAGGTCATCTCGCTGCTGGACTACCCGCAGCCGGCCGGCTTCGCGATGAGCGACCACGGCGACCACCTCCACGTCGGCTTCCGACCGATGGCCGGTTCCGATCAGCCGGGCGGCTCGATCGCCTCCACCCTCGGCGCCAAGCAGTGGGAGGCGCTGACCGAGCGGCTCGGGCAGATCCGCAACCCCGAGGTCTCGACCACTCCGTCGCGGGACGCCCTCCCGGCTGAGAAGTCGGACAAAGGCGACTAGTCCCCATCCCGCTGTTCGGCTTCGTCCAGATCGAGTTGGCCGGCAGTCTGCCGCTCGATGACGGGCGCTACCTCGACCGCACCGGCGAGTCGGAACGGGTCCTCGTGCTCGAGACCGAAGGCGCCTTGCCGCCGGCCAGACGTCGCCGTCGCCGCCCCCGCAAGGCGGTCGAGACCGACGCCCCGGTGACCGTGACCGTCACCGTCGTCACGGTCGTGCGGGCCGGCGAGCCCTTCGCCGGCGAGAGCGAGGCGGCGGCGTGGCTGGGCCGGCTCGAAGAGGAAGAATTCACCGAGGAGCTGCTCGAGGACGCGATCGCGGCCCTGGACCGGGCCCGTGCCGCCGACGCCACCGCCTCCGGCGTCCCCTTCGGCACCCCCACCTCGCTTTCCGCCGTCCTGTCGGCCCGGATCGGGTACGGCGAGGGCGAACGGGTCGCCTCGGGGCGCTACCTGGAAGCGCTGGAGATCGACGCCAGGGGCGGCACCGGCGGGGTCCGACGCGAACGAGCCGAACGGACCAAGCCGCTGGCCCGCACCGCCGCGATCCTCGGCGGCCGCGAACTCGCCACCGGATGCGAGGTCCTGATCCCCCGGGTGCGGCTGGACCTCGCCACCGGCAACCAGACCGCGGCCGCGATCGCGATCCGCCCGGCCGTCCAGGCGACCATCGCGGAGCTCGAGTTCGCGCTCGACGAGCCCGAACACGAGCAGGATCTCGACCGGCTCGAGGAGCTGCTCCCCTCGCTCGAAGGGGTAGCCGACCGGGCGGTCCGCGAGCAGCTCTCGGCGGCCGACCTCGAAGCCCTGGAAGCCGCTCTCGGGGTCGCGGAGCGGGTCATCCGCCGGCGCCGCGTCCTCGACCAGTAGAAGGGGTCAGCGAGCCTCGATGCCGAGCGCGTGGAGGACCGCCTCGTCCTCCAGCGAAGCGGCGACCAGATCCGCCTGGGTCAGCTCCACCCCAGGAACCGACGGGATCCCGATCACGAACAGGCCCGCCGCGACGGCCGCGGTGACGCCGGAGGGCGAGTCCTCCAGGGCCACCACCCGTCTGCCCGGGTCGACGCCGAGCTGACGGCATCCTTCGAGGTAGGCGTCGGGAGCCGGCTTGGCCTCCGGGACCTCGTGGCCGCTGATCACCGCGTCGAAGGGCAGCCCGGTTCCGGCCACCTCGTGGGAGCGTTCGATGAAGCGCCGGGGCGAGTTCGAGACCAGGGCGATCGGCACCCCCGCCAGGCGCAGCAGCTCGACCAGCTCGCGGGCCCCGACCATGGCGTCCACCCCGCCCTCCAGCTCGGCCAGGACGAGCTCGTTCAGCTCGTCCATGATCTCGACCTCGCGGCCGGGCTCTTCGAGGAAGCGGGCCAGCTTGCGGCCGGCGATCTCCGCCGACGAGCCGACCAGGCTGCGTTTGTGGTCGATCGTGAACTCCATGCCGCGCAGCGCGAAGAGCTTCTGCTCGGCCCTGCTCCAGACCGCCTCGGAATCGAGCAGGAGACCGTCGTTGTCGAAGAGGACCGCTTCCGGGTAAGCCATGCCGCCAGCCTAGAGATCGGGCCCGAGCAGGGGTTTCATGCCTCGGTCTGGAATATTTTCCGTGATTGCGAGACCGTGACCGGCCTCGCGGGTTACAGACAGGCATGCGGGATTTCAAAGACCAGACTGGGGAAGCACGACGCCGGGCGCGTCCGAGCGCATTCGGCGAGCTGCCGGTGCTCCTGATCCTGCTCGCCGTCGTCTCGGTGACCATCCTCGGCCTGGCCACGGTCTCGATCGCCGCCGCCGAGCCGATCGTGCCGATGATCCTTCCCAGCGATGCCACGTCCAGCGCCTCCGGCTCGACCCTCGGCTCCAGCGCCTCCGGATGGATCGTCGGCGGCGTCCCCGGCGCCCGGACCAAGGCGATCGCCCGCAGGGCCGGCGCCACGCCGATCGCCGAGCGGCTGGGCAGCTACAGCGTGAGCCGTTCGAAGGCCCGCACCCTGGCCCGCAAGCTGAGCCGGGCCGGCCGCCTCGTCTACGCCGAGCCGGATGTCGGCATCCAGCGGTCGGGCTACCCGCTCGACCTGTTGAGCGACCAGCAGTGGTGGCTCAACCGGATCGTCAGCCCGACCGACGTCACCCCGCCCACCGTCACCGACTCCAGCCCGTTGATCGCGCTGATCGAGGAATCGCTCGATGCCAGGCATCCCGACCTGGTCGGCGCGAACCTGACCGGGGCCAAGTCGAAGGACCCCGCCGCGGACACGCACGGCACCTCGATCGCCGGCATCATCGGCTCTCCCGGTGAGATGTCCGGGATCCGCGGGGTCTGGCCGGGAGCCCGGATGCGCCTCTTCCCCTCCGGCCTGACCTGCTCCACCGCCTCCAAGGCGGTCGCCAAGGCGGCGACCAAGGGCGCGGCGGTGATCAACATGAGCTACACCTTCCCGTCCGACGTCTGCTTCACCCACTTCATGGCAACCCAGTACGCGGTTCGCAAGGGCGCGATCCCGGTCGCCGCGGCCGGCAACTCGGGCGACTCGGGGAACGGAGCGATGCGCCCCGCCAGCGACCCGCACGTGCTCTCGGTCGGAGCGGTGGACGACAAGTCCGTCATCGCCTCGTTCTCGACCCGGAACTCCGCCGTCGACCTCGTCGCCCCCGGCCAGGGCGTGTTGGCTCCCGTCGTCAAGCTCGGAGCGTCCGGCAGCCCGGACTACAGCTGGGAAGAGGTCAAGGGGACCAGCTTCTCCGCCCCGATGGTCGCCGCGGCCGCGGCCTGGGTCAAGCAGGCCCGCCCGCAGCTCGGGAACCTTCAGGTCCAGCGGCTCCTCACCGACTCGGCGACCGACCTCGGCGATCCGGGCCGCGATCCCTCGTACGGCGCGGGAATGCTCAGCATCGAAGGGAGCCTGGCCGGCCCGACGCCGCCGTCCGACCCGTACGAGCCCAACGACGACATCCCCTGGATCGACGGCTCATACCTGAAGACCAAGGCCCCCTTCCTCTGGAAGGTCGGCAAGGGCCCGCGACGGATGATCAAGGCCACCCTGTCGAAGGACAAGGATCCCGCCGACGTCTACAAGGTCAGCGTCCCCGGACGCCGCCGGATCGCGGTCAACGTGGCCCAGCTCGAGGGGGACGTCGTCCTGGCGGCCCTGAAGCCGAAGGCGAAGACGATCGTCAACCCGGGCAAGAAGCTGATCGTGCGCTCCAACCGCCCCTATCCGAAGACGGAGGGGATCGTGGTCCGGAACCTGAAGAAGAAGCCCCAAACGATCTGGATCGCGATCACCCCCTCCGCCACCCAGACCGGCGAGTACAGCCGCTACAAGCTGACCGTCGCCCGCCGGTAACGCGGCCTGACCTGAAGAGCTGGGCCTGGGGCCCAACAAAAAGGGCGGCCCGGAGGCCGCCCTTTTTGCGAGTCCCTGACCGGCTGGGCTACTTGCCCTGCCAGTTCGGCTTGCGCTTGCCGAGGAAGGCGCTGATGCCTTCCTTGCCGTCCTCGCTGAAGAAGACGGTCGCGAAGCCCTGCTTCTCGGCGTCGATGCCGGCGTCCGGGTCGCCGCCGCGGAAGCTGACCTGCTTGACCTGCTCGATCGCGAGCGGGGCCTGGCCGGCCAGGCGCTTGGCCCAGTTGAGGGAGACGTCGAACAGCTCCTGATCCGGAACCAGCTCGTTGACGAGCCCGGCCTCGAGCGCCTCGATCGAGGAGATCGGGTCGCCGACGGTGTTCATCTCCAGGGCCTTGCCCCAACCGACCAGGCGGGGCAGACGCTGCGTGCCACCGAAGCCGGGGATGATGCCCAGCTTGATCTCGGGCTGACCGAAGACCGCGGACTCGGCCGCGATCCGGAAGTCACAGGCCATCGCGAGCTCGCAACCGCCGCCGAAGGCGAGCGAGTTGACCGCGGCGATGGTCGCCACGCGACCGTTGCCGAAGCTCTTGAGCAGCTCGTGACCGTTGTTGATCAGCGCGGCTCCACCCTCGGTGTCCATCTGGGTGAACGCCTTGATGTCGGCCCCGGCGGAGAAGACGACCGGCATGGTCGAGACGATGACCATGGCGCCGACCTCGGGGTTGGCGTTGACCTTCTCCCAGACGGTGCCGAGGTCCTCGATGACCTGGGGCGAGATCGCGTTCATCGGCGGGTTGGCCAGCCAGGCGATCGCGACGTCGCCGCGGGTCTCCAGCTTGACCTTCTCGGGCTGCTCGCCCTCGTCCGGCTTCGGGTACGGGTAGAAGCCCTGGCCGGAGTTGAAGCCGAGGCGGCCCTGGGCGACCAGGCGCTTGAGGGTGACGGGGACGGGGAACCGCTCGTCGCCGTACTTCTCGTTCAGCTTCTCGATCCGCTCGAGCGAGACGTCGAGGCCTTCGATGTCGGCCTTCCAGAAGGGCGGGAAGAGGCCGCGACGGGGGTCGAGACCGGCGCCGGCCATCATTCCGACGTCGATGTCACGGACCGAGCAGACGCCCTCTTCGAGGATCAGGCAGGCCTCGACCAGGGCCTTGCCGAGGAAGAGGTCGGCCAGCTCCTGGGCGTCCGCGTCGGCGTCGCCGGGGATGTTCGGCTCGCCGTCCTTGTAGAGGCCCTCGCCGCCGGTCTTGGCGCCGAGCTTGCCGTCGGCGACCAGCTGCTTCATGCCCTGGTGGACGTAGAAACGGTCGCCGTAGGAGGCGTTGAGGTG
>JAFKLL010000014.1 GCA_017304845.1 Solirubrobacterales bacterium
CGCCGGCCTGACGTACAACTTCCTGCCCTTCATGGTGCTGCCCCTCTTCGCCGCCCTCGAACGGCTCGACCGGAGACTGCTCGAGGCCAGCAAGGACCTCTACGCCTCCGCCACCAAGACCTTCCTCAAGATCACCCTGCCGATCACGACGCCCGGCATCGTCGCCGGAGTCCTGCTCACCTTCATTCCCGCCGCCGGCGACTACGTCAACGCGACCTTCCTCGGCGGCACCAACCAGGCGATGATCGGCAACGTGATCCAGTCGAAGTACCTGGTAGTCCGTGACTACCCGGAGGCCGCGGCGCTCTCGTTCACGCTGATGGCGGTGATCCTGGTCGCGCTGATCGTCTACATCAAGTTCGCCGGCACCGATGCCCTGATGGGCGACGAGGAGGAGACGGCATGAGGGCCTGGCGTTGGCTCAAGGAGCATGCGGTCCTTTTCGCGGGCCTGCTCGCGCTCGCCTACATGCTGGTCCCGATCCTGGTGATCGCGGTCTTCTCGTTCAACGATCCGAGCGGCCGCTACAACTTCGAGTGGGTCGGCTTCACGACCAAGTACTGGGGAAGCCCCTTCGCGATCACGGAGCTGACCGACGCGCTGATGGTCAGCATCCGGCTGGCCTTCTTCACCGCGATCGGAGCGACCATCCTCGGCACCCTGATCGCGATCGCGCTGGTCAGGTACCAGTTCTTCGGCCGCCGGGCCGCGAACCTCCTGATCGTGATCCCGATGGCCACACCGGAGGTCGTGATCGGCGCCTCGCTGCTTTCGATGTTCCTGATCTACGGGGCGAAGCTCGGATTCGGCACCCTGCTGATCGCCCACATCATGTTCTCGATCAGCTTCGTGGTGATCGTCGTCAGGTCGCGTCTGATCGGCTTCGACCGAAGGCTCGAGGAGGCGTCCGCCGATCTCGGCGCCAACGCCCTGACGACATTCTGGAAGGTCACCCTCCCCCTGATCGCGCCCGGCGTGCTCTCCGCCGCCCTGCTCTCCTTCGCGATCTCGATCGACGACTTCGTGATCTCGAACTTCAACTCCGGCTCGGAGGTCACCTTCCCGCTCTACATCTTCGGAGCGAACCAGCGCGGCATCCCGGTGCAGGTCAACGTGATCGCCACGATGCTCTTCGCGATCACCGTGATCGCAATGGTCGCCGTGATCATCCAGCAGCGCCGAGCGGAGAAGATCGCCGGCATGAGGCCGGAAGAAGCCGCGAACAAACCCGCCATCAACATCCCGGTCTAACCGCAATCGGGCCGACCTTCGCCGGAGCGACCCGGACTGAAACTCGTTTCGCGTCGCAGCAACACGTTCGGAGTTTCAGTCCCCCTGTTGGCTGGTTGCGGCTAGTTGAGGGGGACTTGGAGGCGGATCAGGTATCCGCCTCCTTCTATGGGGCCAGCCTCGAAGGTTCCTCCGAGCAGCTCGGCCCGCTCGACCAGGCCGATGTGGCCGTGCTGGGTCGAGGGGACGTCCAGCACCGCTCCCACGTGGGGGCCGTTGGTCACCGTCAGGAGCAGGGCCTTGCCGGAGGCGTAGCAGCGGATCTGGACCTCGGCCCCCGGGGCATGCTTCCTCGAGTTGGCCAGCCCTTCCTGGATCGTCCGGTAGATCGCCCGCTGGACCGAGGAGGCGAGCTGATCCGGGACGTCCATCTCGATGTCGACGTCCAGCCCGCTCTCGGTGATCAGGTCGTCGATGTCGAGGACCGAGAACTGCGGGGTCAACTCGCGGTGCGGAGCCTCGGGATCGCGCAGGACGGTCAGCATCTGACGCAGCTCCTCGATCGTCGTCACGGCCAGGGTCCTGATCACCGATCCGGCCCGTGCCGCATCGGGATCCTCAGCGGTCACCTGGAGCGCCCCGGCCTGGACCGCGATCAGGCTGACCTGATGCGAGACCACGTCGTGCATCTCCCGGGCCAGGCGGGTCCGTTCGTCGCGCCGCACGTCGCGGGCGATCTGCTCGATGTCCTCGGCCTGGGCGACCCGGAGCTGCTCGATCGAGGCCGAGAGCTCACGGCGGGTGCGGACCAGGAGCCCGGTCGCGACCACGCCGACCGCGCCGACCAGGGCGTAGGTCGAGGTGAAGGTGATGTCGTGGGCGCTGGAGAAGCCGCCGCGCCAGAAGGCGGTGAACCCGACCATGATCACCCCGGCCACCGGGTAGAGGATCCGGTTGTCGGTCCCCTTGTAGGCCAGCGAGTACAGGGCGACGAACGGGGCGACGAGGCCGTCGGCGAGCAGGAAGCCGGGCAGGGAGATCAGCAGGCTGACCATCGGGTGCGCCCGCCGCACGAAGATCCCGAGCGCGCCGACGAAGGTGGTCGACATGGTCAGCCAGTTCACGTCGAAGGCGACCAGATACCCGTGGGCGAGCGCGAAGACGACCAGCGCCAGGTCGATCAGGAAGTCCCTGAGGGTGCGCTCCCCGGTGATCTCCCGGAGCCGCGTCACTTGCGCAGCAGCCCCGCCCGCTCGGCCAGGAGCGCGGCCTCGACCCGGGACTTGACGCCGAGCTTGGAGAGGATCGAGCTGACGTGGCTCTTGACCGTGCCGACGCTCAGGTAGAGCGCCTCTCCGATCTCGGTGTTGGTCTGGCCCTCCGACAGCAGGATCAGGACCGCCCGCTCGCGATTGGTCAGCCCCTCCAGCGCCCGTTCCTCGCTGCCGGCGTCACGGCCGAGATACCCCGAGATGACCGTGGTGCTGACCACCGGCGAGAAGACCACCCCACCCCCGTAGAGGGTGCGGATCAGCTGCGGGAGCTGGGTCGGGTCGGTGTCCTTGACCAGGAAGCCGGCCGCGCCGGACTGGAGCGCCGTGGCGATGTGCTCGTCGGTGTCGAAGGTGGTGAGCATCGCGATCACCGGATGGTTCGGCTCGCGGGCGATCTCGGCCAGCACCTCGAGCCCGTTCTTGCCGGGCATGCGGATGTCCAGCAGCACCACGTCCGGGGCCGCCTCGCCGATCGCCGCCACCGCTCCCTCGCCATCCGTCGCCGCCACGACCCGGATGTCCGGGGCCGCATTGAGGATGTGCGTGAATCCGGTGCGGACCAGCGCCTCGTCGTCGACGATCGCGACGGTTATCGGTGACCCGCCGGCCTCACTGGGATCTTCCATCCTTGAAGGCTAATGCCGATTTTTCAACCCGTGCGCGCGCGAGGCGCCGGAATGGCCAGATGGCCGGGCGAACTGGCCATGTGGCCGATTGCCGGATCGCTCCCGATCGTTCAGGGTTTCGTCCTCGTCCCGCGGGGACGGATCGACCATGATCACGATCGCCGGCCTGAGAGAGGACTTTCCCCTGACCCTGCTGGCGGGCGAATCCGCCGCCGGCCATCCGATCCGCTGGGTCCACATCTCCGAGCACGAGGATCCGGCTCCGTGGCTCTCCGGCGGCGAGCTGGTGCTGACCACCGGCTACAAGCTCGACACGGAGGACAAGCAGCGCCGCTTCGTCGAGTCGTTGGCCGGCCAGAACGCGGCCGGGCTCGGTTTCGGGACCGGCTTCGACCACGACGAGGTGCCGCCGGCGATGATCGAGACGGCCGGCGAGCTCGACTTCCCCCTGTTCCAGGTCCCCTACAGCGTGCCGTTCATCGCGATCAGCGAGAAGGCCTCGGTCGGGCTGATCAACGACCAGTTCAAGATCCTGGAGCGGGGCTCGAAGGTGCAGGGGCAGCTCGAGCTCCAGCTGATCGAGGGCGCCGGGCTGAAGACGATCGTCACCTCGATCGCCGACTCCGTCTCGGGCCGGGTGTTCGTCTTCGACCGGGCGGGCCGCGTGGTCACGGGGAGCGGCGAGCCGGAGTTCGAGGTCGAGGTGGTCGGCGCGGAGCTGAAGAAGCGCTCCGAGCAGCGACGCCGCATCCCCTACGAGACCGACGCCCTCCGCGAGGGCAGCCTGGCCGTGCCGATCCCGGGCAGCGAGGGCGACCAGACCGCCGGCTGGCTGGTCGTGGTCGCCGATCGGCGCGAGCCGCTGGGCCAGTTCGAGACCCTGATGGCGCGGCTCTCATCGACCGTGGTCGGGCTGGGGATGATGAGGATGCGGGCGGTCCGGGAGACCGAGCGGCGGTTGGCGGGGGGCCTGCTCGCCGATGCCATCCACGGCAAGGGCGACCCGGCCGACGTCGCCCGCCGTCTGCGTTCCTTCGGCCTCGGCTCGACGATCGCCGTCCTGGTCTTCGACGCCGACGCGCCCGACCTGGCCGAGGCGTCACTCGAGGGCTGCCTCGAGAAGCGGTCGATCGCGGCGATGATCGCGACCACCGAGGACGCCTCCGGCAAGCCGCTGGTCTGCGCGGTCGTCGACGCCTCCGACGCCGAGCCGGTCGAGCTGGCGACCGAGCTGCACGGGGAGATCGGCGCGGACCAGGCGAAGTGCCGGGCCGCGGCCAGCCGGCCCTCCCCCGACCACGCTCTGCGCCGCGCCTTCCACGAGGCGCGCTGTGCCCTCGAGGCCTCCTCGATGGGCTCCGACCCCCGGCCGGTCGGCTCTTACTCCGACCTCGGCGCCTTCACCCTGCTGCTCTCGGTCCAGGACGACGAGGCGCTGCGCCAGTTCTCCGGCGCGGTCCTCGGCGGGATCGAGGCCGGAGACGATCCCCAGGCCGAGGAGCTGATGCGGAGCCTGGAGGCCTTCATCGAGTGCAACGGCAACTGGGAAAGGGCCGCCAAGCGCCTCTACTGCCACCGCCACACGCTGCGGCACCGGATCACCAAGATCGAGGAGATGACCGGGCGCGACTTCCACCGGGCCACCGACCGGATCGAGTGCTGGCTCGCCCTCCAGGCCCGCCAGATGATCGACTGAACCGGCGGGACTGTCCAAACCGGCAGATGAGCGCCGGAAGTGGCTCCACTCCGTCCATTGAGATCGGCGCCGACTCGATGGGAACATCGGTGGGCGCCACCTCTTCTCGGTGGCGAAACCACGGGGACTGGAGGAGATTTGTCTGCACGCAGTCGTTTTGCAGGGGAGCCGCGGACGCGCCGTTTCTTGGCCGTCATCGGCATGGGGGTGTTCATGAGCTTGGTGGCCTTGGCCCTGATCTCATCGAGCGAGAGTCGATCGGCGGACACGCCTCCGGCCGACACCGTCTTCGTCAACGGCCGGGCGATGCTGTTCCCGGGCCTTGACGGCACACAGGCCACGGTCATGGATCCGACCGTCGGCTGGGCCAGCGCGGTCGGTGTCACCGGCGACAAGATCTCCTACGTCGGCGACGACCAGGGCGCTCAGGCCCAGATCGGGCCCGACACCGAGGTCGTCGACCTTCACGGCAAGATGCTGATGCCGGGCGTCGGCGACGGGCACCTGCACGAGGCGCGGCCGCCGATGTGCGAGATGGACTACGAGGGCGGGACCGTCGAGACCGTGCTGGGCAAGCTCAAGGACTGCCTGATGCGCGACGACCAGGTCGGCTACCTGAACTCGAACTACAAGCTGACCGCCGGCGACTTCATGGGCGAGGGCATGCTCCCGAGCGGCACCCGCCTCGACCGGCACATCCTCGATCGACTGAGCAAGGACCCGAGCGAAGACGCCTTCGGGACCGGCACCACGCGTCCGATCATCGTCAACAACATGGACGCCCACAAGTGGTACACCAACACCCAGGCGATCACCAACGCCGGCTTCGACGCCTCGACGCCGGATCCGACCAACGGCGGCTTCATGGGCCGCGACGAGGACGGCTTCCCGAACGGACAGTTCGTCGACTTCAGCGGCAACTGGGGCCCGAACGCCCCGGCCGGGCCACAGCCGACCGCCGTTCAGAAGAAGGTCGCCGACATCAAGCACTTCAACAGCCTCGGCATCACCAATGTGATGCATGCGCTCGGTGGAGCCAGCAACCTGAGCACGCTCAAGACGATCGCCGACAACGGCGACCTGACGGTGCGGTTCAGCCAGGCGATGAGCGCGAGCTGGGTGAACGGCAGCGAGACGCCGGCCACGATCGCGAGCCGGATCAACACGCTGAACGGCCAGCGCGCCCAGTACGACGGATACACGAACCCGGCCAGCCCGGGCCAGATCAAGGTCAACACGGTGAAGATCTTCTGCGACGGCGTGGCCGAGTGGCCGGGCCAGACCGCGGCGATGCTGCGGCCCTACCGTCAGAACCTCGGCACCGCCGAGAACCCGATCTGGGTCAACACCGACAACTACGGCCAGGACCCGTCCTGCGCCGCCGACCAGAACGCGTTCCTGGCACTGGATGCCGCGCACTGGAACATCCACACCCACTCGCTCGGCGACCGTGCGGTCCGTGACTCGCTCGACAACTACGAGTTGATCAACAACGAGAACGAGAGCTGGGACCGCCGCGATCAGATCGCGCACGACGAGTTCGTCGACGCCGCCGACATCCCCCGCTTCGCCCAGCTGGGCGTGGTGGCCTCGATGACCGGGCAGTGGGAGCAGCGCGACGCCTGGTCGGTCGACGGCATCACCGGCTACGTCGCACCGGGCCGGATGAACAACCTCTACCCGGCCCAGGACATCGTCAACGACGGCGGAGTCGTGGCCCAGGGGAGCGACTGGCCGATCACCCGGCTGGTGCCCTGGTCGGCGATCGAGCAGTTCGTCACCCGTGAGGGCGAGGACGCTCCCGAGCGCGGGATCTACCCGGGCCAGCTCAACGAGAAGCCCGGCATGACGATCGCCCAGGCGTACCGCGCCTCGACCATCGCGGTCGCCTACCAGCTGCATCTCGACGACGTGACCGGATCGATCGACGACGGCAAGTTCGCCGACCTGGTCGCGGTCGACCACGACCCGTTCTTCGTCCCCGGGGTCACCGACCAGCTCGCCGAGAAGAAGGCGGCTCTGCCCGGGGCGGAACAGGACCTGGCCGACGCCGAGGACGCACTCGACGCGGCCGACGCGGCGATCGCCCCGGCCCAGTCGGACCTGGCCGCCAAGCGGACGGCGCTGACTCAGGCCGAGCAGGCGCAGAAGTCGGCTCAGGCGAGCCAACAGCAGGCGGCCAAGAGGGCGCGGACCGCACGCAAGGCCCTCCAGAAGGCGAAGCGGAAGCCCGCCTCCAAGGCCAAGCGCCGCGCCGTCAAGGCCAAAGCCCGGGCCCTGAAGGCCAGGCAGCGCACCCTCGGGCAGGCCCGGGGACGCAACACCAAGGCCCAGGGTTCCGTCCGCGGCGCCGACGCCGCGGTCAAGGCGGCCGAGCAGACGCTGAGCCAGCGTCAGGCCGACGTCACCACCGCCCAGGGCGCGGTCGACGAGGCCAAGGGCACGGTCGACTCGACCAAGTCCGACATCGCCTCGCTCGAGACTCAGGAGGCGGCCGGTCAGCAGACCCAGATCAAGCAGGTGTCCGACACCAAGGCCCTGATGACCATGGTCGGCGGCAAGGTGGTCTACACCGATCCGGAGGACACGCTGGGCATGTCCGGCGAGTAAAGGTCTCTCTCTCAGGAGACGAAAGGGCGGGCGCTTCGGTGCCCGCCCTTTTTCGTGCCTAGGGCAGTCGCCAGTCGATCGGCTCGGCGCCCTGTTGCTCCAGCAGGGCGTTGGCCCGGCTGAACGGACGGGATCCGAAGAAGCCGTGGTGGGCGGCCATCGGGCTGGGATGCGGCGACTCGACGCAGGGCACCGGGCCGAGCAGCGGCTTGAGGTTGCGGGCGTTCCGGCCCCAGAGGATGGCGACCATCGGTCCGCCCCGCTCGGCCAGGGATCGGATCGCCTGTTCGGTGACCTCCTCCCAGCCCCGCCCCTGATGGGAGTTCGGACGGCCGGGCTGGACGGTCAGCGATCGGTTGAGCAGGAGCACGCCCCGGTCGACCCAGGGCGAGAGGTCGCCGGTGGACGGGGTCGGATAGCCCAGGTCGTCGCTGTACTCCTTGAAGATGTTGACCAGGCTGGGCGGCAGCGGCCGCACTTCCGGGGCGACCGAGAAGCAGAGCCCGACCGCGTGGCCGGGGGTCGGGTACGGATCCTGGCCGACGATCAGCACCCGGGTCCGCTCCAGCGGGAGCGAGAAGGCCCGCAGGATGTTCTCTCCGGAAGGCAGGTAGCCGCGACCGGCCCTGGCCTCGCCGCGCAGGAACTCGCCCATCTCGGCGATCCGGCCGCTGACCGGCGCCAGGGCCTCGGCCCAACCCGGTTCGACCACCTCGCTCAAGGGACGCGCTGACACGACCTGGAGGATATGGCCTGCTTGACTGGCTCGGGGAGATCGGTTTGGATGGAGTCCTCATCGGAATTTCGTCGGCACGGGGATGAGGCTCATGAAGAGGAGCGGCCAGGAGGGCCGCCCGGGTCGGCTGGAGGAGAGAAACATGCAGTCAGTAAGAAGGCTGGCTTTGTTGGTCTGCGCCACGATGGCGCTGGGGGCGGCATTCGCCTCGGGCGCGTCGGCGGCGAGCCTCAACGCCTATGTGGACGTCGATCCCGACCCGAGCTATATCGATACGTGCTTCTCGTACCCGTTCAGCGCGGACCGGCCCGGCAACACCCAGGTCTCGCCCACCGACATCGGGCAGCTCGAATGCGGCAACACAGTGCCGCTCGAGTTCACCGACGACATCGTGATCGACTTCCAGACGGACGGCACCGGCTCGGTCTCCCCGTCCTCTTCCGGCTCGTTCGGAGTCTCCTTCGCGCCTGGTCTCGGCTCCCTGGGCTGCGAGATCACGGTCTCGGCCCCGGTCCCGATCGAAGAGGTCCCCGGCGGCATCCTCGGGGAGTCGTGGCTCGGCTCGATCGAGGTGGACAACACCTCGGGCGACGCCACCGACAACAGCGGGTTCTCCTGCCCCGCCCAGCCCTACGACCTCAAGATCGGCTTCTTCGTGGACGACTGATCGGCAGGTCCATCTGGCGTTGGCGAGGCCCGGCAGTCGCCGGGCCTCGCTCGTTCTCCCCCCGCCCGAACCGGATCGGCGACCCGCTACAATTGATTGCTATAAGCAACTAATTAGGTGGGAATGCCAGAAGAGGTCGAAGATCTGGTCAGGTCGCTCTACCGGCTGGGCCTGGTTCAGCGGGAGATCGCCCGTCACGCCCTGGACGAGCTCGGCTCGCAGGGATTCCTGGCCCTGGCCGTGATCCAGACCAACGGGCCGTTGCGTGTCGGCGAGGTCGCCGACCGGCTCAGCATCGACATCTCGGTCGCGAGCCGCCAGGTCAACGCCCTGATCGCCGCCGGATACGCCCGGCGCGAGCGCGACGAGAAGGATGGACGGGCCCACCGGATCAGCGCCACCGAGGCCGGGGTCGAGGTCCTGACCAGATGCCACCGCCGGCTGGTCGAGGCCTTCTCCGAGGCCCTGGAGGACTGGTCGGCGTCCGACATCGCCGGCCTGGCCCAGCGCCTCGACCTCCTGCGCGAGGACTTCTCCGGAGATCGAGCGCACCCTCGAGGAGAACCCCCTGTGAGCGTCGGCCCCTCAGCCCTGAAGGAGCTCGGCCTGCGCCGGATGCTGGTCGCGGTCGACGGCTCGCCGAACTCGGACCTCGCCCTGGCCGCGGCGATCACGGTCGCGCAGCGGGACAACGCCTCCCTCACCCTGATCACGGTCGAACCGGACCTGGCCACCACGCCGGCCCACTGGGCGATCATGTCCGCCCCGCCGCCGGAGATGCAGGCCGACGCCCACCGGGCCGCCGAGAGGATGCTCGAAGAGGCCCTGGACCGCCTGCCGGAGGACGTCCCCGCGACCACCATTCTCCGCTTCGGCAAGGCCGGCCCCGAGATCGTCTCCGAGGCCGCCACCGGCAAGTACGACGCGATCCTGGTCGGCGCCCGAGGCGTCGGCATGGTCGGATCGCTGCTCGGCAGCGTCAGCCAGTACGTCCTCCACCACGCCGACATCGCGGTCTTCGTCACCCACGCGCCGCCGGACTGAGGCAGCGCGTCACTGCTTGACGCGCTGCCTCCGAGGCTTGGGGGCGAACTTCGTCTGGTACAGGCCGTTGCCCTGGAAGCCGTAACGCTCGTGTCCGTACACCTTGTAGGCCGACATGTAGAAGAGGATGCCGACCCAGACGTGGGGCATGTCCTGAACCGGGGCGGCGAAGCCGTCGGAGAAACGACGCCACGCCTCGCCGATCAACCCGGTCGGGGTGGTCTGCTCATTCGCGATGTAGGCGAGATGGCGCTTCATCGAGCGCGACTGGCGGGCCGTGGGGTTCGCCCACTGGTACGAGAGCCCGAGCACGCCCTTCAGCTCGTATGAGCCCTTCGCCCCGGCCAGCGCCTCCCGCACGCCCTTGTCGACGTTCAGCGCCATCGTCTTCATCGCCGGATCGGTTCGCGGCCTGATCTGAGTGGGCCAGAGCAGCCATCCCTGCTCCTTGAAGGAAGCAGCCTGACTCGACCCCGCCTTGGTGAGGTAGGTGGAGGTCTCCGGGTTGAAGAGCTCCCGCTCGATCGCGGCCCGCAGCTCGACCAGCCGGGCCTGCCAGGCATCCACGCGGGACGAGTCGTCCCCGGCCAGCGCCGCCGCCCGGACGGCGGAGCGAAGCGCGAGCGCAGTCGTCTGCGCACCGTGGATGGTCTGAGTCAGGTTGAAGTTGTCGTCCTCGTGGGCCGAGCACTGCAGGCCGTTGTCGGGGTCCTTGCAGCCGGTCAGGAAGTCGGCCGCCCGGACGATCGCCGGGTAGACCTCCTCGACGTACTTCTTCTGCTCGTCGCCCTTGAGGAAGTGCGCGTGCCGGTATAGCGTCCAGAGCCCGAGCCCGGTCTCGTCGATCTCCCAGGGGATGGGCAGGCCATCGATTCCGTCGCCGTACATGCCCTCCGACCAGTTACCGTCCGGACGCTGATCGCTCGGGTTCTCCGGGCTGGCCTGCGTCTGTACGTAGAAGCGGTTGTGCAGGCTGACCAGATCGGTGAACCCGTTCCAGTCGAGGGCCTCATTGAAGAAGGCGCCGTCCCGGACCCAGTCCTCGCCGTACGGGCCCTGGGTCGCCGACGACGCGACGATCGCCCCCGTTCCGGGGACCATCGCGAGCTTGAGCGAGATCAGGGCTCGCTTCGAGACGTTGAGGATGCGGCTGTCCGTGGTCCGGGGCAGCTTGGCCCGGCCGAGCCAGCCCCGCCAGCGGTTCGCGTCGGCCCTGAGGCCCTTGACGAAGGTGGTCTTCCGCGCCTGGTTCAGGGACTTGACCGCCTCGGAGCGCGACTTGCCGGCCGCCACGGTGAAGCGGGCGAGCGCCTTGCCGTTCGCGTTGAAGCGGAGGCGGGTGGTCATCGCGGCCGCTGTCTGCCCTTCGGCCGCGGTCGACCCGCCCAGCTGGTAGGGCGCCGCCTCGAGCTGGTGGTAGGGGTCGGCCGGCCCGTTCGGATCGGCGCCCGGGTCGAATCCATCGGCACCGACCTGGTGGGACTGGTCCCGGCCGTTGAAGCCCATCGCCAGCGCCACCGGCGAGGGCTGGCCGGTCGTGTCATCGATGCCCTCCCACCAGTTGAGGACGGCGTGTGAGCCGGACTGGTAGGCGGCGTGCTGATCGGAGAGCCAGGTCGCGCACCAATCGGCCATCGGCACCCTGATGATCCGCGTCCCGATCGGGTTGAAGTTCGCGTATGCGACCAGGTCCGCGCTCTTGACCGGAGAACCGGACATGCGCCTGACCACGAACTGGCGTTGGAAGGTGTCACCGGAGACGAGATCGAAGGCCAGCACCTTCAGCCCCAGTTCGCTCGGGGAGCGGTAGACGGTGAGTGGCACCGCCGTGTCGGGAGAGTTGTAGCGCTGGCCATGCGACCAGTCGCGCAACCAGGAGAAGCCGACCCCGTCGGCGGTCCGGTACCGGATGCCGGGGAACGCGCCTTCGTTCGGGTGGAGGTTGGTCACCTTGCCGTCGTCGTCACGCGAGACGGTTTGGTACTTGACCTGGTTGTAGAAGCTGGGGTTCGGCCACTTGAACACGGTCACCGTCCCCGCCGGGTTCTCGTTGACGGTGACTCTCCGGCTGGTGTCTCCGGCCTGGGCCGAGATGTCGGTCGGGCCGTAGTTCTCGTAGCCGCCTTCCGGATGGATGCACTGAGACATCGACTGTCCCGGTGCCGGTTGCGGAGCGGCTTCCGCCGCACCCACTGCCATCGACGACATCGCGAAGCATGCCAAGCCGGCCAGAATCGAACGTCTGCAAATCAAAGCCCCACCCCTGTATCTCGTACTTCACCCTGCGTTCCGGCCGAGCGTAACAGTGCTAGGCGCGCGACGTCCGCAGGGCCGGCGCCCCGGCGTCGAGGCGCTCGGGCAGGCCGAAGGAGTCGAACAGGCCGGGCAGGAAGGGCTGCAGGAAGTTGTGGACGCCGGTCACGACCGGGCCGTCGGAGTCGGCGGCCATCTCGAGGATGGTCAGCGACCACGGCTCCCACGCCCCCGAGTCGGCGGCCGGCTTGTAGGAGGCGAAGGCGGGGCAGCCGTTGGCGGTGACCGCGATCAGCTTGGAGCCGCGGCAGGCGCCGCCGGGGCCGAGCATGAACCGGCCCACGTCCTCGGGGCCTCGCAGCCAGAGCGCCAGCGGCGGCATGTCGAAGACCACGTCGTAGCGGAGCAGGGCGACGATCCGGTCGATGTCGTACTCCGCGAAGGCCTCCAGGTACTGCTCCAGGAGCCGACGCTCGTCCTCGTCGCTGGGCCGGGTCGGCGCGTCGGCGTCGCGCAGAGCCAGCTCGTCGAGCGTCGCCCGGGCACGCTGGAGGGCGCTGTTGACCGAGGCCACCGAGGTCTCCAGCAGCTCGGCCACCTCCTTCGCGCTCCAGTGCAGCACCTCGCGCAGCACCAGGACCACCCGCTGGCGGGCCGGCAGGTGCTGGAGCGCGGCGACGAAGGCGAGCCGCAGCGCCTCCCGGTCCGACGCCCGGTCGGCCGGCCCCGCGTCGGGATCGACGAGCTGGCCGTCGGCGATCGGCAGGACCCAGGTGGTCTCCGGCAGCGCCTCGCCGACCGGGGTGTCCGCCGTGCCCGGATCGGCGAGATCGATCGGGCGGGCACGCCGGTCCCGGCTCTCGACCTGGTCGAGGCAGACGTTGGTGGCGATCCGGAACAGCCAGGGCTTGAGCGCCGCCCGCTCGACCAGGGTGTCGGAACGGCGCCAGGCCCGGGTCAACGCCTCCTGGGTCGCGTCCTCCGCCTCGAAGCCCGAGCCCAGCATCCGGTAGCAGTAGCCCACCAGTGCCGGTCGCAGTCGTTCCAGGTCGTCTTCGAGCGTGATCTCGCGAGCGGTGGGAGTGACCATCCGACAATCGTAGAAGCCGGGCCGATGAGTTTCAGCCGGACGGGCCGTCCTAGCTTCCAACACACCCCTACCAAGGAGACGAAATGTCCCGTTTGCTGTTTCTCAACCTCCCCGTCGCCGACCTCCCCGCCAGCCGCGCCTTCTTCGACCGTCTCGGGTTCGGCTTCGACGAGAAGTTCTGCGACGACCAGGCCGCCTGCATGGTGGTCAGCGAGCAGGCCTTCGTGATGCTGCTGGAGCGCAACCGCTTCGCCGACTTCGTGACCAGGCCGGTCGCCGACGCCCGTCACGCCACCGCGCTCACGGTCGCGGTCAGCGCCGAGGACCGCGACGCCGTGGACGCCCTGGCAGAGGCGGCCTGGGACGCCGGCGCCACCCCCGCCAAGGACCCGCAGGACTACGGCTTCATGTACCAGCGCAGCTTCCACGACCTGGACGGTCACCTCTGGGAGATCGTGTGGATGGATCCGGTCGCGGTCGAGAAGGGCCCGGCCGAGTACGCGGCCGAGCTCCAGGACGCCGGCTGAGCGGACGTCAGGTCCGTTCGTAGACGAGGTGGGTCACGTGGGGCGTGGTCCGGCTGCTGACCGGGACCAGCTCCACGCCCGCCGCGTCCGCGAACAGGCGCTCTCCGCCTCCGGCCACGAAGGGCACCACATGGAGGCGCAGCTCGTCGACCAGCCCGGCCGCCAGGCACTGGTTGAGGACGCTGACGCCGCCGGCGATCGAGACGCTCTTCTCCCCCGCCGCCTTCCGCGCCCTTGCGAGCGCCGCGTCGATTCCCTCGGTGACGAAGTGGAAGACGGTCCCGCCCTCCATCTCGATCGAGGGACGCGGGCGGTGGCAGAGGACGAAGGTCGGCGCGTGGTACGGCGGGTTCTTCCCCCACCAGCCATGCCACTCGAGATCCCACTCGCCCTCGTCCGAAGAGAACATCTTGCGGCCCATCACGAAAGAGCCGGCCTCGACGATCCGCTCGACCTCCTCGACGTTGCCCTCACGGTGATCGAACATCCAGGCGTGGAGCCGATCCGGGTCGATGTCCCCGAACGGCCGCTCCCGGCTCTGTCCGCGGCCGCTGCCGTATCCGTCGAGGGTGATCGTCATGTCCGCGGTGACTCTGCTCATGTCTCCTCACCCACCCTATGCGGGGAGCCCTCGCTCGGCCAGAGGAAGAACGCCGCCAGCGTGCCGACGGCCGCGACCCCGGCGAGGATGGCCGCCGCGACGGGCAGACCCAGCGCCCCTCCCGCGAAGCCGGCGATCGGGTAGGTGAACAGCCAGCAGAGATGCGAGAGCGAGAACTGGGCCGCGAACAGCGGCGGCCGCTCGGCCGACGTCCCGCTGCGCTGGATCAGCCGGCCGGACGAAGTCAGGATCATCGAGGTGCCCATGCCGATCAGGACCCAGCAGGCGATCAGCCCCGGCAGGGCGCCGACGAAGAGCCAGGTGATCACCAGGGCTAGGGCCTGGACCGACCCGCCGAGGATCATCACCGAGCGGTCCCGGACCCGCCGGAACACCCGTGGCAGAGAGAGCGCCACCGCCATCGAACCGGCGCCGAAGGATCCGAGCGCCCAGGCCACCTCGGAATCGCCGAGGCCCCAATCGCCCTTGACGAAGACGACGGTGTTGATGATCACCATCGCCCCGGCGGCGGCGACCGCCCAGTCGAGGGCGAAGAGGCCCCTCAGGCGCGGCACCGAGAGGAAGTGGCGGATCCCCTTGTTGATCTGCGCGACGGTGCGCGCGCCCAGGTCGTTCCTCCCCACAACCGGGATCGCCGTGATGACGACGAGCGAAGCCGAGACCAGGAACCCCGCCGCGTTGAAGGCGAAGAGGGCCGAGTAGCTGACCACGGTCAGCAGGAGACCGGCCAGCATCGGGCTGAAGACCGCCTCGATCTCGTAGGCGAGACGGTGGAGCGAGAGCGCCTCGGTGTAGGTCTCTTCGTCCTCGAAGATGTCGGGGATCAGGGCCTGGAAGGCCGGGGTGAAGCCGGCCGAGGCGGCACTGACGATCACGATCAGGACATAGAACTGCCAGACCTGGTCGACGAAGGCGATCGAGGCGACCGCCAGGGCCCGGATCAGGTCCATCGAGACCAGCAGCTTCTTGCGCGAGATGTTCGCTCCCCAGGCCGCGACCACCGGCGAGACGAACACGTAGGTGGCGACCTTCAGGGCGAGCACCACACCCAGCACCTCGCCGGCGTCGCCGCCCGCGATCTGGAAGGCGAGCAGCCCCATCGCCACGGTGGCGAGGCCGGTCCCGACCAGCCCGATCACCTGAGCGGCGAACAACCTCCGATAGACCGGGTTGCGAAGCGGGACCGTGAGCATCGGGGACGCCACGCCGAGGACGATATATCCGCCGAAGCGGACCCGGGAACGATCAGCGGTCGCTTCGGCGGCTAGACCGAGACGGTGACCGGGAAGGTCGCGACCCAGATCGCGGTTCCCAGGAACACGAAATACCCCAACCCGAGGACGGTCATCTTCTGCCGCGGGACCGACAGCTTGGTGCTGATCCCCGCGAAGAACAGCGAGGCCGCGAAGAGGACCACGGCCAGCACGTAGTTGTCGGAACGCTGGTTCGCCTCCTGCGCCGCCGCGGTCGCCTCCTCCGCGTCCTTGGTCTTGCTCGCCGCTTCCGCGTTCTCGGCGACCTCGTACCGGGGCATCGCGAACGGGGTCGGGGGCGCGTTCGGGTTCTTCAGCGGTCGGGTCGCGACCCAGGCGGTCACCGCCGGCTTGAACTCGGGCCGGAAGCGCTGGAAGTAGAAGTCCGCGAGGCGCCGGTCGCCGGTCGAGTAGGCGTCGACCCACTGGGTGAACGTGAGCACGTCCACCTCGGTCTTCTGGCCGGCCTCGGTCGAGAGCTGGGTCGACTCGACCCGAGCCGCGTTGCCGGCGCTGTACTGGTTCGCCTGGACGCCGCTCCAACGAGCCGACTGGTACGAGCTCCAAGCGGTCGCCACCGCGGCGACCGCGAGCAGGATCGTCGCCAGAAGCTCCGCGTGTGGATGGAACCGGCCGATGCGCGTCAACTGCCCAGGATCTTCGCCTTCTGGGCGGCGAACTCCTCGTCGGTGAGGATCCCCTGCTGCTTGAGCTCGGCGAGCTCCTTCAGTTGGTCGATCGACGAAGCGGTTGCGGGCGCGGGCTGAACGGGCGCGGGCTGCGGCTCGGCGTACTGCTCCGCGTACTGCGCCTGGTCCTGCTCGGCCCAGCGCGAAGCCTGTCGGCGCGAGACGCGGTTGCTGACCGCGGTCGCGGTCCCGGCGACGACGGCGGTCCTGGCGACACCTCTCAAAAGTCCTGGCATGGTCCTTCTCCTTCTCTAGGCGTTGGCCTCGACCGCATCGAGCGTGTCGAGCAGATCCTGAACGGGGATGCGGCCACTCGCGACGAGCTGACCGCCGGAGCGCCGCACCGCGCCCGCGAACGGGCCGGCCCAGGCGTTCTCGAAGATGAGCAGCGCCGCTGCCGTGCCCGGCTCCAGCGCCGCGGCGGCCTCGACCAGGTCGTCCTCTCCGACGAGGCCCGATGCGGCCCCATGGAAATAGGAGAACTCGGCCACCCGTTCCGCCACCTCGGCGAACTCGATCCGGGTCACCGAGCCGTCCTCCTCCTTGGCGACGAAGGCGAGGTCGAGAACGCGGATCAGGCCGCGCTCGACCAGGTCGATCAGATGCGGGATCGCCTCGCCCGTGGGCTGGCGTCCCGGCCACTCGACCAGGATGAAGTCGATCGGGCCCATCTCTGTTTCCTGCGTGTCACTCAAGGTTCGTTCCGTTCTTTCGTTTCCGCCGCGCCCGCAACCTATCGTCAGGGCGCCCGCCGAACGAGGAGGCCGGCACCACCCCTCGCGGCGTGCTGGCTTCCCTCACCCGCTCAGCCCGGTGATCCCGTCGCCGACCAGCTTCGCCGCGATGATCAGGCAGATGGTCGCCATGATCGCGGCGTTGTTGGAGGACATCCAGGCCTTGAGCCCATCCAGCAGACGGGCCGATCGCTCTCCGAGCGCGAAGTAGATGACGACCGGAGCGCCGACGCCGAGGGAGGCGATGACGGCGAACACCGCAAACGCGGCGGCTTGGTCGCCACTCGAGGCCCCGGTCTGGGCGATCGAGGTCGCCGCGGCGACGACGAGCAGCAGGTTCTTCGGGTTGACGGCTGACAACAACACCGCGAGGACCGCGGCCCGGCCGACGGTGAAGCTGTCGATGGTCCGCATCCATTTCGGCATCTCGGGCTCATCCCCGTCACGCGGGCGGCCACGCCACTGCTTCACCGCGACCAACAGGAGCAGCACGCCCAGCACTATCTCCAGGACGCTCGCCCACCGGGCCGGCGAGTGGTTCTCACTCGCCCCGGCGCCGCCGGACGCCGCGAGGACGATGGTCCCGACCAGGACGATCCCGACCAGCCAGCCGATCAGGAAGACCGGCCCGTTGACCCGGGCCCGAGAGGTTCCGAGCATCAGCACCACACCGATGATCGGCACGGGGCTCAGCGCGACACCGACGCCCAGCGGGAGAACCTGACCCAGAGCCTCACCCACGGCGCTCAGCCCATCGGTTCGAACTCGTTGAGGCGCCAGGACTGATCGAACCACGGTTCGAGCGGCCCGTAGAGGCGGACGATCGGGAACCAGGACTTGCCAGAGCGCGTCTCCACCCAGTTGCTCTCCATCCCCTCCGGCGCTGTCGGGCCGAAGTAGAGGTCGAATGAGCCATCCGGGTTCTTCTTCAACTCTTCCGAGTTGCCAGTCAGCGCCGGCCACTTGGTCGATTCCACCTGGAGCAGGGAACGGGTCTGGGTGTCGTAGATGTCGACCGCCCAGAAGTTCTTTGCCGGCGGATCCGGATCGAACCTCAACTTGTACGAGCGACCGCCGTCGAGTACCTCGCCGGCGGAGTCGTGGATCGTGTACGCGTACGCAGATCCGGCTCCGACCTGAGCATGCGCCATCGCCGGGGTGATGACCGTGGCGAGATAGTGGAACTGGGTGCGGGCGTCGAGCAGCCGCGCTCCCTCGCGTAGGAACTCGTAGCTGCCGCCGACGAAGGCGTTCTTCCAGGTGCCGTAGAGCACCGCCTCCGGATCCCGCGGCGAGTAGGAGATCGCACGGGCCATCGCTGCGGCGATCGGGGCCGCCTGTTCCAGGATTCCGCGCATCCGATCGTCCGGCGCGAAGGACTGTCCCTTGACGATGCCGATCGCGGCCAGCTGCCCCCGACGTTCCGGATCCAGAGCCTCGATCGGCTCCTCCTGAACCAGGGCGTCAATCTCCTCGTAGAACGAGAAATCGTTGGAGTGGATGGTGTTGAAGGCGAGCTCGACCATGTTCACCCACTCGTTCTCGGTCGGATCGTCCGCCTCGCCGAGCGGGTAGATCCGCGTCTGCTTCATGGCGGGAACGCCGCCGAGCGCGCGCAGGACGACGAAGTTGGTGAAGGTCGGGGTGCGGCAGACGTTGTAGCCATCGGGAACGTCCCCGTCGTAGCCAGGCGGAAGGAACAGGTACTTGCCGCCCTGACCCCGATCCGGCCCGGCGATGCCCATGTCGGTCACGTAGCGGAACCAGAAGTCGTCGACTACGCAGAGCGACTCGGGCGGCGCCTCGATCACGGTCGGGCCCCAAGCCTCGAGATCGAGCATGGTGGTGCCGTAGGTGGTCTCGGTGTTCGGCGTCAGGAACAGCGCGCCCGAGTTGCCACGGGGATCGGTGACCCCGATCACCCTCGACGAATCGATGCCGATCGAACGCAGGCCTTCCCGGAAGGCGACCAGGGAGGCTCCCGGGACTGCGTTCAAGAAGACCTCGATCCCGCGCATCAGATCGAGGGCGTCGTAGATGGACCTGACCGTATCCGGGGTGGGGACGCCATCGAAGAGCTCCAGCTCCCCAAACGGCGAGTCCAGCCGATCCGGAGAAGACAGCTTCGCCATCGCCTCGTCCATCTGCTCGGCCGTCAGTCCAGCCGCTCTTGAGTCGCTCATCTTCCCACTCTCCCTCAGTCGAGCATGAACCAGCCGCGCACTTCCGCCTCGTGGTCGACGAACCGTTGCCCGGAGACGTCGACCACCGCCTTCTCGATGGTCCCGCCGGTGAAGCGGAACGGGGCCGTGTAGTCCGGGGTGACCGGCGAGGCGCTGTCACGGCCGACGCAGAGACCGTCGCCGACCAGGCAGAAGGCCCCCGGCTGGGTGACGATCCTCTGGCCGCCGACCTTGGTCTCGTCCACGTAGAGGTCGAGCGTGCCCGCGAAGCCCGGCATCGCCGGATCGTCGTTCGGGCCGTCGACCGAGAACTCGGCCGTGAAGACGTGCTTGCCCGGCGCCACCTCGACGTCGGAGACGATCTCCTGCAGGTGGGTCCCGACCCAGTTGAACGTGTACTTGAGGCGCCGGTCCTTGACGTAGAGGCTGTGGCCGCCGGCGACGCCGCCGTGAGCGAAGAGCACTCCCTCGGCGTCGGCCGAGTCGAGCTCGACCCCGACCGCGATCGTGTACGAGCGGCCGCCGATCTTGACCGCGCCCGTCTCCGGCACGTCGGCCACGTCCGGGTAGTACTCGTAGCGCTCACGGGGCTGCGCCGCCTGGGGCCGTTCGGCGGTGACCTGTTCGAGCGCGCTGCGATCGTCGAGCGGCAGTCCATTGTAGATCCCCGCGTAGTAGTGCCAGAGGTTCTTCAGCTCCTCGAGTCGGGCCGGTTCCCGATCGGCGAGGTTCTTCGACTGCGCGCGGTCCTCCGCCACGTGGAAGAGCTCCCACTCGTCCAGCTCGTACCTGCCCCAGCCGCTGAGCGGCGGGTGAACCGTCGAGGCGAGCCAGCCCTGGTGGTACATCGAGCGTTGCCCGAGCATCGCGTAGAACTGGCTCTCCTTGCCGGGCACTTCCGGGTCGGTCAGCGAGGCGGCGAAGCTCTCGCCCTCGATCGGGCTCTGCTCGTAGCCCTTGATCGTCTCGGGCGGCTCGATGCCGAGCAGGTCGTAGACCGTGGGCACGATGTCGACCGCGTGCACGTACTGCTGCCGGGGCTCGGCCTGTGGCTCGATCTTCGCCGGCCAGGAGAGGAAGCACATGTCGGCCACCCCGCCCTCGTAGCCGGCCCAGCGCTTCCAGTAGGGGAACGGCGTGTCGAAGGCCCAGGCCCAACCCGTGTTGTAGTGGTTGTAGGAGGACGGGCTGCCGAGCTCGTCGATGTGCGGCAGGGTCAGGTCGGTGGAGTCGGCGATCCCGTTGAAGAACCGCCACTCGTTGAAGGAGCCGTTCGGCCCGCCCTCGCCGCTGGCGCCGTTGTCGGAGACGCAGACGATCAGCGTGTCGTCGATCTGCCCGGACTCCTCCAGGTAGTCGAGCACCCGGCCGAGCTGGTCGTCGGTGTAGGAGATGTAGCCGGCGAAGACCTCGGCCATCCGGGTGAAGAGGCGCTGCTCGTCCTCGCTCAGCGAGTCCCAGGGACGGACCGTGTCGAGCTGCGGCCAGGGCTGCCCGTCGGGGCCGGTGCGGTCGGGCTCGCCGTGCGGGTTGATCGGCGAGAGCTCGGTGCCCTCCGGGAGCAGGCCCATCTCGATCTGCCGCTCCAGGATCTGCGCCCGGATCGCCTCGTAGCCCTCGTCGAAGGTGCCCTTGTAACGGTCGGCCCACTCCTTGAAGGTGTGGTGCGGGGCATGGCCGGCCTGCGGGGCCAGGTACATGAAGAAGGGCTTGTCGGGCTCGATCGCCTTCGCGTCCCGGATGAACTCGATCGCCCGGTTCGAGAGGTCCTTCGAGAGGTGGTACCCCTCCTCCGGCGTGGCCGGCGGATCGATCTGGTGGTTGTCGTAGACCAGGTCCGGATACCAGCTGTTCGACTCGCCGCCGAGGAAGCCGTAGAAGCGTTCGAAGCCGCGCCCGAGCGGCCACCGCCCCTTGTACGAGGCCATCGAGGTCTCCTCGCCGGGAGTCAGGTGCCACTTGCCGACGCAGTACGTGTTGTAGCCCTGCTCGGCCAGCACCTCCGAGATGAACCCGTTCTCGAACGGGATCCGGGTCGAGATCCCGGGGAACCCGGAGCCGAACTCGGCGATCGTCGCCATCCCGTTCGAGGTGGCGTTGCGGCCGTTGAGCAGCGAGGAGCGCGAGGGCGAGCAGAGCGCGGTGGTGTGGAAGTTCGAGTACCTGACGCCGCGTTCGGCGATGCGACGCATGTTTGGGGTCTGGACCGGCCCGCCGAACACGTCCATGGTGCCGTAGCCGATGTCGTCCCAGACCAGGAAGAGGACGTTCGGCGCGCCGTCGGGTGCCTTCGGAGGAAGGTACGGGGACCAGTCGGGCTCCGCGTCTCGGATGTCGACGGCGATCTTCGCCCGGCTCTGGTTTGCCATGTCTCGTTGCTCCTGATCTCGGTGTGCTGACAGCTGGCGGCGACTCTACGTTCCGATCGCGCCGATGGTGAGGGTGTCCGCACCAAAGCCGGGAGGAGTGTCTGCGCCATTGCGCGAGGCGGGCGCCCGTGCCGATCATCTGCGATCCCCACTCCTCAACCCTGATCGCAGGAAGGAACATCCATGCCAGGTGACAACGCCGAGTCCCTCTTCGGCAATCGCTTTCTGACCCAGGAAGTGCCGACCGAGAGCTTTCCCGACGGCGGCATGCCGCCCACCGACGCGATGCGCCTGGTCGCCGAGGATCTCGCCCTGGAAGGCGACCCGCAACGTAACCTGGCCACCTTCGTCACCACCTGGATGGAGCCGGAGGCGCAGCGGATCATCGCCGAGAACCTCCATCGCAACTTCATCGACCACGCCGAGTACCCGATCTCGGCCGACATCGAGCAGCGCTGCGTCCGCATGCTGGCCGACCTCTACAACGCGCCCGGGCCGACCACCGGAGCCAGGACCCAGGGCTCCTCGGAGGCGATCATGCTGGGCGCGCTCTCGCTCAAGTGGAAGTGGCGGCAGCGCCGCGAGGCCGCCGGGAAGCCGGTCGACCGCCCCAACCTCGTGTTCGGCAACGACGTCCACGTCGTCTGGGACAAGTTCTGCCGGTACTTCGACGTCGAGCCGCGGACGGTTCCGCTCCGCGAGGGCAAGTACGTGATCGGCGCCGAGGACATCGAGCCGCATGTCGACGAGAACACGATCGGGGTCGCGGCCGTGCTCGGCACGACCTTCACCGGGCATGCCGACGACATCGGCGGCATCAACAGCTTCCTGCTCGAGCTCAAGGAACGCGAGGGCATCGACGTGCCGATCCACGTGGACGGGGCCAGCGGCGGCTTCGTCTGGCCCTTCCTCTACCCCGACTCGGTCTGGGACTTCCGCCTGGAGCAGGTGCGCTCGATCAACGTCTCGGGACACAAGTTCGGCCTGGTCTACCCCGGCATCGGCTGGCTCGTCTTCCGGGAGACCGACGACCTCGCCCCGGACCTGGTCTTCGAGGAGAACTACCTCGGCAAGACCGATGCCACCTTCACCCTCAACTTCTCGACCGGCGCCTCGATGGTTCTGGCGCAGTACTACAACTTCGTCCGCTACGGACGGGAAGGGTACGGCTACATCATGGCCGGGATGCGGGAGAACGCCAGGATCCTGGCCGAGGGCCTGAAGGCGACCGGGGACTTCGACCTGATCGGTGAGGGCGAGGAGCAGCTGCCGCTCGTCGCCTTCCGGCTCGCCGGGGACAGGAACTTCGACGAGTTCGACCTGGCCTGGCAGCTCTCGGCGGAACGGGGCTGGATGGTGCCCGCCTACACGATGCCGCCCGACGCCGAGGAGGTGAAGCTGATGCGGGCCCTGGTCAAGCAGACCCTCAGCCGCGAGCAGATCAACCGGCTCCTGGAGGACATCAAGACCGCCCACGCGACCCTGACCGAGAAGGGCGGCACCCACCCGCGGGAGCGCCGCCAGACCAAGACCGGGATCGGCTACTGAAACGGAGGCGGGACGCGACCCTCGTCGCGTCCCGCCTCGCGCCTACCGCTCGCCTTCGATCGGCTCGCCGTAGACGATCAGGCCGTGGATGACGATCACGCAGAGGGCGAAGATGCCCAGCGACCAGAACGGGTACGCCCCGCCGACCGCCAACAGGGAGGCGATCGCTCCGAGACTGGCGCCGATCAGGCCGATCACGCGCCCGTAGGTGCCGCCCCCGAACAGGGAGAGCCCGCCGGTCACCTGGACCACCGCGATCAGCAGGGTCACCCAACCCCAGGTCTTCAGCCCCGAGAAGACGTAGTGCGCCCCCGCGTCGGTGAAGAAACTGGAGTTGCCGATCGCCGCGATCCCGTAGATCACGTTCAGAACGCCCGCGATCAGCAACAGCACGGCGGCGAATACCGCCCGCGCTTCTCCTCGTACTTCCATTGGTTCTCCTTGGTAGCGCCGCGCTGGTTCGGCGGCGGTCTCACCCAGGCTCTCAACGGCCCGCCGCGCCGACCAGGGCACTCGCACCTGTATCGGCGGTGGTGCCGACTTGCGTCTGGCGGCTACCGGGCTTCGGGGACGCAGCCGATCACCCGGGTCCCCTCGCCCTGGCGGGAGTCGACCCGGAGCCATCCCCCCTGCGCCTCGAGACGATCCCTCATGCCGGTGATCCCCGATCCGGCGTGCCCGGCGGCCGGGTCGAACCCGGCCCCGTCGTCCCGTACCTCCACCCGGATCCCGTCCTCCCGCCAGAGCCGAACCACGACCCCGCTCGCCCCCTCGGCGTGCTTGGTCGCGTTCTGCAGCGCCTCCAGGACACAGAAGTAGACGGCGCTCTCGGTCTCCGAGGGCAGCCGGCCGATCTCCTCCGCCTCGACCGAGGCGGCCAGGGGCGAGCGCAGCGCGGCCGAGCGCAGGGCCTCGGCCAGGCCGCTGGAGGCGAGCAGCGGCGGGTAGATGCCGTGGGCGAGCGCCCGGACCTCGTCGATGATCTCGTCCACCTCCGGGCCCAGCGCGGCCACCACCTCGGGGGCCGGAGCCGGGTCCTGCTCCAGGGCGTCGCGGGCGAGCTCGAGCTTGACCCGGAGCGCCACCAGTCGCTGCTGGGCGCCGTCGTGGAGGTCGCGTTCGATCTTCCTGCGGGCGTTGTCCCCGGCGCTGGCGAGACGCTTCCGGGAGGCCGCGACGTCGCGCAGCAGGGCGGTGAGCGCGTGGTCCAGCCGTTGGCGCTCGAGGCCGGCGGCAAGGGTCGAGCACACCGCGTCGAGGAATCGCGGGTAGCTGCCCAGGCCTTCCTCGCAACTCACCGCCAGCCGCGAGCCGTCCGGCTGGGCCTTGATCGTGACCAGCTTCCCCTCGCTCGGCTCTGGCTCGTCGGAGGGACGCCCGGAGGAGTCGCGCCATCCCACCGCCTCCGGCGTTCCGGGAGGATCCGTGTAGAAGAGATCGACCGAGGGGTCGTCAAGGCAATCCGCCGCCAGGGACCTCAGGTCTTCCGTGTCCGCGGCCTCGTTGACGCCCGTGGTCAGCCGGAGCAGCGACCTCCCGACGTAGATGCGCCACTGCAGCAGCCCGACCAGGAACCCGCCGGCGGTGATCGAGATGGTGAGCATGCCGACGAAGGCCGCGGTGTCGACGAGGTCCTCGTCGGCGCCGGCCCGCCGCAGGGCCACGTAGGCGCCGGCGACCAGGAAGCGGAGGATCGCCGCCCCCATCACCGGGGCCTGCGTGCGTCGCAGGTTGGGTCCGACGCCGCGCAGCCGCGCCGCCAGCACCAGGGCGACGGCCAGGTAGATCGCGAGCGTCACGGCATCGCGCAGGGGCTTCACGGCCTGCTCGATCAGGTCCGGCTCGGAGGCGACCGAGAAGAAGTTCCGAGGGCATTCCTGGCCGCAGTGCACGAAGGGCGCCGGCAACGGGTACTGATCGACGAATGGGACAGTGGGCAGGAAGCCGACGCAGATCAGGGCGACGGCCACGACCGCGATCGCCTTGCCGGCCCGGTCCTCGATCCGGCCGGTCGGGTAGGCGAGCAGCGCGTAGACGAGCGCCAGCTCGAACAGCCACCCGAAGATGCGGCCGACGCTGTACAGGAACTCGCCGTCCGCGTTCGAGAGCGTGGCCATGAACCAGCAGAGCCCGGTCAGGAACAGGACCTTCCCGAACCGCTCGGTCCCCACCCGGGCCCAGGCGTACAGGCCGACCCCGAGCAACGTGGCCAGGGTGACCGAGGCGACCGCGGCGGAGGCGCTGGGCTGAGTCGCGACATCGCTCACGAACGGGATCACGGCAGCGACCATCGTGAGCACGGCACTGCCGGCGACAAGCCCGATCATGACCCTACGGTTCATCCGATACCCCGCCGGAAGGCTACCTTCTCAGCGCCGGTTCTCGGCCCAGAAATCGCGCAGCCAGGTCGGGCTCAGGCTCTCCTTCGGCAGCACCGCCTCCACCCCGGACTCACCCGCGGCCCGCGGCAGCTCGTCCGGGTGGTGCGCGGAGATCAGCGCGACCAACGCCTCGGGATGCCGGTCCAGCAGCCGTCGGGCCACCTCGACGCCATCCATCTCGGGCATGTTCACGTCGATCAGGACCAGATCGGGATCCTTCAGATCGGCCTCGTCGAGCGCCTGGGTTCCGCAGGTCGCCCCGCCGGCCCACGTGAACCCGGGCGCGGCGTCGACCACGGCGTGGATCACGTCGAGGAAACGAAGGTGGTCGTCGACCGCCAGCACTTTGACCGAGGTGGCCATGAAGAGTCGAGGATGCCACCTCCCCGACCCGCCGACCATCCCGCACGCACCCGTATCGGGAGGGGTGGCCGCCTATCGACGGTACTCGGACTCGCTGAGGAAGATCAGGGCCGCACGGACCCGTTTGGCGATCTGATCGGCATCGGGGGCGTAGGTCAGGCCGAGCTTCAGGAAGATCGCGTTGACCTGCTTCTCGATCGCCCGCTTGGTCAACACCAGCTCCTCGGCGATCGCCGCGTTGCTCTTGCCCTCTGCGATCCCGGCCAGGACGTCGAGCTCACGGGGGGTCATCTCTCCGAGCGGCGAGGACTTGGCCCGGGACTGGGCCTCGACCAGCACCTCGACGATCTTGGGGTCGACCACCGAGCCGCCGGACGCCACCGCCTCGATCGCGCCGATCAGCTGGCCGCGATCGACGATGCGCTCCTTGAGCAGGTAGGCGCGGCCGTCGGAGCCACCGTCGAACAGGCGCAGCACCAGGCCCGGCTCGGCGTACTGGCTGACGACCACGACGCCCAGCTCGGGATGGCTCTCACGCAGGCGCGACGAGATCTGGATGCCGGCGTCCTCGTTGTCCGGGGGCATCCGGATGTCGGTCAGGACCACATCCGGATCGACCGAGTCGACGGCGGCGAGCAGGCTGTCCCGGTCGACGCAGCTGGCGACCACCTCGACCTCGGGGCTGGCGCCGAGGAGCTGCTCCAACCCTTCCCTCACCAAGTAGCTGTCCTCGGCCAAGGCCACCCTCAAGCTCATCGCGAGGAAACGTACCGATCAGTCCGGGTGGACGCGCACCGTCGGGGTCCGGTGGTCGCCGAGACGGGAGAGGCGGAGCCCGAGCCGGATGCCGCGCACCGGGCCGCCCTTGAACGACCGGGTCGGGATCTCGATCACCCGGGGATGGCCGGCCGAGATCGAACCGACCCTGATCCAGGCGTGGGTCTTGCTCAGGAGCGTGCCCTTCGGCGTCTTGGGACGGATGAAGGTCCGCCTGGCGACCCATTCCTTCGACAACTCGCCGAGCTTCAGCTGCGGCAGGCCGGGCGCCGCGGCGAACCGGGCCTCGACCGCGACCGGACGCCGGGTCGGTCTGCTCAGCGAGATCCGCCACCTGGCCTTCTGGCCGGCCTGGATCGAGCGGGACAGCGCCCGGATCCTCACCTGGGGCCGGGGGTCGTCGTTCTTCAGCGTGACCAGGGCCGCGCTGGGGACCGGGATGACGCCTCGGATCGAGTAGGCGTAGACCACGACGACGCGATCCCGGTCGAAGGCATTGTCGCCACGGTACGGGACGTTGACGTGGCCGGAGGTCTGGCCGGGAGCGAGCGAGATCGTGGTCGCCTGTGGCATGCCGCCACCGGCGGAGGTGATCACCCGGAGCCTGGTGTCCGGATCGGTCACCGCGCCGATGACCTTGAACGGGACCCGGACGGTCCGCCGGCCCGGGCCGCCTTCCGCCTGGGTCCGGGACTTGAGCCGGATCAGCGGCAGCCGCTCGAACGGCGGCGGCGCCGGCGACCCGCTCGGCCGGGCCGAGACGTCCAGCACCCGTACGCGGCTGGCCTTCGGGCAGCCCCGGCCGCATTCCGGCTTCGCCTCGCCCGTGATCCAGATCGCGGTGACGTGGTCGGGGTCGAAGGAGCCCAGGCCCGTGGTCGGGACCGGGACCCTCATGGTCCGGGCGAGCCAGCGCGCCGGGGTCCCGCCGGCGTCGGGCATGCCATCGACCCGGCCCTCCGCGTCGGGCGTCAGTTCGAGCTGGTCGCCGTCGGCGTCGACCAGCCTCACCCCGAGCCGGGCGGTCCTGGTCTTCGGCGCGACGATCGTCCGCAGGTCCAGGTCCGACCGTCCGATCAGGTTCAACTCGTGGGTCAGCTCGAGCTTCGCGGTCGGGCCCGGATCGGTCCAGTTCATGGCCAGCGCGGGCCGGGTCGGCAGCCCGGCCGGGAAGTACGGCCAGTGCGGGGCGAGGTCGTAGTCGGACATCGGCGCGCAGTCGCGCTCGCCCATGCCGGCGTAGCCGCGACAGGTGTAGACGCCCGAGGGCGGGTCCGCCGCGAGCTTCGCGTCGATCCCGGGGACCAGCGTCAGCTTGCCGCCGCCGACCGACTGAGAGATGACGGGCGCCTTGGTCACCGGGCCGACCCGGACCGGGCTGCCGTCGAAGAGCTGCAGGTTGCGGTCGTCACCGCCGGTCATCAGCTGGACCGCGCCGGCGACGTAGGAGACCGCGACCCGTCGCTGCTGGGCGGCGCTCAGGCGGGTCTTGCTCTTGACCCCGCAGAGGCTGCGGGGCGGCGCCCAGGAATCGTCGGACGACTCGGCCTTCGAGAGGCCCGGGGTCCACTCGGTGTTGAAGAAGTTGTGGTTGGCCCCGAACATCACGACCGAGCTCTTCAGCGAGTCGTCGCCGGCGGCGAGGCCGATCGAGTTGTCGGTGTAGGACTGGCCCTGGAGGTCGTACACGTCACCGTCGCAGTAGGGCAGCACGGTCACGGTCGGGATGTAGGCCGCGGACTGGCGCGCGAAGTCGGTCGGGGCGAGCAGGATCTGACCGGCGATCCGGTACGGCGCCGTGGCGGGGATGATCTCCGAGGCGCGGTTCACGCCTTCGCCGCCGCGGCTGTGCCCGATCAGGACGACCCGGCTGAGGTCCGCCCCACGTCGGCCTGAAGCGACCCATCCCGCCCAGAGATCGAGGTGCCGCCGGACCAGCGCCGCACGCGCGTTGGCGCCACCGTCGGCGAGCGCGTCGTCCTGGGCGTTGATCCCGTTGGCCGCGATGGAGACCGTCACGAATCCCTGGCTGGCCAGGATCCGCTGGAGGTAGTCGTAGCCGAGGTCGCTCGGGACGGGCTTCGACCCCTTGCGGCAGGGCCAGCCGTCGGTGGTGAACCCGGCCCGGCCCGGGCGGGGCCGGTAGCAGGACGAGTGGCGGCCGTGGAGGAAGAGAACCAGCGGCGCCGAGGCCGCCACGGTCGGATCGGCCGGGGCGACCACGTGGCCCGTGGTCTCCAGGGCCCGCCTCAGACCGGGGAAGCTCCACGGCGCCCTCGTGTAGTCGCTGGTCCGGATCTCGTAGGGGCCCTTCTTGCCGGGGTCGAAGTCGAGCTTCGGAAAATCGCCGGTCGAGGGAACCCAGGAGGAGTCGTCCAGGGACCGCGGCTCCAGCTCCGGCTGCTCCTCGTCCAGGGAACGCCCGGAGAGGCGAACCGTGAGGCGGTCGGTCGACGGGGCTTCGTCGCCCGGGATGGTCACCGAGACCTCGCGCCCGTCCGGTGAGACCGTCGCGACGCCGACCGGGACTCCGTCGAGGAGGATCTCGGGACGATCGGAGGTGACCGGCAGAGGGTCGGGCGAGGTCCAGGTCGCCTCGAACCCGCCGGGCACGGTCTCGACGCTCCAATCGCCCACGTCCGCGGCGGAGGCCGCACCGGCTCCTCCCAGGAGCAGCGTCAGTACGAGAACTACGGTCCGGATCGCGGTCTTCACGGTCTTCTCCCTGGTCGGCGGCGAACGACCAGGCTAGCCGGTTTCGGCCGGCGCCGCGAAGGCCGGGCTAGGAGCCCATGCCCCCGAAGGAGCCGCCGGTGACGTTGATCACCTGTCCCTGGACGTAATCAGAGAGGAAGGACGCCAGGAACATCACCGGACCGGCGGCTTCTTCGGGGGTTGCGGCACGGCCGAGCGCGATCGCCTGCGGCGCCAATGCCCGCATCTGATCCGGGATGCCCAGTCGGATCTCCTCCCCGCCCGGCCTGGTGACCGAGCCGGCTTCGTCCCGGGGAGCGGTCAGCCTCGTCTCGACGAAGCCGAAGGCGACCGCGTTCACGTTGATCTTGAACTGGCCCCACTCCTTGGCGAGCGTCTTGGTCAGGCCCACGACCCCGGCCTTGCCGGCCGCGTAGTTGACCTGGCCGGCGTTGCCCATGGTGCCGGAGATCGAGGAGACGTTGATCAGCTTGCGGAAGACCTCTCGGCCCTCCCGGGCCTCCTCCTTGGCCGCCTCGCGCCAGCGCGGGGCGAGCGCCCGGGCGACCCGGAAGGGCGCGACCGTGTGGATGTCGAGCATGGCCTGGAACTGCTCGTCGGACATCTTGTGGGCGACGCCGTCCCAGGTGTAGCCGGCGTTGTTGACGACGACGTCGACCCGGCCGAATGCCTCGTTGGCCGTCTCGACCAGCCGCTGGGCGGTCTCGGGCCTGGTCAAGTCGCCGGCGAAGACGGCGGTCTCCCCGGCGATCTCGCCGGCGGCCTGCTCGGCCGCGTCGGCGTCGAGGTCGTTGATCATCACCTTGGCGCCGTTGGCGGCGAACAACTCCGCGGTCGCGCGGCCGATGCCGCGGGCGGACCCGGTGACGATCGCGCTCTTGCCATCAAGCAGTCCCATTTCGTTTCTCCTGTTCGTTGGTCAAGTTCGTCAGCGGCCACGGAAGGCGGGCGGCCGCCGCTCGGCGAAGGCGGCGACGCCCTCGGCGAAGTCCTCGCTGCCCTGCAGGGCCAGGCCCCACTCGATCGCCTGTTCCAGGTCCGCTTCCCGCCCGGCCACCGCCTCCTTGATGGTGCGGAGCGACAGCGGGGCCCGGGACGCCAGGCGCGCCGCCAGCTCGCGGGCCCGGTCGAGCTGCCCGCCCTCCGGGGTCACGAAGTTCACGAGGCCTGCGAGCCGCGCCTCCTCCGGCCCGACCGGGTCGCCGCTCATCGCCAGGTACTTGAGCCAGTGCCGGTCGATCGAGCCCGCGCCCGCGGCCAGCAGGACGCCGGGGACCAGGCCGACCCGGGACTCCGGCACCTGGAAGCGGGCGGTCTCGTCGCAGACGACCAGGTCGCAGATCAGGGCCAGCTCCAGCCCGCCGCCGATGCAGTGCCCGTGGACCGAGGCGATCACCGGCTTCGGCAGCTCGGCCAGAGACCGGACCCCGGCCACCGCGTCGGCCAGGAAGGCGCGCCGTTCGTCGGGGCCGGCGATGCCGCTCATGTCGTCGAGGTCGGCGCCGACCGAGAAGCAGCCGCCGGCGCCCCTGAGGATCACCGCCCGCACCTCCTCGTCGTCGGCCAGCTGGTCGACCGCCTCGCGCAGCCGGGGCCAGAGCGCCGCCGGGAGCGCGTTCATCCGCTCCGGCCGATCGATGATCAGCTCACCGATCTCGCCCTCCGTCTCGACTCTCAGCACGGGCGCGTCCCGGCCTCGGCCGCGAGCTCGGCTCGCAGCAGGTGCTTCTGGATCTTGCCGGAGGCGGTGCGGGGAAGGTCGTCGACGAGGATCAGGCGTTCCGGCGTCTTCTGCCGGGCGATGCCGGAGGCGAAGAAGTGCGCTCGCACCAGCTCCAGATCCAGCTCCCGGTCGGCTTCGCGGACCACGAAGGCGCAGACCCTCTCGCCGTACTGCTGGTCCGGCATGCCGGTGACCGCGGCGGCCGCCACCGCGGGATGCTCGAGCAGCAGGTCCTCCACCTCCTTCGAGGAGATGTTCTCGCCGCCGCGGATGATGATGTCCTTCATGCGGTCGGTGATGGTCAGCACGCCCCGCTCGTCGAGCCGGCCGATGTCCCCGGTCCGGAGCCAGCCCTCGGCCGTGAAGGCGTCGCGGTTGTGGGCCGGGTCGGCGTAGCCGATGAACTGCTCCGGCCCGATCGCCACCACCTCGCCCTCGGCCCCCGGCGGCAATGCCTGGCCGTCGGCGTCGATCACCTTGACCCGGACGCCCGGCAGGGCCCGGCCGTCGGAGCAGGCCCGGACCGCGAGGGGGTCTCCGACCGAGCCGGCCGTCATCGAGGGCCCCTCGGTCGCGCCGTAGCAGCGGACCACCGGCCAGCCGGCCGCGTCGGCCCGCTCGATCAGCGAGGGAGGCACCCCGGCGCCGCCGGTCATGCCGTGGGTCAGCGACGAGATGTCGCCGGCCCCGGCCTCGGCCGCGTCGAGCAGCGAGTCGATGAAGAACGGGGTGCCGGCCATCGCCGTGACCCCGTGCAGCTCGACCAGCCGGGCGGCCTTCTCGGCATCCCAGCTGTCCAGCAGGATCGTGTCGTAGCCGTGGGCCAGCGGGCCGAGCATCGCGCAGAGGCCGGCCGTGTGGCCCGCCGGGAAAGGTTGGAGCGAGACCGTGCCGGGAGTGTCCGGCGGCGGGGTCGGCCCGTTGAACAGCTCGGCGACCAGCGAGTTGCCGCTGTGCTGGACGGCCTTCGGCTCGGCCGTGGTGCCCGAGGTGAAGATGATCGCCGCCAGGTCGTCCGGACCGTGGTCCGGGGCCGGATGACCGTCGTCGCGAGCCATGAGCTCGTCCCAGTCGATCGCGCCGTCCGGGGTCTCCGGGCCGACCATGATCAGGTGCTCGAGGTCGGGCAGCTCACCGAGCCCGTCGAGCCCGGCCCGGTAGTCGAGCCGGCGGAAGCTGGTCGGCGCGACCAGCGCCTTCGCGCCGGCCGCCCGGAGGATGTAGCCGACCTCGCTCGGCCCGTAGATCTGGACGATCGGGACGAAGACCGCTCCGAGGAAGGCGGCGGCCCCGTAGGCGACCGCGGTCTCGGCCCAGTTCGGCATCTGGATCGCGATCACGTCGCCCTGCCGCAGTCCGAGGCCATGCAGAGCGCCGGCCATGCGCCGGCTGCGTTCGACCAGGTCCGGCAGGGTGAGCTCGGCGGGTCGCTGCTCCGACTCGAAGATCAGCCGGCACCCGGGATGGCGGACGGCGCCCCCTTCGAGCTCCTGGGCGAGGGTGAGTCCCCGGTGGAGGCCGAGCCGCCGCCACTCCGCGTCCATCGCGAGGCGCAGCTCCCGGATCCCCTCCGGGAGGGCCGCCCGAGGGTCGGGGCGGCCGGCTTCGCCCGCTTTGCCTCCGGCGCCGCTCACGAGAGTTGCCCGGCGATGCGCTCCCGGTGCCACCGGGCGTCTCCGAAGAGGGCCTGGTCCACCTTGATGCGGCGCAGGAAGAGGTGGAGGTCGTGCTCCCAGGTGAAGCCGACCCCGCCGTGGATCTGCAGGGCGTCCCCGGCCACGGCGGCGGTCGCCTCGGCCGCGTAGGAGGCGGCCACGGGCACCGCTCGCGCGCGCTCCTCGGAGCCGTTCTCGAGGGTCAGGGCGGCGTAGCGGGAGGCGGCGCGCGATGCCTCGACCCGCAGCAGCATGTCGGCGCACATGTGCTTGACCGCCTGGTAGCTGGCGATCGGGCGTTGGAAGGCGATTCGGTCCATGGCGTACTCCACGGTCGTCTCCATCAGCAGCTCGGCGGCGCCGATCGCGTCGGAGGCGACCAGCACGGCGGCCAGGTCGAGTGTGTCCGCGTAGCTCCGGGCGCCCTCGCCGATCCCGCAGGCGAGCCGGCCCGCTTCGACCTCCACCCCGCTCAACTCCACGGTGGCGAAGCGCCGGGTCAGGTCGAGGGTGCGGGAGAGGGTGATCTGGACCCCGGGGGCCGAGGCCGGGACCACGAAGTCGGTCAGCTCGCCGTCGACCCGGGCGCTGACCACCAGCCACTCGGCCAGGTCGGCGTCGACGACCAGGCTCTTGCGGCCGTCGAGCACCCAGCCTTCGCCGCGCCGCTCGGCCCGGGTGGCGACCGTGCCCGGACCCCACTCCCCGCCTCGGGGCTCGGGGCCGCACCAGGCCGCGGTGGTCTCACCGGAGGCCAGGTCCTCCAACAGCTCGACCGCGGCCCCCTCGCGGGCCCGGCCGAGCGCGGCGGCGCCGAGGGCGCAGCCGAGGAAGGGCGTCCAGTTGGCCGCCCGGCCCAGCTCGGAGGCGATGATGCCGGCCGCCGCCGGGTTGAAGCCGAGGCCGCCGACGCTCTCCGGGGCCAGCACGGCGATCCAGCCCATCTCGGCGGCGCGGCGCCAGCCTTCGGGATCCGGTTCCCGGTCGTTCTCCAGGATCGCCCGGGCATCGCCCAGCGGGTAGTGGCGGGCGAGGAAGCCCCGGGTCGCTTCGAGCAGCTGCTGCTGCTCGTCGTCGAGGTCCAGGTCGACCGGGATCCGGCCGTGGTCTTCAGCAGATGCTGTAGGCGCCATCGATCTTCAGTACGTCCCCGGTGTGGTAGCTGGACGCGGGCGAGGCCAGGTAGACCGCGGCCGCGCCGATGTCGGCGGGCGTGCCCCAGCGGCGGGTCGGGATGCGCGGCATCACCGCGCCGGAGAACCGCTCGTCCTCGAACATCTCGTGGGTGAGGTCGGTGTCGATCCAGCCCGGCATGATCGCGTTGGCGCGGATGCCCTTGCGGGCCAGCTCGACCGCCAGCGTCTTCACCAGCGGGGCGAGCGCGCCCTTGCTGGCCGCGTAGGCGGCGGAACGGGGCGCGCCCTCGATCGCGGTCAGCGAGGAGGTCACGACCAGGCTGCCGCCCTCGCCGGACTCGATCATCCGCGAGGCGGCCGCCCTGAGGGTGAGGAACACGCCGTCCAGGTTGACCCGCTGCACCCGGCGCCACTCGTCCAGCGAGAGCTTCTCGAAGGGGGTCGGCGCGGCGCCGGTGCCGGCGTTCGCGAAGCAGGAGTCGACCCGGCCGAGCAGGGCGACCGAGGTCTCCATCGCGGTCGCGACCGAAGCCTCGTCGGCGACGTCGCAGACCACGGCGCCGATGTCGGTGCCGTAGGCGGCCAGCTCCTCGCGCGCCGCCTCGTTCTTGTCCTCGTCGGTGCCCCAGACGACCACGTCGGCCCCGGCCGCCGCCAATGCCTTGGCGACGCCGAGGCCGATGCCGCCGTTGCCGCCGGTGACCACGGCCCCATGCCCGGCCAGGTTGAACAGTTCGCTCATAACTTCCTTTCAGCCCCGCGCTTCCCGGGGCATGCCCAGGGCTCGCTCGGCGATGATGTTTCTCATGATCTCGGAGGCCCCGCCGGCCACCGTGTAGGTCCGGGCGTACAGGAACTCGTCCTGCCAGCGGCCGTTCTGACGCACGTCCGGATCGCCCTCGGTGAGGATCGAGCCGGCGCCCTGCAGGCTCATCGCGTACTCGGCCATGGCCAGGTTCAGCTCGCTGAAGACCAGCTTGCCGATCGGCACGTCCGAGGGCCGCTCGGCTCCCCGCAGCTCCCGGCCCAGCTTGAGCTGGACCAGCAGGTTGTTGATCTCGATCTCGGTCGCGAAGGAGGCGAGCCGCTGCCGCACGTCTTCGGAGTCGAGCGGCCGGCGGCCGCTGCCGTCGTCGGTGTCGGCCAGCTCCACCATCAGGTCGAGCAGCTGACGCAGACGGGCGCCGCCGGCCCCGATGCCGGAGCGTTCGGCGCCGAGGCTGTCCATCGCCACCTGCCAGCCGCGCTCGCGCTCGCCGAGCAGGGAGTCGGCCTCGATCCGCACGTCCTCCATGAAGACCTCGCTGAAGTCCTCGGTGCCGGTGATCTCCCGCAGCGGCCTGATCTCCAGGCCGGCGGCGTCCATCGGCACGATGAAGGCGGAGATTCCGCGATGCCGGTCGAGCGAGGTGTCGCTGCGGGCCAGCAGGAAGCCGAAGTCGGCCCAGGTCGCGTTCGAGGACCAGACCTTCTGGCCGTTGACCAGGTAGCCGCCGTCCACCGGCCTGGCCTCGGTCCGCATCGCCGCCAGGTCGGAGCCGGCGTCCGGCTCGCTGAACAGCTGGCACCAGGTCTCGCTGCCGTCGCGGATGGTCGGCAGGAAGCGGGCCTTCTGCTCCTCGGTGCCGAAGCGGATCAGGGCAAAGGCGGCGAGGTGGGTCTGGTCGGTCAGCGGCGGCAGCCCGGCCCGGGCGACCTCCTCGCTGATCACCAGGTCGTGGACCGGGTTCCACTCGCCGCTGCCGCCCCACTCCTCGGGCCACTCGGCCCCGAGGTAGCCGACCTCGTAGAGGCGGGCCCGCCAGGCCTTGCGCACTCGGTCCTCCTCCTCGGTCTCCGGGCTGCGGAAGCCGGCCCGGACCGGGATGTCCGGCGCCTCGGCCTCGAGGAAGGCCCGCACCTCGCGGCGGAAGGCCTCGGTCTCGCGATCGTCGGCGATCCTCATCGCGGCAGCTCCTCGTGGACGGCGAGCGGCATGAAGTTCCAGCGCGGCGCCTCGCCCGCGTTCGCCACCTCGGTGTCGATCTGGGAGCCGCAGCCTGGGCAGCAGTAGCGCCGGAAGACGAGGTCGCCCTCGGGCCGCTCGGGGATCGGGGCGCCGATCGAGTCGCCGCTGACCGGCAGCTCCTCGGTCGCCGCCCACCACTTCCAGTTGACGGAGTTGCTGGCGAACTCGTGCTCGCAGGAGCGGCAGCGGTAGTAGCCGCGCTCGTCGATCTCCAGCCCTTCGCCGAGCACCTGGGGGCCGTCCTGCGGCACCGGCGGCCCGGGCTCGGCGCTGCCGCCCGAACCGTCGCCGACCGGCAGGGCCCGTTCGCCCAGCGGCAGGGCCCGCCGCTCGGCCAGGCGCTCCTCGCGGAGGCGGGCGGTGGCGACCGGGTCGATGTCGTCGCCGGCCATGACCACGCCGAAGTTCCGTTCGGCCGCCTCGGCGGTGACGAAGCCCCGCCGCACGTCCTCCAGGACCGCTTCCGGGTCCCGGATCAGCGGGTCGCCGAAGCCGGGGCCGCCGGTGGCGCGGATGTAGTAGCCGTCCTCGGGGGTGACCCGGAAGCCACGGCCACGGGCCGGGGGCCGCTCGGCGGTCTCGGCGTACTCCTCGACCGGCAGCTCCTCGCCACGGTCCCAGTGCTCCCGGACCGACTCCATCGCCCCACGGGCGAAGCGGATCGTCGCCCCCGCCCCGGGCTGCCCGCCGGCGATCGCCGAGGAGGGCGCGCTCATGCGGTTGTGGAAGACGACCACGTCCCAGGCCTCGGTGTCATAGGGGGTGCAGAACGACTCCAGCGCGAGGCCGCCGCGGTGACGGCCGGCGCCGCCGGTGTCGGCCGCGAAACGGGTGTCGAGGAAGAGGACCGGGCTCTGGCTCTCGTACTCCTCCACGTTGGGGATGAAGGCGTCGATCGTCTGGATGCCCATCATCGCGTTCTCGCCGTCACGATCCTGGACGGCGCTGGCGCCGCCGGAGCCGCCGGTGAAGACGTTCCAGAACCAGGGCTGCCCGTACTGGTTGGGGCCCTGCAGCCAGGCGAAGGTCCAGCTGCCCCAGGGGCCGCTGCGCCGCCGTGCCGCCTCCGGATGACCGGCCAGCAGGTAGTTGGAGGCCTCGAGGATCGCGTCGGTCCCGAACCAGCTGGCGTAGACCGTGGCCCCGGAGATCGGCGCCGGCTTGGTCGCGTTGACCAGGGTGCCCTCCGGCGCGACCACGGTGACCGGGTCGAGCAGGCCCTCGTTGAAGGGCAGGTCGGGCGCGTACACGGTGCCGAGCGCCGCCATCGCGTCGCCGATCGCCCCGACCTCGGTGCCGTTCAGCACGCCGGGCGCCTGCGGGTCGGTGCCGGTGTAGTCGACGGTGAGCTGGTCGCCGCGCTTGATCACGGCGGCCCGGATCGTGTAGATCAGGTCGTCCTCGCCGTCGTGCTCCATGTGGGCGGCGCCACGGTAGACGCCGTCCGGCAGCTGGCTCAGCCGCTCGCGGAAGGCGGTGGCCGCGTTCTCGATCTGGGCGGAGTGGATCGCCCGGATGCGATCGGCCCCGTGCTGCTCGATCATCGCCGAGCAGCGCTCCTTGCCCATCCAGACGGCGCCGGTGATCGCCTTGAGGTCGATCCCGGTCGCCTCGGGCAGACGCACGTTGGTCAGGAAGGCGTCGAGCACGTCCTGCCGGAACTTGCCGCCGTCGTAGAACTTGACCGGCGTGAACCTGACGTTCTCGCCGAACACGTCGGAGTGCTCGACCGAGTAGCCGCCCGGCACGGCGCCGCCGACGTCGGTGACGTGGGCGCTCACCCCCACCCACATCAGGATCTCGTCGCCGTCGAAGACCGGGGCGACGATCACCACGTCATGGGAGTGGAGCCCGCCGCCCTCGTAGGGGTCGTTGGCGAAGATCACGTCGCCGGGGCGCAGGTCGTCCTTGAACCGTTCCAGCGAGTGCCGGACCGTGTTCGAGATCGCGTAGCCCATCTGCAGCGACCAGGAGATCGTCGTCAGGATGTTGCCCTCGGCGTCGAGGCAGCCGCAGGCGAAGTCGGAGGCGGAGACGAAGAGGAAGGAGCCGGAGAGATTGACCAGAGCCCGGCCCATCTCGCGGTTCATGGTCAGCTCGTAGTTGTAGACGATCTCCGAGAGGACGGGATCGAACTCGGCCGTACCCTGGGCTTGCTGGGTCATCGGTTCACCTCGATCTGCAGGTTGGCGAAGCCGTCGAGCGAGGCGTCGCAGCGGCAGGGCACGAGGATGGTCGAGTCGGTGTACTCGACGATCGCGGGGCCCGTGACCCGGGATCCCGGGTTGAAGTCGGTGGCGCGGTAGACCGGCATCTCGGTCAGCTCGACCGAGTCGGTGTCGGCCAGGGCGCGGCGGCTGCCGACCGGCAGCGGCGTCGAACCCAGCCCCTCGCCGTCGGCCTGGGCGACCGGCGGGCGCGGCACCTTGCCGACCCCCATCACGCGACAGGTCTTGACGTCGTAGCCGTTCTCCGGGGCGGCGGCGCCGGTGCCGTAGGTGGCGGCGTACCGGGAGTCGAACTCGGCCGCCGCCCGGGCGAACGACTCCTCGCCCGGGGTGCCGTCGCCGACCAGGTCGACCTCGAAGTGGAGGCTCTGGCCGGCGTAGGCCATCTCGACCGAGTGGCGGATCTCGGTCCGCTCATCGGGGATCGAGTGCACGTCGAGCGAGCCGCGGACCTGGCCTTCGAGCTGTTCGAAGAGGTCGCTCATCGAGGTCGCGCTGTCCGGCACCGGGACCCCGCCCGGGCCCAGCAGGTCCTTGGTCGAGCGGGCGACGCTGTAGGCCAGGTCGGTGGAGATCAGCCCGGAGGCCGAGAAGACCGAGGCGAGCGCGGGCACGATCACGCGGCTCATGCCGAGCTCACGCGCGACCGAGGCGCAGTGCAGCCCGCCCGCCCCTCCGAAGGAGACCAGGGCGAAGGCCCGGGGGTCGAGCCCGGCGAACACGGTGCGGAGCCGGACCGCGTCGGCCATCAGCGCGTTGACGATGCGGAAGACTCCGGCCGCCGCGGCGACCTCGGTCATCCCGAGCCGCTCCGCCAGGGGAGCGAACGCCCTCTCGGCGGCCTCGCGGTCGAGGGCCATGTCGCCGCCGAGGAAGTACTCGGGGTCGAGCAGGCCGAGCAGCAGGTTGGCGTCGGTCACGGTCGGCTCGGTGCCGCCGCGGCCGTAACAGGCCGGGCCGGGCCGGGCGCCGGCGCTCTCGGGCCCGACCCGCATCGCGCCGTCGGGGCCGACCGTGGCCAGCGAGCCGCCGCCGGCGCCGACCGTGGTCACGTCGACCATGGTGGTCGCCAGGGCCTGCCGGTCGAGGAACTGCAGCGAGGTGGAGCGCACGTCGCCGTCCTCGATCAGGGCTACGTCGGTGCTGGTGCCGCCCATGTCGAAGGTGATCAGGTTGCCCTCGCCGCTCTCCTCGCCGAGGGCGCGGGAGGCGAGCACGCCGGCGACCGGGCCGGAGTAGATCGTCTGGCCGGCGGAGGTGACCGTGTTCTCGATGCTGCCGAGGCCGCCGTCGGACTTCATCAGCAGCAGCTGCCCCTCGAAGCCGCGTTCGCGCAGGCCGCTCAGCAGCTTCCCGGTGTAGGCCCGGAGCTCCGGGCCGGCGAAGGCGGTGATCACGGTGGTGCTCATGCGCTCGTACTCGCCGATCAGCGGCGCCGCCTCGAAGGAGGTCGCGACGTAGGCGTCGGGCGCCTCCTCGAGGATCACCCGCTTGGCGAGCTGCTCGTGCTCCGGGTTGCGGAAGGACCACAGGAAGCAGACCGCGAAGGACTTGATGCCCTTCTCCAGCGCGTTCCCGACCGCTCGCCGCAGCCCCTCCTCGTCGATCGGCACGACGACGCGGCCCTTGTAGTCGACCCGTTCGAGGACCTCCTCGACATCCTCACGCGGCACCAGCGGCACCGGGTGGGTGACCAGCGAGGGGTCGCGCTGCTGGTTGCGGTACATGCGGGCCAGCTGGTACAGGTCGCCGAAGCCCCTGGTGGTGAGGAGCGCGACCCGCTCACCCGCCCTGGTCAGGACCACGTTGGTGGTGACCGTGGTCGCGTGCAGGAACTCGTCGACCCGTCCCAGCAGCGAGCGGCTGTCGGTGCCGAGCGCGTCGGCCACCAGCTCGATGCCGTCGAACACGCCCTGCTCGAAGTCGGGCGGGGTCGACGGTGTCTTCCACCGCCGGAGGCCGCCGCCCGACTCCTGCAGGACGATGTCCGTGAAGGTGCCGCCGATGTCGATGCCGAGCCTCAAGCGGTCGCTCCCGCCTGCTGCTGCTTCTGCTTGGCCCGCCGGTTCGACTTGTTCGAGGTCGATCGGGCGAGCACGACGGCGACGATCAGCGCCAGGCCCTGGTAGGTCTCGACCACCCAGAACGGGATGCCGTAGAGCTGGAGCCCGTTGATGCCGACCGCGACGATGAACAACGCCACGATCAGCCCCGGCACGTTGAACCGTCCCGGCTTGATCATGGTCGAGCCGAGGAAGGCGGAGGCGTAGGCCGGCAGCAGGTAGCTGGCGCCGGTGTTGGGCGGGCCGGAGCCGAGGCGGGCCGCGTAGACCACGGCCGCGATGGTCGCGAACAGGGCCGAGATCAGGAAGGTGGTGAAGATGATCCGGTTGGTCGGCACGCCGGAGAGGCGGGCCGCCTCCCGCCCGGCGCCGGTGGCGTAGACCTTGCGCCCGAAGGGCGTGTGGTCGAGCAGGTACCAGACCCCGATCGCCAGCACGATCAGGTACACGGTCGTGAGCGGCACGTCGAAGATCTCGGTCCGGCCGATGCTGGTGAAGGCCGAGGGGATGTCGCGGGCGATCGTCTCGCCGTTCGCGATCAGCTGCGAGATGCCGACGAAGACGGAGCTGGTGCCGATCGTGGCGATGAAGGGGTCGACCTTCGCCTTGACCACCAACAGCCCGTTGATCACGCCGGCGCAGAGGCCGGCGATCAGGGTGATCAGGATCGCCGCCGGGATCGGGATGTCGCCGCCGGTGGTCTGGAACAGCCAGGTGACCAGGACGATCGCGACGGTCATCACGCCGCCGATCGAGATGTCGAAGACCCCGGCCGCCAATGGCAGCAGCAGGCCCAGGGCGACGATGCCACCGATGGTCTGGTTGCCGACGATGCCGATCAGGTTGTCGTAGGTGAGGAACTTGCCGGGCAGCGTGATCGTGAAGATCACGATCATCAGCGCCAGCAGCACCACCCCTCCGTAACGCTCCAGGAACGACGCCTGACGGGTCTCGCCCTCGTCGCGCCGGAACCAACCCAGAAATCCGCCCGAGCCGCCCTGCCCGTCGTCATTGCCCCCGCTGCCCTCCGGCACCGGCTCGGACCTGTTCACCAATTGACTCTCCTCGCTTTTCACTGCTTCTCGCTGCTTTCCCTGTCTGCGTGCCGCTCGGCTCAGGCCGCTGCCGCGGCGCTCCGGTAGCACTCCTCGGTGATCGCCTCACGGGTGATGCGATCGCCGGTCAACTCGGTGGCTATCTGCCCTCCGCGCACGATCAGGACCCGGCTGCAGATCGCCGCCAGGTCGTCGAGGTCGGAGGAGCAGAGCACCGCAGCCACTCCCTGTGCGGCTGCGTCGCTGACCAGGTCGAGGATCTCGGCCTTGGCGCCGACGTCCACCCCCTGGGTCGGTTCGTCGAGCACCAGCAGGTCGGGATCGACCCGCAGCCACTTGGCGACCGCCACCTTCTGCTTGTTGCCGCCGCTGAGCTCCGCCAGCGGCTTCTCCGGCTCGGGCGGCCGGATGTCGAAACGCTTGATCAAGTCCCGCACCTCGCGGCGCTCGCCGCCCAGGTCGAGGCTGATTCCCTTGGTGATCGGCTTCAGGTCGGAGAGCGTGAGGTTCTCGCGGATGCTCATCTCGCCGATGCCCTTCAGGTCGCGGGCCGAGGGCAGCACCGCCACCCCGCGGGCGCGCAGGCCCTGCGGCTCGGGCCGCTGGATCGCCTCGCCCTGGACCCTGACCGTGCCGTCCTCGAGCTCGAGCGAGCCGAGCAGAACGGCGGCGACGTCGTGGACTCCGGAGCCGGCCAGCCCGGCCATGCCGACGATCTCGCCGCTCTGGACGGAGAAGCTGGCCCCCGCCAGCTCGCCGGCGGTGACCCCCTCGAAGGCGAGCACCTCGCCGGCGTCGCGCGAACGGGTCGCCTCGCGGGCGGCGATCGGCGGCGTCTCCTCGGCGGTGTCGCCGACGATCAGCTGGACCAGGCGGTCGTTGTCGAACTCGCGGCTGGGGCCGGTGCCGGCGATGCGCCCTTCGCGCAGCACGGTCACCCGGTCGGAGATCGCGTGGATCTCCTCCAGCCGGTGGGATACGTAGACGATGCCGACGCCCTGAGCGATCGTGCGACGGATCAGCTCGAAGAGGCGGTCGACCTCGGAAGAAGGAAGGGTCGCGGTCGGTTCGTCGAGGACCAGGACCCGGACGGCGCTCTCGCTCTGCAAGGCGCGGGCGACCGCGACCTGGGTGCGCTCGATCGGGGTCAGTTCCTCGACCAGGATCTCGGGGTCGAGATCGAGCCCGACGATCGAGAGGATCTCGCGGGCGCGGCTCCGTTCGCGGCGCCAGCGGATGCGCCAGCCGGGGCCGGTCTCGTAGGTGTCGCCGAGGCGCAGGTTCTCGAGCACGCTGAGGCTGTCGAGCAGGCCGAGCTCCTGGTGGATGAAGCGCAGCCCGGCCCGGTGGCAGGCCTCGGGGTCCCCGTACGGGACCTCGGTCCCGTCGACCACGAAGGCGCCGCTGTCCGCGTCGGGCTGGTGGAAGCCGGAGAGGACCTTGATCAAGGTGGACTTGCCGGAGCCGTTGTGCCCGACCAGGGCATGTACCTCGGACGGCCCGACCGTGAAGCTCACATCGTCGAGGGCACGGGTGCTGACGAAGGTCTTCGAGACGTCGGAAATCGACAGGATGCTGCTCACTTCAAACCACTCTCCTCCTGCTCCAGGGCCGCTCGGCGGGTGCTTCGCGGCCGCCTGCGGATCATTCCAGACCCTCGCCGTGGGCCAAGCCGATTCTGCGTGGAGAAGAGATCGGCCTGGCCCATGGGAGAGTGGCGCCGCTAGTTGCCCCAGAGGGCCTTGAACTGGTCCTCGAAGCCGGCGGGGCCGTCGTAGGACCCACCGATCTCGGCGGCGTTGCTGTCGTTGATCAGAACCCTGGTCACCGGGGTGTTCGGCTCCAGCTTCTGGCCGGCGATCACGCGGGCGGCGGCGTCGGCCGCGACCCAGCCGGGCTCGAGCCCGCCGGTGGCGACGTCGGCCGCCTGGATGTCGCCCTGCTGGATCAGCTCCAGGTTGGGGCCGTCACCGTCGAAGCCGGCGACCTTGATGCTGTCGGACTTGCCGGCCTGCCGCACGACGTCGGCAGCGGCGAGCGCGACCGCGTCGAAGGTGCCGACCACGTAGTCGATGTCGGGGTTCGACTGCAGCTCCGCCTGGATCTGCTGCGGGAGCGTCGACTGGATGCTGTCGATCGAGAACTTCAGGGTGTCGACGTTGCAGGTGTCACAGGTCTCCATCTGCTTGGTGAAGGCGTCCATCCGCTGGACGTTGCAGGCGAAGGTGTTGGTGCCGACGAACAGCACGTTGGCCTTGCCGTCGCTGTCGGCGATGACCCAGTTGGCCAGGTCGGTCGCGCCGGCGCCGCAGGAGTCGCCGCCGACCTCGGTCAGCACGCCGTCGACCTTGCCCGGAGGGTTGCCGGTGAACATGCCGATGTGCGGGATGCCGGACTCGGCGACCTTGGTGTAGCTGTCGCCCGCGTCGGTCGCGGCGATGCCGTTGGTGACGATCACGTCGGGCTTGGCGTTGATCGCATTGGTGAAGCAGCCGGCAATGCGGTCCGGGGTGCTGCCGCCGTCGCAGAGCTCGAACTTGTAGCCGAGCGCCTCGACGGCCGACTTGAGCGACTTCGCCTTGTCGGCGCAGCCCTCGAGCGACTGATCGCAGGCGACGTGGTAGATGAAGCCCTTCGGCTTGGGCGTGTACGACTCCGTCTGGAGAATCTCCGTCGGGATCTGGGCGGCCTGGTCGGCTGCCGTCTGGGCGTCCGCGACCACTCCCGAATCGGCGCTGCCGCCGGAGTCGCCGGAACTGTCGTCGCTGCCGCACCCGGCCACCACGAACGCGCCCACGAGGACGCAGCCGAGCAGCGCGAGGACTTGCTTGAACTTCTTACTCATGTGTTCTCCTCCATTGATGTCGCGTCTTCTCAGCCGCGAATGGTTGGGCCGGATTCTGTGTCCACGGAAGAGACCCGCAAAGCAGATTCTCTATCCAGAATCGGCCCGTCTACGGACCCTTCGAAACTCATGTCAACTCCCTCAGGAGAGGTGCCGGACGGTAGGCCTCGCCGTACGCGCCGCGCAGCCGCTCCAAGGTCTCGATCACGCTCTGGAAGCCGATTTGACGGCCCCACTCGATCGGCCCCACCGGCCAGTTGAAGCCCTCCAGCATGGCGGTGTCGATGTCGGCCTCGGTGGCTATCCCCTCGGCCAGGGTGAAGACGCTCTCGTTGACGATCTGGGCCGACATCCACCCCATCACCGTCGCCGCGTTCGGCCCGGCGATATCGGTCAGGCGATCGGGGTCGAGGATCGGCCGGGCATCCCCCACCTCGGGGTCGGGCTCGCGGTGCGGGCCGTGCCCGTACTCGTAGAAGCCCCGCCCGGCCTTGCGGCCCAACCGGCCAGCGTCGACCATCCTCACCTGGGTCTGCGAGGGTCGCCAACGCGGCTCGCCGAAGGACTGCTCGAAGAAGGAGCGGGCCACGGCCAGGTTGATGTCCGCACCGACCAGGTCGACCAGCTCGAACGGCCCCATCGGGAAGCCGCCGCCGAGCCGGCAGATCCGGTCGATCTCGGCCGGGGGCAGGCCCAGCTCGGTCGCCATCCGGAGGCCCTCCAGGGTGAAGGGGCGGGCGCAGCGGTTGGCGACGAAGCCGATCGCGTCCTGGGCCCGGATCGCGGTCTTGCCCATGCGGGTCACGGCCCGGTGGGCCCGATCGGCGCAGCCCGGGTCGGTGGCCTCGCCGGAGACCACCTCGACCAGGCTCATCGCCGGCACCGGGTTGAAGAAGTGGAGCCCGAGCATCCGCTCCGGCCGTGCGAGGCCGGCGGCGATAGCGGTGACCGAGAGCGAGGAGGTGTTGGTGGCGAGTACGGTCTCCTCCGGGCAGGCCGCCTCCAGACGCTGGAAGATCTCGCGTTTCAGCTCCAGCGACTCGGGCACCGCCTCGATCGCCAGCCCGGCCTCGGCGGCCCCGTCGAGCGTGTCCACCACCTCGATCCGGGCGAGCCCGGCCTCGGCCTGATCGGCGCTCCAGAAGCCGCGGCCGACCCCGCGTTCGAGCGAGCCGGCGATGCGGTCCCGGACCGTGTCGCGGGCGGCTTGGACCGGATCGAAGACCAGGCAGCGAAGGCCGCCCATCGCCGCGACCTGGGCGATGCCGGCACCCATGGTGCCCGCCCCCACGACCGCGACGACGTCGATCTCCGGGCGGGCGTCGGACATCCGACTCAGCCCCGCTCCGCCAGCTTGGCTTCGAGCTCGGCGACCCGCTCCGCGAGCAGCCGCTTCGACTCGTCCGTGTTGTGGCTCAGTTGGTGGGTGAGGAAGTGGTAGGCGGCAGCGTCATCACGCCCCCGGCGTCCCTCGATGAACCGGAAGGACATCTTCGAAAGGGCGAGCGCCTCGGGCGGCACCCGCTCCAACTCGGCGACCACCTCGTCCACCTTGGCTTCGAGCCGGTCGGCCGGCACCACCCAGTTGACCAGGCCGAGCCCCAGCGCCTGCTCGGCGTCGAGTCCCTCGCTCAGCCAGAGCATCTGCTTGGCCCGGCGCTCGCCCAGCTCCCAGGCGACGGTCGGCAGCTCGACGTCGTCGGCTCCCTGGTCCCGGGTCACCTGAGAGCTGAACCGGGCGTCGTCGGCGGCGACGACCAGATCGCAGGCGCTGACCAGCATCAGGGCGGCCGCCATGCAGTAGCCGTGGACCTGGCAGACCACCGGCATCGGCAGGTCGCGCAGCAGCTCGACCGGGCGGACGAACAGCTCCGCCTCCTGCCAGAGCCGGCCCTCGACCGATTCGAGGTTCCGCCGGTACTCGGGGTCGACGACGGCGGCCTTGAGGTCGTGGCCGGAGCTGAAGGAGCGGCCGGCGCCGGCCAGGACGACGGTTCGGATGTCCTTGCGGTCCCGGGTCTCGAGCAGCGCCGACTCCAGCTCGCGCAGCAGCTCGGGGCTCTGGGCGTTGTGGGTTCGGGGCCGGTTCAGCGTGATCCGGCGGCTGGCGCCGCGGTCCTCGACCAGGATCAACGGTTCGCTCATCTGCTCCTTCTTTCCAGGTAGTTGGCTCCGACCAGCTCTGCCGTGGCCGAGTCGCCGCCCAGCAGGAACTGGACCGCGAGGATGCGTCGGTAGTGGAGGTGCAGGCCGAGCTCCCAGGAGAAGCCGATCCCGCCATGCACCTGGATCGCGCCCTCGCAGGCCGTCCGCGCGGCGGCCGGCACCGCGTGGGCGAGGGTCGCCCGCCAAAGCTCAAGCTCGGCCTCGTCGGCCTCGTTCTCCTCGTCCAGGTCGACGATGCGGCCGATCCCCGCCCGGGAGGTCTCCAGCGCCAGCTTCATCTCGGCGAGCAGGTGCGCCACCGCCTGGAAGGAGGAGATCGGGCGGCCGAACTGCTGCCGCTGGTCGGCGTACTCGGCCGAGATCTCCAGGGTCCGTTCGGCCGCGCCGAAGGCTTCGCAGGCCAGGCTGAGCTCGTACTCGCGCCGCACCCGGGCGGCCCGCTCGCCGGCCAGCGAGGCGAGCGGGTCGGAGCCGGTGGCATCGACCCGGCTCAGGCCCTGCCCGGCGTCGAGCCCGTTCAGCGCGGTCAGCTCCACCCCGTCCTCGAGCCGGTGGAGCTCGATCCGGTCCGGGCCGAGCAGGACCAGCAGCTCGCCGCCCTCGGGCATCAGCGTGTACGCGGCGCCGTCGGACCGGGAAGAGAGAGCCACCCCGGCCCGCAGCTCGCCCTCGGTCAGGCGGTCGAGCAGCGGGGCCACCCCGTCCTGGTCGGCCAGGACGGCGAGGGCCGGCACCGCCCCGAAGATCTCGTCCCGGAGGCCGGCCGGGACCAGGTGGCGGCCGAGCACGGCGGCCAGCCGGACACGGTCGGCCAGCGGCAGGCCGAGCCCGCCCGAGCCCTCGTCGAGCGCGACCCCGTGCAGGCCCAGCCCGACCATGGTCGCGGTCGACTCGGCCGGCAGCGGCAGATCGTCGCGGGTCGCCTCGAGCAGCGCCTCGGTGTCGAGGATCTTGCCCAGCGACTCGTCCAGCGACCTGGCGAGATCGATGCCCTCAGGTGTCGCGACGCTCATCTTGAAGCCCCCAGTCCGAGCAGCTGCTTGGAGATGATGTTCAGCTGGATCTCCGTGCTGCCCCCGTAGATCGAGACCGACCGGCCTTCCAGCAGGTCATGGGTCCATTGGTTGTAGGTGAGCGCGACCTCGGGGCCCAGCAGGTCCACCGCCGTCGCGAAGAGGTCCTGCTCCACCCGCGAGAGGTGGAGCTTGTCGATCGAGGTCGAGCCGGCCGGCAGATCGTCGGCCGCCTGGCCGGCGAGGGTGCGATAGCCCTGCGCCTTGAGCAGCTCCAGGCCGGTGTGGATCCGGCCCAGCCGCTCCCGCACGCCCCGCTCGGAGGCCCGGCCCGACTCGAGCATCCGGTCGGCCAGCTCGTCGAGCGCCCGACGCAGCCGGATCTGCCGTTCGAGCACGAAGAGGCCGCGCTCGTAGGAGAGCATCCGCATCGCGGCCGCCCAGCCGTTGCCGAGCCCGCCGATCACGTCCTCGACCCGAGCCTCGACGTCGTCGAGGAAGACCTCGTTGAAGTGGCGCTCGCCCAGCATCTGCGGCAGCGCCACCACGTTCACGCCCGGGTCCTCCATGTCGACGATCACCAGCGAGAGGCCGTGATGCCGTTCCGAGCCGGGCTCGGTCCGCACCAGGCAGGCGCAGCGGCGGGCGATGTGGGCCCGCGAGGTCCAGACCTTCTGGCCGTTGATGATGATCCGGTCGCCGTCGACCCTGCCCCGCGAACGGATCGCCGCCAGGTCGGAGCCGGCCTCCGGCTCGGAGAAGCCCTGACACCAGGACTCGGTCGCGTCGAGCATCGGCCGCAGGTACCGCTCGGCCTGCCCCTCGTCGCCGAAGTCCATGATCGTCGGGCCGCACATGTAGACGCCGATCCGGTTGATCAACTCCGGCATGCCGGTGGTCGCCAGCTCCTCGGAGAAGACCGCCTCGGCCCGCAGGTCGAGGCCGGAGCCGCCGTAGCGCTCGGGCCAGGAGAGCCCGATGTACCCGGCCCCGTGCAGCTTCTGCTGCCAGGCCAGCAGCGCGGCCAGGCGCTGCTCGAAGTCCTCGGGCGGGGCGCCGGGGTCGTTGGCGGCCATCCATGCCCTGATCTCGGCCCGGAGCGTCTCGTCCTCGGGACGAAAGCTCAGGGTCTCCACGGGCAGTTGTCCCATCGTCATCAGGCGGTCCTTCCGTTCAGTCCGGGTACGTTCGAAGATTCGGCCAGCTCCAGCGCCGTCTCGACCAGCGAGGCGGGGATGCTCTCGATCTGCTCGAAGCTGTCGCCGACGGTGTCGCCGGCCTGGTTGCGGGCGTGGATGCCCTCGACGATCACGGCCAGCTTGAAATGCGCGAGCACCTCGAAGAAGTCGAGGTCGGTCAGGTCGAACCCGGTCCGCTCGCCGTAGCGGGCGGCCAGCTCGGGGCGTTCGATGAAGCCTTCGGCGGTGGTGATCTCATGGGCCTCGGCGGCGCAGCGCTCGCCCGGCCGGCGCCAGTACATGAGCAGCATGCCGAGGTCGGCGAGCGGGTCGCCCAGGGTGGCCATCTCCCAGTCGAGCACGGCGATCACCCGGCCCGGGTCCTCGGGGTCGAGCACCACGTTGTCCATGCGGAAGTCGCCGTGGACCAGACCGGCAAGATCGCGTTCCGGCACCGAGGCGGCAAGGCGCCGGGAGAGCTCCCGCAGGCCCGGCGAGACCCTGATGCCGCTGTCGAGCTGCCCGGTCCAGCGACTCACCTGGCGACGCAGATAGCCGTCGGGACGGCCCAGGTCGCCGAGGCCGGCCGCCTCGAAGTCGGTCCTGTGGATCGCGGCCAGGGTGTCGACCAGGGCGAAGGAGCAGCGCCTCGCCTCCTCGGGGCCCAGGTCGACGTCGGCCGGGGCCCTGAGGATGCGTCCCTCGACCCGCTCCATCACGTAGAACTCGGCCCCGATCACGCTCTCGTCCCGGCAGAGCGCCAGCGGCGTCGGCACCGGCACCGCGGTCCCGTCGAGCCCGTCCAGCACCCGGTACTCGCGGCCCATGTCATGCGCGGTCGGCTGGCGGCGGCCCAGGGGCGGCCGGCGCAGCACCCAGGAGCGGTCGCCCTGCCTCAGGATGTAGGTCAGGTTGGAGCGTCCGCCCTCGATCAGGTCGGCCTCCAGCGGCTCCCCGCTCAGCCCGAGCGGCTCGGCCAGGTACCCGGCCAGCCCCTCGAGGTCGATGCCCTCTGTCCGGCTCGGAACCATCTACACGTTCCTGGCGTTGACGCCGGTCGAGGGCGAGAGCGTCGCCCCGGTGATGTACCGCGCCTCTTCCGAGGCCAGGAAGAGCACCGCGTCGGAGATGTCGTCGGTCTCCGCGTACGGGACCGGCAGCACGTTGACGCTCTGGAAGGCAGGCAGCGCGTCCTCCATGGTCGGGTTCTCCAGGTCGGGCCGGAAGAGCCGGTAGGAGGAGTCGTTGTGCATCATCGGCGTGTTGACCGAGCTGGGGCAGATCACATTGGCGGTGACCCCCCGGTCCGCGACCTCCAGGGCGAGGCTCTTGACCATGCCGATCAGGCCCCACTTGGAGGCGGCGTAGTGGCCGATGTTCTCCCAGCCGGCCCGCCCCGCCATCGAGGAGGTGGCGACGATCCGGCCGAACCCGTGCTCGAGCATCAGCGGCACCACCGGCCGCACCGAGTTGAAGGCGCCGGTCAGGTTGACGTCGATCATCGTCTGCCAGAGGTCGCGGTCCATCGACTCGATCGGGCCGAAGGTGCAGATGCCGGCGTTGACGACCAGGACGTCGATCCGACCGAACCGCTCGGCGATCCGGGCCACGGCGCCGTCCATCTGCTCGGCGCTGCGCACGTCGGCGACCTCGGCCAGGGCACTGCGGCCCTCGGCCTCGATCAGCTCGACCGTGCGGTCGAGATCCTCGGGCTCGGCGATCGGGTAGGGCACGGTCTCGATCTCACCGGCCACGCTGTCGATCACGGCGACGTCGGCGCCCTCCCGGGCGAAGCGCAGGGCGTGGTTTCGCCCCTGTCCGCGGGCGCCGCCGGTGACCAGAACCTTGCGTCCCTCGAAGCGGCCCATCAGGCGGCCGTCCTGGCGTTCCAGCCCAGGGCCACCGGGACGGCCTCCCCGGTGATGAAGCGCGCCTCGTCGGAGGCCAGGAAGAGCACCGCGTCGGAGATGTCCTCCGGCTGCACCCAGGGGATCGGGATCGGGTTCAGCTCGGTGTAGGCCCGCTCGACGTCCTCGAGCGTGTACTCGTCGCGGTCGGGCAGGAAGAGATCGCGGAAGGCTTCGTTCTGGATCATCGCGGTGTCGACCGAGGTCGGGCAGACCGCGTTGACGGTGACCCCGTTCTCGGCCATCTCCAGGGCGAGGCTCTTGACCAGCCCGAGCACGCCCCACTTGGCGGCGACGTAGTGCCCGATGTTCGGGGAGCCCTGGCGGGCGACGATCGAGGAGGTGGCGATCATCCGTCCGTAGCCGCGCCCGGCCATGTGCGGGGTGACCGCCCGCAGCGTCTTGAAGACGCCGCTCAGGTTGATGTCGATCATGTTGCCCCACGCCTCGTCGCTCATCTCGGCGACCGTGGAGATGCCGGCGATCCCGGCGTTGGCCACCGCGATGTCGATCTTCCCGAAGGAGTCGATGCCGTCCGCGACCAGGCCGTCCAGTGCGGCGGTGTCGCGCACGTCGGCGACCCGGGCCATGACCCGGGCGCCGGCCGCCTCGGCCAGCTCGACCGTCTCGTCCAGGTCGGAGCGTCGCGAGAGCCCGTAGGGGACCGTGTCGAGGTCGGAGTCGATGTCGCAGAGGATCAGGTCCGCCCCGCGCTCGGCGAAGCGCAGCGCGTGGGAGCGGCCCTGCCCGCGGCCGGCCCCGGTGATCAGTGCGGTGCGGCCCTCAAAGCTCGCCATCGGCGACCTTCGCCCGACGCTCCGCGGCCTTTGCCTTGGCCATCTCGTCGAGGTCGTCCACCGCCTTGCGGACCTGGTCTCCGTACATGCCGAAGGTCTGGACCTCCAGGGCGGCCGAGAGCTCGAAGCCGATCGTCGACCCGACGCTGAGCCACTGGTTGATCGCCCGCTTCGTGAAGCGCACCGCCTGCTGCGGCATCTTGGTGAACTCGGTGGCGACCTCGGTGGCCCGCTCGAAGGCGCTGCCGACCGGGACCAGCTCGGTGACCAGGCCGATGCGCTCCGCCTCGGCGGCATCGATCCAGTCGCCGGTCATCAGGTACCGCTTGGCCCGGGTGATGCCGACCGCCATCGGCCAGATCAGCACGCCGCCGTCGCCGGCCGCGAGGGCCGCCTTGATGTGACCGTCGGCCATCTTCACGTTCTCCTCGACGATCACGTAGTCGGAGAGCAGAGCCAGCATCAGGCCGGAGCCGGTGGCGACGCCGTTGACGGCGGAGACGACCGGCTTCTCGAGGTCGATGTGGGACCGGACCAGCTCGCGGACCTGGACCTGCAGCTCCTCGAGCGCCTCCTGGTCCTCGGTGAGCTGCTTCATGTAGTCGTAGGTGGCGCCGACCGAGAATGCCCTGCCCGCTCCCGAGAGGACGACCGCCTTGACGTCGTCGTCCTCGGCGACGTCCCGGAGGATGGTCGCGAACTCGCCGTGATCCTCATGGCTGCAGGCGTTCATCTTCTCCGGGTTGTGGATCGTCACGAAGGCGATCGAATCCCGGACTTCGGTCTTCAGGAAGGTGTACTTCTCGTATCGGCTCACGCTGCTCTCGATCTCCCTCGCTCAGGACGTGGGTTTTGGTTTTGTTCGGTTTCTCGAGTCGGTTCGGGCCTCGTCTCCGCCCAGCCGGTCCAGGTGCGCCCGCGAGGCGCCTTCCAGGTGGAAGACGGCCCGTGAGATGTCCTGGACGGCCTCGCTGAGGCGCTGCCCGATCGCCGGGATCAGACGCTCCGGCATGAAGGACGAGTGGCCGGTGACGACCATCAGCAAGATGGGGGTCCCGGTCGGGGAAAGGATCGGGGCGCCGACCGCGTTGTAGTCGGGCTCGTACTCGCCGATGCTGATCGAGTAGCCGCGCTCGCGGACCTCGGCCAGCTCCTGCTTGAAGCGGGCGACCTGGGTGATCGACATCGGGGTGCGCGAGGGCAGCCCGTGCAGCTCGAGCATCTGGTCGATGGTCTCGTCCGGCTGGTGGGCGTAGTACGCCTTGGCCAGCACCGCGCCGTTGGGCGGGACCCGGCCGCCGAGCGGCGCCGTGCCCTTGGGATCGGGCCGGCCGCGCATCTTGTCGATCACCATGAAGGAGTCGTCCTCCGCCTTCTGGCAGATCAACATGATCAGCTTGTAGCGCCGCACGAACTCGAGCGCCTTCATCCGGGCGGAGGTGAGGACCGCGCCCTCTTCGCTGACCGCGGCCCCGAGGTCACGCAGGCCGGTGCCGAGCTCGTAGTGCTTGCTCTCGCTGTCGAAGGCGAGCAGGTCGCCCTGCTCCAGGGTCTTGAGGATGTTGAAGCAGGTGCTGGGGTTCATCCCGAGCGCCTGCGCGATCTCGGTCATGGTCGCCGGCTCGTTGCCCCGGTCCCGCAGGTACCCGAAGATCGCGATGGTGTGACGCACCGCGGGCACCCCCCGGTTGATCCCGGAGGTGCTGGGGCTCATTTCGGTAAGGGCGGTCATGGTCTCCTCTCAGCAGCCGGACGAGCGGCTGCGGCCGATGGTTGCAACGCCGAAAGCGAACGCAAACCTGTTTCTCCATAGAGAATTTACGTGTGAGCGGACCTCGGCTCTCCTTTCTCTGGGGAGAATTTCCTTGGTCGGAGACCGGGCGCTGCCGATGCTTCCCGCATGCCAGAAGCTGTGATTGTCTCCACGCGTCGTACCCCGATCGGCCGGGCCTTCAAGGGCTCGCTCAAGGACATGAGGCCCGACGACCTCGGCGGTTTCATCGTCCGCTCCCTGCTCGACGACCTCGAGGGATTCGATCCGCTGGAGATCGAGGACGTGATCTGCGGCTCGGCCATCCAGGCCGGCGAACAGAGCATGAACCTCGGCAAGGTGGTGGCCGCCCTGGCCGGGCTGCCGGACGAGGTCGGGGGCAGCACCGTCAACCGCTTCTGCGCCTCCTCCCTGCAGTCGATCCGGATCGCCTCGCATGCGATCCAGGCCGGCGAGGGCGACGCCTACCTCGCGGTCGGCGTCGAGTCGGTCAGCCGGGTCGGGGGCCGCGCCTTCGATCCCGAGCAGGACGCCAACCCCCGCTTCACCGACCCCTCACGCCCCGACTACGTCAACGACCACTACATCTCGATGGGCCTCACCGCCGAGAACGTGGCCGACAGGTGGGGCGTCAGCCGGGAGCAGATGGACGCCTTCGCAGCGCTTTCGCAGAATCGTGCCGTGGCCGCTCAGGAGAGCGGATTCTTCGCCGACGAGATCACTCCCGTCCTTCTCTCCGACGGGACTCTGGTCGAGCGGGACGACGGCCCGCGGCCCGGCACGACCCCTGAGACGCTCGCCCAGCTCAAGCCCGCCTTCCGCGAGGACGGCCGCGTGACCGCCGGCAACTCCTGCCCGCTCAACGACGGCGCCGCCGCGGCGCTGATCATGTCCGACACCAGGGCGGCCGAACTGGGCCTCACCCCGATGGCCCGCATCGTCTCCTCGGCCGTGACCGGATGCCCGCCGGAGCTGATGGGCATCGGCCCGATCGAGGCCGTGAAGGTGGCGCTGAAGCGGGCCGGCATGAGCATCGGCGACGTCGACGTGGTCGAGCTGAACGAGGCCTTCGCCGCGCAGGTGATCCCGATCTGCGACGAGGTCGGCATCGACATCGAGTCGCAGCTCAACCCGCATGGCGGCGCGATCGCGCTCGGCCATCCCTTCGGCATGACCGGCGTCCGGATCATGACGACTCTCCTCCACGACCTGAGGGTCCTGGACGGGAGCGTCGGGCTGGAAACCATGTGCGTCGGCGGTGGCCAGGGCATGGCCATGGTCGTCGAACGACTCTCTTAGACCCCTCACCGAATCACCAACCCAGGAGCTCTGACCCGATATGTGGGATTTCTCGACCGAACCGGAATTCGAAGCCAAGCTGCAGTGGATGCGCGAGTTCGTCGAAACGGAGGTGTACCCGCTCGAGGCAGTCGAGGGCGTCACCGAGGAAGAATTCGACCGTCTGCTGGCCCCGCTGCGGGATCAGGTCAAGGACCAGGGCCTCTGGGCGGCGCATCTGCCTCCGGAGCTGGGCGGCCAGGGCTTCGACGCGGTCGAGCTCGGCCTGATGAACGAGATCACCGGCCGTTCGGTCTTCGGCCCGGTCGTGTTCGGCTCGCAGGCGCCCGACGCCGGCAACGCAGAGCTGCTCGCCGCCTCCGGCACCGAGGCCCAGAAGGACCGCTGGCTCTACCCGCTGCTGGCCGGTGACCTCAAGAGCGGCTTCTCGATGACCGAGCCGCACACCGCCGGCTCCGATCCCACCCTGCTCGCCACCACCGCCACCCGCGACGGCGACGGTTGGCGGATCAACGGCCGCAAGTGGTTCACCTCCTCGGGCTCGACCGCCGACTTCCTGATCGTGATGGTGGTCAGCGACCCCGACGCCCCGCCGCGCTCCCGCGCCTCGATGATGCTGGTGCCGACCGACGCTCCCGGCCTCACCATCCTGCGCGACGTGCCGACCATGGAGGATCCGGACGGCGAGATCGGCCGTTTCCGGGCCGGCGGGTTCGGCCACGCCGAGATCCTCTACGAGGACGTGTTCGTGCCCGACTCCGACGTGCTCGGCGCCCCGGGCGAGGGCTTCCTGCTGGCCCAGCGCCGGCTCGGCCCGGGCCGGATCCAGCACTGCATGCGGTGGCTCGGCCAGAGCCAGCGCGCCTTCGAGATGCTCTGCGAGCGGGCCGTCTCCCGCTACGCCCACGGCTCGCTGCTCTCCGAGAAGGGCGTGGTCCGCGAGTGGGTGGCGAACTCGGCCGCCGAGATGCAGGCCGCCCGCCTGATGACCCTCCACGCCGCCTGGAAGATCGACAAGGAGGGCGCCCGCAACGCCCGCCAGGAGATCGGGATGATCAAGTACTACGGCGCCGAGGTGATGATCAACGTGATCGATCGCGCCATCCAGCTGCACGGCGGCCTCGGCTACTCGACCGACCTGCCGCTGGAGTCGATGTACCGCAACGCCCGCGCCGCCCGCATCTACGACGGCGCCGACGAGGTGCATCGCGAGAACGTGGCCCGACGGATCCTGGCCGGCTTCGAGCCGCATGAGATCCCCTCGGAGTACGTGCCGGCGCGCAAGGAGTTCGCCCGCAAGAAGTTCGAGGGCCTGGTCGACATGACCGCCCTCAACCTCTAGCCATGGGCGCCCGGGCGGCACTGGTCCTCGGCGGCTCGGGCGGCATCGGCTTCGCGGTCGCCGCGATGCTCGCCGAGGAGGGATATGACCTGACGATCCAGGGGCGGCGGCCGGAGAAGGTGGACGCCGCCCTGGAGCGCCTCCCCGGCGATCCGCTGGGGCTGCCGGCCGACCTCTCCGACGAGGGCTCGATCGTCGAGCTGGTCGCCGCCCACGGGCGTAGCCGGGGCCGGCTCGACGTGCTGGTCAACAGCGCCGGGCTCGGCATCGGCCAGCCGATCGAGGAGTTGACCGCGAAGGCCGTCGACCTGCAGCTGAACATCAACCTCCGGGCGGCGGTGCTCGCCACCCGCGAGTGCCTGCCGATGCTGAAGGCGGCCGGCGCCGAGCACCGCAAGGCGCTGATCGCCCACGTCTCCTCCTGGGCCGGCCGGTTCCCGCCGGCCTGGCTCTCGGTCTACGGCGCCGGCAAGGCGGCGCTGAACGGCTTCGCCGCCTCGTCCCAGCGCGAGCTGGCCGGCACCGGCATCCAGGTGACGGCGCTCTGCCCGGCCACGGTCGAGACCGAGATGACCGCCTACGCCCAGGGCGAGATCCCACCCGAGGAGATGCTGCGCCCGGAGGATCTGGCCGAGGCGGTGCGGTTCCTGCTCCGCACCTCGCCGAACTGCGTGGTGCCCGAGCTGCTGCTGGGCCGGCTCGGGGACCTGATCGAGCCGGCCTAGGGCCGCCGGCCCGACCCGAACCGCGGGAGCAGCGCCCCGAAGCGCCGCGTCTCGACCGCCCGGGACCACAGCCCGGCCGCGTAGGAGGCACGGGCCAGCAAGCCCAGCCCGACCTTGAGCGCCGGCCGGCGACCGGGAAGCTCGTCGGCCAGCAACGCGGCCAGGGGCAGCAGCGCGAGGCGACGCAGACGCCGCCTGGTCAGGAGCAGCACGGTGAGCGGCAGCCACTCGCGGGCCAGCAGGCGACCGATCCCGGCGACGCCTTCCAGCTGCGCGCCGAGCGTGACCGCGACCGCCTGGCGGGGGGCGAAACGACCGTCGGCGGCGAGGCGACGCCCCGAACGGAGCCCCAGCGCGGTGACCGCGAGTGGGCCGATGAAGGGAACGCTGAGCGCGGCCGCCAGGCCGAGCCGCGTCCCCCGAGCCGGTGCGACCGCGCCGGGATGGCGCCGGTCGAGGTCGACGGCGGACCCGCCGTAGCGGAAGCGCTGCTCCAGGAACCCGAGCGGCCCGGTGCGCGGCAGATGCTCGACCGTCACGGCGGGCTCGTAGCGGCAGCGCTTCCCGGCCCGATCGAGCCGGATGACCAGATCGACGTCCTCGCCGTATCGGAGCTCCTCGTCGAATCCCCCGACCGCGACCAGGTCATCGGTCCGGGCCAACATCGCCGCCGACGGCAGGAAGCAGACCCGTCGGCCCGGTCCGACCGGGGATGGCCGCGATCCCATGTCGAGCGGACCGGACCCGGCCTCGTATCCGGAGACGACCCGCCCCCAGCGGCCCTCGCCGACGGCCGCCCCGACCACCCGGGGGGCGACGAGGCTGGCGCCGCCCGTCTCGATCACCGCGGCCAGTCGGTCCAGCCGGCCGGGCCCCGGCGGCAGGCAGTCGGCGTCGAGCATCATCACCAGCTCGGTCTCGACGACGCGCAGGCCCGTGTTGCGGGCGGCGGCCGGCCCCCGCGGCGAGTCATGCGCGATCACCGTCGCCCCCGCCCCGGTCGCCGCCTCGCGCGTGTCATCGTCGGAGCCGTCGTCGACCACGATCACCTCGGCCACCTCGGCCCGCAGCGCCCCGACCAGCGATCCGATGCGCCGGCCCTCGTCCCGGGCCGGGATCACCACCGTTGCCCGGCGCCCGGCCTCGACGGACGGCTCGGGACGGTCGTGGATCAGGCCGCCGTCGACCAGTCGCTCGAGCAGGGCCTCCGCCTGGGGTCCGGGCACCTCGATGCCGCGCAGCCCGGCCGCCAGCACGGCCGCGCCGGAGGGGCTGAGCCGGACCACCCTGAGCGGCGAGCCGCCGATCAGCACCGTGCCCCGCCGCAGCTGCCTCGTCCCCTCGTCCAGCTCGAAGCGAGGACGCCCGGCGGTCCGCGGACGCCCGGCGGTCATTCGAGTCCGGTGGCGAAGGCGTCGTACGAGGCGACCAGGTCGGCGGACAGCAGGTCGAGCAACCGGCCTCCCTCCTCGGCCGTGGCGCCGCAGGGATCGCCCAGCACGCCGCTGGGCGAGACCGCGCGCACCCCCTCCTCGCGCAGCCGGTCGAGCGTCCGGGAGGTCCGCGCACCCGACCCGGCGGCCGCCAGATCGGGACGGACCGACTTGGGATCGATCGCCAGCATCAGGGAGGTCTCGAGCCGCCCGGCATGCAGATCCCAGTCGACGTTCCCGGCCAGGTCGCCCGGGCTGGGCTGCCAGTCGGCGACCCGGCGCCCCTCGTCGGCCAATGCCGCGACCGCGTGGTGCACGGCGGCGGTGTTGCCGCCATGCCAGTTGACGAAGTAGAGGCCGTCGAAGTGGTCGGCGGAGCGGCCCAGCTCGATCAGGGCGGTGGTCAGCGCGCGGGAGCCGAAGGAGAGCGTCCCCGGGAAGTCGGCGTGCTCGCCGCTGGCTCCGATCGCGATCGCCGGGACGAGCCAGGCCGCCGGGCGGGCCGCGCCGAGGCGATCGACCAGGGCGGTGGCGATCGCGGTGTCGGTGCCGAGCGGCAGATGCGGGCCGTGCTGCTCGGTGGCGCCGAGCGGCACCACGAGGATGCCGCCGCGTTCGGCTTCCTGCCAGCTCGCGTCGGCCAGGCGTCTCATGAAGGCGGCACCACCGTGAATCCGTCGGGTACGAGAACGTCCTCCGGCCGGAGGTCCGCGATCGAGTCGCGGCCGAGCCCGAGCAGGGTCTCCTCGATGCCGGCCCGCAGGATCTCCAGCACGTTGGCGACCCCGGCCTCGCCCCGGGCCGCCAGCCCCCAGAGGTAGGCCCGGCCGATCATCACCGCCCGGGCGCCCAGGGCCACCGCCTTGACGACGTCGCTGCCACGCCGGATGCCGCCGTCGAGCATCACCTCGATCTCGTCGCCGACCGCGTCGACGACGCCGGGCAGGGCCCGGATCGCGGCCGGGGTCGAGTCGAGGTTGTTGCCGCCATGGTTCGAGACCGATATCGCGTCGGCGCCGATCGCCACGGCCTGTCTTGCGTCCTCGGGGTGGTAGATGCCTTTGATCATCGTCGGTCCGCCCCACGTCTCGCACAACCAGGCGAGATCCGACCAGCTCGGTTGGGGCGTCATCATCCATTCGCCGTACGCGGTGAAGAACCCTGGCGCCGCCTCCCCGACCGGGACCACATTCGGAACCGTCAGGTCCGGGAGGCGCCGCTGACGCAGGTAGGCGCCCAGCCAGCGCGGCCGGCGCAACACCTGGGGCGCCATCTTCGCGGCGACCCCGAGGTCGATCCGTTCCGGGATCGCCGGGCTGCCCCAGTCGCGCCGGTGGGTGAAGGTCCAGTCGAGGGTCACGATCAGTCCCCTCGCCCCGGCCGCCCTGGCTCGTTGCATCACGGTCTCCATCTGCTCCCGACTACCCATCCAGTAGACCTGGAAAAAGAGGCTCGGGTTGACCGCGACCACTTCCTCGATCGGTTTGGAGGCGAAGGAGCCCAGCCCCATCGCGACCCCGGCCCCGGCCGCGGCGCGGGCCACCGCGACCTCCCCATCCGGGTGGACCGCCTGCACCCCGGTCGGCGAGATCAGGACCGGCATCGAGATCTCCTGGCCCATCACGGTCGTGGCCAGGCCACGCTGCGGCGACACCCCGGTCGCGACCCTGGGGATCAGGCCAAGCTCGCCGAAGGCGGCGACGTTGTCGCCGAGCGTCCCGCCGGATTCGGACCCGGCGTGGAGAGCCTGGAAGACCGATGAGGGAAGTCGCCTCTCGGCCAGCCGGCGCGCCTCGGCGACCGATTCGAACCAGGTCGAGGTGCTGGCCATCAGACCCTCAGGGAGGCGGCCGGAGAGCCGTTGAGGATCCTCGGGCGGGAGTGGTCGGGGGACGGTCGCGGCCCCGGTCCCGGCCGCTGCCGCAGTGCCTCCTCGGCGTTGCCGAGCACGCACTCGGGGTCGGGGCCCTCCAACGGCAGGCCGGTGAAGAACTTGGCCGCCATGCAGCCGCCGCGGCAGGCGTCGTAGAGGCCGCAGCTGCCGCAGGCGCCGGCGCTCTGGGGCTCGCGCAGCTCCCGGAAGAGTTCCGACCCGGCCCAGACCCGTTCGAAGCCGCCGTCACGCAGGACGTTGCCGGCGAGGAACTCGTCGTGGATCGCGAAGGGGCAGGCGTAGACGTCGCCGACCGGGTCGATCAGGCAGACCACCCGCCCGGCCCCGCAGAGGTTGAGGCCCGGCAGCGGCTCCCCGAAGGCGGAGAGGTGGAAGAAGGAGTCGCCGGTCAGCACCGTCTCGCCGTGGAGGATCAGCCACTCGTAGAGCTCGCGCTGCTGATCGGCGGTCGGATGCAGCTCGTCCCAGACATAGGCGCCACGGCCGGAGGGACGCAGGCGGGTCAGCCGCAGCTGGGCTCCGTGCTCGTCGGCCAGCTCCTTGAACCGATCCAGCTGATCGACGTTCTCCCGGGTCACCACGACCGAGAGCTTGAAGTCGCGGAAGCCGGCGTCGCTCAGGTTGCGCATCGCGGTCAGCGCCGTCTCGTGGGAGCCCGGCCCTCGGACCCGGTCGTTGACCTCGGCGGTGGCGCCGTCGAGCGAGATCTGCACGTCGACGTACTCGGTGGAGACCAGGCGGGCGGCCGCGTCGGGGTCGATGCGACTGCCGTTGGTCGAGAACTTCACCCCCACGCCCCGTTCGGTGGCGTAGTCGAGCAGATGCCAGAAGTCCCGCCGCACGGTCGGCTCGCCGCCGCCGATGTTGACGTAGAAGACCTGCATGCGCTGAAGCTCGTCCAGGACCGCCTCGCACTGGGCGGTGGTCAGCTCACGCGGGTCGCGGCGCCCGGAGCTGGAGAGGCAGTGCACGCAGGCGAGGTTGCAGGCGTAGGTCAGCTCCCAGGTCAGGCAGATCGGCGCGTCGAGCCCCCGCTCGAACCGGGTCGTGAGGCCGTTCACGAGGCCCGCCCCGCGGCGACGATCATGCCGCTGTCGGCCAAGGTGGCCAGCGCCGATTCGTAGCGCTCGCGCTGCCCGTCCGGGATGCCGCCGGCGGCGATCGCCTCGCCGGCGCTCGGGTGGTCACCGATGCTCAGGACCAGGTCGCGCAGCTCGGAGCTCTTGAGGAAGGAGAGCCGGCGGCTGCCGTAGTGGTAGGCCAGCGCGCCGAATCCCTCGGGTCGGATCGCCACCTGCGGGCTGAGCCGCCAGGCCCGCCCGGAGTCGAATCCCATCGCTCAGTACACCCCGCACATGCCGTCGATCGAGACGTCCTCGACCAGCAGCTCCTCTTCGACCAGCGGGTCGGGTTCCGTGGCCTCGCCGGCCTCGGGATCCTGTTCCTGCTCGCTCATCTCTGCCTCCTCCGGTCTGAAATAGCGGTCGCGGCGAAGCTAGAACAGGCCGGAAAGCCGGCCAAGGCGATTCTGAGGAGAGATTCCGATGAGTCAGGCGGTCATGCCGCCGTCGGCGGGGATCACCGCTCCGGTCAGGCCGGAGGCCTCCGGCCCGCAGAGGAAGCGGATCGTCGCGGCGACCTCCTCCGGGCGGAGCAGCCGGTCGAGCAGCTGATGCGGGGCGAACTCCCCCGGGTCGGCGAGCCCGTAGACCTCGGCCGAGGCGGCCAGCATCTCGGTGTCGGTGGAGCCGGGGCTGACCACGTTCGCCGTCACCTCGGTGCCGCGGAGGTCGGCGGCCAGGCCTTTGACGTAGCCGACCACCGCGTTCTTGCTGGCCCCGTAGGCGGAGAGACGAGGATGGGCTCGCCCGGCGGCGGCGGAGGCGACCGCCACGAAACGGCCGGGACCTCCCCGCTCCAGCATCCCGGGGACCACCGCCTCGACCAGGTGCCTGACGCCGTGGAAGTTCACGTCGAACAGCTCCCGCCAGACCGCCCCGTCGGTGTCCCATGCCTCGCCACCGGCGATCCGGCCGGCGGCGGCGACCGCCGCGTCGACCGGGCCCAGCTCGGCCTCGATCTCGGCCACCGCGTCGGCGACCGCCGTCGCCGATCTCACGTCCGCGACCACGCCGATGGCCTCCGTCCCCTTCCCGCATGCCTCGACCGTGTCCCGCAGCTCCGCCTCGCCGGACGGCTCCGGGCGGGCCTCCCCGCCGCCCGTCTGGTCGGCGATATCGATCAGGCCGACCCTCCAGCCGGCGGAGGCGAGCCCGGCCGCGGCCGCGGCTCCGATCCCTCTCGCCGCTCCGGTCACCACGGCTACCGGCATCGGTCCGGCCCGGGTTCGGGAACGGCTGTCACGGGTTCCTCTCGAGCCGGTGGAAGCCCCACTCCTCCGGGAAGTTTTCCGCGTCGACCACGACCAGCCGGCGTGCGGCGATCTTCCAACCGTCAGCGGTACGGACCAGGGCGTCGTGGTACTGGGCCCGCAGGTTCCAGTCCGGTCCTTCGGCCCTGGTCCGGTGCCAGGCATGGATCACCGACCGGGCGCGGGCGCGGTTCTCCCCCTCGAACTCGACGATCACGTTCGAGAGGTGATGGCTGGTGCTCTCGAACAGGGCGAGATCGCGCGCCGCCTCGTCCCTCCGGGCCGCGCGACCGACCGAGGGCGGTCCGACCCCGGGCCCGTAGTCGGCCTCGCAGTCCTCGGTGAAGAGCATCGCCAAGCCGTCGGGGTCATTCAGGTCGCAGCGGTAGCAGTACTCGACCAACACATCCTCGATCGACTGCCGGTCCGCCAATCTTCCGAGCGTCTCTCGATCGGGTGAGGTCATGAACCAAAGCTAGGGACTGGCCGCTCCGCGGCTAAGCCCATTCTCAGAGGAAAAAGACCTCGAACCAGCCCCGCTCGCCGTCTACGTTCGCCCGATGAAGATCGGGCTGTTCTTGGACATGAGGAATCCGACTCCCTGGCAGCGGGACTGGCACGGGCTCTACGAAGGCTGGATCGAGCGGCTGACCTGGGCGGAGTCGATCGGGATCGACTCGGTCTGGCTGACCGAGCACCATCTCTTCGCCGACGGCTACCTGAGCCAGCCCCTGACCCTCGCCGCGGCGATCGCCGCCCGGACCGAGCGCCTCCGGATCGGCACCGCCATCCTCCAGGCCCCGCTGCGGCCGGCGATCGACATCGCCGAGCAGGCGGCGACGGTCGACATCATCAGCGGCGGGCGGGTGGAGCTGGGCCTGGGCGCCGGCTACCGGATCCCGGAATGGCGGGCCTACGGCGCCGACGGCAGCCGCCGCTTCGAGCTGCTGGAAGAACGCGCGGCCGAGATCCGGCGGCTGTGGGAGAGCGGCGAGGCCACTCCGCCCCCGGTCCAGTCGAGGCCGCCGATCTGGATCGGCGGGGAAGGGCCGCGTGGCGCCCGCATCGCGGGACGGCTCGGCGAAGGCCTGCTGGCCCTGATCCCCGAGCTGCTCACGCCGTACCGCGACACGATGGCCGAGCACCACCCCGGGCGGCAGCCGACGATGGGCGGCTGCGCCAACCTGATCCTGGCCGACGATCCGGAAGCGTCCTGGCAGCGGATCAAGCCGCATCTCGAGCACCAGTGGCGGACCTACTTCGAGTACGGCGACGAGGGCCGCGACCGCGGCCTCCTCCCCAGCGCCGACCCCGAGGACCTGCGTCGGAGGGAGGGACCGCCGCTGCTGCCCGGTTTCGACGTCGTGACCCCGGAGGCCGCCCTGGAACGGCTCGAACCCTGGCTTGCTCCGCTACCCGCCGAGCACGTCTACTTCTGGGGTTCCATCGCCGGCATGCCGGATGACCTGGTCCACCGCCACATCGAGCTCCTGGGCGGGGAACTGGCTCCCCGCCTCCGGTCGCTCGCGGCCTGATCGCCTACCGCGCGGCCTTCCGCCTCGCCTTCGCCTTCTTCACGATCACGGTGACGCCGGACCTCTTGCCGGCCGAGGTGGCGGTGATCCTGGCCCGGCCCTTGGCGTTCCGCGCGACCTTCACCTTGACCTCGGTGATCACGACCCCGCGGGCGGGGACCTTGACCGTCAGCTTCTTCTGGACCTTCACGCCGCGGTTGCTCGACTTGAAGGCCAGCTTCGCCTGCTGGGCGACGCCCGCCCCGTTCTGGACCCGGAGCTTGAAGCTGGTCGTCTTGCCGGCTTTCACCGACCGCTTCGCCGGCCGGAGCGTGAAGGTCGGGGCCGCGTTGCGGCAGTTCGGCGGCTTGCCGATCTGATCCGCCGGACAGGGCAGGTCGGTGACGGTGGCCTTGCCCTGCATCCAGATCTGGCCCGCGAACTGTCCACCGGGCAGGTCGCCGATCATCCCCTGGCACATCTCGTCGGGGGTGTCGTCGATCCCGTGGATGTGGCCGGACAGGGCCGACAGGGGCACCGACCACCCGCCGAGCAGCCTTCCCTCCTGATCGGGGCCGAAGGGCCTGCCGCTGAAGGTGCTGGTTCCGTTGACCGAGATCGAACCCTCGGTCTTCAGCTCGGCGGTGAAGCCGCTGATCTCGCAGGCGATGTGGACCGGCGCGTCCGGGGCAGGATCGGGGTTGGGGTAGTCGATCACGTACTTGGTCGGGACCGACATCGCCATCTCGCCGGTCGCCGAGTCATAGGTGCCGGTCAGGTTGTCCGTCGCACCGAAGAAGAACGTCCCGGACGGCCCCCCGACCAGGAACTGAGGATTGAGGATGAACTGCTCCTTGGGGATGCTGAACGCGCCGGAATCGAGATCGCTGCTCATCATCAGCGTGTCGTTGTCGGGCCCCGTGGCCGGGACGCCGTTGTAGGCGCTCCCCACCTGCTGGAAGATCCACGCCTTGGTGACATCGAGGTCGAGCCGCTGCGTGGCCGCCGCCGATGCGCTCGCAGCCCCGGCGAACAGTCCCCCCAGGACAATCGCGATCGCGATCGTCAGCCGTGCCTGTCGTCCCCTCATCCCCAACCTTCTTTCCACAATCGAAATTTTCCTCGTTCACCCTACATCCGGCCCGACCTTGCGCGGGAAGGACCGTCGCCCCCGCTGCACCTCGGAGGGGAGCAGGCCGAACTGCTCCTTGAACTGCACGGCGAAACGGCTCAGGTTCACGAACCCCCACCGATACGCCACCTCGCTCACGGTGGTCGCCATTCCCTCCCTGGCCAACTCGGCCCGGGCCCGGTCGAGGCGGATCGAGCGCAGGTAGGCGGTCGGCGTCGTCCCCAGGTGGCGTCGGAAAGCGCCCTGAAGCGCCCGTGGCCCGATCCGGGCCGCCTCGGCCACCGCCGCCACCGACAGGGGCTCGTCCGCGTGAGCCTCGATGTGGGCCACCGCCCGCCGTAGGGCGGCGGGGCTGCCGCCGGCGTTCGAGATCGACGGCGAGGCGTGGAACGAAGGTTGGAGGGCGGCCATGGCCAGGACGAGGTGCCGTTGGAAGTCCTTCCACCAGAGCTCGCTCTGCTGGTCGATCTCGAAGTCCAGGGCGGTCACCGCCAGACCGACCAGGGAGGCCCAGGAGCTCCCCAGATCCGGAGCCGCCGCGCCGGGCAGATCGAACCGGCGGTCGCTGCCGGGGTCTCCGCTGTCGAGGTCGGCGAGGACTCGGTTGACCAGCTGACGCTCGATCCGGACCACGGACAGCCGGACGCCGGGCTGCCACCTGGTCGAGAAGATCGCGGTCTGGTCGACGACGGCGGCCGCCCGATCCCCGACCGTCGCCCGGGCGCCACGGCCGGCGACCTCGATCGCGCCACGATGCGGCTGGAGCACGCAGTAGCCCTCGACCGGCTCCGCCGGCTGGATCTCGACGCCGATGCCGTGCTCCAGCATGCTCATCTCGATCACGTCGTCGCCCATCGTCGTGTGCCGCACGTGAAACTCCTCGACCGGCCCCAACGGCAAGAGCAGATGAGGCGCGTAGGCCCCGGCGATCGCCGCGCGGGCGGCCTCGAAGTCCCTGGTGTCGAGCACGGCGCCGCGCCGCCCGAGAAGCGAACGTGGACGGTCGGTTTTGCCCTGCGAGTGACCCATGCCTGCCTGGGAAGAGACGCTAACGGTCGGGCGTCTCAACGTGCTCAGGTTAGGAGCGGGATCTTCCCTCGTCTAGCCGCCCCGCGCATGTAGATAGCCGCATGGCGCCCATGAGACGGGCGTGCGAGTATCGGGACATGAGATTCAGCAGCCGAGCCGGGCGCTGGGTTCTGGCCGTGACCGTGCTCGGTTCCGGGATGGCTTTCCTGGACGGCACGGTGGTCAACATCGCGCTGCCCGACATCGGTCGCGACCTCAACGCCTCGACCTCGTCGCTGCAGTGGATCCTCAACGGCTACCTGTTGACGCTGGCCTCGCTGATCCTGCTCGGCGGCTCGCTCGGCGACCGCTACGGGCGGCGACGGGTCTTCGTCATCGGGGTCGGGCTGTTCACCTTCTCCTCCCTGCTCTGCGCGGTGGCGCCGACCGTGGAGCTGCTGATCGGGGCGAGGCTGGTGCAGGGGGTAGGCGGCGCCCTGCTCACCCCCGGCAGCCTCGCGATCATCGAGTCGAGCTTCCACCCCGACGATCGCTCGCGGGCGATCGGGGCCTGGTCCGGGCTCGGAGGGGTGGCCAGCGCGGTCGGGCCGCTGCTCGGGGGCTACCTGGTCCAGGCCGCCTCGTGGCGCTCGATCTTCCTGATCAACCTGCCGCTGGGCCTGGCCGTGATGGCCCTCGCCACCCGGCACGTCCCCGAGGTCCGCGATCCCTCCGCCGGGGGGCGACTCGACTTCGGCGGGGCGATCCTCGCGGCGCTCGGCCTGGCCGGAACCACCTACGCCCTGATCGAGGCGCCCGGCCAGGGCGCCTCTCCCGCGATCCTCGCGACCGGGATCGGCGGGGTCCTGGCGCTCGTCGCCTTCCTCTTCGCCGAGCGACGCAACCCCGACCCGATGATGCCGCTCGGCATGTTCGCCTCACGCCAGTTCTCCGGCGCGAACCTGGTCACCTTCGTCGTCTACGCGGCGCTCGGCGGCTTCTTCTTCCTCTTCGTCTCCTTCCTGCAGATCTCGATGGGCTACTCGCCGATCGCGGCCGGGGCGGCATCGCTGCCGGTGACCGCGCTGATGCTCGTCTTCTCGGCCCGTTCCGGGGCGCTCGCCCAGCGGATCGGATCGCGGATCCCGCTGACGGTCGGGCCGTTGGTGATCGCGCTCGGGCTCCTGATGCTGACCCGCATCGAACCCGGCGACGGCTACGTCTCGGGCATCCTCCCCGCGGTCGTCGTCTTCGGCGCCGGCCTGACCCTCGTGGTCGCCCCGGTCACCGCCACGGTCCTGGCCGCCGCCGACTCCAGGCAGGCGGGCGTCGCCTCCGGCATCAACAACGCCGTCTCCCGCGTGGGCGGGCTGCTGGCCGTCGCCGTCCTGCCGGTGATCGCCGGCCTCACGGGAGACAGCTTCTATGACCCGGTGAAGATGAGCGACGGCTTCCACGTCGCGATGGTCGCCTGTGCGGCGCTGGCGGCCGCGGGCGGGGCGCTGGCCTGGGTGACGATCTCCTCCGACGTGGCCCGGACCGAGCCCACCGAGCCCGAGTTCTCCTGCCCCGTCGCGGGCACCCAGCTGCAGGCTCCGACCGAGCCCCCTCCACGAGCCGCTTCGGCCCGGGAGTGAGCGCGGCGACCCGGCGGGGCAGGCGATCCGTGGGAGCACTCTTCCAGGTGCCTTCCCCAAACCCGCCCCGCCGGGCGCACCGACGTACTTCGTGGAGTCTCTCGGCTATTTCCGCGGGCCCCGACCGCCGACGTCGGAGCGGAGCCGACGGCAGCTCGAGCGGAGGTGAATGCCGAGCCTCATGAGAGAGCGGGCACCACGGATGTCGCCTCGATAACCACGGCGCCAAGTTAGATGCGCGGCCGGCCCCGGTCTAGCCGGGAAACGACCCCCTTTAGCCGCGCCGCGACGGCGCCCCGGCTAGAAGCGCTCGCGGCGGATCGTCGCCTTGCGGCCCTTGATCCGACTGGAGCGCATCGCCCTGACCACCCCGTCGGCGGCGCCGCTCGGCACCTCGACCAGGGAGAAGTTCTCCTTCACCTGGATCGCGCCGATCTGGCGTCCGCTCAGGCCGCCCTCGTTGGCGATCGCCCCGACCAGGTCGCGCGGGGTGACGGAGGCGCTGCGCCCGACGCTGAAGAAGAGACGGGTGTGGTCTCCCGCGGGCTGGCTCTTCGCTCGTTGGCCCGGCTTCGAGGGCCGTGCGTTGCCGGCCGGGCGACGCTCCTTCTTCCGTGCGGCCGGGACGATCTCGGTCTCGTCGATCGTGCCGCTGCGCGCCTCGTGGGCGAGTTTCAGGGCGGCCGCCGCGATCTCCTCGGGGGCGAACCGCGAAGACAGCGAGTCGGCCGCCGCCCGGAACGGGGCGAGCGAGTCGCCTTCCGCCTGCTCCAGGCTCTCGGCCAGCGCCGCCTCGGTCTGCTCGAGGCGCTTCTTCTTGAGCGCCGCGACGGTGGGCAGGTCCTCGACCGAGATCGGCAGCTTGGTCAGGCGCTGGATGTCCTTGATCCGGCGCTGCTCGCGCGGCTCGGCGATCGTCACCGCGATCCCGGTCCGCCCGGCGCGGCCGACCCGCCCGATGCGATGCACGTACTGCTCGGCCGCGGTCGGGAGCCCGTAGTTGAAGACATGGGTGAGGTGATCGACGTCCAGCCCGCGGGCGGCGACGTCGGTGGCGACCAGGAGCTGGGTCGAGCCGCTTCTCAGCCGTCCCATGACCCGGTCGCGCTGGTCCTGGGTCATGCCGCCGTGAAGGGCGTCGGCCCGGAAGCCACGGCCGCCGAGGGTCTCGGTCAGCTGATCGACCTCGTACCGGGTGCGGCAGAAGACGATCGCCGACCCGGGCTCCTCCATGTCGATGACGCGGCCGAGCGCGGCGGGCTTCTGGTGGCGGGAGACCAGGTGGGCGGTCTGCCGGATCTGGGGGCCCTCCCCCGGCTCGCGCTCCCGCCGCTTGATCTCGACCCGGACCGGGTCGCTCATGTGGCGCTTGGCGATCGACTCGATCCGCGCCGGCATGGTCGCGGAGAAGAGCGCGGTCTGCCGCGATTCCGGCAGGCCTTCGAGGATCGTCTCGAGCTCGTCGGCGAAGCCCATGTCGAGCATCTCGTCGGCCTCGTCCAGGACGAGCATCCGGACCTGGTCGGTCTTCAGGGATCCGCGACGGATGTGATCGATCGCCCTGCCCGGGGTGGCGACCACGACGTCGACACCGCGCTTGAGCGGCGCGATCTGACGACCGATCGGCTGCCCGCCGAAGACCGCGAGCACCGAGGCGCCGGTGCCCCGGGCGTACTCCTGGGTCGACTTCTGCACCTGGACCGCGAGCTCGCGGGTCGGGACCAGGATCAGCGCGCTAGGCGCGCCGCTCTCCGCCTGACCGTCGACCTGGGCCAGCACCGGCAGCGCGAACGCGGCGGTCTTGCCGGTGCCGGTCGCCGCCTGTCCGAGCAGGTCGCGCCCGGAGATCAGCGGCGGGATCGCCTCCGCCTGGATCGGGGTGGGTTCCTCGTATCCGAGCGAGCGCAGAGTGCCCACGATCTGATCGGGAAGTCCGAGTCCGGCAAACCCGACGGAGACGTCGGGCATCGGTGATGCGGTCGCAGCAGAAGTCAAATCACAGCCTTGAGGAGGGAGAGAGGGAAGCGCCGCCGGGAAAGCGGCGCGACCACTCAATTTAGAGCAATCCCGGCCTGTGTCCATGCCGAGGGGCGGCGAAAGATCGCCGCCCCTCGGTCCGCGTGCTTGTCGGTACGGGTCAGGCGGCCAGCTTCAGGCCCTGGTCACGGGCGACTGGTTCGTAGGTGACCTCGCCCTTGGCCACGTTGAGGCCGGCGGCGAAGTTGGGGTCGGAGGCCAGAGCCTCGTCGACGCCGAGCTCGGCCAGCTTGATCAGGTAGGGCAGCGTCGCGTTGGTCAGGGCCCGGGTCGAGGTGGCCGGGACCACGCCGGGCATGTTCGCCACGCAGTAGTGGTTGACTCCGTCGACCAGGTAGGTCGGGTCCTCGTGGGTGGTGGGATGCGAGGTCTCGAAGCAGCCCCCCTGGTCGATCGAGACGTCGACCAGCACGGCGCCCGGCTTCATCAGGGAGAGCTGATCGCGGGTGACCACATGCGGCGCCTTCGCCCCCTTGACCAGCACCGCGCCGATCACCAGGTCCATCTCCGGCAGGGCCTGCTCGATGTCGAGCGAGGAGGCGTAACAGGTCGAGACGGCGTTGCCGAAGATCCCGTCCAGCTCACGCAGCCGGTCCAGCGAACGGTCGTAGAGGTAGACCTCGGCGCCGAGGCCGAGCGCGACCTGGGCCGCGTTCTGACCCACGATCCCGCCGCCGATCACCATCACGCGGCCGGCCGAGACGCCGGTCACGCCGCCGAGCAGGTAGCCGCGCCCGCCCATCGCCGCGCCCAGCATGAAGGCTCCGGCCTGGGCGGCCAGCTTGCCGGCGACCTCGCTCATCGGGGCCAGCAGGGGCAGGCGACCGCGATCGTCGGTGATCGTCTCGTAGGCGATGCAGGTCGCGCCCGAATCCATCAGGCCCTTGGTCAGGACCGGGTCCGGGGCCAGGTGGAGGTAGGTGAAGAGCGTGTGGTTCGGGCCCAGCATCTCGACCTCGACCGCCTGCGGCTCCTTCACCTTGACGATCACCTCGGCCTCGGCGAACACCTCGGCCGCATTGCCCAGGATCTGCGCGCCCTCGGCCACGTACTCCTGATCGCCGAAGCCAGATCCTTCACCGGCGCCGGACTGGATGACTACCTCGTGGCCGCGCTGGGTCAGCTCGCGGGCGCCGGACGGGGTCATTGCCACCCGGGCCTCGTTGGTCTTGATCTCTGTGGGAACGCCAAACTTCATGAGTCAACTCCTGTTGGTTCTTGTTGGGTGAAATCCGAGCCGGCCGCCGGGGCCGGTGGTCAGCCCCGGCGCCTCAGGGCCAGGGCGGAAATCGATTCGAGGACGCAACGGTGCGCGAGCAGCGCGGTGTTGCCGGAGGGGTCGTAGGTCGGGGCGACCTCGACCAGGTCCATGCCGACCACCGGGAGCTCCGCGAAGATCCGATTGAGGGCGGGAAACACCTCGCGCGGGGTCAGGCCGCCCGGCTCGAGGGAGCCGGTGCCGGGCGCGTGCAGGTCGTCGAAGACGTCGATGTCGAAGGTCACGAAGACGGCCGGCGGGAAGTCCCGGGCCGCCGCGATCACGTCGTCCATGACCGCCTTCATGCCTCGTTCCTGGATCTCGTAGCGGGTGTGCCAGCGCATGCCGTTCTCGCTTGCCCACTCGAAGTCGGCCGGGTCCGGGAAGTAGCCGTGGATCCCGATCTGGATGAAGTGCTCGCCGGCGACGTGGCCCTCGTCGATCAGCCGCCGCATCGGCGTGCCGTGCGAGAGCTCCCCTCCCCACTCGGTCGGCGCCGTGTCGGTGTGGGTGTCGAACTGGATCACCCCGACCTGGCCCTTGCCGAAATGCTCGGCGACCGCGGTCACGTCGGGGTAGGCCAGCGAGTGGTCCCCGCCCAGCACGACCGGGATCGCCCCGGCCTTGAGGATCTCGGCCACCCGCGCCTTGATCTCCCGGTGGCTCGCGGCGAGATCGGCCGGCGGGCACTCCGCGTCGCCGTAGTCGACCACCGTCAGCTCGGCGAAGGGATCGACCCCGAGCCCCATGTGCGGCCGCGACGGCGGCGACCAGAGGAAGTTGTCCGCCTGGCGGATCGCCCGCGGGCCGAACCTGGCCCCGGGCCGATACGAGACGCCCTCGTCGAAGGGGGCCCCGACGATCGCCACGTCGGCTCCTTCGAGGTCCTTCGGCTCAAGCGCGAGGGGCACCTTGCAGTAGGTGCCCATGCCCGCGTAGGCCGCTTCGAAAGGACGATTGACTTGGAACATTGTCTGCCTTTCCCGGGAAGCCCCGCCCCCCGACGGGGCTTCCCGTGCCTTCAGAGGTTCCTGACCCCGCGCCTAACCCTCGTCGAGGGTCGGGACGTTCTCCGGGGTCCACATCTGCAGGAACTTCTCCTTGCCGTTCTGGACCTCCATGATCCGCACCGGCCGGTCGAGCGTGATGTGGTAGGTGTCGTCGAAGGTGGTCGGGCCGATCGTCAGCTTCTTCTTGTCGAAGGTCTCGAGCGCCGCGATCAGGTCGGTGTCCTTGGTGGTCCCGGCCTCCTTGTACGCGTCTTCGAGGGCTTCGATCACGCTGTAGCCGCCCATCGAGCCGATCGAGGTGTCGGGCCGGCCGTGCTGCTTGGTCAGCTCCTTGATCATCTTGTTCACCTGCGGGTCCGGGTCGTCGCCGTTCAGCGAGGCCCAGGCCGAGTGGTAGAAGTCCGACAGGCCGGGCACCGAACCGAGCCAGTAGGTGCCGTCGAAGTTGGCGTCGGCCAGGATCGGCGCGTCGATGCCGGACGAGCGGATCGATCGGATCATGCGCACGCCACCGGGCGGGTAGCTTGCGATGTAGATCACGTCGGGCTGCTCGGAGAGCTCACGGATCCGTGAGATCTGCGGCGAGACCGACTGCGTGTCCTGCTGGAAGGTGTCCTCGCCGGCGATCGTGCCGCCCTGGGCCTCCCAGGTCTGCTTGAAGGCCTCGGCCGACTGCTTGTCGTAGTCGATGGTCGGGTCGAGCAGGATGTAGGCCGACTTCGCCTTCAGCTTCTGGTCGCCGAACTCCGCGAGGCTGGCCGCCTCGGACGGGATTCCGGTGCCCATCGAGAAGCCGTTCGGCGGGATGATGTCGGTTCGGAACTTGGTCGACCCGGCGCAGGGCGACATCGCCACGATGCCGTTGGCCTGGGCCTCGACGATGCTCGGCGTGGAGTAGTCGAAGTCGCAGGTGACCATCATGAAGTCGGCCCCCTTCTCGATGACCTCGTCGGCCGCGACGCGCGCTCCGTCGATGTCGGTCCGGGTGTCGGACTCGACGACCTCGATCTTCCTTCCGTCGATGCCGCCGGCCTTGTTGATCTGGTCGATCTTCAGTTTGGCCGACTCGACCGCCGGTTCGTCGTACGCGGCGAAGGCGCCCGACTGAGCGGTCGCGAAACCGACCACGATCGGGCCGTCGTCTCCGCCGCCGCCGTTCTCGTCGTTCGCACAGGCCGACAACGCGCCGACCATGACGGCAAGGACCCCGATGACAAGGTATTTGAACTTTCGAGCCTTCATTTCCTCTCCTTCAGTTGGTTGGCGCCGCATGCGGGCATGCGAGCCGTCCGAGTCGCACCGTCTACTCGACGGCGGTCATCGCCTTATCGGTTTCACTCGACCTGCCATTCCGGTCAGCTCGTCCCTGTCTGAACCGAGTAACCACCGTCGAGAGCTTCAACTCCTTGCCGTTGGTGAGCCCGCTGGGGCGGAACACCAGGACGAGGACCATCACGATCGCCAGGCCGACCTGCTGCAGGCCGGGTCCGGTGACCGTCTCCCCCTGTTGGAGCGTGTAGGTGAGGACGGCCACCAACATCGGGCCGATCACCGCTCCGGTCAGGCTCCTGGTCCCCCCGATGACGAGCATCGCGATCGTCATGAAGGTGAGGTCCAGGTAGAAGTCGTTCGGCGTGAACACACCGAGGTACTGGGCGTAGACGACCCCGACCACGCCGATCAGGGCACCGCTGATGACCAGTGAGATGCGTCGCTCGCGGACGATGTTCACCCCGGTCGCGGCGGCCGAGTACTCGTCCTCCCGGGCCGCCCTGAGGCGCAACCCGAAACGCGATTGCTGGTAGGCGAAGACCACGAACATGGCCCCGATCGCGGTGGCCAGCGCCACCCAGATCGTGGTGTTGGTGGGCACGCCGAGCAGGGCCTGACGGCCGCGCGTGAGGCTGTCCCAGTTCGCCTCCACCTGGTAGCAGATGATCAACACCGCGAACATGGCCAGGGACAGGGCCAGGCCGGGTAGTCGCGCGATCGGGAGCGAGATGATCGCGGCGAAGAGCGCGGCCAGCCCGCCACCGATCAGGATCGCGATCGGCAGCGAGACCTCGGCGTTGGCCAGGAACCCGGGCAGGTCCGGCAAGAGCGACCCCTTGGCGACGACCGGGATCGTGACCAGGGCCCCGGCGTAGGCGCCGATCCCCATGAAGCTCATGTGCCCGAAGGTGAGGACGCCCGAGAGGCCGGCGAACGAGTAGAGGCCGACGACCAGGGCCACGTTGATCAGCATCACGATCGCGCGGTTCTCGATCGAGAGGCCCGCCGACGGCGCCACGAAGGTGACCAGCAGCAGGATCAGCGAAAGCAGAATCGGAGTCTCCAGGGCCAGAACCCTGTGCCTGAGGTAAGACATTTACACCCTCTCCCGGTTCGAAGGGATAAGCCCGCTCGGGCGGACCAGCAAGACGAGCAGCACGGCCCCGTAGACGAAGGCGTCACGGGCCGGGCGCAGCTCCTCGGAGAGGATCTGGTCGAAGCCGACCGTGATCACGCCGAGGATGGCGGCGCCGAGCAGGGCGCCCCTGAGGCTGCCGAGGCCGCCCATCATGGTCGCCACGAAGGCGATGATGACCGGGGTCAACCCCATGGTCGCGAAGGCCGAGCCGCTCTGGACGACGAGCACGAAGGCGGCGACTCCGGCCAAGGCGCCGGCGATCGCGAAGGTCGCCGAGATCACCGCGTTGGCCCTGATCCCGACCAGGCGGGCCATCGTGAAGTCCTCGGCCGCGGCTCGCATCGAGATGCCGAACCGGCTGCGGTTCATGAAGAGGACCAGGCCGCCGATGCAGACCACCGCGAGCACCACCGTGAGGATGGCCACCGCGTCGATGAAGATGCCGCCGACGTCGAAGGACTGGCTGAGCGACGACGGGGTCGAGATGCTCTTGGGCCGCGACCCGAAGATGATCAGGGCGAGGTTCTGGAGCAGGAAGCTCACCGCGAACGAGGTGACGAGCAGCGTCTCCTCGCTGGAGTTCCGGACCGGCCGGAAGGCCACCCGTTCCATCGCCAACGCGGCGACTACCACCAGCACGAGGGCCATGAACACCGCCAGCGGCAGGGTCACCGCGGCGAAGAGGAACAGGCCGTAGGCGGCGATCATGGTCAGCTCGCCCTGGGCGAAGTTGATCAGCCCCATGATCCCGTAGATCAGGGCCACCGGCAGGGCCAGCAGCGCGTAGAGGCTGGCCAGCGACAGAGCATCGACCACCGCCTGGATCACATCAGTCATTCGCTGTCTCCTTTGCGACGGCGTTCGAGTCCTCGGCCCCGAAATAGGCCTTCTCCACCTCGGCGAAGTCCTCCGCCCCGGTGGCCGACATCGCGATCCGGCCGCCCTGGAGCACGTAGCTCCGGTCGGCCAGTTCCAGGGTCCGGAGGCCGTTCTGCTCGACCAGGAGGATCGTGATGCCCTCGCTGCGGAGCTGATCGACCAGCTCGAAGACCTGGTCCACGATCAGCGGCGCCAGGCCGAGCGAGGGCTCGTCGAGAAGAAGCAGCCGGGGACGCGCCATCAGGGCTCGGGCGAGGGCGATCATCTGCTGTTCGCCGCCGGAGAGAGAGCCGGCCCTTGTGGTCGCGTACTTTTCGAGCGCTGGAAAGCGCTTCTTCATCGCCTCGATGTCTGAATCGATCTCCTTGTCGGAGCGGATCGAGGCGCCCAGCCGCAGATTTTGTTCAACCGTCAGCCCCTGGAACACGCGGCGACCTTCCGGAACCAGCGAGATCCCGCGTCGCACCGTCGCTTCCGGCGCCTGGTTGGGGAGCTTCTCCCCTTCGAAGGCGATGCTGCCGCCGCTCCGCTTGAGCACACCGGCGATCGCGTTGAGGGTCGTGGTCTTGCCGGCGCCGTTCGGGCCGATCAGGCCGATGCACTCGCCCTGGTTGATCGTGAAGCTGATGCCCTTCACGGCTTCGAGGCGGCCGTAGCTCACCTTCAGGTCCTGGACCTCAAGCATCGGGCATCACCGTCCCGCCCAGGTAGGCCTCGGTCACCGCGGCGTTGCCGCGGATCTCCTCCGGCGTCCCCTCGGCCAGGGACTTGCCGTGGTCGAGCACGTGGATGCGGTCGCAGAGTCGCATGATCACCTTCATGTCGTGTTCGATGATCAGGACCCCGCAGCCGCCCTGCCGGGGAATCTCGGCGATCACCCCGACCAGCCGGTCGCTCTCGCTCTCGTTGAGGCCGGCGGCGGGCTCGTCGAGGAGCAGGAACTCCGGCTTGAGCGCGATCGCGCGCCCCAGCTCGACCGTCCTCGCCTCACCGTGCGACAGCTCGCCGGCGAGCCGGTCGCGGATCGCCCCGAGCTTGAGCGACTCGACCACCTCGATCGCCCACTGCTCGGCGTGACGACGCAGCCGGTAGCGCTTGAGCGCCGCGACCTCGATGTTCTCGAGCACGGTCAGATGGTTGAAGAGCCGGCCGGCCTGGAAGGTCCTGGCCACCCCCACCGACGCCATCGCGTGCGGCGGCTTGCCCAGGACGTCCCGGTCGCCGATCGAGCACTCGCCGTAGGTCGGCTTCTCGAATCCGGTCAGCGCGTTGACCAGGGTCGTCTTGCCGGCCCCGTTCGGGCCGACCAGGCCGAGGATCTCGCCGCGGCGGATCTCCAGGTCCACCCCGTCCACGGCCTTCACACCGTCGAAGTGGACGCAGATGCCTCGGGCGCTGAATGAGTCTTCGTTCATTTCCTCACCTCTCCGAACGACACATTCCCAGTCCTCGCCCCCGGGGCCAAGACACGGACTGGTGGAAATCTGCGGCCGCCGCTGACCACAATGTGTTGGGGGTCACAGGGGGTCTCATCTAGCCCCTCTCGAGGTTCGAGACGGCACCGCAGAACATGGCTCCCAGAGTGCGTGCGACCTGTCGCACGGCCTCGTCAGGGATCAGCAGCTCGGGATGATGCAGGGGGCGGCTCTCGAAGCCCGGATAGCCGTCGATGCCGACGAATGCCATCGCGATCGGGCAGGCCGAGCCGAAAAAGGAGAAGTCGTCGGCCCCGCAGGAGCGCCAGGGCCGTCCCCGGGTCAGGCCGGCCGTGTCCAGCAGCTCGGCTGAGGCCTCGACCATGCCCGGGTCGTTGTCCAAGGCGGGCTCGCCGCGACGGACCTCGACCGATGCCTCGCAGCCGTGGGCGGCGGCGACCGAGACCGCGACCCGGTCGACCAGCTCGATCAGGGCCTCCCGATCAGCCGGTTCGAAGGCCCGGAGCGTCGCCTTGGCGCGGGCCAGCTCCGGGATCACGTTCTCCTGGGTTCCGGCCTCCAGGGTGCCGAAGGTGATCACGGCCGGGTTGAGCGGGTCGATCGTCCGCCCCACCTGAGCGTGGCAGGCGACGACGATGGCCGAGAGGGCGAGGATCGGGTCACGGCCCTGATGCGGGTAGGCGCCGTGGGTGGAGGCGCCCCGGACCGTCACCTCGACGGTGTCGGCCGAGGCGTTGATCGCCCCGGGGTCGAGCGCGATCGACCCCCACTCCAGGGCCGGGTGCACATGCGCCCCGACCGCGGCGTCCAATCCCAGGCCGGGCAGCTCGCCCTCGGCCAGCATCCGGGCGCCGGAGGGGTCGGCCTCCTCGCTCGGCTGGAAGATCGCGATCAACTCGGCCGGCAGGCGGGTCCGCAGCCGCTCGGCCGCCCGCGCCAGAGCCACCACGGCCGCCATGTGGACGTCGTGGCCGCAGGCATGCATCGCGCCGTTGGTGGATGCGTACTCGGCCCCGGTCCGTTCGTCGACCGGCAGCCCGTCCAGCTCGGCCCGGACCGCGATCCTCGGCCCCGACCCGCCGGAGATGCGGGCGAGGCGCCCGGTCTTGGCCACGATCACGCTCTCGACCGGCAGCGCCTCGGCGATGGCCGCGCCGGTCCTGGTCTCCTGATGGGAGAGCTCGGGGTTCTCGTGGAGCCGGTGGCGAAGCTCGACCGTCGTCTCGACCTCGCGGTCGATCTCGGCCAGCAGGTCCTCGAGGAAGCTCATTCGGGTCGGGTCCCGGATCGGCCCTCCAGGCCATATAGACGACGGGCGTTCCCCGACGCGATCGCCGCGGCGATCCTCTCGGCGTCAGCGGTCCGGATCAGGCCATCGCCGATCCATCCGTCCAGCACCGCGTCGAGCGAGCGCCGGAAGAGCAGTGCCCCGAGATGATGCAGCTCGGCGATGCCGATCGCGTCGGAGGCGTAGAGCTGCTTGGCGAAGGGCGCCATCTCCATCGCCTCCGCCATCACCGTCCGCGCGCCGCCGGCCGCGTGGTTGAGCGAGAGGCCGAGGTCGAAGTACACGTTCGGGTACATCGCGGCCAGATATCCGGCCGTGCGGTGGTACGGGTAGCAGTGGAGCAGGGTCAGGTTCACGCCGAGTCCGTCGGTGGCGCGGATGAACGGGGTGAGGAGACCGGGATCGGCGAGGCTGATGTCGACGTCGGTGTCGCCCAGCCCGGTGTGGAGCTGGATCGGCAGACGGTGGGCCCGGGCCAGCTCGACCCCGACCCAGATCCCGTGGTGGAGCAGGTCCGGATCGTCGATCCGGGCCCTTCCGGCCTGCCCCAGCGCCCGCTCGATCGCGCGATCGGCGACGGCGGTCTCAGGAGGGCGGTCCGGGACCACGAGGCCGGTCCGGTAGGCGACGATCGTCTTCAAGCCGACCGCCGAATCGGCCCGATCGGCAAGGGCGGTCTCGAATTCCTGGCGGAACTCGGCGACGCTCGAGCTGCGCTCGAGGGCCCGTTCGGCCACCTCCTCGATCCGCACCACCTCGTGCCCCTCGGCGCCGGCCAGCTCGGCCAGCTCGTCGGGCGGGGTGAGGTCGAGGCTGGTGATCCCGGTGTCGACCAGCAGCTCGGCCACGCCGGCCGCCCGCATCAGACGGGCGTTCAGCTCCTCGGGTGCGATCTCGGCCCGCCGCGCGACGTACTCCTCGCGGCTCGCGCCGGGTTCGAGATCGAGCAGCGGCGAGCACCAGGCCCGGATCGCCATCCCCAGCGGTGTCGCGTCGAGATGGTCGAAGTCGGGCGAGCGCCGGTCGCTCTCCGAGATCCAGCGCTCGAAGCCGTCCTCCGGCTGCCCCGGGAAGATCCCGTGGCAGTGGTGGTCGACCAGCGGGATCTCAGTAGACGCGCCCATAGAGCTCACAGGTCGCGGCGATGTCCTGTTCGGCGGCGGCGTCGATCTCCTGCTGCTTGACGTTCAGGAAGCAGGTCTTGAGGTCGTTCTCCGGCAGCACGACCCGGTCGTCGCGGAGCGCGGCGAGCGCGTTCTCCAGCGAGTCGGGGAGAGTGCCGATCCCGCGTGCCTCGAGCGTCTCCGCGTCGAGCAGCGACGGGTCCTCGTCGATCCAGGGGATCTCGTCGAGCTCGCGCTCGATGCCGTCGAGCCCCGCCCGGATCAGGGCAGCCAGGGTCAGGTACGGGCTGGCCGTGCCGTCGCAGGCGCGGTACTCGAAGTGGGCCGTCCCACCGCTGGCGCCGCCGGGGATGTAGCGGACCATCACCTCGCGGTTGTCCTGGCCGCAGGCCGTGTAGCCGGCGCTCCAGTGCCCGGGCACGAGCCGCAGGTAGGACACGGGGCTGGCCGCGGTGACCGCCGAGAGCGCGGCGGCATGCTCGACGATCCCGGCGATGAAGGCCCGGGAGACCGAGGGCCCGCTGTCGCGCAGGCCGCCCATCACGGTGTCGCCCTTCTCGTCGACCAGGGACACGTGGACATGCACCCCGTTGCCGATCCCGCCCGGCTCACGCACCGGGGTGAAGGTCGCCCTCCGCCCGTGCCAGATCGCGACCTCGCGGACCAGCTCCCGCAGGAGCAGGCCACGGTCGGCGGCGACGACCCCGGGGGCGGGGCCGATCGGGACCTCGAACTGCCGGTTGCCGAACTCGGAGAAGACCAGTTCGGGGTCGAGCCCGGCCCCGGACAGCACCCGGCTGAGGTCGCTGAGGAAGGGTTCCGCGGCGGCGTGGGCGCGGGTGCTGAAAGCGTCGTGATGCGGGCTCGAGGTCTCCTCGTCGAGCTGGAACTCATGCTCGAAGGAGGCGATCACTCCGAGCCCGGTCCGCTCCTTCAGCTCGGCCAGCGAGTCCTTGAGCAGGGTCCGCGGGCAGCACTCCCAGGGGCTGCCGTCCGGCCAGGTCAGGTCGGAGAAGACGATCTGGAGCGGCGGCGCCCCCTCCCCCGGCCGTTCGACCCTGAGCAGGTTCTCCCGCTCGGGCCGCAGCGTGAAGCCGCCGGTCGCGCCCCAGGGGTTGGGGGCGATCCCGTCGAAGACGTTGAGGGTGAGGTTGGCCGGCACCCAGCCGATGCCGTCCTCGACCGCCCGCTCGAAGCGGGACATGGGTACGGCCTTGCCCCGGCTCAGCCCGACCAGGTCGCCCTGAGCGACCACGACGAGCGAGTCCGGATCCTGCCTTTGGTTCTCTGTCATGTCTTTCACCACCCCGCGTACTCGGCGGTCGCGCTGTTCGGCACCAGGCCGTTCTCGACGTCGCTCATCGCCTGGTCGATCACCTCGAGCGCCTGCTCGACCTCCGCCTCGGCGAGGGTGAGCGGCGGGGTCAGCTCGAGCACGTTCGAGGCCTTGCCGACGCAGAAGAAGGCGACCCCGAGCTCGAGGCTGCGGACGATCACCTTGGCCGCCTCGGCGGTGGCCGGCTCCTTGGTCTCACGGTCACGGACCAGGTCGACCCCGATCGCCAGCCCGCGCCCGCGGACATCGCCGATCATCTCGTGCGTCTCGGCCAGCCGCCGGAAGCCGCTCCGCAGCTGCTCGCCACGGTCCCGGGCGTTCTCCAGAAGCCCCAGTTCCTCGATCCGCCGCAGCACGGCGAGGCCGGCGCTGGCGCAGACCGGGTTGCCGGCCGTGGTCTGGATCGAGAAGCAGGTGGCGAAGTCCAGGATCTCGGCCGGCGCGACCACCGCCGAGAGCGGCAGGCCGCCGCCGATGCCCTTGCCGAAGGTCACAACGTCCGGCTCGATCCCCTCGCCCTCGAAGGCGCAGAGATCGCCGGTCCGCCCGACCCCGACCTTCACCTCGTCGCAGAGCACCAGGATGCCGTGCTCGCGACAGCGACCGGCCAGCTCGGCGAGGAAGCCCTCGGGCGGCACGATCAGGCCGCCGTCGGACATGATCGGCTCGATCAGGATCGCGGCGATCGTCTCGGGCCCGGCCTCTTCCAGCGCCCGGTCGAAGGCGGCCAGCGAGTGGGCCGCGGGATCGTCCCCGGCCGGCCGGTAGGAGTCCGGGTAGGGGATCAGGATCCGGCCCTCGTGGGCGGTGGCGTGATCCTGCGAGGGATGGCCGGAGATCGCCATCGAGCCGGCCGTGCCGCCGTGATAGGCGCCGTCGAAGACGATGAAGCGGTCGCGTCCGGTCGCGTGCTGGATCGCGCGGACCGCGGTCTCGTTGGCATCGGAGCCGGAATGGCCGATCCAGGCTTTCTTGAGACCGCCCGGCACCGCCTCGATCAGCTTCTCGGCCAACTCGATGGTCGGCTCGCTGACCGAGGAGAGGATGCTGGCCGCCGCCATCGAGGAGGCGGCATCGGTGATCGCCAGGGCGAGGGCCGGGTCGCTGTAGCCGAGACTGGCCGCGCCCCAGGTCCCGGACAGGTCGAGCACACGGCTCCCGTCCTCGCCGATGAGATGGCAGCCTTCGCCGCCCGTCGCCACCAGGGGCGAGAACCTCAGCTTCTCGATCGCGCCGATCGATTCACGATCGCGTTCGATCAAACCCATTCAACGCATCCCTCTCCTCGAGTTTGCATGGGTTCACTCTAAGAACGTCGGGCCGTGGTCGATAGGCGCAATCTGGAGTGTTGTCGTCAACTTCGCGCAACAGGTTGGTAGTCGCGCCGACCGGGTCACTCCGGCTCGTGGTCTGGCTCGGGCACGTCGATCTCCCCGGCCAGCCTGAGGATGTGCAGGCTGAGGTCGAGTCGGAACCGATCCTCGTAGGAGTCGAGCGAGTACCCGGTCAGCTCCTCGATCTTGCGTCCCCGGTACATCAGGGAATGCCTGTTCATGTAGAGCGCCCGCGAGGCCGCGCTGGTGTTGCCGTGGTACCGGATGAAGACGTCGAGGGTGTGCAGCAGGTCTCGGCCCTTCTGTTCGTCGTAGTCGATGATCGGCTGCAGGATCCCCCGCGCGATCTCGACCGCCTCCGAGTCCCGGGCGAGGATGCCGAGCAGCAGCCCGGAGCCGAGCTCCTCCTCCTTCGCCACCTCTCCGGGTTGCCCGCCCAGGCTCGCCCCGATCTCGAGCACTCGTTCGGCCCGGTCGGCCCCACGGGCCAGCTCGGCCAGCGAGTAGTCGCCCGAGGTCACTCCCCACTCGCCCCGCTCGGCCGGCGAAAGCGGCTCCAGGGCGGCGGCGATCTCGGCGGCCGGTTCGGGGTGGCGGTCCGTCTCCATCAGCACCATGACCTTGCGGCCCTGGGCGGCGACGATCACCGTGTGGTCGAAGGCGGAATCCAGGCGCTCGGCCATGTCCTCGGCGTCGGAGGCGGCGAGATCGCCGGACGGGCTCTCGAGCCGTCCCGACGCGACCCGGTACCGGGTCTTCAGGTCGTAGCCCAGCAGGGTCGCCCGCGCGGTCATCTCCCGGCCGGGGGCCATGCGGCCTTCGGCCAGCCCGAGGATGAAGTCTCCCCTCACCTCCTGCTCGGCGGCCGCGGCGGCCTTCAGCCTCATCATCTCCATCGCGACCGCGATCGAGGACTGGGTGACCGCGCGCCCTTCGAGGGCCGGGATGAAGGGGATGTCCCCGTCCAGCACCGCGTAGACCAGAGCGACCACCCGCCGGCCGACCCGGGCGCCGACCGACATCCCGGGGCCGACGCCGAGCTCCGGTATCCCCTCGACCCAGCTCGCGGTCTCCAGGCCGAGGGCCAGCTCGTACTCGCGGACCTGCTCGGCCGAGAGCTCGTCGAGACGGCCGTCCCACTCGGAGAGCGCCTCGGTCAGGCGCTCGTTGGCGAGCTGCCCGCAGGCCAGCAGGTGAAGGCTGGGCGAGAGGATCAGCGTCGCCCGGTTGGTCACCGTCTCCAGCGCCTCGGCCACAGCGGTCAGGCCGGCCCCCTCCATCGCCGTGCTGGTCACGCTGCGGAGGAGGAAGTCCGGTTCGGCCAGGGCGGCGGCGTGCTGCTGGGCGATGATCCGGTCGGTCACCGCCATGATGATCTCCGCGAAGCGGACGTTCCACGGGGTCGAGATGATCGGCAGCTCCGACTCCTCGGCGACCGCGATCGCGTCGGCGGGGAGCGCCGAGACGTCGGCCCCCTCGGGGAAGCTGAAGCAGATCGCCGCGGCGCCCTCGGCGACGATGTCGCGGACCAGGTCGACCAGCTGCGCCTCGTCGCAGCCGAGGCCGGTGGTCAGGACCAGCTCGCCGGGCCGGATGAACCCGCCGACCGGGGGTTCGGTCACCGCCACCCAGCGGATCTCGGTGCTGTCCAGGAACCGCTCGCCGCCCAGAACCTCAGCCTCCCGAAGAATCGGAGCGGACATCAGTTCTCGTAGTGACAGAGCCAAGAGTCGGTCTCCGACTCTACCAGCCGCCCCTGGTCCGGACCGGACCATTACACCTCGTACTTCTGCTCGATCGAGAGCTTCAGACGGCGGATCCCCTCGGCCGCCCGCTCGGTGGTGTTGGAGGCGAAGCAGAGCCGGAGCGAGCTGCCGAACGGGGTCGTGGTGGCGAAGGCGTCGCCGGGGACGTAGGCCACGCCGTTGGCCAGCGCGGTCGGGAAGAGATCCCGGGCGTCGACGAAGTCGGGCAGGGTCAGCCAGGTGAAGAAGCCGCCGCCGGGATCGGTCCACTCGGTCCCGGTGCCGCCGAAGGCCTCCTCGAGCGCGGCCAGCATCGAGTCCTTCCGCTCCCGGTAGATCGGGGTCAGGCGCTCCAGGTGGGACTCCATCATCCCCCGCACCATGAACTCGGTGACCAGCACCTGGGCCGGCACGTTAGAGCAGGTGTCCATGCACTGCTTGGCGTTGATCATCCGCTCGATGATCGAAGGGTCGGCCCGGAGCCAGCCGACCCGCAGGCCGGGCGCCACGATCTTGGAGAAGGTGTGGACGCCGATCACCCAGGGGGCGCGCCCGCTCAGCTCGACCAGGCTGGGCGGCGGGTCGCCGATGAAGGAGAGGTGGCCGTAGGGATCGTCCTCGAGCACCACCGCGCCCCACTCCTCGGCGCAGCGGAGCAGCTCGATCCGGCGTTCGAGGGACATGCTCTTGCCGCTCGGGTTCTGGAAGGTCGGGATCGAGTAGATCAGCTTCGGCAGCCGGCCGGCCCGCTTGACCTGTTCGATCAGGGAGTCGACGATCATGCCGTCGTCGTCGACCGGGACCTCGAGCAGATCGCCTTCGTAGCTGGCGATCGTGGCAGAGCCGTTGGTGTAGGTCGGAGCCTCGACCACGACCAGGTCGCCCGGGTCGACGAAGAGCTTGCAGACCAGGTCGAGGCCCTGCATGCCGCCGCCGGTGACCAGCATGCGCTCGCGGTCGTCGCCGGTGAAGGGCTCGAGCTGGTCGAGCAGGCCCGACTCGCCCTCGGTCGGCCCGTAGTCGAAGGCGTCCGGGTTGCCGGGGAAGAGCTCCGCCGCCAGCTCCGAGAGCTGGTCGGCCGGGATCGCCTCGGCGGCCGGGCTGCCCATTGCCAGCCGGACCACGTCATGGGTCTGCTTCTGGAGCAGGCTGGTGCTGGAGTCGATCTCCGACCCGGTCAGTCGGGAGGCGCGGGTGGCGAACGGGAGCCGGGTCTCCTCGGGGGCGATGCTCATGCCGCCGTGTACCCCCCGTCGACCGGGATCGAGGCCCCGGTCACATGCCCGGACTCGTCCGAGGCGAGGTACGCGACCGCGGCCGCGACGTCCTCGGGGGTGCCGAGCCTTCCCTGCGGGATCGTGTCCTCGAGCGCCCGCCGGAATGAGACCGGCTCGTCCTGCGACTCGATCCAGCGCTCGGCCAGCGGAGTCGCGGTGAGGCCCGGTGCGACCGCGTTGACGCGGATCCCGTCCGCGGCCCACTCGATCGCGGCGCCACGGGTGAAGGCTTCGATCGCGCCCTTGGTCGCGCTGTAGAGGGCCATGGTCGGCACGCCGATCGAGGCCAGGCGCGAGGAGAGGTTGACGATCGAGCCGCCCCTCCCCTTCATCGCCCGTCCGGCCGCCTGCATGAAATTGAGGGTGCCGAAGAAGTTGACGTCGAACAGCTCGCGCACGTCCTCGACCGGGGTGTCGAGGATCAGCGCGGTGTGGTCCATGGCCGCGTTGTTGACCAGCGCGTCGAGCCGGCCGAAACGCTCCTCGGCGGTGGCGACGGCCCGGTCGGCCAGCTCGGGGTCGCGCACGTCGCCGGCCACGAAGACCGCCTTCTCCTGGCCGATCAGGGCGACCAGGTCGTCGCCCGAGGACTGGGTTCTCGCGACCAGGGTCAGGTTCGCCCCCTCCTCGGCGAGGCGGAAGGCGATCGCCCGGCCGATCCCCTCGGTGGCGCCGGTGACCAGGACCGAACGATCGGAGAACCGTCTCATCAGTTGCTGTCCTCGGCCGCGGCGGCGACCGCCTCGCGGATCGTCGCGACGATCAGGTCGAACTCGGATTCCGAGGCCACGAACGGCGGCGAGATCTGGATCGTCGTCCCGGCCAGGGCGCGGATCAGAACCCCGCGTTCGCGGGCCTTGACCACGGTCCGGTCGAGCAGACCCGGATCCTCGGCCAGGGCGGCGGAGGAGAGCTCGACCCCGGCCAGCAGCCCGGCGGTCCTGACCTCCTCGATCAGCGGCTCGTCCTCCAGCGCGGAGAAGCGGGTCCGCAGCTCGGGGGCCAGCGAGGAGGCCCGCCGGCGGAGCTGCTCCAGCTCGATGATCTCGAGGTTCGCGAGAGCCACCGCGCAGGCGGCCGGATGCCCGGAGTAGGTGTATCCGTGACGGAAGGCGCCGCCTTCCCAGATGGTCGAACGGACCCGGTCGCCGGCGATCACGGCGCCCAGCGGCAGGTAGCCGGAGGTCACGCCCTTGGCGCAGGTGACGAGGTCGGGAACGATCCCGAGGGACTCCGAGGCGAACCAGGTGCCGAACCGCCCGAAGCCGCTGACCACCTCGTCGGCGACCAGCAGCACGCCGTGCTCGCGCAGGAGCTTCTGGACGCCTTCCCAGTACCCGTCGGCCGGGGGGCGCACGCCACCCGCTCCGACGACCGGCTCGCCGATGAAGGCGGCGACCCGGCCCTCGTTCGCCTCCAGCGCCTGCCGCAGGCTGTCGAGGTCGTTGGCGCCGACGTGGACGACGTCGGAGACCAGGGTCCCCCAGCCGTCGAAGTTCGCGGGGATGCCGGCCAGGCTGGTGCCGTAGGCGTTCATCCCGTGGTAGGCGCCGGCGCGGGAGATGATCACCGTGCGCTCCGGCTCGCCCTCGAGCTGCCAGTACCGCCGCACCATCTTGCCGGCGGTGTCGACGGCGTCGGATCCGCCGTTGGTGAAGAAGACGCCGTTCGGCCCCTCGGTCGGAGCGATCTCGCTGATCCGCTCCGCCAGCTCGAGCGCCGGTCGGCTCGCGTAGACGTCGAAGGTGGAGTAGGCGGCGAGCTGGCTCATCTGCGCGGCGGCGCGCTCGGCCAGCTCGCGGCGGCCGTAGCCGACGTTGCAGAACCAGAGCGCCGCGGTCGCGTCCAGGTACCTCGTACCGTCCTCGTCCCAGAGCCAGCAGCCGTCGCCACGCTGCATGACGACCCGGTTCTCCTCGGCCTTGGACATGTCCGAGAAGGGATGCCAGAACGCGCTCACAGCGGGTCCGCCTTAGTCGCCAGAAGCTGTCGATTGATCGATCCGAGAATCTCCATGCCACCATGCTGAGCATCAACCCGAGGTAGTTCCATCACCAATGTGGCTGAACCGGCACGGCCGGTTTCAACACGACGCGCCCACTGCCTCCCCGCCGCGGCCAGCATGCTGGAGCCATGGAGATCAAGCTTGAAGACCTGAGCAGTGACAGCCTGAAGATCGGCGGCGAGTGGGTTCCGTCCGGGGACGGTTCGACCTTCTCGGTCGAGGATCCGGGCAGCAACGAAACCCTGGCCACCGTCGCCGACGCGACGCCGGCCGACGCGGTCGCCGCGCTCGACGCGGCCTGTGCCGTGAGCGGGAGCTGGGCGGCGACCGCCCCCCGCGAGCGCGGCGAGATCCTGCGCCGGGCCTTCGAGCTGGTGATCGAGAACCGGGACGAGCTCGCCCGGCTGTTGACCCTGGAGATGGGCCGGCCCGTCGCCGAGTCGCAGCTGGAGATCAATTACGGAGCCGAGTTCCTGCGCTGGTTCAGCGAGGAGGCGGTGCGCTCGAACGGCCGCTTCGGCACCGCCCCGGCCGGCGGCGCCGACATCCTGACCAGCCGGGAGCCGGTCGGTCCCTGCCTGCTGATCACGCCCTGGAACTTCCCCCTCGCGATGGCTACCCGGAAGATCGCCCCGGCGATCGCCGCCGGCTGCACCATCGTGATCAAGCCGGCCCGGGAGACGCCGCTCACCACCATGGCCTTCCTCCGCATCCTCGAACGGGCCGGCCTGCCGGAGGGCGTGCTCAACCTGGTCACGACCACCGATCCGCGGGGCGTGATCATGCCCCTGTTCGAAGACGAGCGACTGCGGAAGGTCTCCTTCACCGGGTCGACCCCGGTCGGCAAGGCGCTGGTCGAGGCCGCCTCGAAGAACCTGCTCCGCACCTCGATGGAGTTGGGCGGCAACGCGCCGCTGATCGTCTTCGACGACGCCGACATCGAGCAGGCCGTGCAGGGCGCCGCCCTGGCCAAGATGCGCAACGCCGGCCAGTCCTGCGTCGCCGCCAACCGGATCTTCGTCGACGCCTCGGTGGTCGACGAGTTCACCGAGGGGCTGGCCGCGGCGATCGACTCGATGAAGGTCGCGCATGGCCTGGAGCCCGAGAGCCAGGTCGGTCCGCTGATCGGCCAGAGCGCCGTCGACGAGATGGGTGCCCTGGTCGGTGACGCGGTGGCCAAGGGCGCGCAATCGGTGGGCGGCGAGATCGAGCTGCCCGATCGCGGCTTCTTCTTCACCCCGACCGTGCTGGCCGAGGTGGACGACTCGATGACCCTGGCCCAGGAGGAGATCTTCGGCCCGATCGCCGCGATCCAGTCCTTCTCGGACGAGGACGAGGTGATCGCCCGGGCCAACCGGACCTCGTCCGGCCTGGCCTCCTACATCTTCACCAAGGACCTGGACCGGGCCCGGCGCGCGGCCAAGGCCCTGGAGGTGGGCATGGTCGGGATCAACCGCGGGCTGATCTCCGACGCCTCCGCCCCGTTCGGCGGGATCAAGACCTCGGGCTTCGGCCGCGAGGGCGGCCACGAGGGCATGGCCGAGTACGAGTCGATCAAGTACGTCTCGATCAACCACTGAGCGCCGGCCGGCTCGCTCCGCTCGGCGGGGCGGGCCGGCTCAGAGCGCGAGCGCGGCGGGCTCCTCGAGCATCGCCTTGACCGAGGCCAGGAACTCGGCCCCCTCGGCTCCGTAGAGGATCCGGTGGTCGCAGGAGAGCGTCGCCTTCATCAGCTTCGCCGGCACCAGCTCGCCACCCCTGACCGCGGGCCGCTCGACGATCGCGCCGACCGCGAGGATGGCCGCCTGGCCGGGGTTGATCACGGCCTCGAACTCGGTCACTCCGAGCATCCCGAGGTTGGACACGGTGAAGGTGCCGCCGGACAGCTCGGGCGGGCTGATCGAGCCGTCGCGGACCTTGGCCGCGAGCCGCCTCGTGGTCGCCGCGATCTCGGTCAGGCCGATCCGGTCGGCGTCGGCGATGACCGGGACGACGAGCGCGTCCTCGGCCGCCACCGCGACCCCGACGTTGGCCCGCGAGTAGAGCTCGAAGGATCCGTCCCGGTAGGCCCCGTTGACCTTCGGGTGCCTCCGCAGGGCGAGCGCGGCGGCCTTTACCACCATGTCGTTGAGCGAGGGCGCGTCGGCCCCGAGCGTCTCCTTGATCCGGGCCCGCGCCTCGGCGCAGCGGCCCATGTCGATCTCGGTCGAGAGGTAGAAGTGCGGGATGGTGGCCTTCGACTCGGCCATCCTGCGCGCGATCGTGGTCTGGAGGCGGTTGATCTCGACCGTGGTCACCGTGCCCTTGCCGCCCGGCTCCGGCGTTCTCTTGTCCTCGGCGGGCTCGGCCGGCGCGGCCTTCGCGGCGAGGACGTCGGCCTTGACGATGCGACCGCCCGGCCCGGATCCGGTGAGGGCGGCGAGGTCGACGCCGTTGGCGGCCGCCAGGCGACGCGCCAGCGGCGAGGCCTTGACCCGCCTGCCCGGTTCCGGCTCCCTGCGCTCGGGCTCCGGCTCCGGCTCGGCCTTCGGCGCGGGTTCGGCCTCGGCTTCCGGCTCGGGGGCCGACTGGCTCGGCGCACCCTCGGCTTCCGGCTCCTCGCCGGGCGAGAGCAGCTGGGCGATCGGGGCGCCCACCGGCAGCGAGTCGCCTTCCCGGGCCACGATGTGGACCAGGCCCGCCCCGTCGGCCTCGAAGGTCATGTTCGCCTTGTCGGTCTCGATCTCGACCAGGTCGTCCCCGGGCGCGACCTCCTGCCCTTCCGTGACCAGCCACGAGAGGATCACCCCCTCCTCCATCGAGTCGGAGAGGCGCGGCATCGATACGTCGATCACCTCGCACCCTCCAGGGTCGCGATCGCGGCGGCGACGATCCGGTCGGTGCCGGGCATCGCCGCCAGCTCGAGCGGCTTCGCGTACGGGAGCGGGACCTCGGCCATGCCGACCCGCTCGACCGGGGCGTCGAGGTCGTCGAAGCAGGCCTTCTGGATCCGGGCCGCGATCTCCGAGGTGACGCCGAAGCTGGGCCAGCCCTCCTCGACGCAGAGCGCCCGGTTGGTCTTGACGACCGAGTCGGCGACGGTGGCGACGTCGAGCGGGCGCAGCGACCGGAGGTCGACCACCTCGACCGAGTAGCCGTGTTCACGTTCGAGGATCTCGGCCGCCTGGAGGCTGCGGACCGTAGCGAAGGAGTGGCTGACGATCGAGAGGTCGGAGCCCTCGCGCGCGATCGCCGCCAGGCCGATCTCGCCGATCGAGTCGTCACCCGGGTCGACCTCGCCCTTCTCCTTGTAGATCGGCAGGTTCTCGATGAAGAGGACGGGGTCGTCGTCGCGGATCGCCGCCTTGAGCAGGGACCTGGCATCAGCCGGGTTGGCCGGCGCGAGCACCTTCAGCCCGGGCGTCCCGGCAAACCAGCCGTCGAAGGACTGGGAGTGCTGCGCGGTGAGCTGGTTGCCCGCCCCGTTCGGGGTCCTGATCACCATCGGGACCCGCACCTCGCCGCCGAACATCGCCCCGACCTTGGCCGCGTGGTTCACGACCTGGTCCATCGCGACGAGCAGGAAGTTCAGGGTCATGATCTCGACCACCGGCCGCTCGCCGATCATCGCGGCGCCGATCCCGGCGCCGACGAAGGCCTCCTCGGAGATCGGCGTGTCCCGGACCCGGTCGGGCCCGAACTCGTCCATCAGGCCCGAGGTGACCTTGTAGGAACCGTCGAAGAGGCCGACCTCCTCGCCCATCACGAAGACCTGTTCGTCGCGCGCCATCTCCTCGCGGAGGGCGAGCCGGATCGCCTCGCGGAAGGTCATCGTCCCCGGGCCGGAGACGGCTGCCTCGCCGGGCTCGGCCTGCGCCTGGGCGGTCATGCGCCCAGCCCCGCGTCGAAGGTCAGCGCTTCCTCGCCGAACGGCGAGCCCGGCCTCATCCGCTCGAACTGCGCGGCGCTGCCGGGGGCGTACATGCCATGCGCCAGCTGGTCGACCGAGGGCTCGGCGCTCGCGGCGGCGTGCTCGACCGCCGCCTCCACCTCGGAGCGGGCCTCGTCCTCGATCGCCTCGAGGTCCTCGACCGTCACCCCGGATTCCTGGAGCCTGAGTCGTTGGCGGGCGATCGGGTCGCGGCCCTCGCTCCAGTCCGCGATCTCCTCCTTGCTGCGGTAGGCGAGACCGGCGTCGGCCACCGAGTGGCCGCGGTAGCGATAGGTGACCGCCTCGATCACGGCGGGCCGGCGGTCGAGCCGGGCCCGGTCGAGCAGGCGCCGGGAGGCCTCGATCACCTCGTCCAGGTCGTTGCCGTCGACCCGCTCGCCATGCATGCGGTGGGCGGCGGCGCGGCGGAAGATCTCGGGTTCGGCGGAGGCCCGGTCGACCGAGGTCCCCATCCCGTAGGAGTTGTTCACGACCAGGAAGACGACCGGGAGGTCCCAGAGCGCGGCGAGGTTCAGGGACTCGTGCCAGGCGCCCATGTTGACCGCGCCCTCGCCCAGCTCGCAGAGCACGGCCTGCGACCGTCCCTGCCGCACGATCCCCAGCGCGATGCCGGTGGCGATCGGCAGCTGGCCGGCGACGATGCCCCAGCCGCCGTAGAACTTCTTCTCGACGTCGAGCAGGTGCATCGAGCCGCCGCGCCCGTGCGCGCAGCCGTCCTCGCGGCCGAACAGCTCGGCCATCGCGGCCTTGGCGGAGACCCCGCGGGCCAGCGCGAAGCCGTGGCAGCGGTAGCCCGTGACCAGGTAGTCGTCCTGGTCCAGCCCGGCCACGGTGCCGACCGAGGTCGCCTCCTGGCCGGAGGAGAGATGGCAGTAGCCGCCGATCTTGGCCGCCTTGTACTGCCGTTCGGCCGCGGTCTCGAACTCGCGGCTGAGGACCATCGAGCGGTAGTGAGACAGCCGCTCCTCGGTCCCTACAGGTGGTTCCTCCGTCGTGACCGATTCACTCATGGGATCACTCGTCCTCGAAGTATTCGGGGTGGCGTACACGGATCTGGTCGACGCTGGAGAGCACCATGCGGAGGTGCCGTCGCAGCTCGGTCTCGGCCCGGTCGGGGTCTCCCTCGGCCACCGCGGCGACCAGGGACTTGTGCTCGCTGACCATCTCGGTGAGGTAGGAGCTGTCGGGCAGGCTGAGCCGCCTGACCCGGTCGAGGTGGCCGTTGGCCCGGCGGCTGAGCGCCCAGGCGACCTCGTGGCCGGCCTGCTGGCAGATGATGCGATGGAGAGTCTCGTCGAGCAGGTCGAAGGACTCGACGTCCAGCTCCCGCTCGGCCCGTTCCTGGGCGGCCAGGTTCGCCTGGATCTCCTCGAGCCCGGACTCGGTGATCCGTTCCGCCGCGAGCCGGATCGCCGCGCACTCGAGCGCCTCCCGGACGAAGGCGGCGTCCTCGACCCCGGAGCGGCTGATCAGCGTGACGAAGCTGCCGAGCTGGGGGACGATCGCGACCAGCCGGTCCTCGCGGAGCCGGGCCAGCGCGCCCCGGACCGGGGTGCGACTGACGCCCAGCAGTTCCGCCAGCTCGTTCTCGGAGAGCTGCCGCCCCGGTTCGAGCTCCGCCGTGACGATCGCCTCGCGCAGGATCGCGTAGACGCGATCGCCCGTGTTGCCGCCGATCGACGATCTTGAAAACCTGTTCAACGCTCTCCTCATGTGCACTAGTATACAAGTACGTCAGGAAGCGTCGAACCGGGTCCGCATCCCGACTTCGGGGACGCGGACCCGGTTTCCCTCGACGGATCGCCGCTAGTGGTTCATGCCTTCCATGGAATGCCCGGAGTCCATGGCCTCCCCTGCCGCCGGCCGAGCGGGAACCCCACCCGCCGGGGACTCGGCGCCGTACCACTCCAGGCGCCAGCGATTCATCTGGTCGATCTCCTTCGACTGGGCTGCGACCACTGCCTCGGCGAGGTCGACGGTCTCCTCGTCCTCACCGTCCTCCAGCACCATGTAGGCCATGCGGATCGCGCCCTGATGGTGCGGGATCATCTGGTCTATGAACTCCCGGTCGAAGGGCCGGGCCTTCTCCAGCGCCGACATGTCCATGTCCATCCCCATGTCGGAGTCCGACATGCCCATGCCGTCGGCCGGGGCCGAATCGACCCGGTCTCCGGTCAGGCGTTCGTAGATCGAGCCGAGCTTTTCGATCTCCGCGCTCTGGCCGGCGACGATGCCGCGAGCCAGGACGACCGTCTGCGGATGCTCGGCCTTCTCCTCGGCGATCCTCGCCATCGAGATCGCACCCTCGTGGTGGGGGATCATGTCGGCGGCGAAGGCCGCATCGACCGAGTCGGTCCGGTCGGAGTCGTCCGAACCTCTGATCAGCAGGAAGGCGCCGACGATCGCGAACACCGTGACGATGCCGATGATCGGGAACTTGTTGCTTGACATTTCTCACTCCTTGGAATCGAGTTGACCGCGTGCCGAGATCGGCACGCGAAGACGCGGGCGGGCGCGTGGGCCCGCCGGGTCCGACTCAATTCCTGAAGACCTGCTGAGCCGAGGGTCCCTCGCGGATACGGCTTCCGGGGACCGGCCCGGCGGAGGCGACGAACTCGAGCGGAGCGGCCGGGCGCAGATCGACGAACCTCGGGGCCCGACGCCGGATCAGCCCGAGCAGCGTCGCGACCATCAGGCCGCCGCCCACCTGGATCACGCCCAGGCAGACCGAGACGGCATCGGACATGGTCGAGTGATCGGCCATCTCGTGGGCCATCGGCCCGCTGTGGGCGACGATCACGACCAGCCCGACCAGCAGCACCGCCAAGCCACCCGCCAGAGAGGCCCTGGCCCTGACCAGGAGGCGTCGGCAGCCGAGCAGGGTCACGACTTGACCAGGCGTGCGATCGCGTCGGACGCTTCCTTGAGCTTCTCCTCGGCCTCCGGCCCGCCTTCCTTCGCGGCGTCGACCACGCAGTGCTTGAGGTGCTCGTCCAGCAGCGCGATCGCGACCCCCTCCATCGCCGAGGTCAGGGCGCTGATCTGGGTGAGGATGTCGATGCAGTACTTGTCCTCTTCGATCATGCGGCTGATCCCCCGGGCCTGACCCTCGATCCGCTTCATCCGGGCGAGGTAGCGGTCCTTGTCGTGGATGTATCCGTGGGTGTGGTGGTCGTGCTCGGGCATGTCGGATTCCTTCAAGGGCTTGGCGTCTGTCTTGGGCATTCTCGTCTATTCCCCTTTCCGGTCGAGAACTCGTTCGGCGCTGACGTCCGGGGCCAGATCGAGCTTCCGCAGCAGCTGCGCGTTCAGGGCGACCACCACGGTCGAGGCCGACATCAGCAGCGCCCCGACGCTCATCGGCAGGACGAATCCGACCGGGGCGAGGACCCCGGCCGCCAGCGGCACCGAGATCAGGTTGTAGCCGGCCGCCCACCAGAGGTTCTGCTTCATCTTGCGGTAGCCGGCCCGGGACAGCTCGATCACCGAAAGGACCGACCTCGGGTCGTCGCTGGCCAGGATCACCCCGGCCGAGGCGATCGCCACGTCGGTGCCGGCGCCGATCGCGATCCCGACGTCGGCCTGGGCGAGCGCCGGGGCGTCGTTGACCCCGTCGCCGACCATCGCGACCCGTCGGCCTTCGCGCTGCAGCTCGGCCACCTTGCCGGCCTTGTCCTCGGGGCGGACCCCGGCGAAGACCCTTCCTATCTCCAGCTCCGAGGCCACCGATTCGGCCACCGCCCGGGCGTCGCCGGTGATCATCACGACCTCGATCCCGCTCCGGTGGAGGGCCTCGACCGCCTGCCTCGACTCGGGTCGGATCTCGTCGGCGAGTCGAAGCGCGCCGATCACCTCCCCGTCCTCGAGCACGTGGAGGATGATCGCCCCCTCCCGGCGCCACTCGCCGGAGATCGGCATCTCCTCGCGGCCCGCCTCGTCGAGAATGTGCGGGCCTCCGACCTGGACCCTCCGCCCGTCCACGGTCGCCTGGACGCCGACCGCCGGCGAGGAGGAGAAGTCCGTGGCGGCATCGAGGGCGAGGCCGCGATCCTCGGCCACGCCGACGATCGCCCGGGCCAGCGGATGCTCGCTGTCGGACTCGGCCGAGGCGGCGAGGGCCAGCACCTCGTCCTCGTCACGCCCGGCGGCCGGGTGGATCGCGGTCACGGTCGGCTCGCCACGGGTCAGGGTGCCGGTCTTGTCGAAGAGGACGGCGTCGACCGTGCGCATGCTCTCCAGCGCGAGACGGTCCTTGATCAGCACGCCGCCGCGCGCCGCCCGTTCGGTGGCGATCGAGACGACCAGCGGGATCGCCAGTCCGAGCGCATGCGGGCAGGCGATCACCAGCACGGTGATGCTGCGGGCGACGGCGTCGTCGGGCAGGCCGACCAGCACCCAGACCAGGGCGGTGATCACGGCCGAGGCCAGCGCGAACCAGAAGAGCAGGGCGGCCGCCCTGTCGGCGAGCCGCTGGGCATGCGAGGAGGATGCCTGGGCGTCGGCGACCAGGCGCTGGATCCCGGCCAGGGCCGTGTCCTCGCCGGTCGCGGTGACCTCCACCCTGACCCCGGAATCGGTGGCGACGGTGCCGGCCACGACCGGGTCGTTCACCTCGCGGCGGACCGGCCTCGACTCGCCGGTGACCATCGACTCGTCCATGCTGGCCGTGCCGTCGACGATCCGGCCGTCGGCCGGGACCGAGGCCCCCGGGCGCACCAGGACGACGTCGCCGACCCGGAGCCGATCCGGGCTGACCTTGACGATCTCGTCGCCTTCGACCCGCTCGGCCTCGTCGGGCAAGAGCGCCGCCAGCGAGTCCAGGGCCGAGGTGGTCTGGGCCAGCGACCGCATCTCGATCCAGTGGCCCAGCAGCATGATCACGACCAGCAGCGCCAGCTCCCACCAGAAGTTCAGCTCCGAGTCGAGCAGGTCGAGGCTGGACCCCCAAGAGGCGACGAAGGCGACCGTGATCGCCAGCGCGATCAGCACCATCATCCCCGGCTGGCGGGAGCGGATCTCCCCCACCGCGCCGGTCAGGAACGGCTGGCCGCCCCAGAAGTAGATGACCGTGCCGAGGACCGGCGAGATCCACTCGACCCATTCGCCTCCGGGCAGCTCGTAGCCGAGGAGGTGGGCGAACATCTCGCTGAAGAACACCGTCGGCACGGCGAACACGAGCATGACCCAGAAGAGCCGCCGGAACTCCGATACGTGATCGTGGTGATGGTGCATGTCTACTTCTCCGGTACCCGGCTCTTGAAGGATCTGAGCCGGAGGCTGTTGCCGACCACGAAGACGCTGGAGAAGGCCATCGCGGCGCCGGCCAGCATCGGGTTGAGCAGGCCCAGCGCGGCGAGCGGGATCGCCGCCGTGTTGTAGGCGAAGGCCCAGAACAGGTTGGTCTTGATCGTGCCGAGCGTCTTGCGCGAGAGCCGGATCGCGTCGCCGGCACTGCGCAGATCGCCCCGGACCAGGGTGATGTCCGCCGCCTCGATCGCGACGTCGGTGCCGGTGCCCATCGCCAGGCCCAGATCGGCCTGGGCGAGGGCCGGGGCGTCGTTGACCCCGTCGCCGACCATCGCCACCACGCCATCCTTCTGGAGGCGACGGACGACATCGACCTTGTCGCCGGGCAGCACCTCGGCGATCACCTCGTCGATCCCGACCTGCCCGGCCACCTGCCGGGCCGCGGCCTCGTTGTCGCCGGTCAGCAGGATCGGCTTGAGCCCCAGCTCCTTCATCTGGGCGATCGCCTCGGCGCTGGTCGGCTTGACCGTGTCGGCGACCACGAGGATGCCGCGCGGCTCGCCGTCCCAGCTGACCGCGATCGCGGTGCGACCTTCGCTCTCGGCCGACGCCTTGGCCTCGGCCAGCCCGTCCGGGAGATGCTGCGACCACTCGGCGAGAAGCGACTCGCGGCCGACCAGGACCGCGTGGCCTTCGACCACGCCCTGGACGCCCTTGCCCTCGATGTTGGCGAAGCCCTCCGGGGTCGCCAGGGCCCCGGTCTCCTCCGCCGCCGCCTTGGCGATCGCCTGGGCGATCGGGTGCTCGGAGGCGTTCTCCAGGGCGCCGGCGAGGGCGAGCAGCCGACCCCGGTCGGTCCCCTCGGCGGTGATGACGTCGACCAGGCTCATGCGTCCGGTGGTGACGGTGCCGGTCTTGTCGAGCACCACGGTGTCGACCTTGCGGGTCGACTCGAGCACCTCCGGCCCCTTGATCAGGACCCCCATGCGGGCGCCCCGCCCGGTGCCGACCAGCAAAGCGGTCGGGGTGGCCAGGCCGAGCGCGCAGGGGCAGGCGATGATCAGGACCGCCACGGCGGCGGTGAAGGCGGCCTCGACCGGGAAGCCGGCGCCGAGCCAGGCGCCGAGCGTCCCGGCGGCGATCGCGATCACGACCGGCACGAAGACGCCGGAGATCCGATCGGCCAGGCGCTGGACCTCCGCCTTGCCGGACTGCGCGTCCTCGACCATCTTCGCCATCTGGGCGAGCTGGGTGTCCGCGCCGACCCGGGTCGCCCGGACCACCAGGCGTCCGCCGGCGTTGACGGTGGCGCCGGTGACCGGGTCGCCCTCGCCGACCTCGACCGGGACCGGCTCGCCGGTCAGCATCGAGGCGTCGACCGCGGAGTTGCCGGCGACGACCACGCCGTCGGTGGCGATCTTCTCGCCGGGCCGGACGACGAACTCGTCGCCGACCGCCAGGTCCTCGATGCGGATCCGGGTCTCCTCCCCGTCCCGCAGGACGACGACGTCCTTGGCCCCGAGCTCGAGCAGCGCCCGCATCGCGGAGCTGGCCCGGCGCTTGGAGCGCAGCTCGAAGTAGCGGCCGGCCAGGATGAACATGGTCACGCCGGCGGCGACCTCGAGGTAGATGTTCGAGGCGCCGTCGGAGGGAGCGACGGTGAGCTCGAAGGGATGGGTCATGCCCGGCTCCCCGGCGGTGCCGAGGAAGAGCGCGTAGAGCGACCAGAGGAATGCGGAAGTGGTGCCGACCGAGATCAGCGTGTCCATGGTCGCGGTGCCGTGCCTGAGGTTGAGCCAGGTCGCCCGGTGGAAGGGGAAGGCGCCCCAGACGATCACCGGAGCGGCCAGGGTGAGCGAGGCCCACTGCCAGTACTCGAACTGGAAGGCCTCGATCATCGACATCAGGATCACCGGGATCGCCAGCAGCGAGGAGACGATCAGGCGGGTCCTGAGCTCGACCACCTCGCGGTCCTCCGCCTCGTCTCCCCCTTCCGCGTCCTCGCGCCTGGCCTGCGGCAGGCTGGCCGAGTACCCGGTCTTCTCGACCTCGGAGATCAGGGCCGAGGGGTCGAACCCCTCGGGCGCCTTGACCCGGGCCTTCTCGGTCGCGTAGTTGACGGTGGCCGTGACCCCGTCGAGCCGGTTGAGCTTCTTCTCGATCCGGTTCGCGCAGGAGGCGCAGGTCATCCCGCCGATCTCCAGCTCTATGTCCTCGCCGGCCGGTTCGGGCCGGGACGTCACGGTGCTCATCTCGCCTCCAGCACGAACTCGGCCGTGTGGACCTCGCCGTCGACCTTGAAGTCGAGGTACAGCAGGTAACGGCCCGGGGTCGGGGCCTCGGCCATGAAGGAGATCTCCGGGCCCGACAGGTCCCCCGGCTCGGCGTGGGCGCCTTCGGGATGGACATGCAGGTAGGCCAGGTCTCCCTCGCGCAAGGCGACGAGGTGGCCGAAGGCGCCCAGGTAGGGCTGCAGCTCCTCGACCGGCTTCCCGTCCCTGGTGATCTCGATGGCCAGGGCCTCGGACCGACCGGCGGCGAGGTTGCCGGTGAGCGCGGCCTCGAAGCCGTCGACCGAGTCCCGACGGGAGATCTCCGGGTCGATCGGCGTGAACTCGCCGGCGACCTCGACGTTCCTCGTCAGCGTCACGTTCGGCGCGTCTTCGGTCGCCGGCACGAAGTCGGCGAAGACCCGGTAGCTGCCGCCGGTCGGCCAGGACCAGGAGACGCTCCAGGTGCCGGTCGCCCGGTCCAGCCGGGGATGGACGTGACGGAACTCGGCTCCGTCGGAGCGCACGATGATCAGGTGGAGCTCCTTCTCATGCGACTCCGAGAAGTCGGTGAAGGGCCTGCCTTCGGGGTCGAGCACCCGGAAGCTGAGCTCGCCGGGCTCGCCGGCCTTGACCGGCGATTCGACCGGGCTGAGGGTGTATCCGTCCTGTTCCATTGAAAGTCCTCTCACGTTCTCCGTGACCGAGCCCGAGCCCATCGACTCGTGCCCGTCCTCGCTGCCGCCCATCGACTCGTGGTCGTCGCTCTTGGCTTCCTTCGTCCAGTCGGCGACGGTCGAGTCCGGGATCAGGGCGCGACCGGCGACGAACATGACGCCGAAGACCGCGAGCAGCGCGACCCCGTAGAGAGCCAGACGGGCGGCGGTGCTCATCGGCTCGCGCCGCCCGGCTCAGCCGAGTAGCCGGCCTCGTCGACGGCCGCGATCACGGCGGCCTCGTCGACCGAGCTTCCGGTCACGACGAGTCGCCCGCTCTCGGCGCTGACCTCGATCCCCTCGACACCGGCGACCGAGGAGACCTCTTCCCGGACCGCGACCTCGCAGTGGCCGCAATTCATGCCGGTGACGTCGTACTCGGTGGTCTTGCTCTGCTCGGTGCTCATCGGGTTCCTTTCGTAAGACTATACCCTTGGGGGGTACTAGTAAACCCACTGTAGCATACCCCCGAGGGGTATCGAGGATCGGCCGCTGTCACGAGCTGGATGTAGCGTGTCGATCCATGCAAGGGCCCTTCGATCTGGTCGTCGTGGGCGGGGGCATAGTCGGTCTCGCCGCCGCCCGTGAAGCCGCGCTGCGCCGGCCCGAGTGGCGCATCTGCGTGCTCGAGAAGGAAGACGATCTGGCCACCCATCAGACCGGCCACAACAGCGGCGTGATCCACGCCGGCGTCTACTACGAGGCCGGTTCGCTCAAGGCCCGCCTCTGCCGCGACGGCCGGCGGCGGCTGGAGGAGTTCTGCCGTGGGCGAGGCGTCCCCTTCAGGCGCGTGGGCAAGCTGATCGTCGCCACCGAGCCCGAGGAGCTGCCTCGCCTCGACGCGCTCGAGCAGCGCGCCAGGGACAACCGCGTGCCCGGGCTGGAGCGGCTCGGCCCGGCCGGGATCAAGGAGATCGAGCCCCATGCGGCCGGCCTCGCCGCGCTCCACTCGCCGGAGACCGGAGTCGTGGACTTCGCCGCTGTGGCCCGCGCCCTCGCGGCGGAGCTGGCCGAGCGCGGGCACGCGATCGCGACCGGCCACGAGGTGACCGGGATCGAGCCGGCCGGTGACCGTTCCGAGGTGCGCCACTCGCATGGGGTGACGATCGCCGACCGGGTGCTCTGCTGCGCCGGCGCCTGGTCCGATCGCCTCGCGGTCGGCTCCGGCGCTTCCCCCGACCCTCGGATCCTCCCCTTCCGAGGCGCCTACCTGGAGGTGTCCGAGGAGAAGCGGGATCTGGTCAAGGGCATGATCTACCCGGTTCCCGATCCGGCCCTCCCCTTCCTCGGGGTCCACCTGACCCGTCATCTCGACGGCTCGCTCTCGGTCGGACCCACCGCCCTGCTCGTCGCCACCGCCCAGCCGGCCCAACCGCTTCGGGGGCGGGTCAGGGACCTGCTCCGAGTGGCCTCCTGGCCGGGAACCAGGCGCATGGCCTGGCGGAACCGGGCGGCGGCACGCCAGGAACTCACCCACGCCCTCCACCGAGGACGCCTGATCGAAGCCGCGCGCCGCTTCGTCCCGGAGCTGGATCGATCCGACCTGCGCCCGGGGATGTCCGGCATCCGCGCCCAGGCCGTCGGACGCGACGGGGCCCTGGCCGACGACTTCGCCTTCTCCCAGGTCGGCCACGTCCTCCACGTACGCAACGCCCCCTCCCCGGCCGCGACCTCCTCCCCGGCGATCGGCAGCCACCTGGCCGAGCGCCTCGACGAGATCTAGCGCCGACCGGGCGACCGGCTCCTTGACAGCCGAACCGCATCGCCCTATACCTAATTTCAGCGCTCCCGGCCACGGCTTGTCCCGACTTCTAGCGGGAGCGCGACCCATCGGTCATGAAGACCGGACGGGGCAAGCGACAGGAGGAGCCAATGAAGACAGCAAGGAATCTCTGCCTGCTGGTCCTGGCCATCTTTGCCCTAGGCGCCGCGAGCGCCGCCAACGCGTCGGCGGACACTGGATCCGGTGCCGCGATGTTCACCCTGAGCGGGGGCACCCCGTGCCCGACCGACTTCAGGTGGGACACCGGATCGTCTGGCGGTGTGCCGCCAAGCTCGGGACAGAGCATCGACGTCGGTGATTTCAACCCCACCGGCGCCTGTGCCATCGACGTGATCGACAGCGGCGGCGAGGTCGACCTGAACCCCGGTGGGACGGTCAGCTCGGTAGGCGGTATCGACTTCGACATCGATGCCGGGCTGTTCGGAAGTTGCGAGTACGCCGGAAGCGTCTCCGGCACTTGGACTTCGACCCCGGATGCCAACGGCAACCTGATCGACATGAGCGGCACCGCGACCCGGATCGCCGGATCGCCGTTCTGCCCTTCCCCCGTTTCGTTCACGATCACGGCCCAGAGCTTCACTCCCGACCCATGACCTGACGCCACCCCGGTGGCCGCGTCGGGCTCCACCCACCGCCTGACGCGGTCCGCCGGTACGCCTCACCCCCGCATCCTCGGATCATGGGCGGCGTCGGAGTACATGGCCGGGCAGCCGGCCGAGGCGGCGTCGGGACGCAGCTCGTAGTGCCAGGGCTCGTTGGCGTAGATCTGGCAGAGCCCGTACCCGGAGCCGTGCGCGGAGAGCCAGGCCGCGGACGCCGGGGGGCCGATGTCGACCGCGTCACCCGAGACGTGGGCGGACGTCTCCGGGGTGGCCACCCATCGGGACGCCTCGGCCTCCGATCCGTACTGGGCGATCGCGTCGTTCAACAGCTTCTGCTGGTACTCCGGCGAACGCCAGCCGCTGTCCACCTGCAGCTCGACGCCCTCGGCCGAGGCGTCGGCGGCGGCCTCGCGCAGAGCCCCGAGGAGATCCGAATCGAGGTTGGCCACGCCCGGGACCCCGTCGTCGAAGACGGTGGTTCCGTCGGGGATGGCGCCGTCGGCCTCTCCGAGCCGACCCGAACCTCGGGTGGGAAGGCCGAACGCCTCACCGACCTTGGCGCTCACCCGCGACGGATCGGTCGAGGAGGAGAACGCCGGCATCCTGTACGCGAGGGCGGCGATGATCGCGACGGCTATGGCCAGCACGACGGCGATGCGGGTCCGACGGATGCTGCGGTGCCAGGTGATCGGTGTCAGGTCGTCGTAGCTCACGCCGACAGTCAAGAGAGCGCCGCGTTGCCGGCCCGTATGCGGTTTTCGATATGTCCGCGATATGTGCCAGCTCGTAGCATCGGACCATGCGCGTGCTGGTCGTCGAAGATGAGCCCTACATGGCGGAGGCCATCCGCGACGGCCTGCGCCTGGAGGCGATCGCCGCCGACATCGCCGGGGACGGCGACACCGCCCTGGAGCTGCTCAACCTGAACAGCTACGACATCGCCGTGCTCGATCGCGACATCCCCGGGCCGTCCGGGGACGAGATCGCCGAGCGCATCGTCGCCTCCGAGAGCGGCATGCCGATCCTCATGCTGACCGCCGCGGACCGGCTCGACGACAAGGCCTCCGGGTTCGAGCTAGGCGCCGACGACTACCTCACCAATCCCTTCGAGCTGCGGGAGCTCGTGCTCCGGCTCAGGGCGCTCGACCGCCGCCGCGCGCACAGCAGGCCGCCGGTGCGGGAGATCGCCGGGCTGCGCCTCGACCCGTTCCGCCGCGAGGTCTACCGGGACGACCGCTACGTCGCCCTGACCCGGAAGCAGTTCGCGGTGCTGGAGGTCCTGGTCGCGGCCGAAGGCGGTGTCGTCAGCGCCGAGGAACTGCTGGAACGAGCCTGGGACGAGAACGCGGACCCGTTCACGAACGCGGTGCGGATCACCGTCTCGGCCCTGCGCAAGCGGCTCGGGGAACCCTGGGTGATCGTCACCGTTCCCGGCGTCGGCTACCGCATCGACGCGGACCCGGATGCCGACGAGGGCGGAGCGGATCATGAGTAGGCGCCCGGGAATGAGCGTCCGCCTCAAGCTGACCCTCAGCTACGCCGGCTTCCTGATGCTGGCCGGCGCGCTGCTGCTCGGCGCGGCGCTCGTCTTCTACGCCTACTTCATGCCCGACGGCTGGATCATCACCGGGAGCGAGGGATTCATGATCAACCGCTCGCTCCTGGTGCGCTCCTTCGCCCCGTTCGCCCTGACCGCGCTCGTCTTCCTGCTGGTCTTCGGCCTGCTGGGCGGGTGGATCCTGGCCGGCCGGATGCTCGCGCCGCTCGACCGCATCACCTACGCGACCCGGATGGCGGCGAGCGGATCCCTCTCCCACCGGGTCGAGCTGGAGGGCCGCCGGGACGAGTTCCGTGAGCTGGCCGACAGCTTCGACGTCATGCTCGCCCAGCTCGAGGCCCAGGTCGGCGAGCAGCAGCGCTTTGCCGCCAATGCCTCGCATGAGTTGCGCACTCCCCTCGCGGTCACCCAGACCCTGATCGACGTGGCCCGCACCGACCCCGACCGCGACAATGCCGAGCTGCTCGAACGCCTCCAGGTCGTCAACTCCCGCGCGATCAATCTCACCGAGGCGCTGCTCCTGCTCAGCCGGACCGACCAGGGAGCCTTCACCCGGGAGCCCGTGGATCTGTCGCTGGTGACCGAGGAGGCGGTCGAGACGCTCCTCCCCCTCGCCGAGAAGAACGGGGTCGCGATCGAGGCATCGGGGGACGTGGCTCCGACCGTCGGCTCGCATGCCCTGCTGCTGCAGATGACCACCAACCTCCTGCACAACGCGATCGTCCACAACCTCCCCGAGGACGGCACCGCGCAGCTCCGCACGGCGATCGACCCCGAGGCGGCCACCCTCACGGTCGAGAACACCGGCGAGAAGCTCACCCCGCAGCTGGTCTCGACCCTCACCGAGCCGTTCCAGCGCAGCACCGAGCGCATCCGCGGCGACCATGCCGGCGTCGGGCTCGGCCTGGCCATCGTCAAGAGCATCGCCCGGGCCCACGACGGCACCCTGGACGTCATCGCCCGCCCCGACGGTGGACTCCGCATCACCGCGCGGTTTCCGCTCGCTTAGTTAATCCCGGCGATACCGTCCGGTCGGTGGTATGTTGGCCGAAGGCCACTAATCGAGGGGAAGCCATGCCCAGCTTGTTCGGAAGGTTCGTCGTACTGATCGGATTCATCCTGATGCTCGGCTCCGCGGCCACCGCCCAGGCAGCCACGACCAGCTTCTACGCGGCTCCGAATGCGATCGGCGCCGGTGACTGCAGCTCACCGGAGAACGCCTGCCCGGTCGACGTCGCCGTGACCGACGCGAACGCCGCCCCGGTCACGGATGACGTGCGGATCCTCCTGGACAAAGGCAAGTACGCGCTCACCTCCCAGACCCCGAATGCCCTGGCGGTGACCTTCGCCGGGCCGAGCCTGACCTTCGAGGGCAGGAACGGGACCCCGACCCTCAGCGGCACCAACACGGTCCGGATCCTCTCGGTCGCCGCCGGTTCGACCGTGACCGTCGACGGCGTCTCCTTCCAGGACGGCCAGTCGACCGGGTTGGGCGGCGCGATTGAGAACGCGGGCACGCTCACCGTCAAGGACTCGACCTTCTTCGGGAACACGGGCTCGAGCGGCGGCGCGATCACCAACAACGCCGGTGGCACGCTCACCGCCCAGGACTCGACCTTCGCCGGCAACACCACGTCGAGCGTGGGCGGCGGAGCGATCATCAGCTTCGGGACGACCACCGTCATCCGCTCGGCGGTGATCAACAACAGCGGTCCCATCAACGGAGGAGGGATCAACATCCAACCGAACGGAACCCTGACCCTGAGCAGCTCGACGGTCGCGAACAACACCTCGGGCACCCTCGGCGGGGGCATCTCGAACCTCGGGACGCTCAACGTCTTCTCCTCGACGATCGCCGACAACACGGGAAGCGGCGGCTCGGCCATCGCGACCGGCAACGAGAACGTGACCTTGGCCGCCAGCATCATCGCCTCGCTGGTCCCGGGCAGCACCTGCAGCCCCGCCAACGCCTCGATCACCGACGCGGGCTACAACCTCGATGACGACGGCACCTGCATCTCGCCTAGCTCGCCCGCGACCGGCAGCCACAACGGGACCACGGCCTACAGCTCGTCGACCTACGGCGCGGTGCTCGACTCGTATCTCGCCGACCGGCTGGCCAACAACGGCGGCCCGTCCAAGACCTTCGCGCTGCTGAACAGCCCGGACCCGGCCACCGACCTGGCGGATCCGGCCTTCGACGTGGTGCCGCCCGCCTTCGAGCTCCCGGTCGCGGTCGAGGGCGAGACGGCGGCCTGCGCGCATGCGGACCAGCGTGGCGTCATGCCGGCCGCGGGAGTCAACTGCGACATCGGGGCGTATCTGCTCCAGGCCACGAAGATCGAGCTGAGCGCTTCCGCTTCGACGGTCCAGCAGAACAAGAAGGTGACCTACACCGCGACCGTCATCCCGGCCCCGGACGGCGGGACCGTCTCCTTCGACGACGGCGCCGGCAACCCCGCCACGACCGGCTGCGCCGACAAGTACCTCGCGAACGGCGTCGCGACCTGCACGGTCTCCTACCCGAACCCCGGCGAGTACCCGGTCACCGCCTCCTACACCGGCGACGGGGCGAAGAACGACTTCGCGGCGTCGGAATCGATCGTGCCGACCAACGTGACGACCACGGTGACCGAGAAGCCGGTCGTCGGGCCGCCGTTCCGGATCCTCGGCTCGACCCCGAATCGCAGGACGGGCGTCAACACGGTCCGGGTCCGCATTCCCGCTGCGGGCCGGGTCAACCTGGTCGGTTACAAGAAGCTGAAGAGCACCAGCGCCCGCTTCGACGCGGGCGGCGTCTACAAGTTCAAGGCCAACCCCAAGGGCGCCTTCCTCCGCAACCTGAACCGGCGCGGCCACGGCCGTTCCCTGGTCAAGTTCAAGTACATCCCGGACAGCGGCAGGTCGATCGCCAAGAGCGTGGTCTACCCCTTCTTCAAGAAGAGGTAGGCATCACGCCTCGACCAGTTCCGCGAGCTGGCCGATGACGGTGCCCCAACCGTCCTCGAAGCCGAGCTCGAGGTGCCGCTCCCGGTCGGCGACGCTCTTGTGCATGACCAGAGCCTCGTAGGTGGTCCCCTCCGGGTGGTCGGCGAGGGTGATCCGCGCCGTGATGAAGGGGTTCTCCGCCGGCCGCCATCCCTCGGTCAAGGCGGTCGTGAAGATGAGTCGCTCGGCCTCGTCGACGGCCAGGAAGCATCCGTCCATGTGCGGCCCGAAATCGCCGCCGTCCTCGCTCATCCGGGTCTTGAAGGCGCCGCCGGGCACCAGGTCGAGCCGGTCGACCCGGCACTTCGCCGGAGCCGGAAGCCACCACTGTTCGAGGCTGCGAGGATCCGCCCATGCCTCCCAGACCGTCTGCCGGGGGGCTTTGATCACCCTCGAGATGACCAGATCCCGCTCCGTTGCTTCTGCGCTCATTTCCGTTCCTCTTCCTGTTTCAGGACGAACTGCTCCATGCGGTCGGTCCTCTCCTCCCAGACCTTCTTCTGCTCGGCCAGCCAACCCTCGACCGCCTCGAACCGCTCCGATTCGATCGCGCAGGTGCGGGTCCGCCCCTCTTTCCGGGAGCTGATCCAGCCGCACTCCTCGAGCTGACGTATGTGCTTCATGAAGGACGGCAGAGCCATGTCGAAGGGCTCCGCCAGGTCGGAGATGCTGGCTGGCCCGCGGGCCAGCCTGGCGAGGATGCCGCGCCGCGTCGGGTTGCCCAACGCCTGGAACAGTCCGTTCAGGTCTTCCGCATACTCAGCCATTCGGCTAAGTAACTTAGCAGAACACTTAGCCTTTCGGCTAGGTAAACAGGATCAGCCGTGCGCGAGCACGCTGATCACCACGCCCTGCGGGTCGCGGACGAAGAAGCGGCGCACGCCCCAGGGCTCGTCGACCGGGCCGTAGATCACCTCGTGCCCGGCCCGCGTCGCCTCCCCATGCGCCTCGTCGACGGCCTCCCGCGAACCGACGTCCACGCCCATGTCCGGGAGCAGCGGCTCCACGTCGGCCGGCCCGAACACGACCTGGGCCTGACCGGACCCGAACCCGACGTAGCCGCCGCCGAACGTCCCCTCCTCCAGGCCGAGCACGCCCGTATAGAAGGCCCGCGTCGCCTCGAGATCGGATGACTCGTAGTAGGGGATGATGCGCTTGACAGCCATACCTCCACTATCGCAGCCTCCTTTTCCCGCCCCGGCCGGGCCGGCTCACCCCCTCCCGAGCAAGACCACGCGAGCCGTTCGGATCAGCGCCGGGGCGCCGGGCTGGCGGGCCACGATCCGGAACTTGACCGAGGCCCGGCGACCCTTCAGGCTCCGCACCGCCGCGCGCGGGATCCGCAACCTGAGGACGGCCCGCTTTCCGGCCGCCACGCGCCTCGGGGCCAGCACCCGGCCGACGTGCCTCTTGCCGGCGATCCGCAACGGCACCAGCCTGCTCGCCTTGACGAGGCAGGCCTTGCCGTTGCCCTTCAGGCATCGGACCTGACCGACCCTCACCGTCCGGCCGCGCACGCGCGCTCGCTTGACGACCGACAGGACGGGCCTGCGGGCGGCGGGCTCCGTGGGCGGATCCGTCTTCGGCGTGCCGTAGACCAGGTTCATGGAAACGGGATCGAAGGTCTCGCCGACAGGGTAGTCCTCGAACGCCACCTTCCCGGTCGCACTGAGGGCGCTCGGGATCGCGTTCCAGGAGAGACCGTCGGCGGTCGGCTCCGGCGAGATCCCGGACAGGTCCAGGTCGACCAGAGCGAGCCCGGCGCGGCTCACCGTCTTCCCGGTGTCCCGTTCCAGGCCGACCATGTCGGCGTAGAGCGCACCGCTCTCCCCTTCCGCGACCAGACGCAGATTGGAGAAGGTGGTGTCGAGCTGCGGCGTCGTGTTGCCGGGGACGTGGTGGGCGTGCCCCCAGAAGCGCACCTTTCCGTCCAGCTTCACTTCCAGCCGCTTGGTGGCCGGATCGTAGGATCCGCCCCGGACCGGGAAGCGGAGTGCCTCGGAACCGGCGTTGCCGGTGGCGCAGAGCGTTCCCTCAGCCAAGGTTCCCGGGACGCGGGTGACCCCACCCGAGACCTCGATCGCGCCTCTCGCGATCGAGCCGACGACGTAGCAGCGCCAGCGTTCGGCGAATCCCCAGTCCATGGTCCCCGAGCCGAAGGTCACCGGCTCGGTCAGCTCGGGAACGACCTCCAGCGAGGCCTCGGCCGAGTACGCGGTGCCGATCGAGTTCTCGACTCGGACGCGGAACCTCTCCCCGGACTGCGCGGCGGTCGCATCCTCGACCACCAGCGCCCTGCCGTTGGGCGCGTAGCCGGGCTCGCCGCCGCCGATGTCCTGCCATCCCTGGTCGCCGAGACGCCGCTGCCAGGTGATCTCGGCCTCCGGGTTGGCCTCGGTCGCGACCAGGAAGGTGGCGTCCTCTCCTTCCAGCACGGATCGATCGGTGGGGTCGAGCGTCACCCTCGGCGCGAAGGACACGCCCAGGTGCGCGAAGTCCGAGGCGATCCTGCCGGCCGGGCTGGTGTAGACCGCCCGGTACTCGTTGCCGTCCAGGCCCGGGCCGGCCGCGACGGTGAGGGTCTCGTCATCCTCGCCCTCGAGGTCCGTGAATGCGCTCTCGCCGACGCGCCGCACCTGCCACTGCCTGGTCGGGGCCGGATCGCCGCCGGCCACGGTGGAGGTGAAGGAGACGTTCTCCGAGTCCTCCCCCACCCCCAGCTCGACGTCGGCCGACTCCGGCTGCCCGACGAACCGCGGCAGGACTCCGGCGACCGCAAGACGCTGATACCCGCGACGACCCGTCGCCGCGTCGTCGACCGGAAAGTAGAGCGAGCCGTCGGTGCCGGTGGCGATCATCGGGTATCCGCCCGCCTGCCGGATGAAGTCGGGGTATGCGATCCGGCTCAGGATCTCGTCGTCCTCGAGGACGTTGATCGTGTAGCCCTCGGGGTCGGCGTGGTCGGTGACCCACTCCCAGCCCCGCTCGGGATCCCCGGCGATCGAGGCGCCGAAGAGGTTGGCCTCCAGGGGGCCCTGGGGAGCCGAGACGCCCTCGCCCACCACGAGCTCTCCGTCCTCGCCGACGTCGACGCGCAGGTAGGCGGGCGAGTCGGTGCCCGTGTAGTGGAGGATCACCGAGCCGTCGGCCCCGGACCGGGCCGACGAGAACCAGTGGGTCGACGAGGCGGGATCACCGATCAGGGTTCCGGGGATCGGGCTCACGGTCGCGTCGCCGGAGCCGTCGACCTCGATCCTCAGGGCCGGATAGGCATACTTGCCGCCGGCCGCGAGACTCGCCGAGCTGCTGCCCGGAGCGTGGATGTACGAGCCGTCGCGAGCCACCGCCAGGGGCTGGAAATCGGAGACCGGGCTCGCTTCTCCCCACGGCGAGGTGGTGTTGCTCGTGTCGGCGTAGGGGCCTTCCGACGGCAGCAGCAGCGGCGAGGCGTGCTTCTGCCAGCCGGTCCCGTCCGTCGTGAACCTGACCAAGTCCGCCTTGTGGAAGATGTTGCTGGAGCTCGCGGGGCGCGCGATCACCGCCAGCTCGCCCTTCACCTGGTTCCAGGTCACCGAGCCGACGATGTTGCCCGTGGCGTCATCGAGCCGACCGACGACCCCCGGCTCGTAGCTCTCGCTGCCGGGATCCCACCGGGCGCTGCGTACGGTGGTCTCGTTGCCGCCGGCCCCGTCGCGCCCGGTGACGTAGAAGATCGTGTCGGTACCGGGATCGAAGCCGAGCTTGAAGTAGGTGCCCTGGTTGTAGGGGTAGTCCACGACCAGGGGCGAACCGACCGGCTCCATGGTCTGGGCGTCCAGGGCGGTCACGGTCATCGCGGCCGAGGCGGTCGTGCCGCCGTTCATCTCGGCGACGTGGACGATCTCTCCCCCGGCGGAGACGAAGATCTTGCGCCCCTGCCGGCTGATGGTCTGGTTGGCGTTGGGCGAGACCCAGCGCCCTGAAGGATCGACGACCACCTCGCCGGGCCGACCGAAGTGCTCACCGAGGTCCGGCACGCCGCCGGGGCCCTCGTACTCGATCGAGACCGGATCGGCGGCGGTGCCCTCCGGATAGAAGGCGATGCCGGCGCCGAGCACCGCCGGCACGTCCGACCAGCTCGCCCTGCCGTCCTCGAAGGAGGTGGTCGCGCCCGCGATGTCGAGACGGGCCATCACCTGGTTCTCGAACTCGTGGAGCTGGTGGTTGGGATCGTCCTGGAGGTAGCCGATGTGGGTGCCGCGGATCACCTGCTCTTCCGGGCTGATGATCACCCGCAGGTCGGTCAGGGTCGTGTCCAGGCCGTACTTGCCGTCGCCGTAGAAGTTCGGGTAGGACTGCCACTGAACCCGACCCGAGAGCTCCAGGACGGTCGTGTCGGTCTCGTCGTCGAAGGTCCCGGACGCGACCGGGAAGCGGTAGGTGCCGTCCTCGTTCACGCCGGCTCCCTCGGTCACGGTTCCGGGGCCGGCGTAGTTCCGCCAGGACTGCTTGAAGCCCCACGCGACCTCACCCTCGGAGATGTCGACGACAGCGGCATCGGCCGGCCGGGGCGCTGACGCCATCGCGATCGCGATCAGGGCGCAGGCGAGCGCGAGGACGGGCATGAGGCGACGGTCGGTGCTGTGGCGGAACATTCGGATCGGATCTCCCTGCTGTGAATCGATTGGGCGGCGGATGAAGCGGCCGTCGGCCCGTGCGGTTCACGGGCCGACGGCTGGGCTTCAGGTCAGGGGACGAACGTCAGGAGCTGGTCGTCCAGGATGGTCTGGCTGCCGCCGCTGGGGTGGTGGGCGACGACTACCTCGCAGAGGTTTGACGCGCTTCCCGCGAAGCAGTCGAACGTCGGCGAGGTGGTGTGCCCGGGCAGGCCGAAGTGGTCATCGACGATGACGGTGCTGTCCAGGTCGATCGAGGCGGTCAGGTCGCCCGACAACGGGTCGATGGCGACGTCCGACGCGAAGGCGCCGCAGGCCGGGATGCCGTAGGGCGGGTAACCGCTCACGGTGCAGATGCCCACCGCGATCTCCTCCGGGTCGTAGGAGCCGAAGTCCTCGCCTTCCACGTCGATGGTCACCGGCAGATCCGAGCTGACATCGATGGTGGTGGGAGTGACCGAGGTGAGTGACTGTGCCATGGCCGAACCGACGCTGAAGCTCATCAGCATCGCGATCGCCGCGACCAGAGTGGCGACGGCCGCGAGCGGCCGAACCAGGTTGGTCTTCTTCATGCCTTGTTTCCTCCTTGATACGTTGACTGGGTGTTAGGAACACCTAATTAGGTGCACCTAATGCAAACGTAGCAAAGGACTTAGCACTCTGCATTTCCTGAGTGGAAGTCGCGGATCACCCCACTTCCATCTGGGCGCTTCGGGGCCGTCCGCCACCGCATGGGTGGCGGACGGCCCGCGGTTCCCGTGTGCGCTGGGCTACCTGGTGACCTTGAAGGCCTTGGCGCCGGTGCGATCGTTGGTGATTCCGAGCACCTTGATCTTCTTGACGCCGATCGACCGGCCGACCGCGAAGGCCCGGGTGACGGTCCCCTTCCCGGATGCCTTGCGGACCGCGATCTTCTTGCCCCGGTAGAGGATCCGGACCGGCTCGTAGGCGGCCAGGCCGGACACCGAGACCCGCTGCCTCTTGCCCCTGCGGACCTTGGCCTTGGCCACCTTCACGGTGAGCTTCTTGGCGGCCACGACCCGGAGGCTGGTCGAGCCGGCCCGGTCGGCGAGCGACCCGTCGACCCGGACCGGGAAGGCGCCGTCGCGCAGCTTGGCCGGGACGGTCACCGCTCTCGACAGTGACCCGGAATCGGGCGTCACGCCGCTGCCGACGGTGATCCCGCCGATCGTGATCCGATAGGCCTCGCCGGCGGCCAGGCCGGTGGCAGCGACGGTCGCGTCACGCCCCACGTGGACCAGCCCGGTCGGGGCCTTCACGGTGAGCGTCGCCGGCGCGAGCGCCACCTCGAGGTCGACCGAGGCCGTGGTCGCGCCGCCGTCGCCGGTCGCGGTCAGGGTGAACTTGAAGTCACCCGCCCGGTCGAGCGCGACGTCCTGGGTGCCGCTGGCGGCCTTCGGACCGGACCAGTCGCCGCTCGCGGTCACCGTCTCGGCATCGCCCGAGGACCAGGTCAGCTTCACGGTGTCCCCGACCCGGAGGTCGGCCGCGTCCGCGGTCAGCGACACGGTCGGCGCGTCCGGCTTCCGCGTGGTGAACGAATCCCACCCGGTGGAGACGACGTCGTCGTCCGACCCCGTCGCCAGGACGCGGTAGTAGTACGTCTCGTCGGGGGCCAGTCCGGTCAGGGAGACCACGACCGCGGCGTTGCCCGCGCCCGCCGCGACGCTCTCGGCCGTGCTGACCGACGAATCGCTGTGGTCCGAGTTGACCGAGTGCTCGACCGTGATCCGCTGGTCCAGATCGCCGGGGTCGACGTCGATCACGATCTTTGCGCTGGTCGTGGCCAGATCCTCGACCGACGGTACCCCCAGGACCGCGCCCGCCTTCACGGGAGTGGCCGTGGCCGACGGGGTGAAGTCCCCCACTCCCTCGGCGTTGATCGCGGCGACCTGCACCTCGTAGGAGGTGCCGTGGGCGAGACCCGTCAGCGTCTGCTGGGTCTCGGCACCGTGGTCCTGGGCCGTCCAGGTCTGGCCGGCGTCGGAGGAGTACCGCAGGCGATATCCGGTGATGGCCGAGCCACCACTGTCCGGGGCCGTCCACGACACATCGAGCGCGTTGTGCTGAGGCGCCAACTCGAGGCCTGTCGGAACGCCCGGCGCGGTTCGCGGCGTCACGGTCTGCGACGCCGTGTAGCCACCCTCGCTCGACCTGTTGAAGGCGGACACCTGCACCTCGTACTCGGTGCCGTTGTCCAGATCGGTCAGCACGGTCTGGGTCGTGCCCGGGCCGAAGGTCTCGGTCTCCCAGGTGTCGCCGCCGTCGCTGGAGTAGCGGAGGCGGTAGCCGCTGACCGGCAGGCCGCCCGTGGACGTCGGCGCGGCCCATGACACCTCGGCCGAGCCGTTGCCGTAGGCCACCTGCAGGCCGGTCGGCACGCCCGGAGCGCCGGGGACGGTGCTGACCTCGTCGCCGTGCACGTAGATCGGCGGCATGCCACCGAAGTGGTACGGCCCGATCGCGACGGCGGCCAGGTTCGCCGGCTTGCCCTCCAGAGGGATCTGCCGGTGGTACGGCCACTCGGCGCCGAGGCCGCCGATGGACATGTCGCCGTTCAGCGCCTTGTCGCCGTCACCCGTGTAGGTGTAGTCGACGTTGAAGGCGGTGATGGCGGTCTGGTACTGCAGAGCCTCGTTGCTGACCAATGCGCCGTCGCCGTCGTAGTAGGTCAGCTTGGCCTTGGTGCCCGCGACGAACGCGGGGTTGTAGATGCCGCCGAGCTTCTCGATCCCGCCTTCGATGCCGGTGATCGAGACGCGGGCGGTGTCACCCGCCTCGAAGGGCCGGCCCGGGTCGGTCGTGTTGGCGACGGCCACGTCCACGCCCTTGGCCCGCACGACGCGATACTCGACCTTGCCGTCGTTGGTCAGCTCGATGATGTTGCGGCCGCCCTTGAGAGCGACCGTGAAGCTGCCGTCCGGCGCGGTCTCGTAGCTGTGCCAGCCACTGCCCCACGGGCTGACGTTCAGGGGGTCATGCACCCGCACCGTCGTGCCGGCCGCCGGAGTGAAGGTGAAGTCACGTTCCCCGACGGTCTTGTCGAAGTAGTAGGTGTCGAGCTCGTTCCGGATCTCGATGCCGGTGTCGAAGGTGTTTCCGTCGCCGCCGACGTTGACGACGACGAGTCCGGTGTTCTGCGGGTCGATGCCGTTGAACGACCAGTTCGTGTTGCCGGGGGTGCCATTGTCATTCGCGGCCAGGTAGTGCAGGGGGCCGTAGGTGACCTTGATGACGCTGACGCCCGGCTGCTCGCCGATGATCCGCAGCTGACGACGGCCGTCGAGCCCGATGCCCTGCGTGGTGACGCTGTCACCCGAGACGTCGAAGGCGTAGTCGGGCTCGATGAACAGGTTGTTGATCTGATCGAGCTGGGCCTGCTGGGTGCGGAACGTGTCGAGATCGAAGTGCTGGCCCACGTTCAGGTTGACCACGCCCGTGTTGTCCAGGTTGGTGTACAGGCCACGGTTGTCGCCGGCGCCCAGGCCGGGGATCAGCAGCGCCGTGTCCTCCCGCTCGTCCAACGGCGTGAGGTCGAGGGTGTACTGGGCGTTGGCCGTCGCCGCCGAGGTCGTGAAGATCTTCGCGACCTTGTCCGTCTCGCCGTGGATCACCGCCGAGGCGATGTTCTGGGAGACGTACGGGATCGTGACGGTCGGGACATAGATGTCGTAGTCGTCATCGGAGAGCGAGTCGACCTTGGCCACCGGATGAGGGGTGAACTCGGCGTAGTGCTGAGCGGTGCCGTTCTTCCAGGACAGGGTGACGTCCGCTCCGTGCGTGACTTTCAGCGAGAGGCCCAGATCGGCCACGCCGATGCGGTTGATCGCGGTCTGGAGAACGAGGCGAGCCCCGTAGATCTCGGCGCCGGTCGATGCCGCGTCGTCGTGAACCGAACTGGCGTCGTCGATCGCCCCCTGCAGCATCTCCCAGCGGAAATCAGCCGCCGCGCTGCTCCCGTCGATGGCCGCCGCCTCGTCGATGACGTTCTGCAGCTCGGCGAAGTCACCGGCATCGGCCGTCTCGACGACATTCGTGAAGTACTGCGTGAAGGCCGCGCTGTCGTAGTCGCCCCGGGTCTTGTCCGGCACGACCGCCGTGACCGTGCGGTTGGTCGGGTCGGCGTTGCTCGACCCCGCGAACGTCGCGGCGGTCAGCGAGGTCGTCGGCGGCTTGGTCGGGTGCAGGAAGACGATCCGCTGGAGGCTGGTCGCGCCGTTGAAGGTCGTGGCCGAGCCGAAGGTGTACGTCTCGGCGGCCACCACCACGTTCCGGAGGTTGACGTCGCCCTGGAACGGGTTGGCCAACGTGTACGCGCCCACCGGGGGAAGGCTCACGTCGGTCAGTGCCGTCATGCCGCTCAGAACCTGGGTCGACGGGTCGACCACGCCCGACAGGTCGAGCTTCTCGACGTCGTCGCCGGCGTACACGGCGTTGCGCAGGTCCGTGTAGTCCTGGGCGTTCAGCGTCCCGCTGACGGCGAGCTTCTCGACCACGCCGTAGTCGTAGTCGCCCTCGGCCTGGCCATAGTCGCTCACCAATCTCTCGCGCAGCTTGGCGAGAAGCTGGCCCTGCGCGGTGGTGTTGACCCGGATCCAGGAGGCATCCGCTCGTTTGGCGGCGTCGGCATTCGCGGCATTGGTCGCCGCCAATCCGAATGCGAGGACTACGAGGAGAGTGAGTGCGGCCATCGTCCTGGCGATGCGCCGTGTGAACCCAAGGAGAATCATGTTCGAACCTGTCTTTCTCGGACGGCTCGAACGGAGGACCGTGAAGACCCTGGAATCCGGCACGCCGCCCATTTCGCGAGGCATTTGCGTTCGTCACGGCCGGATATTCGGGCTCGGGTTCAACCTCCCGGATCTCCTTCCCAAGCCTTCTTTTTCTCGGCTCAGTGGAACTGACGATCCAGTTGTCACCCACACCGCTGCGCGTCAGCCCTGGATTCGCACCAGGTTCCCCGCATCCGTGAGTGGCGGCAGCCTAGCACAGGGTTTTCAGCCCTCCGCCATCTACCTTCTGGCGCGGGTCGAGACCCTCAGACTGACCGGCTTCTGCCCCGGCCGGGCGACCTTCAGCAGGAAGGTCAGCTTCTGCCCCATGCGCGCGCTCCTCGGTCTGCCGATGGCCGCCGGGCGGATGGCCACGGTCAGGACACGGGCGCCCTTGCCCGGCAGGCCACGCACCTTGAGCATGCGGCCCTTCGCGATGAGCTTCTTCCCTCGGATACGCCTGCCGTCCGCCTTGGCCACGATGCGTCTGACGGCACCGCGGCGCAGCTTCAGCGCGCGTGGCAACTGAACCTGGACGGCGCGGATGGGGGCGCCACCGGACTTGACCCGGATCGATGCTCGAGGCCGGTGACGCTTCGCTCCCCTGACCTGGATCCGAGCCTGAGGCTTCTTGACCTTGGTGCCGTGACCCGTTCCTCCGCCGCCCGGGCAGGTGCCGTGCTCGGTCGTGGGCAGGGTCCGGCTCAGCTGCTGACCGGCCTGCGAGGTGAAGTCGACATCGAAGGTCGAGGCTTCGGCGCAGACGTCCCCGAGAACTCGGATCAGACCCGTGGGCCCGCCCGGGAAAGTCAGCTCGAAACGCGAGAGCGGCAGGTCCGGAAGCCCCTCGAAGACCGTCTCGACGCGCCCGTCCTTGAAGCCGGAGGTGCCGATGATCTTCAGGGGGAGCGCGCCCTTCAGGTCGACCCCGAGCTCCGGCAGGCCGGCCGTGGCGATCACGTAGACGGGGCCGGACAGTTCGGAGTCGAGCAGCGGACTGACCGCCGTCGCGCTGCCGACCTGGTTGGCCTCGGCGCAGGAGCCGGCCTCGAAGTCGGCCGGTTGGCAGCCTTGGCTGAACCGATTTCCATCGACCCCGAGCGCGGCCGGCAGCAGCACCGCCGCCCGCTGGTTGTTCGCCTCGCCGGCGGCCTGGGTGATCACGGACGTCACGGTCGGTCGCGAGTCCACGGCGAGCGGGCTTCCGTTCCCGTCGATGTCGAGGCTGGCTTTCGGGTCGTACGGCTGCGCCGCGCAGTTGGTCGACTCGAAGGTGGTCGAGCCGGTGGCCGCCGGGGCGTCCTCCGCCATCGCCCAAGAGCGGGCCGCGAACCCGGTCGTCTTGGTGCCGCAGGAGGTCGGGTTGCTCATGAAGGCGCCGTCCAGGTCGAGGTCGATCGAGTTGATCGCGATCCCTACCGGGATCAGACTGAGCACCGAGGCGTTCTGAGGCAGGTCGGTGAGGATCGTGTCGAGACCGAAGTCGGAGCGCAGCTTCACCTGGACCTGCTGGATGATCGGCGGCAGGAGCAGATGGGTGGGGTCCGGCGGGCGCAGGACGATCCCGAGACGGGCAGGCTCTCCCGCCTCCGGGACCACGTTGTAGACGCTGCCGTCGACGGTCAACGGAACCAGCGACAGGGTGGTGAGATGGACCGAGGTCGTCCCGATCTGGGACCCGGCGGGACAGTTGTCCGCGTTCAGTTCCGCGGCGGAGCACTTCGGCACGGACTGCGGGTTTCCGGACAGGCCCGGCGGCAGGCTGACCGTCAGGTCGCGCAGCTGGTCCTCCGGCGAGGTGATCTCGAGATGGGTGTGAAAGTCCGAATGCGCCCCCGCGTCCGTGTTCGCCGGAGCGGCCGCGAGACCACTCAACCCGAACGCCGCCTGCGCCGGAGAGGCGAAGGCGAACAGTCCCAGCGCCACGAGCGACGCCAGCAACAGGGGCCGCCCAAGACGGCTACCGCTTCGAATAGGGCCGAGCTTCATCCGCGTTCCTACCTCCTCATGTCGGACAGTCCCTCCAGCACGATCATCCCCATCGGACTACGGTCGCTCCATCGCATCGGCAGTACCCGCCCAGGCCGAAAGCGAATCGGAGACCGGGCTTCGGCCGCCGAAACCATCTGCTCTAGGATCCCGCGAGTCAAAATTGCCAATCGGGCAAAGAACCAAAGGATTTCCTGGATGAAACTGAATCTCTCCGTGCTCACCGTCGCCGTCGTCGCCCTGTTTTCGATGGGTGTCAGCACCGCCACCGCCGCCCCCACCCCGAAGACCATCGATGGGAAGACGGTCTCCTTCAAGGCCGGCAAGCTGAAGGTCAAGAACAAGAAGGGCACCGCCACCTACGTCGTGGGCAAGAGCACCGACTGCGGCTACAGCAAGGGCCAGATGGGCAACTCGATGCCCTGCTCATCCCTCAAGAAGAAGAAGTACATGGCCAAGAAGGTCACCGTGACCTGGCACGCGAAGAACGGCCGCCGCATCGCGGACGTGGTCGCCGTCCACCTCTAGGAAATCTCGGCGAGCACCCCGACTCGCCGGCTTCACAGGGGCCGCTCACGGGCGGCCCCTGCACTCGGGGACAGATGCCGAGCGAAGAATCGCGCGGCGTCTTCTCCCGCGAACCGGGGAACGCCCGTGTGGCCGCCCATGTTGGCATAGAGGGTCTTCTCGGTCGACCCGAAGGCGTCGAAGAGATCGAGAGCCGTCTGCCGGTCGTTCCCCTCGTCATCCCACTGCAGGAGAACGTGTAGCGGGATCGTGACCTGACGAGCCTCTTCCATCGTCCTGCGCGGCACGTAGCTGCCGGCGAAGAGGCCGGCCGCCGCGATGCGCGATTCGATCGCGGCCAGACGTGTCCCGATCGCGATCACCCCACCGGAGATTCCGACCCGATCCCCGATCTCGGGAAGAGCGAGCACCTCGTCGAGCGTAGTCTGCCATTCCGGGACCGCCTTCTCGACGAGCGGAAGGATCAGTCGATCCACGACATCCTCTCCAGGACGCTCGCCGGCCGCGATCGCGCGCCCGAGGTCCGCTCGCGCCTCTTCCGCCCCGGGCACCGGGGGCCGGTCTCCCGCCCCGGGCAACTCGATGGAGACGGCGGCGAAACCTTGCGCGGCACAGCTGCGTGCCCGTGCCGCCAGGCGGGGATACATTCGCTGCATCCCGATCCCGCCGGGCTGGCCCATCAGGATGACCGGAACGGGAGCGGATGCGGACGGCGGCGTCCAGAGGATCCCCGGGATATCGCCGAGGGTGAAGCCCCGCTCGAGGATGCCTTCGTCGAGGCGCCTTTCAGAAGTGAAGTGCATGGTCTCTGGGCATTCTGGTGGCTGGAGACATGCCGCGACGGAGAGAGACCCGGGTGCGCCAGTTCCCCTTCGGCGCACCCGGGTATTTTCAGAGCGGTGGGATCTGCCCCTGACGCCCTACAAAAATCAGACAGTCACCCCTCGTCAGATCCCCGATTACTCGGGAAATCTCTACCAATATACCAACTATATGTGGTAGACAGCAAGGCCGCCGCATCCGATGCTTCGGCGGTGCCGGAGCCCACCGAAACGCAGCTGCTGGCACTGGGAAGCACGATCGGCCGCCACCGAGCCGAGCTCGGCCTCACCCAAGAGGACCTCGCCGGGGCCACCGGCATCACACGCAACTACATCGGCATAGTCGAACGTGGCGAGGCCGCGATCACGGTTCCGCGGCTCTCACTGATCGCCACGGCGCTCGGCACCACAGCCGCCGCGCTCCTCCAAGAAGCCGGCCTCTAGCTGGGCGAAGCCGGATCACACCAGGCGACGGGCAGGTGACGCTCCCGAATTGACAGCCAGGTTCGGCGAGCGTATACCTGAACGAGCCCCTGCCCGGTGACCTGACCTGCCGATGCCTACCCGCCGTATACAACTGGCCGTCGCCGCCGCAGTGGTGGCTCTCGCAGCGGTGATCGCCGGCTGCGCGTCGGGACAGGATGACTCGGGAGGCGCTGCCGCGGAGCCGACGAACAAGGAGAACGCGATGACGCAGAACGATGGCGCCAAGGCCCGCGACGAGGAGGGCACACCGGCCGTGGTCGCCGCGACCAAGGCGGGCGATCTCGAGGCGGTGCGTGCGCTGCTGGCCGCCGGGGCCGACCCGAACGCCAAGGACGACATGCAGGACTCGGCCTACCTCTACGCCGGGGCCGAGGGGCTCGACGACATCCTGAAGCTCACCCTGACCCACGGCGCCGACGTGACGAGCACCAACCGCTATGGCGGCACCGCGCTGATCCCGGCCAGCGAACATGGGCACGTTTCGACCGTCCGCATCCTGCTCGATGCCGGTGTGCCGGTGAATCACGTCAACAACCTCAACTGGACCGCGCTACACGAGGCGATAGTGCTCGGCACCGGCTCCGCCGACCACATCCAAGTGGTGAGGATGCTGCTCGCAGCCGGCGCCGACCCATCGATCCCCGACGGCGACGGCGTCCTGCCACGCGATCTCGCCGCTGACCGCGGCTACGACGAGATCGTCGACCTCATCGACGATGCCTCTGCCCCCTGAGCACCGAGGCCACGAGCCGTCCAGGACCGGCTAGACCACAACCAACCCGCCGGCGGTTTGGAGAAAGGCGAATCTGTCTATCTTCCCGATGAGGCATTGATCTTCCGCAGGGGACACAAGAACGTGTTGGCTCACTCACTGCTCGCCGCTGCGTTTTCGGCTGGCGTGATGCTGGCCGCGGTCGCGACGCCGGCCCAGGCCTCGTCCCTGCCTTCTTTCCCGCTGCCGCCCGAAGGTGGGGGCTCCGCCTCGATCTCGGCCGGAGCCGAAGTCCTGGTCAGACAAGACGCCAACCTGACGGTCGCCAACCGGGCGGGCGGCATGCCGACCTCTTCGGTGCCGGGACGGCAGCTGGCCGGCGCGACCATCAAGGTCGAGACCTATGGGCAGGGAACATCCACGCCGACCTACTTCGTCAACGGAGCGGTCACCCTCGCCGGAGTTCCGACCAGTGACCCCGATGCCGAGCTGAACTTGGGCTTCGGTCACAGAAAGGGAACTGTCTGCGAGCTGGCTGCCCTACTCACGACCGATACCGGCGACTACTGGGGCACCCGCTACGAGTTCGTCGGCTACAACCCCGACTACTTCCCGACCCCATCCCGGCCTTGGGAATGCGTTGCCGTCTTCCTCGACGACAGCTTCTCCGGAACGCCGCCGACCGCCACGTATGACGCCTTCGTCGCGCCGCTGGTCGACACCAGAGAGTCGCCCCGGCTCAGCGTCACCAGGGTTGACCTGTTGGGCCAGAAGCAGAAGACGCTGCGACTGGTCCCTGGCGTCGCGACCCGGATCGGGGTCTCCTTCCGAAACGCGGGCAAGGTGGCGACCGGCAAGCTGACCGTCAAGGGCTCCGGCAAGGGAATCCGGGTCAGGTCGCAACGGACCGGGCCGCTCGCGAGCGAATCCTCCGGATCGGCCAGCGTGCCGGTGCGCCTGACCGGCCGCCAGAAGAAGACGAGCCTGAGGATCGTGGTCGGCGACGGCAGCACCCGAGCGGTGCGAAAGCTCCGGGTAGTCCGGGTCAAGCCACCGCGACGACCCCTGGCCGGCAGCTATCGCAGCCCGAGCGGCAACGTCCGGTTCGACGTGCGGGGCGGCCGGATGATCGGCTGGACGGGGACGATGACCACCCGCTGCGGCGGGTTCCCCGACCCCTACACCTACTCGACCAACACCTACTCGTTCCCGAGCCGGAAGATCCCGCGCAACGGCATCCTCCAGACCTCCGCAAGAGGCAGCAACTACGGCACCTCGCTTCGCCTCCGCATCGTCGGCGGCAAGGTCACCCGAGGGCTGTTCAACTACGCCGGCCCGGCCCGCTGCTCCGCCAGCCTCGCTTTCGAGGCAAAGCGCGCTGGTCGCTGAGGTTTCCAGGAGGGTTGGACGACGGGATTCGAACCCGCGACCGCCTGGACCACAATCGACCTCGCTGCCACGGCGGTCCTCGAAAAAGTGGCCCGCTAGCAGGGCTTTTGTGAAAGACAGGACACCGGCCTTGAACCAGATATGTGTCGATATGAGGACCATACGCGGGCATTCCAGGCACTTCGATCGTCGAGTGCCTGAAAATTGAACGCAAGATAAGTCGGTTCAAATCGACTGCCACGAAGGAGGCGGGGCCGGTATCGTCAACCGCTAGTGATCGACTAGTCGCCGAAGATGTATCACCCCATCCCTACGCTTCCGCAAATGGATTTCACGGAACCTCATCGCGCCGCCGGAACGGCGAAGGCTTCCTCATTCAGATCATGTAGTTGAAGGCCTGACCTATGGCTACGAGGAGACAGTCAGTCGTATCCGCTCAGCCTAAGCAGAGAGGGTCGACATCTAGAAGGGTCCAACTGTAGCCGACACGTCGTCCGGCGTGGTCACGGTGTAGAAGGTAGTGATTTGACCACAGTTGATCCCGACGTAAGTCATGCCGATGTCTTCGTTCTGGATGTGCCGGTGAAAGAAGGTGGCCGTCCCATCGCGGATCATCCTCTTCAGATCGTCAAGGTCCACCTCACGAATGAAGTGCCGGTGGCCGTTCGTCAGGACGATGCAGATGGCCATCCTTGGATCAGTGAAGTCGTACATGCTCGCGTCTATGATGCGCGGCTCGATTTCGTAGGTCGGTGCTTCCATGACTCTCCCGTCGGACTGGTTGTCGGAGACGCCACCTCAGACTAGCGGCCAGCCGGAACCCAAACCGTCACTTGCCGTAGATGGCCTCAGACATCGCCTTGTAGAAGCGGACCATCCTTACTCTCTTCTTGGGATGCCAGTACCGGAGCCGGTACCAGAAGATGAGGGCGTCAAAGTGCTTGGGAAGCTCGCGGCGAGGAGGGACGAACTCCTGGGTGGGCGCGTAGCTCCATTGCCGGTAGATGTCGAGAGCCGCGATCCCGGTGACCGTGGACTGGTACACCGCCTGAGCCGTCTTGACCTCTGCCTTGGTGACAAAAAGCGGCTTGGTCTCCATCGGCTGATTGCCGTTGCCGAAGTCATCGGGGAGGTTGACCCGAGCTTCCTTCTCGTTGGCCGTCAGCATTTCCACTCGGATGATGAGGTTGAGGCTAGTTCCACCGTTCGTGATCCTGATGTCTATCCCGGTGTCTCCCTCACCAAAGTCGAGCGGCATGACAGTGGGGAAGTTGAGGAGAAGCTTCCGCCGCTCCTTGCGCTCCTGCTTTCGGTCACGGTAGATCGTGTACCCGGGCGAGACCAGGGCCAGAAAGATGGCCACGGCTGATCTATCGCTGATCTCCAAGGCCAGCACCGTCATGCTGGCAAGACCCTAGCGGGCAGACGGGAAAGAACCCCGCCAACCGTGGCAGCGGTTGGCGGGGCCGATCCGCATGACCTGGATTGGGTTGGCGGATTGTTCCCTGCTGCTCCGCAGCCGAACTGATGCGGAGATAGCCGGTCAAGACCGGCTCGTACTACATAGCTAACTGAACCAGGACGAATACCAAGATTACTGTCCAGTAGTTTAATTCAACTGACACCTTCATGCGCTGGATCACCTCCTCAGCGCGCTAGACCGGACAGTTCACTGACTGTCTTATAGACATTATCGCAGATTTCGCACCTTAATTCAACAGTCAGATAGAGCTGTAAGCCACATCTTCTCCTACACGGCCGGTGAGTAGTGGACACATCTCCGGGATATAAGTACACGACGCGAAGCGGGCCAATCTTCCCGCTTCGCGTGTCTCTTGTCTATACCTCTACGCGCTCTTTCAGGCTTCCGAGCTTAGTGCCCAGGACCCGTGACACCTGCTGAAACAGGTTGTACCTTGGCATGATGGTCGCAGTGAGTGCCTCTTCAGAGAGCGCTTTGTCGATCTCAGTGGGGTTCCACCGTGCGCTGCCTTTGACGGCAAGTACCCCCATCACCGCCTCAACCAACTGCTGGGAGTACCACTCTCGAATCACCTCGGGCACGGTTTGCTCTACTCCGGGGTGGCCCTCGTACGAGCGGACGAAATGTGCAACCAGGTCCGTATACACCCGGAAATCCTCGTTGATCAGGATCACGTTCTGAGTGCTGTTTTGGTATGAAGCCGCTCGATCCTCCAGAGGACCATCGGGGTCTCTGGTGCCCTTGCTCACAGAAACCCATTCGATGTCCGGGAACCGAGACGTAGGACTCAGCTCCTCGGCCGGGTCGCCGTCTTCATCAACGAACGCTCCGTACAGATCCGCGGCGGTGCCGCCAGCACCGCCCGACTTCGAAGTGGTCTCCTTATCGGTATCGCCTTCACCGGAAGCTCCGCCAGCGGCCTCCCCGGCCGTGTGTTAGTACTTCCGTCAGCCGTCCTCCTGTACCGGGTGAACCGTATAAGTTCCTCGATCTTCTTGAGCCTTGCCTTGATGTTCTCGGCATGGTCGCCCTCGCTGTCTCGTCCAAGCAGCTCTTCCATCATCTTCCGGATGGGTTTTGGGAGGTTCGTCCGGAATTCGAGCGCCCATTCCTCCCAGGGGAGCGGCTCCCCTTCAGCCAAGAGCTGGCTTCTAGCGGTGTTTGGAGTGATCAGCTGTCCGGGGTCCGGCTCCACGTAGATCAACCACGACGAGAACTCGAGGCCGACCGTTCAGAAACGCTCGCAGCCCCAACCTCGACAGACACGATCCGCCTCCACTACCCCACCTCCCGCCACCATCAGCCGTGAACGATCCCAGACGAATCGACCGTCCACCTCCGGACAGAAGACCAACGGTCACAAGTCAACCAAGACCCGCCCTTCCAGGTCCAGAACCCGCCAAGCCAACCAAGCAGCCGGCTCTCAATTCAGTGTCGAATCAAGCGTGTCGACGGCCTCGACACCGGCTGCGCCATCCAGTCCGACCACCAGCACACCGAGCGCTCCCCCACCGAGTCCAGACCAGGCGGCACAACAGCAGTTCGGGCTTCCCTAGAGACAGAACCCGGCATTCGGAGATCGGAACAACCCGGGGCTGCCGAGACATCATTTGTCTCGGCAGCCCCGATACTGCCTACGGCGCGTAGACCAACGTGGCACCGAGCTTGTTCAGTGCCCAGTTGATCGCACCGGCGTATGAATGAACCGCGTCACCATCTCCGCAATGCGGATCGTGGTCGTTCGAATCGATCCATCCGTCGAATACTCCCCATGCCTTCGTTCCGTTGAAGACCGGGCCGCCGCTATCGCCTCCTTCGCTGCACGCAGTGAACCGAATGAAATCTGTGCCCCCTCGGTCCGGCGTGTAGTCCTTTTTGGTGACATAGCCGCATCTGCGGCCGGTGGTCTGTCCAGCGCGGCACAACGTTTGACCGAAGGCAACCTCCGCCCAAGTGCCCATGGACTCCACGGGAAACTGCTGATCGGTGTCTTCGCGATAGATCCAAGGATTAGCGTTGAACGGAGCGTTGACGCTGATCCTCTCGGCGTCCACACCCCCATACAGGTAATGGGCCTGCACGGTCCCGAACTCGGTCGGCAAGACTTCGCCGTGATAGCGATGTTGAGACGGCAGGGCTCCGCCGGTCGATCCATAGGGCAGGTTCGAGCAGTGAGCCGCGGAAAGAACCTGCTTCTCGCCAGCGACCATGATCGTGAACCCGACGGAACACTTGAATGTGTCGAATGAGGGCTGATTCCGGGCGGCGATCCCAGCCCTCAGCTCCTTGCCGCACCTCTTTCGGCTTGTGCATGAAGCGGGATGTCCGAGCCCTCCTTCTTGTACAACCACCAGATCTCCATAGGTTCTCTCGAACACGTCTCTTGTTTCCTGCGAAACCTTCGGCATGATTGCCTCTACCTTGCCGCTCCAAACGTCAGATTGCAGGTCGAAATGAGGGCTTTCCAGGTCGGCAAGGGGACCTTCTCCCGATTTTGCCGCTTCCCTGTCACCGGCGATCTCCTTGATATGGGCCCTGAGCGCGACATGTGAAAGCGGAACTGATATGGGCCTGAGCAACTCAGGCTGCGGAAAGCTTTCGGCTATCTCAGATACTTTCTCGGCGGCACCCTCGGTGAAACCCACCTCGACTCCGTTCTCGGGATGACCCGGCTCGATCCGAACCCAGCCATACTGATCCGGCCATTTCTTCATGGCCATCGGACCTATGTCCGCGATCGCGGCAGACAGAACATTGTCGTCTGCCTCTTGACTACCACTTGTGTCAGCCGCCATCGACCGAACCCCCAGCGAGAGTAGACAAAGTGCCGCCAGAAAACTACACACGGACATAACTACGCTTCGAGACATGCTCCCCCTCTAAAGAGATAGTTGGACTCGACCAGACTAGCACCGTCTCTCGTGCGTCAATTCATGGTTCTGAGATGACCGAATGGACCCAGTTCAAGCCTTGCGTCCCGGAATTGGCATCCTTGCCCCAGATGGAGATCGTGCTCCCGTCGGGGCCAGAGCGGATACGTGCCGGATAGGGGATGTATTTGGCACTTATCGGATAGCGATAGTCGGGGATCGAGAAGTGCGTCCCGGGACGCCAGTCTTTGATTCCCAGCTTGAATCTCCACCGACCGTGTGAATCTGTCCAGTGTTCCCTCCAGAGCATGGTGATTCGACCACGGGGAAGCGGGGCGATATCGGAGAGGATGTCTCGCTTCTTCGTTACGTCAAGTCGCAGGCCCTCGATCTCGCGGGGAGGGCCGGGGAATCGTCCGTGGGAGAAGCTCACGAACTCGTAGGCCCTGGGCAGACCGCCGGGCTCCTGGGTGCCCCAGACCATCGTGACACGGCCGTTGGGGCTGACGGCGAGATCACCCCCGTCGGTGAACTCGCCGGGCGTGCTCACGAACCGCATGCGCGAGAACCGACGGTTCGGCTGCCGTATGGAAAGCCTGACGCCCAGCCAGATCTTCGGAGAGCCACCGATCCGTAGGTACTGTCGGCCCTTGTTGTCCTGCTCCAGGTCAAGATCGAATGGCACGCAACTCGAGTTCGGGATCTCTCGCGGTTTCGAGAATCTCGTTCCACGGACATCGACGTAACTCGCGTTCGTCCCGCCCCCCATCGGGCAAGGACCCGACCAGACGATGGTTCCGCGGCCGGCTCTCCCGGCAACCACATCGGACTCGAAGCTCACCGCTCCGGCGCGGGTGCTGATCTTCCGCCACCGCGAGAACTTCCGCGCTCCTGGGAGGAGAACGGATGAGATCACCCTCGCCCTGGGATCACCATTACCACGCGATTGAGCATCGACCAGGATCACGGTGCCGTCGGACCCGACATCGAGATTTGCCCCGGTGGTCGTTGCGCCCTTGACCGCCTGGACTCGACTCCATCCACCGTGCCGGCCGTAGACGGCTGTTCGCAGCCTCCCGTTCGGGTCGGGCCATGTGACCACGCTCAATCTCCTTCCGACCCCAACGCTGACGTAGCCCTCGCCCATCCGACCTAGCTTCCGCCGAGCACCGAACCCGCGTCGACCAGGCTGGCGCACCCTGACGAAGACACTCTCGACCTCGCCTCGTCCGGACGGGCTCACCCAAGCGACGATCGCGAAGCCGCGGTTCCCCACATCGAACGAGGAGCCATCGACGGCCACCCCGGGGGGAGTGAGCGAAGACGCACCGGAGAACCCCGCCGACGCGTTCGAAGCGAACAATCCCGACAGCACGCAGAACACCGCCAGAAACAGAAACTTCTTTAGACCGAAAGGTTGAATCCAATGAGTAGGCATCCGTGCTCCAATTGTCGACGACTCAGCGTCACCCTCTGGGTTTGAGTCGCTTGAGGAAGAACCGTTCCTGGTTACCGCGGTCATAGCGGCCTGACATGTAGATCTTGCGTCCGGAATTGATCGTCTCGAAGCTGGAGCTGCTCCGACCGAGCCGTATCGACATGACACCCTTCTTGAAGAAGCGGCGATCCCTCTTCCCGTCGGGCAGGAAACGAACCGCTATGGCGTGATGCTGGTCGCCTGTGGCTCGGCCCGCGCTTCCGGTCGCCCAGATCCCGCCCCTCGAATCGATCGTCACGTCAGAAAGACGAGTTGATCTCTCCCCTCGCCGAGGCGTGGCATAGACGCGAACGATGCCGGCCCTGCCAAACGACCTGTCGAGACGACCGTTCTTGCGGAAACGCATCACCAACCCGTACTCCGGCTGCTTCTCAAAATCCTTCGGCAAGGCGAAACCCGCCACCACCAACCGGCCCTTCCTGTCCACTTCCAAGCTGCGTGCCACCGCGATGTAGGTCGCTCTTCTGCCACCGGGCAGCATCGACACCTGACCCTTGTGCCCGAACGAACGATCGCGACTGCCGTCCCTGTTGAGCTTCATCACGAGCAGCCGGCCCCTGACCGACCCCGACACGATGATCCGACCGTCAGGCAACACGTCGACATCGAACACGTTCGACGGCTTCCCCGGCGCCCCGGGAATGGTGACACCCGCGAGATGCTCTCCCCCGTTGCCGAAGTCCGGGTCGATCGTCCCATCAGCTTTGAAACAAAACAAGGCGCCATCGTCGGTTCGACCGTTCCGGAATATCTGCTGGAAAGCGCCAACCACGAAGCCCCCGTCGGGTTGAAGCGCCACCCGAACAGCCCCCTTCAAACCCCCGAGGTACCTGCCCCCGTCGATCTGACCGAAAGACAGGTCAGGAGACCCGTCTGCCATGAGCTGGGTCAAGACCATCGACGCGTCGCCCTTGCGGACGTTGTTTCCGACTACGACACTTCCCAAGAACCCGACCAAGAGAATCCGACCATCAGGCCTGATCACCGCCGAAGTTAGATTCGCGGAGGAAGCCCCGTATCCCCTCCAGCGCGTGATCTCGACTTCGCCCTGATCCCCGAACGAAGGATCCAGACTTCCGTTGGGAAGCAAACGCCACACTCGCCACCGGGGACCGCTAGCCGCCCCGAAGATCACGCGGCCCTGCGCATCACGAACGAGTGCACGCGAACCCGGCTGCGAGGACAACGCCACCGGCCCGATGGGGCCTGTCACCAGGCCATGACTTCCGAATGACGGATCAACCACGAAATCGGAACTCGCCTGCGCCCGGGTCGTGATCAACCCGGAGGCGAAAAGCCCGAGCAAAGCCGCTAAAAGAACGCCGCGATTGATAGTCCGAGCCGACATGATGCACCTATAACCCAAGGAACCATCCGCAGTTGCGACGATGACTGAAGAACTGCTGTCATCACCCGTCAAAGGTCGGGTTCCCGTAACCGACGGTCTCACAGTTGGTATCGGAGTCCGCACCGTTGGCCGGGTAATCGATGATCGCGATGTCGGACGTGGCCGCGCCACAATCGACGTTGTCATCGTCGCCCGCGTTCGCGAGAACCCTGTCGTTGCTTTCGAACGACCTCAACTGGTCTCCAGTGGCGCGACCGATCAACTGATTTTGTCCGGCATCGCCGCGGAGCACGTCCCAGTGCTTGGACCCTTCTAGATCCTCGACTCCGGCGAACGAGTTGAACGGACTCTCGCCACAGCTCAAAGCCGCGCCGACGTTCTTTCCGACGTTCCCCGTGGAGATATTCGCGAACACACCATAGGTGCCGCCAGGACTAGAACTCGTCTGGTACTGAGCCCAAGATGAACTATCCGTGCCGGCACCACCCCCGAGAGAATCTCCTTGACAAGCCCCGCTCGACACGAACAGGTCATCTCCTTCGGCACCCCAAAAGGTGTCCATCCCGTCCGTATTCATGAAACCGTCATCAGCGGCCTTGCCTGAAAGTGTGTCAGCGCCGGAGCCCGATCCATCGTGCATGAAATCATCGGTGTAGTTTCCGCCGGTAAGGGTGTCGTTGCCTAGCCCGCCCAGGAAGATGGGATTCGTCATCTTGAAAACGTTCGAGATGTCGATCTCATCGTTCGCCCCGAATCCGGCGAGCACCATCGTGACCGCGTTGTACGTCGGAGCACAGATCACCAGCGTTGCTGTATAGCTGCATCCCGGAACCTGGTCTTCAGGAAGCGTCGAGAACTGGCCCTTGCTGGAGGAAGATGCCGTGGAGAAATAGTAGGAAGGAGCTCCAAGTCCATCCTCGACCTGCGTGACCGTGACATCGTCCTCACCGTTACGAGATCCATCGGCGCTGGAGCCAGCCAGGTAAATCTGCGTCTTCACATTCCCGGCCCAGGTCTGGGTCGTCATTCCCACACTGATCTTGGTGGTGTCACGGACACCGACCCAGTTCGAGGGCTTCGCCTCGCACTCACCAACTACGGTCGATCCTCCGCAATAGTCCTCGCCCGAGCCACCAGCCAACCAGCTGCCTGACGACGCGGTCAAGTTGTCTCCGCCCGCATCCCCGATCAGGACATCAATGGCCGAGCCGCCTCCGCCCTTGATGACATCGGAACCGCCACCACCTTCCAAGACATTCGCGCCGGTATCCCCGACGATGTAGTCGGCAAACGGGGTGCCCACCACGTGCTCGAAATCCGAGAAGACTGTGCCTTCTCCGGGGTTGGGCGAAGCGGAGTCCGTTCCACCACCGCCACCGACAATCGATCCGTTGTTGGCCACACCGGCTGCCAGATTCACGTATATGCCTCGCTCCGGCGAGCCCGCAGTCGGGAAGTTGGGATAGGCGCTCATGTCGACAGTCGGGAAGCCATCAGCACCGCCGGACGCGAAGCTCAGAACATCCGAACCCGCCAGGTCGCTCATCTTGTCGCCGGTGGCGTCACCCTGAACGACATCGTCTCCCGGTCCACCATAAACATCGTCCGTCCCCATACCGCCGAGCAGGTAATCGTTACCCTCGTTGCCACGCAACTCGTCGTCATCGATGCCTCCATAAAGAAGGTCATCTCCGCCGTTTCCGTAAATCTTGTCGGTTCCGCGTCCGCCGAAGAGAACGTTATTGGCCCCATCCCCGTAGATCGGAGGGTTGGTCCAATCCCGATCCATAGTGACGAGAGAGGTAGCAATCGCAGCCGCGCGTGGGACAGCGCCTAGCGTTTCGGCGCGTCGACTGGTCGCCTGGGCGTACGCGTCAACTTCTCCGTTGAGCGATTCGATCTCGGATACCCGATCTTCGTCCAATTCGATGTCTGGACCTGGAGTACCGATGACTTGCTGAATCAGCGGATTCGTGTCGATCGCTTCTTGCCGGAGCTCGATATTCGCTTCGATCGGATCTTGCGCCGCTTCATGTGCTTTCCGCAGCTCTTCGTCGACTTCAGCTCACCGGGGGCCGGTGCCCGGCCCGCGTCAATAACGTCATCGCCGGAATCACCGAACACCACCGCGCTTAGGCTGTTGGCAACGATGTAATCCCAGCCGCTTCCACCCGAGATCACCACGGTATTCGGCCCACCGATGATGACGTCGTCGCCAGTACCACCCTCGATTGCCGTCGTCTGTTCGCCCGCGACGATGACATCCGTGCAACCAGACCCAGTGAGCTTGCCCGCATCGTCGGTCTTGGCGATCACGCCTCCAAAACATGGGTCGTCTGACTCGGTGGCAGCGGCCACGGGCACGAGTACCACGACGCCAAGGGCAAGACACAGGAACGCAGAGAGGGTAGGAACGAGACGACGCAAACTGACACTCCTCCTTGATGAGCCACCTCATCCTGCCGGGTACGAGGTGCGTTTGAACGAGAAAATTCGAACGCTAGGCTATCACCCCGTATTCGTCCCATAGTCGTCCTGGCGAGGCCCCGGAGGCATGGGGAGCATCGCCATCAGATGAGCGAGGACGAGGCCGTCCAGCTCACCCGGGCTCAGGCGACGAGCCTTGGCCGGAGATCTCTTTTTCGTCTTGGCGGGCATCGGATGCTCCTTTCGTTGGAGCACCGAAGTAGCCGCGATGAGCCCCGGAAGGGGCCACGGCGAGTACCGTGAATCTTGCCTCGAAGGCCTATGTCCTTCGGTGCCACGCCCCGGAGGTGTTCCACCACCTGCCGGGGCACTTACATATCGGCACCGAACCTAGCCACCGTCACCACGAAAAGCCAGCGGAAACCGCAACGATCGACACCAATCGCCACATATCTGACCCCAGTGCAGGTACTTCGTGCCTGCACCACAGCGAAAAGAGAGGTGGGTTCAAACGCACCCAGAAAGCGAAAACCCATAGCCATGGGGTTTCAACGAGGGGTGGACGACGGGATTCGAACCCGCGACCGCCTGGACCACAAGCGCAGGCGACCATCTCGCCAGTCTATAAAAGCCGCCCATTTGCAGGGCTTTTGAAGGTGACTTGCCGGCAAATCGGAATCCAATGTGCGGCGATTAGAGGCGATGTACCGGGAGTCCAGGC
>JAFKLL010000053.1 GCA_017304845.1 Solirubrobacterales bacterium
AGGTAGACCTTGTGGATGCCGCCGTCGGTCAGTTCGACCTTGTCGACGTCGTCGGTGACGAAGCGGGTGCCGAAGCGCTCGGCCTGGTCCCGGAACCGGGTCATCATCTCCGGACCCATGATGCCCTCGGGGAAGCCCGGGTAGTTCTCGACGTCGGTGGTGTTCTGGAGCTGGCCGCCCCACTGGAAACCTTCGAAGACGAGCGGGTTGAGCTCGGCGCGGGCGGCGTAGAGAGCGGCCGTGTAGCCGGCCGGCCCACCGCCGATGATGATGATGTTCTCTACCTCGGTCTCGCTCATTTACTGGGTTCCAATCTCTTTACTTTACTTTCTGAAGTAAGTGTAGCGCTCGGCTCAGAGGATCTCTTCGATCATGCCGGGGCGCGGCGGCCGGTCGATCGGCAGCCCCTCCCGCTTCCAACGCTTGACCCGCTTCCGCAACTGGAAGAAGGCGGCGACGCCGGGCGGGATCGGCAGCCAGAAGGCGACCAGACGATAGATCAGCACGGCGGCGAAGACCTGCTCCTCCGGGAAGCCGAAGAGCACGAAGGTGCCGATCATGCCGGCGTCGACCGCGCCGACCCCGGCCGGGACGAAGGGGATCAGGTTGGCGACCATGCCGATGAAGAAGCCCATCACCACCACCCCGAGCGGGATCGCGATGCCGAATGCCTTGAAGGAAGCCCAGAGGATGCCGATGTTGGCGGCCCAGAACCCGACCGCTCCGACCACGGCCAGCCCGGCCCGCGAAGGGTTGGCGACCAGCCGGAGCGCCGCCCGGGTGCCGTCGGCGACCGTGGCCGGGACGGTCGAGAGCTTGGCCAGGAACTTCACCCCGGAGTGGCGCCTGGCGAAACCGTCGATCCGCCGCTCGATGTCGGTCGGCAGCAGGGCCAGCGCCCCGAAGAAGAGCATGACCACGCCGGCGATCGCGGCCGGGACGATGGTCAGCGAGACGGTCGTGCTGCCGTGGAGGACCCCGGTCCGGAGCAGGATCCCGAAGACGACCACCGCCAACGGGTAGAAGAGATAGTGGAGGACGATGAAGGCGACCATCCGGGTGCCGACGTCGCGTCGCTCCATCCCGCCCTGGCGGAGCGCCCAGTAGGTCAGCACCACGCCGCCGGCGCCGCCGGCCGAGAAGAGCAGGGTCGCCGCGAACCCCGCCATGTTTATCTCGTAGGCCTCGAGCCAGCTGATCGGGAAGCTCTCGCCGCCGACCACGGCCCGGAACAGCGCGATGTAGGTGATGAAGGAGGCGACGCAGAAGCCCACCGCGATCGCCACGTAGATCGGCTTGGCCTCCCCCAGCATGCCGATCGCGTCGCCGAACCCCGCCAGCTTCGGAAGGAAGAAGTAGATCGCGACGATCAGGACGCAGATGATGGCGACGGTCTGGATCGCGCCCTTCGTCGTGAAGACGGGAAGGCCGTCGCCTTCCTCCTCTTCCTCGGTCGGACGGTCCGCCTCGGCCACGCTCATCAGCCTGCGGCGATCGCCTCGAGTCGCCGCAGCCGCGAGTTGATCAGATGCACGACCGGGCGCGCCAACGGCTCGCCCTTGCGGGCCAGCAGCACGACGCCGGCGCCCGCCAGCAGATCGGTCACGTAGTGCTCGCCGAGGTAGACCAGGGCGAACCCGAGCGAGATCGCATAGGCCCAGCCGAGGGTGCCCTCGACCTTGCCGCCCGCGTCGCTGAGCAGGATCGCCGCCATCAGCGCGGTCGCGAAGTGGAGCGAGGGCATCGCGGCCCAGGGGTTCGAGCCGAGCGTGCCGAAGATCCGGGTCCAGGCCGGCCCCCAGAGCTTCTCGCCGTACTCGAGCATCACGCGCTTCACGTGCTCGTCGGCGATCTCCGGGTCGATGTAGCCGTTCTCGGCCGCCCACCACGGCGGGGCGGTCGGGATCGCGAAGTACATGGCGCAGCCGATGTCGAAGGTCGCGGCCAGCTGCCGCGCCGACTGCGGGAATTTCTCGTTGTTCCTGATCAGGATCCAGAAGATGGCCGCGTAGGGCTGGATGAACCAGAACCAGTGGGTCCAGGCCGCGAACTTGGTCAGGTCGTTGCCGTAGCGGCCCTGGTGCAGCCACTTCTGCAGCCGCGCGTTCGGCAGCACGCCGCGACCGATCCAACGGTCGATCTTGATCGGGTAGGTGACCTTCAGGCGCTCGCGCAGACGTTCGGGATCGTCGTAGGGAAGCTCGTGGCTGACCGCGAAAGCCCACATCTGAGCGGCGAAGAGGCCCAGGTCCCGGCGACGGGAACGGGGCCAGAGCACCGCGATCGCCAGCGGCGCGGAAACGGTCGAGGCGACCGTCACGGCGGACGGTATGCGCAGTTGCCTGCGCACATGCGGCACCACCACCGCGGCGGCAAGCGCGCCTACCGCGGCGAGGCGTACCGCGGTTCGTTTCCCGGACCTCCGGGCCTTGAGCGAGGTCGGCAATCTCATTCGGAGACGACAGAGTATGCGACGGCGCGGCGCAGGCTCCGCGACTGCGATTAGAATGGCCCCGCCTTGCTGCCTCGATCCAGAAAACCAGTGTCTCTGTTCATCTCTCTTGCCGGCGCGCTTCTCGCCCTTGCGGTGACCGCCTCCCCGGCAATGGCTCTCTCCCTGAATCCGGACGCCGGATCGCCGGGGATCGAGAAGACCAACACGCTCCACTGGATCCTCTTCATCGTGATCCTGGCCGTGATCGTGGTCGTCAACCTGGCGATCCTCCGGGCCGCCCGCCCGCGCGACCGTCACGTCCAGCCCAAGGCCGGCCGTCGCCCGTCGCAGGTCAAGATCACCGCCGGGCTCGCCGTCTTCGCGATCGCGCTCTTCACGGTCGCCACCATCTTCTCCGACCAGTCGCGTGAGGTCCCGAGCAGCACCGAGACCGTCGCCGGCCAGGTCAAGGGCGAACCGCTCCAGATCGAGGCGACCGGCCAGCAGTGGCTGTGGCGCTTCAACTACCCGAACGGAGCGTTCAGCTACCGCCGCGTGGTCGTCCCCGCCGGCGTCACGGTCCAGCTCAATCTCGTCTCCACCGACGTGATCCACGGCTGGAACGTCCCGGAGCTCACCGGCAAGGCCCAGGCCGTGCCGGGTGAGACCAACCCCGTCTTCTTCCGCGCCGACGAGCCCGGTGTCTACACCGGCCGCTCCTCGGTCCTCTCCGGCCAGGGCTACGACACGATGGAGATCGAGGTCAAGGTCGTCGAGCCCACCGAGTACGAGGCCTACATCGCCGAGCTCAAGCAGGACATCCAGTCCGCTCAGGACAAGGTCGAGGCCGAGTTCAAGAAGTCCAAGCAGGAAGCCACGATCGGCGCCGCCGAGGGCAAGAAGATGGAAGCCGAAATCAACACCGTCGACATCGAAAGCGCTGACTCCGAATGAGCCGCACCACCAGCTACCCCCAGACGATGCCGCCCACCCGCCCCGAGGTCTCCTCGGAGGGCCCCAGCTCCCGGCCCGCGCGCTGGATCGAGCTGGCCACCAGCGCCGACCACAAGGACATCGGCCGCATCCTCATGGCCGCGTCCTTCGGCTCGCTCTTCCTCGCCGCCCTCGAGCTGCTGATCATGCGGCTCCAGCTCGCGGTCCCGGAGAACGTCTTCCTCAAGGGCGTGACCTTCGACCGGATGCTCTCGCTCTACGGCGAGACCGGCATCTTCCTGGTCGCCCTGCCCCTGGTGATCGGGCTCCTCTACTACGTGGTCCCGCTCCAGATCGGCAGTCGCGGCACCGCCCTCCCGAGGGTCGGCCAGATCGGCCTCTGGCTGTTCATCCTGGCCGGTTTCCTGCTCTACGGGTCGCTGCTGTTCACCCCGCCGGAGGCCGGCATCAACCCGCTTCCGCCCTTCTCCGATGCCACCTTCACGCCCAACAACGGCGTCGACGTGTGGATCACCTCGGCCGGCATGGCGGTGCTCGGCCTGGTGATGATCTCGATCGACCTCCTCACCACCCTGCACAACCTCCGCGCCCCGGGCATGGCCTGGCGACGCGCCCCGCTCTTCACCTGGGCCGGCGCCATCGTCACCTGGCTGCTCGCCGTGATCGGCCCGATCTTCCTGGCCGCGATCACGATGCTGATGATCGACCGCCTCTACGGCGGCGGTTACTTCGCCGGCGACGAGGGCGGCTCGCCGATCCTCTGGCAGCACTTCAGCAACATCTTCTTCACCGGCGTCTACATGATCATCTCGGTGACCTTCCTGGCCGCGATCGGAGAGATCGTCCAGACCTTCACCGGCCGTCAGCTGCCCCGCAAGGCGTTCATCTGGTCGATGGTCGCGATCGCCATCCTCGGCACGCTGGCCTGGACCCAGAACATGATGACCGCCCCGCTCCCGAGCGGTTGGAAGTACTTCGCGATGCTGATCTCGATCTCGCTGATCGTCCCGTTCGGCCTGATCTTCTACAACCTGATCTCGACCCTGGGCTCGAGCGATTTCAACATGCGCGCGCCGCTGCGGTTCGCCTTCGGCGCCCTCTCGCTGGCTTCGATCGGCCTCGCCGCCGAGATCGCCCAGTCGACCATCGCGGTCGCCACCCAGCTCTCCGAGACCTACGACGCCTGGGCCGCCACGCACTTCGCGATGATCGGCTTCGTCGTCTTCGGCGGATTCGCCGCGATCACCTACTGGTACCCGAAGATCACGGGCCGCCAGCTGAACGAGGATCGCGCCCGGATCTCCTTCCAGATCATGTTCCTGGGCACCATCGTCGCCGTCCTGCCGCTCTTCGCGGCCGGCGTCGAGGGTCAGGTCACCGACTCCTACCGGTACTTCGCCGGTGAGGGCTTCGACACCTACAACCTGATCGCGGCCATCGGCACGGTGATCCTGTTCGTCGGGATCGTGCTCGCGGTCGGCAATCTGGTCAAGAGCAAGAGCGAGGAACCGGCCTCCACGCCGGACCCGTACCGTGCCGACTCGCTGGAGTGGCTGGCCCTCTCGCCGCCCCCCGCCCACAACTTCGACGTCCTCCCGGACGTCCGCAGCACCCGCCCGATGCGCGACATCCGCGAGGCGATCAATCGCCGGGATGCCGAGGCCTCGGAGACGGCGGGAGCGCCTCAGCCGGTAGCCTGAGTTTCATGATTGATGGTGCCGACGCGCGCGCTGCGCGGCTTCGGCAGACCGCGAGCACGTCGCGTTCCGGTCTGCAGCTTGATGTGATCCCGCTGGTGCGGGATTACATCTCGCTGACCAAACCGCGGATCATCAGCCTTCTGCTGCTGACGACGGTCGCGACGATGTTCGTGGCGGATCCGTCCGGCCCGGCCCTCTCCACCATCCTCTGGACCATGCTCGGCGGCTACCTGGCCGCCGGCGGCGCCGGAGCGATCAACCACTACATCGATCGCAACCGGGACTCGCAGAACAACCGCACCAGCAACCGTCCCCTCGCGGACGGCCGCATCAAGCCGCTCCATGGCCTGATCTTCGGCATCACCCTCGGGGTCGTCGCCTTCTTCCAGCTCTGGCTGACGGTCAACTTCCTCGCCGCCGCCCTCTCCATGGTAGGCCTGCTCGGGTACGTCTTCCTCTACACGCTCTGGCTCAAGCCGCTCACCCCGCAGAACATCGTGATCGGCGGCAGCGCCGGCGCGGTCCCGCCGCTGGTCGGCTGGGCGGCGGCCTCGGGTGGCCTCACCTGGGACGCGATGTGGCCCTTCCTGATCATCTTCTTCTGGACCCCGCCCCACTTCTGGGCGCTCTCGCTGATGATCAAGGACGACTACGCCAAGACCGGGATCCCGATGCTCCCCGTGGTCAAGGGCGAGGAAGCGACCCGCCAGTCGATCCTGATCTACACGATCTTCATGGTCGGCTTCACGGTCGGCCCCTACTGCACCGGGCTGCTCGGGCCGCTCTACCTGGCCGCCTCGATCGTGCTCGGCCTGATCTACGTCGGCTTCTCGTTCGCCCTCTGGCGAAACCCCAGCCCGAAGCTCACCCTCCAGGCCTACCTCTACTCCCTGGCCTACCTGGCGCTGCTCTTCATCTCCATGGCCATCGCGGCCGTGGCCCAGGCCTGAGCGCCAACAGCCGCCCGACTGCTGTCTTTAAGTCCTGATAAAAATCAGGTCATGGATCGCAACACTTCCAAGTCGAACTTCACCACCGGCATGCTCCTGGGCGCCGGTTCCGCGGCAATCTTCGCCCTGACCTTCGTCTTCGCGGTCCTCTACATCGCGAACTAGGAATCCGAACATGAGCCAGATCACCAAGCCGACCGAGACGATCCAGCTGCCCGCTCCTTCCTGGGGCCCCGCCGTTTTCGCGGTCGGCGTGCTCGGCCTGGTCGCCGGCACCTTCGCCAACGACTTCATGTTCCCGGCCTGGTGCTACGCCGCCGTCGGCTTCTTCTTCGTGCTCTTCTCGCTCCGCAGCATGATCCGCAAGGGTCGCCGCGCCTACTACTCCCTGCCCCGTGAGCAGGAGGATGTCCGCGCCGAGCTGCCGGTCGAGAGCTTCTCCGCCCCGACCGCGGAGTAACCCATTCCCCGGGTAAGCCCCCGGGACCTGAAACTCCGTTCGCGTCAACGCGACACGTTTCGAGTTTCAGTTGGCCGGGATCAATGCTTTTCGGGTCAGACCCGGGTTTGTCCTGCCTGGCTCGAGGTCGCTCCGTCGCTGGTCCAGACGCGCATGATGTCCCTCATCGAGAGGACGCCGATCAGCTCCCCCTCCCGATAGACGGTCAGGTGGCGGATCCCGCGCTTCGACATCTCGGTCGCGGCGCGCTCGAGGCTCCATTCGGGCGAGGCGGTGATCACCTTCTCGCTCATGTGATCGCCGACCTTCTCGACGTCGGGGTCGAGCCCCTCCCCGATCGCCCTCAGGACATCACGCTCGGTCAGGATCCGGGGTCCGGGCCATTCCTCGTCCTCGACGATCGCGGCCCCGACCGACTGCTTCGTCATCTTCTGCGCCGCTTCTCGCAGCGTGTGGCCAGGGCCCACACGAAGAACGACATCCGACATCCCGACACTGACCCGCATACGGTCCCCTTCCGGAGTTTGTAACGATCGTTCCAATCTTATCCGATGGCTCGACCCTTCTCAAATCGCCTCCGAGATGGCTTCTCCAAGCCACCTCTCCTCCGGGTCAGGCGAGCCGGTCGCGGGCGTCGGGGGTCACGAGGCGTCGTTGCCGCTCCGATATATAGAATGGCCGCGCTTCACCTAACGCCATGAAGAAGATCACGTTCTCGACCAAGCTGCCTCTGCTCCTCGTCTCCGTCGCCGCCCTCGGCGCGATCGTCGCTGGATGCGGCACCACATCGTCGGCGCCCGTCGAGAACACCTTCCAGGACCGTGGTCGCCAGCTCTTCAACGCGAACTGCGGCACCTGCCACAAGCTGACGGCCGCCGCCAGCACCGGCACCCAGGGCCCCGACCTCGATGACGCCTTCGCCGCGGCCCGCGCCGCCGGCATGGACGACGACACCATCAAGGGCATCGTCCGCGCCCAGGTCAAGCGCCCGCAGGACGTCAACGGCGACTTCGCCGGCGTCACCATGCCGGCCAACATCCTCGATGGCAACGATCTCGAAGACGTCGCCGCCTACGTGGCCGCCGTTGCCGGCGTTCCCGGCATCGAGCCACCGAAGGCGCCCGGCGAGGGCCCCGGCGCCCAGATCTACGCCAACAATGGCTGTGGCAGCTGCCACACCCTCGCTGCCGCCCAGTCCGCCGGCACCCTCGGTCCCGACCTCGACGAGGTCATCCCCAACATGACCAAGGCGGAGATCGACGAGGCGATCGTCGACCCGGGCAAGACCATCGCCCCGGGTTACCCGAACGCCATGCCGACCGACTTCGGCTCCAAGATCACCCCTCAGCAGCTCAACCAGCTGATCGAGTTCCTTGTGTCATCGGCTGCGGCTGATGCCAAGGGCAGCTGAGTCCAGCCTTCTGAATCGGGTTCGCCGCTTCCGGATCTCCCCGGAGCGCTACCAGCTCGTAACCCTCGTCGCGCTCGTCGCGCTGGTGACGATCGTGTTCACCGGCGCCGGCGTCCGCCTGACCGCCTCCGGCCTGGGCTGCCCGGACTGGCCCAAGTGCTACGACCAGTACGTCGCGCCCGCCCAGATCAACGCCTGGATCGAGTACGGCAACCGGCTGGTCACCGGCCTGGTCAGCATCGCCGTCATCGCCGCCTCCCTCCTGGCCTTCTTCCGCCGCCCGTACCGCTGGCACCTGGCCCTCTTCGGCGCCCTGCTGCCGCTCGGCGTGATCGGGCAGGCGATCCTCGGCGCCTTCGTCGTCTACTACCACCTCCCCCCGGAGCTGGTGATCTTCCACTTCATCCTCTCGATGATCCTGATCGACGCCGCCTTCGCCCTCTTCTGGTGCTCGCGCTTCGAGCCGGGTGAGCGGCGCTACTCGACCGACTGGAAGAGCACATGGGCGGTCCGGGCCCTGATCCCGATCGGGCAGCTGACGATCTTCCTCGGCACGATCACCACCGCCTCCGGCCCCCACCCCGGCGATCACGACAAGGAACTGGTCCACCGTTTCGACTTCAAGGGCCAGGACACGCTCGAGTGGATCGTGCAGCGCCACGCCGCGATGGCGGTCCTGTTCGCGGTCGCGGTGCTGGCGGTTCTCTTCTACGTCCGGCGCCAGGGCGGCGACGGACGCGCGACCAGGCAGCTCAAGGTGACCTTCGGCCTGATCTGCTTCCAGATCGCGCTCGGCATCACCCAGTGGCTGCTGCACCTACCGGCCGGACTGGTCTGGGTGCACGTGGTGGTAGCGACGCTGCTCTGGCTGGCCGTGCTCTGGTCGGTCGCGGTGGCCGGCCAGATCGAGCCCGGCACCAAGGGCGCCCTGCGCCGCACACCGGACTCAACCCCAGCCCCGACCCCCACCCCCTAACCCCCAAAGCCGAAATCCTGCTTGGAAACGTACGTAATACGTATGTTTCCAAGCAAGATCTGCCCCGGGGGTTGATTCGGGGCCGGGGCCGGGGGCCGGGTCGTGGGGTGAGGGTCGGGCTAGGCCTGGGTTCAGGGGGTGGTCAGTTCGGCTGCTGCCTCTCTCAGGACGTCCGTGTGGGCGTCTACGTCGGACTCGCTCGTTTCCGGGCACATCAGAGCCATCATGTGGAAGGGGGTCATCAGGATGCCCCGGTTCAGCATGTAGAGGTGGAGCAGCGCGTCGAGCGGGATGTCGAAGGCGTCGGCGGCCTCCTGACCCGACCTGGGCCGCTCGGCGCCGAGCATGTACTCGGCCCGGCAGCCGAGGCGGGTGACGGTCCAGGCCAGGCCGGACTCGTCAATCACCGACTGGACCCCCTGCTCGAACCGCTCGCCCATCGCGATCATGTGCTCGAAGGCCTCGTCGGTCAGCACCTCCTCGAGCGTGGCGCGGGCGGCCGCCATCGAGAGCGCGTTGCCGGCCAGGGTGCCTCCCACCCCGCCGACGTCGGCCGCCTCCCAGACCGTCTTCTCCAGCACCTGCTCGGCCATCTCGTCGGTCATGCCGTAGGCGCCGGTCGGGATCCCGCCGGCGATCGGCTTGCCGATCGTGATCAGGTCGGGGTCGAGGCCGTATGCCTTGGTGTACCCGCCCGGGCCGCAGCAGAAGGTGTGGGTCTCGTCGTTGATCAGCAGGGTGCCGTGCTCACGGGTCAGCCGCCGGACGGCCTCCAGGTACCCGTCGGCCGGCAACACGATCCCGATGTTGGTCAGGGCCGGCTCCATGAGCACGCAGGCGACGTCACCATGGGCGAGCTCCCGCTCCAGCCCCTCGAAATCGTTGAACTCGACCACCCTGGTGGTCTCGGCGATCGGCACGGGCGGCCCGATGTTGCCGATCCGGTAGGCCGGCTCGCCGTCGACCAGGCGGGCCACCGTCTCGTCGACCGAGCCGTGGTAGCAGTGGTTGAAGACCAGTACCTTGTCTCGGCCCGTGACCTCGCGGCAGAGCCGGATCGAGAAGCGGTTGGCGTCACTGGCGGAGAGCGAGAACTGCCAGTGGGCGAGGCCGAAGCGGCGCATCATCTCGCGGCCCAGGGGCAGCGCGTCCGGGCTGGGCAGCATCGTCGTGATCCCGCGCGAGAGGCGGCGGGTCGCGGCGGCCACGGTCGGCGCCGGCGAGTGGCCGGTCATCGCGCCGGTGTCGCCGAGGCAGAAGTCGATCATCCGGTTGCCGTCGACGTCGGTCAGGCGGTTGCCGTTGGCCTCCTCGAAGAAGACCGGGAAGGAGCCCGGCCAACGGGTCATCCAGTTCATCGGGACCCCCGATAGAAGCGCCTCGTCGGCCTGCTCGTGGATCTCCTTCGAGCGGGGATGGGCGGCCTCGAAGGCCTCCAACTCCCTCCCCATGAGGTTTTTTACGCGATCGGCCGAAATCGGCTCAAACGCTGATGAATTGGTCATTTGGGGGCTCTTCCTCTCTCCTGATTTCACGGTTCTGACTTGACAGGCTAGCTGCATTCTGTTGTTTTGTGGAATGATCCAACAAAGTTCAGAGAAGAAGTGAAGCCAAGGAGAAACGACTCAATGACTCTCGTCTCACCCGTCATCACCGGAATCGCCGCCCGCGAAGTGCTCGACTGCCGCGGCCTCCCCACCCTCCAGGTCGACCTCGAGCTCGACGAGGTGATCACCGCCACCGCCGACGTCCCCTCCGGCCGTTCGACCGGCGTCAACGAGGCCTTCGAGCTGCGTGACGGCGGCAGCCGCTTCGGCGGCTTCGGCATGCTCAAGGCCGCCGAGAACGTGACCGGCGAGATCGCCGACGCACTGCTCGGCCAGGCCCTGGTCGACCAGCGCACCCTCGACAAGACCCTGATCGAGCTGGACGGCACCGAGAACAAGAGCCGCCTCGGCGCCAACGCGATCCTCGGCGTCTCCCTCGCCGCGGCCCGCGCCCAGGCCGACGCACACGGCCTCCCCCTCTACCGCTCGATCAGCTCGAACTCGCACATCCTGCCGGTGCCGCTGGTCAACCTGATCAACGGCGGCAAGCACGCCTCGAACGACCTCGACTTCCAGGAGTTCATCGTGATCCCGGTCGGGGCCGACTCGATCCTCGAAGCGCTCCAGATCTCGACCGAGGTCAACCTGGCTCTGGCCGAGATCCTGCTCGAGCGCTACGGCAAGCCGGCGCTGAACACCGGCGACGAGGGCGGCTACGCCCCGGCGATCAGCGACCCGCGCGAGGCGCTGGCGCTGCTCCACGAGGCGGTCGAGGCGGCCGGCCACAAGGGCCGCTTCCGCTACGGGCTCGACTGCGCCTCCAGCCACTACTACGACGATGCCACCGGCACCTACCTGGTGGCCGGCGAGAAGCGCGACCGCGATGGCATGATCGCGCTCTACAAGGAGCTGATCGCCGACTTCGACGTGGTCACGATCGAGGATCCGCTGAACGAAGAGGACTTCGAGGGCTTCGCCCAGATCACCGAGGAGTCCGGCGTCCAGATCGTCGGCGACGACCTCTTCACGACCAACCCGGCCCGTCTGGCCCGAGGCCTCGAGATCGGCTCGGCCAACTCGCTGCTCTGGAAGTTCAACCAGATCGGCACCCTCTCGGAGGCGCTCGACGCGGCCGAGATGGCCCACAAGGCCGGCTACACGGTGGTCGTCTCGGAGCGCTCGGGCGAGACCGAGGACCCGATCATCGCCGACCTGGCGGTCGCCCTAGGCGCCGGCCAGATCAAGACCGGCGCCCCGGTCCGAGGCGAGCGGACCGCCAAGTACAACCGTCTGATCCGGATCAGCGAAGAGCTCGGCGAGAACGCGACCTACCCGGGAGACGTCTTCTGATCCCAAATCCTCGATCCCTTGATTGGGATTGCTCGATTGTGGAATAATCCCACACTATGACAGAGAATCTGCCTGACATAGGAGTTCGCGTCTCCCCCGTCTCGACCGTCGAAGCCGCCGCCAACGCGCTGCGGGAACTGATCCTCGACGGCAATCTCGAGCCGGGCGCGAGGCTGCGCGAGCACGACTTCGCCGAACGACTCGGGATCGCCCGCCACTCCTTCCGGGCCGCGACCCAGATTCTGATCGGCGAAGGCCTGCTCAAGCGGGAACCGCATCGAGGCGTCGAGGTGGCGATCCTCGCCGCCGGCGACGTGGCCGACATCTTCAAGCTCCGCGAAGCGCTCGAGGTCGAGGCGGTGCGCCTGGTCACCCAGGCCGGCATCGTCCCGGCCGAGGCGCAGCGTGCGGTGACGGAGATGTCGGCCCTCTCCGAGGACGCCCCCTGGCGGGACGTCGTCTGGCCCGACCAGCGCTTCCACCGCGCGATCGTCGACGCCACCAACAGCCCCCGCCTCTCCCGCGCCTACCAGGGCCTGCAGTCGGAGATCGTCCTCTGCCTGGCCCAGCTGCGCCCGGTCTACGACGCCCCCGCCGAGGTCGCGGCCGAGCACGAGGAACTGCTCAGCCCGATCATCTCCGGCGACGTCGCCCAGGCCGAGGCGCTGTTCCGCGCCCACCTCTCCGAGGCGGCCGAGAACCTGATCGGCCTCCACGGCGAGCGCAGCCAGGAAGCGGAGCCCGGAGCCTGATGGCCCAGGCCGCGCGCAACACGAGGGCGTCGATCCGCAACCTGGATCAGCTCTGCTCGCACGGCCTCGACGACTTTCGCCGCGATGCCCTCCAGATCGCCCAGGTCGGCCTTCAGGCCTGCGACGGAGGCCGTGCCACCCGTGAAGCCGTCTCCCTCTCTCCAGGCGGCATCACCATCGACGGCACCGAATACCCGCTGGCCGAGGGCCAGCGGGTATTCGTTCTCGGTGCCGGCAAGGCAACCCTCCCGATCGCCGAGGCGCTCGAGGACGTGCTCGGCGACCGGATCGACGGCGGCGCCGTCATCCTGCGACGCGGCGAGGTCGCGGACCTGGACCGCATCGAGGTCTACATCGCCGACCATCCCCTGCCCACGCGGGAATCGGTCGAAGGCGCCCTGAGGCTGGAGGAGCTGGCCCGTGAGGTACGCGAGGGCGACCTCGTGCTCGCCTGCTTCACCGGCGGCAGCTCCGCCCTCGCCTCGCTGCCCCCGACCGGGGTCACCTTCGAGGACAAGCGCCGCCTCCACGAACTTCTGCTCGGCACCGGAATGCCGATCTCGGACGTCAACACGGTCCGCAAGCACGTCTCCACCGTCAAGGGCGGCCGGCTGGCGGCGAAGATCGCCCCCGGGCGGATCGTCAACCTGACCATCTCCGACGTCGCCGGCAACGTGCCCGACCTGGTCACCGACCCCTCGGTCCCCGACACCTCCACGGTCAAGGACGCGATCGCGGTCCTCAACGACTACGGGATCTGGGATCAGGTCCCGGCCTCGGTCACCGCGCATCTGAAGTCCCCCGCCGCCGAGTCCCCCACGCAATCGGCCTGGGATTTGCATACCTTAGCGAATTCTGGGCCGATCATGTCACGGGGAAAGCTCCCAAAGCTTCTGTGACGGGTGTTCGACTGGCGCGCCGAATCATGCACTTCGACGCTTCCCGCAGTTTGCAAGAATTGGGCCTATCCCCCAGGCCGATCACAGGGTCGCTCGCCGACTCCGTCGCATGGCTGCGGCTTCAAGAGAAGAACGATCGCCAGAAATAACGAGCCTTCCATCCGAAACCCACGATAAAACATCAAAATCGACCACGGCG
>JAFKLL010000054.1 GCA_017304845.1 Solirubrobacterales bacterium
ACGGCGACGCTCGACAGCTCGCCGAAATTCCCGGCCGCGTCGCGGGCGCGGATCGCGAAGTGATACTCGGTGTCGGGCGTGAGGCCTGTCACCGTGGCCGTCTGTTCCGAGCCGGGCGCGAGCGGTCCAGGCGCCGTGGCGCTCGTCGCGGCAGTGAACTCGGCAAGCGTCGAGATCGGCGTCCTCGCGTAGCGAAGCTCGTAGCCCGCGACCATGCCAGCGTCGTCCGCCGGCGCCGTCCACGTGAGATTCACGCTCGCGTGCGAGACCGCGCTCGCGGCGAGATCCGTCACGCGGTCGGGCGGCGTGGTATCGGGAGGCGACACGTCGCCCGCGTCGGGATGATCGCCCGCGTCGGGCTCGTCGTTGTCGTTGCCGCCGGCGTCGATGAACGGTGCGTCCGTCCCCGCATCACTGGGGCCGTCGAAGCCGTCGTCGGTGCACGCCCCGACGATGATCCCCAGCCCGAGGGCCGTCACGAGCCCGGTCCCGAACGCACGTGTTGCAACCATGCATCGAGCGTAGCCCATGCTCCGCGGACGGCACGAAACGAGATGGCAACGGCGCGCTCTTTGCGGGCGCGATCAGCCCGCGTCTCTGACCGGAGCCGGCCCGTACGCCGGCGCTGGGAGGGGCTCAGGGTCCGGCTCCGGCTCCGGCTCCGGCTGTCCGGAGCTCGACGAGCTCGCCGGGTCCCCCGACGAGCCCGAGGACGACGAGCCGGAACCACTCGTGTCGGATCCCCCCGACGACGAGGACAGATCGCCAGGCCCGCCGACGCATGCCGCGAGTGTGGTCGCGCCGACGAAGAGAACGGCAGCCCGCGACAGCGGACGAGCAAGCTCGGCAGCAGTGCTGCTGCCGGTCTCCGCTCCCGCCGCTCCGCAGAACGGGCAGACCGGATCGGTCACTCGAACGTGCCGTGCACACGCTCCACACAGACGAAGGCGCGTCGCCATGTTCGACCTCCAGGTGAGAGCCTACCAGGACGATGGTTCACCGCTGGTGCCCCCATCGAGGCACGCCGTGGCCCCCGAGCGACGGTCCGTCGACGTCCGGGCACTCGGCGCCGCTTCTCGGCACGCGTCTCGTGATAACGTCGTTCGCCTCTGGGCCCGGATGCGGAGCCCGATAGAAGGAGGCTCTTCATGCGACGCTCGACGATGCTGCTCACCTCAACTGGCCTGCTCGCGATCACCACCGCGTTCGCGTTCTCGGTCTCGGCGTGTGGCGGCAGCGATCAACAGCCGGCCACGGCGCCGTCGTCCGCCTACCCGCAGCAGCAGTATCCCCAGCAGCAGTACCCGCAGCAGCAGTACCCGCAGCAGCAGTATCCCCAGCAGCAGTACCCGCAGCAGCAGTACCCGCAGCAGCAGTACCCGCAGACCCAGCCGACGGCGGCTCCCACGGCGACGATGGCCACCCCCGGCCCGCTCGCGCTGCCCTGCCAGAACGACGGTGCCTGCGGCCTCCATCGCTGCAACCCGCAGTTCCAGAAGTGCGCGTTCCCCTGCCAGAGCGAGGCCGACTGCGCGCAGGGCAACCAGTGCATGATGGGCGTCTGCGCGCCCAAGATGGGCCCCTGAACGGAGCGATCACCGATCGAGTCGACGGCGTGCTCACGTGCTCGTGTAGAGCGCGAGAGGCGCCGTCGCTTGCTGTGAGCTCCTGAAAATCGAGCGGCGAGCCTCGACCGACGTGGAGCGCCGGTGGCGCGCCGTCCGTAGCGCGCATCGCGCGACCTCGGCTCCGCCGAACCGCTGTCCGCCGCGTGGGCTTGCGCCCCGGCCGACGGCTGAGGCGTGAACCGTTTCGACAACCGCTCATGGTACGCTCCGTCGGCAAGCCATGACGATCGCCTCTTCACGCCGGCTCGCCATCCTCGAGGCGGCGACGCGCCTCTTCGAGCACTACGGCCACGGAAAGACGACGATCGCCGATGTCGCCCGCGAGGCCCAGATCGGGGTGGGCACGGTCTACCTCGAGTTCGAATCGAAGGAGGCGATCGTCCAGGAGCTCTCTCGGTCGACCCACGTCGCGGTCCTCGAGGCCATGCGCGCCGACGCGCTCGTGGTCCAGGGCCTCGCGGCCGGTGGCCACAGCGCCACCTTCGACCCGAGCCGGGACCCGGCCGACATCGAGACCGTCGACCTGGTCCGTTCGGTCACCGCGGCGACGGATCTGCCGGCGATCGCCGGCGGCGGGGTGGACGGCCCGGCCGCGGTCGCCGGCCTGCTCGAGGCCGGAGCATCCGCGGTCTCGGTCGGAACCCTGCTCCTCAGGACCGAGGAGAGCGGAGCCTCCCAACTCCACAAGGATGCGCTGGCCGATCCGCGTTTCGAGGAGACGGCGCTGACCCGCGCCTTCACCGGCCGTCCGGCCCGCAGCCTCCGCAACGAGTTCGTCGACCGTCACGACCGGGAGGCCCCGACCGGCTACCCGGAAGTGCATCTCATGACCCGGGAGTTCCGGGTCGCCGCGGCAAAGCAGGGCGACCGCGAGTCGGTTCACCTCTGGGCGGGCACCGGCTACCGGAACGCTGCCGTGGAACCGGCCGGGGCGCTGGTCCGCAGGCTCGCCGGGGTCGACTGACCCCGGACCGTCCGCCGGTCGGTCAGCACGAACGGCGCATGAAGGCGCGGAGGGACTCCGGCTCTTGGCCGGTCAGGGCCCTGACGTCCGGGCTGGTCTCGGAGACCTCGCCGGACTTCATCGAGGTGTAGGTGCTGACCCAGGCGTCGTACTGCCAGTCCGGGGCCGGCCACTTCTTCCGCGACTCGTAGGCCTCCTCGATCGTCTCGTCGTGGAAGCTCACCTCGGCGCCGGTCTCGTCGCCGATGATCCGCGCCGCATCGGGGAGGGAGAGCGACTCCGGCCCGGTCAGGGTATAGGTGCGGTCGCGATGCGCCTCCGGGTCGATCAGCACCGCCGCGGCGCTGCGGGCGACATCGGCCCGGGTCACGGCGGCGACCGTGCCGTCGCCGGCCGGGCCCCGGATCACCCCGTCGTCTCCGACCATCTTCGGCAGGAAGTCGATGTAGAAGCTGTCACGCAGGAAGGTCCAGTTCATGCCGGAGGCGCGGATGTGCTCCTCGGTGGCGTAGTGGTCCCTGGCCAGCGTGAAGACCGCGTCGGGCGAGGCTCCCTGGAACGAGGTGTAGACGATGTGGCCGACCCCGGCGGCGACCGCCGCGTCGACGAAGGTCCGGTGCTGCTCCAGCCGGTCCGCGCTCTCGGTGGCCGAGACCATGAACAGCACGGTCACGCCTTCCAGCCCCGCGCGGGAGAGCTCGAGGTCCCCGTACTCGCATCGCACCGGCTTCGCCCCTTCGAGGTAGGGGGCCCGGTCCGGCGACCGGACCAGCAGCCGCTGAGCGATGCCTCGCTCCGCCAGCAGCTGCGCGACCTTGCCGCCGACCACCCCGGTGGCCCCGGTGACGGCCAGGTCAGCGGACATGGCGAGTGATGAGATCTGGCATCTGCATGGCTTGGAAATGAGACTAGCGCCCGCTGATACGCTCAGCCCAGGTGTGCCGGGAAGACTGGTCGGCGGGAACGTCCACCTGCTCGAAACCAGCCCATGAAGCGCATCCAACTCTCACAGCCCAAGCCACTCGCGGACTTCCTGAAGGACGAGGTCCTCGGCGGTGTGGTCCTGCTTCTGGCGGCGATCGTGGCGCTGATCTGGTCGAACTCGCCCTGGAGCGCCAGCTACTTCGACCTTTGGGGAACCCATGTCGACCTCGCCCTCGGCGGGCTGAACATCGATCTGGATCTCCAACACTGGATCAACGACCTGCTGATGGCGATCTTCTTCTTCGTGGTCGGGGTGGAGATCAAGCGCGAGCTGGTGTCAGGGGAGCTGAAGGGCCGTCGCGATGCGCTGATCCCGATCCTCGCCGCGATCGGCGGGGTCGCCCTGCCGGCCCTGATCTTCACCGCGATCATGGCCGGGGGAGAGGGCGCCGACGGATGGGCGGTCCCGGCCGCGACCGACATCGCCTTCGCCGTGGGGGTTCTGGCCCTGCTCGGCGATCGGGTCTCCGGCGGGGTGCGGATCTTCCTGCTGACGATCGCGATCGTCGATGACATCGTGGCGATCGCGATCATCGCCGCCTTCTACGGGGAGGGGCTCTCGCTCGCCTGGCTGGCCGTGGCGGTGGCCGGACTTCTCGCCGTGGTCGGCTTCCAGAGGCTGGGCGTGTGGCGGATCTGGTGTTACGTGCCGCTGGCGGCCGTCGTCTGGCTCGCGACCTACGAGTCCGGCATCCACGCGACCATCGCCGGCGTCGCCCTCGGGCTGCTGGTGCCGGTCCGGCCGTTCCGCGGTCGCGAGATCCATCGCCGGCTCGAGCACGCGCTGCACCCGGTCAGCGCTTTCCTCGTCGTCCCGCTCTTCGCGCTGGCCAACGCCGGCATCGACCTCGGCGGGGGCCGGCTCGGCGACGCGCTCGGAAGCCAGATCACCTGGGCCGTGATCTGCGGGCTGGTGATCGGCAAGACGATCGGCATCTCCGGCACGACCCTGCTCGCTCTCCGGCTCGGCCGGGGAACGCTTCCCGAGGGCATGAGGCCGGCCCAGGTCTGGGGGGTCGGGGCCCTCGGCGGGATCGGCTTCACGGTGTCGCTCTTCATCACCGACCTGGCCTTCGACGACACCCTCCTGACCGACGGCGCCAAGATCGGGATCTTCCTCGGCTCGATCATCAGCGGAGCGCTGGGCGCGGCGCTGCTGCTCCGGATCAGAGGCGGGGCCGAGGAGTGACGCGCATCTAGACTCGGGGCATGAGCGCGGAGAGCCTCACCGGCGGCTGTCTTTGCGGCGACGTCCGCATCGAGGCGACGGGCGACCCGTACCGGGTCGGCATCTGCCACTGCCTCGACTGCCGCAAGCATCACGGCGCCCTGTTCCACTCCTCGGCGGTGTTCCCGGAGGGTGCGGTGACGATCACGGGGGAGACCGCCGAGTACGAGGGCCGTCACTTCTGCCCGCGATGCGGCTCGTCGGTCTACGGCCGAACCGGGGATGAGATCGAGGTCAACCTCGGGTCGCTGGACGAGCCCGACCGCCTCCAGCCGACCTACGAGCTGTGGACGATCCGCCGCGAGTCCTGGCTGCCGCCGTTCCCGCTGGAACGACGCTACGAGCGGAATCGAGAGTCCGACGGCCGCTCCGAGGGCTGACCGTATTCAGCGCCGCAGCGAGCGGGGCGGGTTGATCCCGAACCACTTGCGGTAGAGGCGCCGGAACGTGCCGTCGGCTTTGGTCCGGTCGAGCGCCCAGTTGACGCCCCGCCGCAGCTTCGGCGTGTCCTTGCTCATCGCGAATCCGTAGAACTGGCCGACCGAGACGTTGCGCGCCACCCGGAGCCCCTTGCGGTGACGAGACAGCTTCCCCACGATGGGCTGGTCGAGGATGGTCGCGTCGACACGGCCGCGTCGGACGGCCCTCAGGGCCGCGGGGCCGTTCGGGAAGTCGACCACCCTCGCGGCATCGGTCTCGTCCTTGGCGAACCACTCGCCGACGGTGCCGGACTGGACTCCGACGACGCGCCCGGCGAGGCCGCTCACAGAGTGGATCCTCGAATGCCTGCGCACCACGATCGACTGCAGCGCGTCGTAGTAGGGGTCGGAGAAGGCGACCGTCCGCTTCCGGTCCGGGGTGATGGTGGCCGCGGATGCCACGAGATCGAACTTGCGACGAGCGACGTCGGTGAAGATCGTGTCGAAGGCGGTGTCCTTGATCTTGACCTTCAGGTGGAGCTTCTTCGCCACGGCGTTGACCAGGTCGATGTCGAACCCTCCGTAGTGGGGCTTGCGGCCTTGTTCGAAGGGCGGGTAGGGGATGTCGGAGCCGACCAGCAGCGTGCCCGGCGTGAGCAGGTCGCCGGAGACGTTCGGCCTCGCATCGGCGACCGACGTGAAACCGAGGGCCGCGGCTACGGAAATCGACAAGATCGCGACGGCACGGCTGAGTGATGCTGAGAACTTCATGTTTCTCTCCCTGGTCGGAATTCTGCCGAGCAACGATAGACGGTGCCATAGGTTGGAACCGTGCCCTTCACGCGGAAGAACATCAAAGAGGACCTGGACGATGTCGGCGCCAACTTCGACGGCCCGCCGGACCTGGAGTTCCGCCTGGCGACGGGCGCGCTCGGGCTCGAGGAGTCCGGCCTGGGATATCAGCGAGTGCCGCCGGGATACCGCTTCCCGTACGGCCACACTCACAAGACCCAGGAGGAGGTCTACGTAGTGCTGCGCGGCGGCGGCCGGATGAAACTCGACGACGAGATAGTCGACCTCCGGCCATGGGACGCCGTGCGTGTCTCGCCCGGTACATGGCGAGGTTACGAAGCGGGGGAGGAGGGCCTCGAGATGCTCGTCATCGGAGCCCCCAACCTCGGCGACTCACCCCGCGAGGACGTCGAGGGACGACGGGACTGGTGGGAGGACTGAGCGGATCACTCCTTGACCACGACCGGGACGGTCAGTGAGGAGTAGGCGTGAAAGGCCGGCATCGTGTGGCCGATGAGCCCGTCGTCGCGAAGCCGGTGTTGGATGATCTGCGGAAAGGCATCGTCCGGCAAGGGGTTGACCGCGTCGGGGTTGTGGGCCAGGACGAGCCCCTCGTACCAGTGCTCCCATCTCGTTCCGACCTCGTAGGTGAACCGGGCGGGCACGGCCGCGTTCGGATCGGGGTCCAGGCGGTTCCCGGTGCGAAGCATCGCGACCAGACCGTCGGGGTTGACTCCCTCCTGGAATCCCATTCGCAGGAACTTTCCGACGGTGCCCGAGTTGGTCCACAGGATCGCGGCAACGTTTTCGGCGCCGGGGAGCTTGAAGAAGCCCGACGGGATCTCCTTCGAGCCCACGTGTTCGTGAATCTCCCGCGCCTCGACCTCCAGGGTTCCGTCGGCCCCGATCGAGCCCGACGTCCGGAGGCCGTAGAGGTAGCTGATCAGGGAGGTGTCGTTGACCTGGTGCAAGTCGTCCAGGGCAAAGCTCTGAACGGCGAGCACCAGCGGCATGCCCTCCAGATGCGGCAGGTTCCAGTATTCGCGCTTCAGCTTCGAGAGGAGGGCGCTGCCGAATCGGATCGGAACCTCGTTCTCCAGGAAGTCCCGCAGCTCATCTTCGTCTTCCGGAAGCGGCTGGGGCGCGCCGCCTTCTGACGGGTTGGCGGTGGTCGCCTCGACAGCCCAGCGTGAGCCGTGGCCGTCGAGCATGAAATCCGGAGCTTCATGCTCGAAGGTGGGATTCAATCCAGCGCTCCTGAACGCCTCGAACATATAGAGCTCGTTGACCCGTTGGTCGAACCCGGTGGTCTGAAACTGCTCGACGAAGTTCGGGTCCCGCGGCCCCATGGCATCGAACGCCCGCTGCAGCATGACCCGGGCCGTTCCATATCCCTTTGTCTCGGCAACCCTCTTGAACCCTTGAGACAGACGATCTTCCCCGACTATCGGAGTAAACAGGTCTGTCTGTTCGAGTGGCGGCAAAGTTTCTACTTTCGAGCCTTGCGGGTTCGAGGATGGCAGTTTCATCGGGCTGTAGTTCTCCCCGCATTTTGCGTTTAAGTACGAAAAGTTTCCGGAAATTTCCTGAACTGCATCGGTTACGGTCGAGGCGGTTCTCGTCGGAGGACCGCCCCCGGTTTGGGGGGACAATCAAAGGGAGGAATTACCTTGACGAACACGATGTCTCGTCCGTTGCCCCTGCGCCTCGTCGCGCTTGTGGCACTACTTCTTTCACTGGCGTTCGCCGGGATGTCGGCTGCCTCGCATGCCGACGCGGCGGCACCACCACCATCGTTCTACGGACTCTCGGAAACCGGGAACGCGACCAACAGTTCATACAAGTGGGATCGGATCGCGACCACCGGCGCCAAGACCATCCGTGTCGAGTTCAATTGGAAGCGTGATTTCTACGGCAACGCGAGTGCCGTTTCCTGTCCCTCGTCTCCGCTCCCGAGCGGCAGCATCAGCTGGAGCACGATCGACGCCAAGGTCCGGTACGCGGGGATCCGCGGCATCGAGATCCTGCCGTACCTGACCGGCTCCTTCTGCTCGCAGGGCTACCCCGAGCCGGGCAGCGCCGAGATGACCGCCTGGCAGTCCTTCGCCGAGGATCTCGGCGACAGGTACGGCCCCGGTGGCACTTTCTGGACCGGCGACTGGGACCTCACGCCTTCGACCTATCCCGCGGTCCCGATCAACACCTGGGAAGTCGGCAACGAGCCCAACCTCCCGGAGAACAACCCCTCGGGGACGCTGGACCCTCAGAAGTACGGCAAGTTCCTGATCCTGACCTCGGCCGGCGTCAAGACGTCCCAGCCGTCGGCCACGGTCCTGCTCGGCGGTCTCACGACCGCCGTGGGTGGATCGACCTCGGTCACGGACTTCCTCAACGACGTCTACAACCCGAACCCGTCGTACCCCTGCTGCACCTACACGGCGTCGCAGCTGAACGCCGCCTATGACGGCCTCAGCCTCCATCCGTACGCGATCGGGTCGTACGGCACCACCACGGTGAACTACATCACCGCGGCGCGGACCGCGTTGAACGCGAAGACGTCCGGCTTCGGTGCGGACAAGCCGATCTGGGTGACCGAGTTCGGCTGGCCCCGCGCGAACAACATCGTGGCCGATTGCTCGAGCACGGCGACCACGACCGTGACCGGCCTCGTGCAGCGTCAGAACCTCTACCAGGTCCTGAACTGGATGATGGCGAACCACGACGGGTCCGCGAACCTGAAGCTGGCTTCGTGGCAGTCGGACGTCGACACCAACGCCACCTGCGGCACCGGCCCCGAGGTCGATCCGGCCAACTACGGGGTCGAGTACTCGAAGGGGAAGATGGGCCTGACCGGGCCGGCGATCCTCATCCAGTCGCACACCCCGACGTTCTGCCTGTACGTGTCCTACACGTCGGCCCCCGATTGCGTCACCGGCCCGGGGCTCTACTCCTCGCCGAAGATCGACCAGGGTCTCCAGCTCGACAGCAATGTCGTCGCCTGGGTGAACTACGCCGGCGGGATCTCGTATTGCTCGCTTCATTCGAGCGTCGATTGCCAGGACCTGAGCACGACCGGAGCGACCAGCTCGACCGATCCCGGCGTGAGCATCGATCCGACCACCGGCGCGACCCGCATCATCTATCGCAGGTCGAACGGCCAGCTCGGCGTCTGGGCACGCTCCAGCTGGACCGGCGCCTGGTCGCACTCGATCAAGGGTTCGGCCGGTGACATCGCCGCTGACACGAGTCCGGGGGTCTACCGAGCGGGCAGCAGCGGGACCACCAACCTCGTGACCTCGGTGGTCTTCCGCAACGGAACCACCGGCGCCCTCATGTACCAGGCCGAGACGGTGCTCGGCTGGACCACAGCGACGGCGATCTCGGGCGCGTTCATCGACGCCAAGTCGACTCCGAGCATCACTCGCGACGCGGCAGGCGGAAGCAGCTTGATCGCCTATCGCGACCCGAGCGGAAAGGTCGGCTACACCGCGTACCTGCCCGGAACGGGTTGGGTCAACGGCAGCCTGGGAACCTCCGGTTCCGTCGACGCCGGCTCCAGCCCTGCCATCGCGCGGGACACGGCGGCCGGCGACCAGGCCATCGTCTACCGGACCAACGCGGACAAGCTGGCTTCCTGGCACATCAAGGGCGGCAGCTGGACCTGGGTCAACACCGTGTCCGGGACCACCATCCCGGCCGATGCCGACCCGTCGCTCACGGTTGACGAAGTCGGGGGGCAGTTCGTCTCCTCCTTCCGCGACACCAGCGACGGAGTGTCCACCTGGACCCGCAGCTCCGGCGGAACCTGGGGGACACCCACCGCGATAACGACGATCAGCCCGCCGGTGGTGCCGCTGGTGGCGGCTGCGGCCACCGACCCGACGATCTCGGTGACCAACAACGGCACGGGGCTCGACTACTTCGTGCCCTACACCAACGGCTCGAACAGCATCCTGCTTCAGCAGATGGCGTTCCTGAGCGGTTCCGGAGGCACTTGGAGCGTGCCGATCATGCCCTGAAGCCGATCCCGCGAGCCGCGGCTCGCCCGTTGTCACCGCCGGCCCCCGAGTGGGGCCGGCGGCATTTAACAGGTCGCGGCGAAACTAGGACGAAGATCCCGGTTTGGAGACTTGCAGCCAATGGGGGTTGCGCGACCAAGGGGAGATGCCGTGTTGTCGAGAAGAATCCGATCCGTTCTGCTTGCTTCGCTCGTCCCGCTGCTGTGCGGGGCGGCCGGATCCGAAGCGGTCGCGAACGTTCCGAGGCCGATCAAGAACGTGATCCCCGAGATCGAGGGCAAGCCCGGCCGCAACGGCCTGATCGTCTTCGTGCTGCACAACCGCAATCGCGGCTCGTACTTCCAAGGGCCTTCCGGGATCTACACCTACAACCCGCGGACCAAGAAGCAGAGCCTGCTGTTGAAGAGCAAGAAGGCCAGCCAACCGAGGTTCACGGCCGACGGCGACTCGATCGTCTTCGTCGACGTGGTCGATGGGGCCCGGGGGATCTACTCGATGAACCCGAACGGCACCGACCGGGTCGAGATCACGACGGATATCCACTATCTCTACCGGCCGGCCTTGATTCCGCGCGACCGGATCTGGTTCGTGAACGACGACCGCGAGGTGTCGACCATCAAGGTCGACGGGTCCGGCCTCAGGAACCTGGGCAAGCTCCGAGGCGAGCCCACCTACGGGTCGGCCATCGCGAGTGGGGGGAAGGTCGTGTACCAGTCGGAGTCCGGCCATCCCAACGTCGACATCTTCATCTACAACAGGAAGACCGGCAAGAACACCCGACTCACAGACGGTCCGAAGTGGGAGTGGGAGCCGCGGATCTCACCCGACGGGCGCTGGGTCACCTACACGAACGACGGCGGAGACGCCACCTGGATCATGCACGCCAACGGAAAGGGCAAGCGCCGAGTGGCCTACTCGACCGGCGACATCGGGCTCGGCGAGCCGATGTTCGCGCCGGATAGCGTCAGCATGATGGTGAAGGTCTACTACGCGCGAGTCGCGACCTATCTCTCGACCTTCTCGCTGAAGCACCTCAGTCGTCACGGCCAGTTCACGGACATCAGCCGCAATGGGTCGGTGGACATCGAGGACGCCGACTGGCAGACCCGATAGGGGAGGCCATGTTGACCAACTGATCCAGCCTGAGCTATTGTGGAACAACTTCCTCATTACTAGACAGGCAGGCATGATGCGCATTCGGTTCGTTCTGGCTTTTGCTTTGACTCTTCTCGCGATGCCCTCGTTCGCGTCCGCCTCGTCGGTGACGGGCACGGGCATCAGCCTCTACCAACCGGGCAGCGGCACGCCGGTGTCACAGGTGGTGGCGGGCTCGGCGGGAGGGCTGCTCGTGTCGTTCACCGTCAGTACCCAGACCGACCCCGGAGACGCCGTGGTCCTCACCGCTCCCGAAGGCGGGCTGTTCAACAGTGCGCTGAGCGACTCGAACGTGAACTTCATGACCAACGCCACCGTCGACCCGAGCAGCTACTCGTCGAGCCAGGTCGTGGGCATCACCAACGGGGGGAGGACCATCAGCATGCAGGTCCCGAACTCGATATCGGTGGCGCCGGGGCAGCAGCTCGTGCTCAGGCTCACCATGTACCAGCAGCTGATCACCTTCGGCACGGTCGCGGGGCCGAACACGATGGAGGTCCACACCTCCAAGGACGTCGACCCGGTGAACACACCCTCGTTCACGATCGTCCCCGGCGCCCCGGACTCGGTGGTCGCCCTGGACGGGACCCAGAGGGGCGTTCACGACCAGAACTTCGATCCGATGCACGTCGGCGTCGAGGACGAGTTCGGGAACTTGATCCCGAACCAGGAGGTCACGGCGACGGTCCCGGCGAGCGGCGCCAGCGGCATCTTCCCGGGGTCGCAGAGCTCGGCCACCGTCGATACGGGATCCAGCGGCAGCGGGCTGTTGCCGATCGTGAAGGCGAACGGGGTCCTGGGGGAGTGGGACCTGGCGCTGGAAGGCCCGGGCGGACTCGAGTCGAGCTACGAGATGACCAACCTGGCGCACGGCGATCCGGACTCGGTCGACGTGACCCTCACGCCGTCATCGGTCCCGGCCGACGGCAGCTCCAAGACGACCGCCGTCGCGACCGTGACCGACCAGTTCGGAAACCCGATCCCCGACGAGGACGTTTCCTTCTCGTCCGATGGGGGACAGCAGATCGGCGCGGTCACCGACAACGGCGACGGCACCTACGAGGCTCAGCTCACGGCGTCCACGACGAGTGGAGCCTCGACGATCACCGCGACCGACAACTCGCCACATGGCGATGCGAGCGGGTCGGCCACCTTGACGCAGACTCCGTTGCCGGCGAGCACGATCAAGCTGGTCCTCACGCCGAGCAGCGTTCCCGCCGACGGCAAGTCGACCGTGACCGGGCAGGCTGTCGTGCACGACGCTCTCGGCAACGCTGTGACCGGCGCGCAGATCAAGTTCACGTCGACCGGCGGCCAGAAGATCGCCGCCGTCAAGAATGCGGGCCAGGGCGTCTACACGGTCGCGATCACCTCGAGCAAGACGGCCGGCGCCAGCACGATCACCGCGAGCGTAGTCGGTGCCAGTCCGGCCCTTTCGGCGAAGGCGACGTTGACCCAGACCAAGGCCGCGGTCGTGAAGCCGGTCCTGAGGTTCCTCAAGCCGCCGAGGAAGACGGTGAGAACCGCGAAGGTCAAGTTCCGCTTCAAGGCCGTCAAGGGCAAGGCGGTCAGCTTCCAGTGCCGGCTCGACAAGAAGAAGTGGACGAGGTGCAAGTCGCCGAAGGTCGTGAAGATCAAGCGAGGCAGACACGTCTTCAGCGTCCGCGGAGTCGCGACCGACGGCAGCTACGGCAAGCCGATCAAGCGCCGGATCAAGCGGGTGTAGAGCTTCTGGGTCCGGTTGAGGGCCCGTCGAGCTATCGGGCCGGCAGGTACCTGTCGAAGAAGGTCATCGAGTCCGCTTCCGCGGCATCGACGATCTCGACGTGACCCACGCCCGGATAGAGCCGGTAGTCGACCGCGTCGCCCTTGGCCTCCAGCTCGCTTCTCAGGGCGTCGGTGTAGAAGGGAAAGGCGGTGGCGTCAGCCGTGCCCTGCGCGAGGAGCACCGGCCCTCGGATCTTCACGGCGGGGTTCATCGCGCGAAGCGCCCGGTCGAGCGTCGTCGTATCGGCGTCGGGCCGGATCAGGGTCGAGGGGGCGAGGCCTCCGTAGCTGTCCGACTCCGAGAGGGCCGGCAGGCACTCCCGGTCGATCGTCGGGAACAGGGCCAACGCGGGCTCGGTGAGGATCGAGCCGGGCGAGAGGTCCGGCGACGTGGTCGACGCCCCGGCCAGGATCATCGCCGCGACCGCT
>JAFKLL010000055.1 GCA_017304845.1 Solirubrobacterales bacterium
GATCACCTCGCCTCCGACGGCGAGGCCGTCCCCGTGCGGGTCGTCGACTCCAGCCTCACCGAGCTCGACCAGCCGGCCGGCCCGGTGGTCGGGCAGCGCCCGGTCACGTTCCTCGCCCGGGTGGCCGGAGGCGCCGCCGGGCCGGTCGTGAACGCCGGAACCGTCGCCTTCGCTCTCGACGGCGAGGCCATCGCCGGCTGCGGATCGGTTGCCGTCACCGCGGGCAAGGCGAGGTGCGAGACCACGATCGCCACGATCGGCGATCGCGAGATCGGCGCGACCTACTCCGGCTCTACCGACCTCGAAGGCTCGGCAGCCGATCCGGTCACCCAGGCCGTCGTGGCCGGGCCGGCCTCCCGGGTCGAGCTCAGCCGCACCCCGTCCGGCCCCGTCCAGGTCGGTGCCGAGATGACCTTCCGGGCCGAGGTATGGGCCGCCGGCCAGCCCGCCGACCTGGGCGCGGTCACCTTCAAGGCCGGGGGCTCCCCGGTCGAATCCTGCGCGTCGGTGCCCCTGACCGACGGCAGCGCCGAGTGCGTCACCGCCTTCCCCGAGCGGGGGAGGCGGGACGTCACGGCCGAGTACGTAAGCGGATCGATCGCGATCGGCGACTCGGTCTCCGATCCGACCTCGGTCGAGGTCCGGGACCGCAGCTCGATCGTCCTCAGCGCCGACCGGACCTCGGTCGAGGCCGGAGAGGCCGTGACCGTCACCTCGGCGGTCGCCGCCCAGCACGGCGGGACGGTCGAGGGCGGGACCGTCCGCCTCGAGTCGGACGGCTGCTTCGGCTGCGGCGCGGCCACGGTGACCGAGGGCGCGACCACGCATCAGGTCAGCTTCCGGACGCCCGGCACCTACCTGATCGGCGGACGCTTCGCCGGCGGCGAGGGGTTGGACGACTCCGAGGCGGAGGCCTTGACCGTCACCGTCACCGCGCCGGCCGCCTGCCCGGCCGTGGCCGTCGACATCGGATCGGCGCGGTTCCGCCGCAACGGCCGCCGGCTCGAGCTCGGCCTGCGGCCCTCCGCGGCAGCGACGGTCAGGTTCGCCCCCAGGATCGTGTTCCGGCGGGCAGGCAGCACGCGGACCATCGCGCTCGCCTCGAAGACGGTGCGGACCGAGGGCTCCCGGACCGTGGCCTTCCGGCTGAAGGCCCGTCAGGCCCGGGCGCTTCCGCGCCGGGTCCGGGTCGTGGCCAGCGGCCGGGCCCGGCCGGAGAGCTGTGCCGGCTCCTTCGGGCCCCGCTTCAGCCGCGGCGTCGCGCGGGTCGCGACCGGCCGGGCTCGATGATTTCCGTCCGCATCGCGAAGGCGGGACGGCGGTCGGCCCTGGTGCTGGCCGCCGTCCTGCTGATGTTCGTCACGCCCGGCGCCGATGCGTCGGCCCCGGCCCCGGCCCGCGCGCTGAAGCCGGGATGGCCCGCCGGTTCCGTGGTCGAGGTGGGCGCCGGGCTTCCCGTGCGGCTGGGGCTTCGCTGCGCGGCCCGCCGACGCTGCCAGGGTCGCCTCCGGCTGGTCGCCAAGGCCGGCGCGGGCCCCTGGAAACGGGTCTCGATCCGCGCCCGGGGGCGGCGGGTCGTCGGCCTGGCTCCCGGGGCTCCGATCCGAAGGGCCCTCGAGGCCGGGCCGGTCCGAGCGAGGCTGGTCTTCCGGGCAGCCGATCGTCGTCACACCCGGCGGGCGTTCGCCCTCAGGCTGGTCGCCAAGAAGAGCCCGACGGGACCGACCGGGCCCACGGGCCCAACCGGCGAGACCACGCCGACCGGACCGACCGGGCCCACGGGCGAGACGACCCCGACCGGACCGACCGGCCCCACGGGTCCCACCGGCGAGACCGGGCCGACCGGACCCGTCGGATCGGATGCCTATCTGCTCCGCAACTGGGCCCCGACCAGCTACGACAGCTGCCCCGCCTGGCTCCACGCGAGCTACTCGGTGATCGGCCCGGACGGCAAGCTCTACCCGACCTGGCACCCACCCGTGGTCGAGAACCCCGAGACCGGCCAGCCGTGCTCCTTCGGCCACGAGCACGGCGACGACCCCCGGGACTCGGACATATATGAGTGGGTGGCGAACCACCTCGCCTCCGAGCGGTACCCCGACCAGGCAGGAGTCCCGTTCGGCTACGTGAGCGAGGAGCTGATCGCGTTCAACGAGGAGGAGGGCACGGACTCGCCCTACCCGAACCGGCGCGAGGACAACGCCGGTCACAAGATCTTCGTCGCCAACGACGTCAAGCTGACCCGGCCCGCCGCGGACGGTCAGCCACGCGGCTACATCCGGTTCCAGGACGAGGACGGCCAGAGCCGGATCCTGACCTGCGACTACCTGATCAAGTCTCATCAGGGAAGCCATTCCGCCGACGCGACCGCGAACAACGCCCACGAGCTGATCTACGCCGCCCGCTGCAACGACGGGACCGAGCTCCTGACCATGACCATGAGCCGCTTCGGCGATCCGAACGAGTTCAACCGCTCCTGCGCCCCCGGCGAGACCGTGACCACATCGGGCAGCGACCTGCCGGACGGCTACGGCGGCTTCCGCCGGATCCCGGACCGGGCCTGCGTCGACCAGTACGTGTTGGTCTCCCCGGCCGCGACCAGTTCCTACAGCGATCTCTGGTCGATGTGGGAGATCTGGCAGTCGGCGAACCTGATCCGCACCGAGGACGGCCAGGTCCTGGCCGACTACAACCCGCGCTTCGGGGTCCGCAACCCGAGCCGCTTCTACCAGGCCGGGCAGCCCAGCAACATCGGCCGGCTGGTCGACGTCTCCTGGCAGGTCGACCCGGCCGACCAGGGTCGGGTCAACGCCTGGCCATGGACGGAGGTCAGCGGGCTCGAACCGTTCGAGTACCGGGATCCGAGATCGCCTTTCTCGGGTGCGCAGAGGGACTTCCGCGTTCAGCGCACCCGGGTCACGAACGCCGACGGGCCGACCCGGTGGTACACCGATCCCTTCGGCGAAGGGGCGACGACCGAGTGGTTCCCGGGAGCGGTCTGTCAGCTGATCTCGAGCACCGACAACTCGGATCTGCCGGAGCCGGAAGCCCAGGAGTTCGACATCGGCAAGGACTGGGGGAGCGGCAACGGCGTTCATGCGCCGAACTGAGTCCTATAGTCAGGGTGTGGAGTCGCTCAAGGGACGTTTGCTGGTAGCCGCGCCGAGCCTTTTCGATTTCTTCCGGCGCACCGTGGTCCTGGTCGTCGAGCACACCGACCAGGGAGCCTTCGGCGTGATCTTGAACCGGCGCGCCGACGCCGACGTAGCCGAGCTGGTGCCGGATCTGAGCCCGCTGGTCGAGCAGGGGGCGCCGCTCTGGGTCGGTGGCCCGGTCGGCCCCGACTCGATCGTGGTGCTGGGGGACTTCGATCAGCCCGAGCGGTCGGCCGGCCTGGTCTCGCACAGCATCGGCGTGGTAGACCCCGACGGGGACGCCGAGTTCTCGCGGGCCAGGGTCTTCGTCGGCCATGCCGGCTGGGGCCCCGGGCAGCTCGAGGGAGAGGTCGAGCGGGAGTCGTGGATCGTCTCCGACTTCGAGCCCGAAGACGTCTTCGCGGAGGGTGACCTGTGGGCGGACGTGGTGCGTCGGCCCGGCGGTGACTTCGCGGTCCTGGCGACGATGCCGGACGATCCGACCCTCAACTAGAGCCTCTTTCCGGAGGTCGCAACCGAACGGTGTTTACCTGCTGCCCCGTTTGGGAACAAAGGCCGTGGTCGTGGCAAATGGATAGGCCGCGGCCCTAGCGGAGCGGGCGGTTGACCCCAATGGGCGAAAGCACTGGTCACCGCCAATAACCAAGGAGGACGTATGAACATTCTGCCGAGCAGAAATGTTTCCGCCGCGATGGTTCTGGCGACGGCCATGCTTGCCGTCCTGGCCGGGCTCATCCCCGGTCGGGCGGATGCGGCCACGACCGAGTACCCCGGCGGCAACGCGACGACCTTTGCCACCAGCGCGGGCGGGTGGACATCGGAAGCGGAGTACGCAGGCGTGTGCCTGCAGGGTCTCACCTGTCCGGAGATGTCGGGCAGCTATGTCAACACCGGCGGAGCCGGGGGTTCCGGCGACGGGTACATCAGCGCCAACTCGGGGGGCACCACCCTGGCGGCGCTGCTCTCGACCTCGACCCTGCATTGGCGTAGCCCGGCCTTCACCTACAACGGCGTGGGCGGCAAGCAGCCCGAGAGCCTGAAGTTCTCGGTCGGAGTCAACCCTGGCGTGACCAGCCTGCTGAACCTCGGGGTGAACGTGGACATCTCGGCCCGGGCCGTCGCGGTCTCGGGCGGTGGTGACCAGGTCCTGGTCGACGCCGTCTCGCCGGGAACGACGGCGGGTTGGAAGACGATCAACGGTGAGATCGGACCGGGCGCGCTCGAGGTGGGCAAGCAGTACCGGATCGAGCTCACGCTCTCGATCGGTGGCCTCGCGGCGGTGCTGCCGGCCGGGTCGGTCGGGTTCGACGACGTCTCGCTGCGGGCCACCACCACCTCCGGCAACGGGGGCGATGGAGGCAACGGTGGGAATGGAGGCAACGGCGGCAACGGCAAGGGGACGGTCCTGCCGCCCCCGAAGAACGTGCCGGCCGGCAAGGCCTTCTATTACAAGGGCCGCCTCTACGTCCGGGCTCGTTGCCCGCGCAGGTTCAAGCCGGTCTGCAAGATCAACGCGGTGCTGCTGACCAGGCTCCATCGCGGCCGGGCGATGACCCGCCCGATCAGGACCAGGGTCCGCAGCGGCAAGTTCAGGCGGGTGGCGCTGGTCGTCAAGCCGAGGTTCCGCAAGCGGGTCAGCCAGCTGGCCAAGGTGAAGCACAAGTCAGTGGTCCTGCGGCTCCGCATCAAGTCGAAGCGGGGCAAGCACAAGGGGACGGTCTACAACAGCCTCCGCGTGCTGGAACGCCGCCGCTAGCCGGCGTCGAGGAAGCAGGAGAGGAGGACGCGGCCCGAGCCTCAATAGGCTTGGGCCGTGTCCTTCGATCCACCGATCCGAAATCCCCTCTCGCGGGCCGATCTGGAACCCGATCCGATCGCCCAGTTCGGCAAGTGGTTCGAGGCCGCCGGTGAGGTGAATCCCCTGCCGGAGGCGATGACCCTCGCCACCGTCGACGACGAGGGCCGACCGGACGCGCGGATGGTCCTGCTCAAGGGCTTCGGCCCCGAGGGGTTCCGTTTCTTCACCAACTACGAGGGAGTCAAGGCCGGGCAGCTCGATCAGGCCGGTCATGCGGCCCTCGTCTTCTTCTGGCCGCAGCTGGACCGCCAGGTGAGGGTCAGGGGAGCCGTGTCCCGTCTCAGCGCCGAGGATTCCGACGCCTACTTCGCGACCAGGGACCGGGGCAGCCGGATCGGGGCCTGGGCCTCCCAGCAGAGCCACCCGTTGACGGGCGGCCGAGAGGAGCTGGAGGCGAAGGCGGCCGAGGTCGAAGCGCGGTTCGAGGGCGAGGAAGTGCCCCGCCCACCTCACTGGGGAGGCTTCCTGGTGGTCCCGTCGGCGATCGAGTTCTGGCAGGGACGCGGGGCCCGTCTGCACGATCGTTTTCGGTTCGAGCGGCCGGGCGGCGAAGGTCCCTGGGTGCTCACCCGGCTCTCTCCCTGAGCCCGGCCGGCCTGCACGCAATCTCGCAGGCGGCTGGACAATCTCCCCGGATCGCCGTTAGCCTGAAAGGCTCAGGGGCTCATGTTCTCGTTTCCACGGAACACCTGGCCGGCCGTTGCCGCGGTCGTCTGCGCTCTCGTACTTCCCGGATTCGCTTCGGCGGCCAAGGTGAGCGGGGGCGGCATCAGCCTGCCCGGACCGACGACTTCGCCGAACATCGCCAAGATCCTTCCGCTGGCCCGTCGCGAGCTCTCGCGCAAGCCGGCGGAGCGGCGCAGCAACAACGTCCCGCGCTACCACAACGGCAAGGGCCGGATCGCTCCGTACTCGATCCGCGATCAGTGGTGCGCCGCCTTCTCGACCTGGATCTGGAACCGCGCCGGCTACAAGGGATACCTCGGGACCAGCATCCTCTGGCCGTCCTATGACGGCACCATGGTCGGGGTCCAGGTCCGGGACCTGACCCGCTGGGCCAAGCGGGACGGCTACTTCTCCTACCGGGCCAAGCCCGGCTATCTGGTCGCCTACGGTTCGACCCACATCGGCATCGTCGAGAAGATCGACCGGGCCAGCGGTCAGGCGGTCGGTTCGATCGAGGGCAACATCGGCGACCGCGTCCAGCGGGTCGTGGTTCCGATGGACCGGGTGACGGGATACATCAGCCCCGTCCAGCTGACCCCGATCCAGCTCGAGAAGAGCGCCCGCTACGCCGACATGGACGTTCCGCCGGCGGTCATCGAGAAGTTCACTCAGCCGTGAGGTGATCCAGGATCGAGATGCAGCCGGAGATCTCTCGCGGCTGACCGTCGCCGATCCTGACCCCGGACCAGCATCCGGCCCAGTCGGCCTTGACCCGGTAGGGGACGGTGCCCGACCCCTGGTCCTTCCGGCAGACCCAGCCACCCTCGATCGGCCGGCAGCCGCCTTCGTCGACCCCACCGACGGACTTGGCCAGGGCGGCGCCGTTGGTTCCGAGGTAGGGCGTCGGGGCGAAGAGGACGATCAGGGCCAGCGCGATCGCCATCAGTCCGATCACGAAGCCGCCGACCACCGCGATCTTCGCGAATCGGGCCCCGTCGCGCCGGTCGCGCGGAGCCTCGTGCCGGGTACGCCGCCGTGGCGGCAGGCCGCTGAAGTCCTCACCCACTCCGTCCATGGGGCCGCAGGGTAGTGCGACCCCATGGGACGGTCGGGAAACCTCCGGGTCTGAACCGAAAGCTGCTCGGCTCTCTCGCCGGGGCCCAGTTAGGTCGGTCCGGGTTTGGTGGGACTCAGGCTCTGGATCGAAAACTGGCCGGACTCACCATCGTTGTCATGACCCGACGGCAATGAAAGGTGCCCAGAAAGCCGGACTGGCGAAAGGTCTTTCACTCGAGGAAGAATCCGAACGCAGTTGGACCTGATGGGGAGGTGCTTCTTCGTTTCTTGCTCGGCGCCGTATCTCTTTGGCAAGAGCAGGATGACCCGCCAGAAAATCGGACCGATCCTGCCAGCCAATATCCCTGAGCCAGACCTGAGCCATTCGAAGGGCTTCGGGTGGCCGCTGATTCTCCCCAATCATCAACTCGTAGAACTTCGTCATAAGAATCGCAGTGGTGTCATCTTCTACCGGCCAAAGGCTGGCTACGACGCAAGCCGCACCCGTAGCCAAGAGGACGGTCGCCAGGGAGTAACCCTCTTCGGGCATATGCGAAATGTCGGCGACTGCACTCTGACAAGCGGAAAGGGTGAATAGCCTGACTCGGGATCCATCCAGCTCGGTCAACTGCGTCATCTCGAGGTCCCCGTCGGGAAGGATGATCGCGGGAGGTGACTCCCCCCATTCAGCTGACCTTGCATGGCAAGCCAGGTGCATGTGGCTGCCCCTGCCGACATTGGTCCTCAGGAAATCCCACGTCGCATCTTGCCCGTAGGCTGCCAGATCCCTACCTTCAAACAAAGGGCGGATCGAATCGTATTCAGGCTCCGCAGCATCCAGATCTTCGGTCGGGTTGACCAAAGCGACGAGGCTCGGCTCGAGCTCCCCCATCGTTCGCGCGCGTTCGAGGGTGGCCGTCGCGAATGCTGCTGAAGGAGATTGCCGGATCGCAAATGAATCCAGCAAGCACCTCGACGTAGAACCCTCAGACCAACTTGCCGCATGAACAGGGGCAAGGCCAACTGGTCCACAACAGACAAGCGTCACCCCCTTGGCATCAGCTTCGACCAGCAGGTCGTTGATCGGCCGAGATATCTCCTCTCCGAACCAGGGCAGAACAGACTCGACATCCTTCTCGACGTCTCGATCGATGCTCGCGAAGCCGCTCGCACCCGCAAGATAGGAACCCAGGTCTTCATCGGAGATATCAAGTTCTTCGCCAAACCCCGCCGACATGAGTTTCATGAATACTTGGAGACTGGTAGGTGAGTCCAAGCATCTGCCTCGAACCTTGGGGCCTGCGGTGTCGTAGTCGACGAGGAGTAGCAGTGTCCCGAAGGGCGTTGGATTTAGATAGAGAACCGGCCAGCCCGGCTCGAGCGCGCCCGAAAGGTCCGAGACTCTCGACCGAATCGCGAAGTTCTCGAAACCATCGAACTTACGTATTTCTCGCTGAAGGCGGAGCAACCGTTGATGCGGGCCATCATCGACACCGGTAAGTGGTGACGCGGCATAGTCCTTAATTGCGGACATGTACTGCTCTATGAGTTCCGGTGCCAAGTCCCCCTCGAATAGTCCTAGTGAACCGGGTTCCCTCAGACGCTGCCTCAGCTCACGCGCACGCCCTCCCTCAAGCACTTCCACGGCTTCTTCTCCCAGGTTCGCAGCTGCGAATGCGAAGGCGGCCCAGCGAGTGAGATTCAGCCAAGATTTGCTCTCACGCTCCCTTGACGAAGACTCAAGCCGGCTAAAGAAAGCCAGTTCTGAAGCTTCGATTGCAACTCGATACACCTCCGCCGAAGAGGCCCAGTCCTTCTCGTCCGCAAGCATCAGAGCCAACGAACCTGCGGCATGAGCAGACGCATGCGGGGCAGCCCCAGGCGGTAGAAGGTCAAGGGCGTAACCGGCTGCCTCAATGGCGTCGTCGCGCATACCGAGATCGTCGAGCACGTCAGACAGAAGAGAGAACGCTCGTCCAGTCGGGATGGGATCGGACTCGGGGGTGTAGAGACTCACCGAAACCAGGAGATGCTGCAGCGCCTCCTGCTTGTAACTCAGCGCCTTCGCTTCTCGCGCATCCCACTCGATTCTGCCTTCGGCTGTAGTCAGTAGTTCGACAGCCTCCTCGTCGATTGGCATTTCGGCTTCGTCGACGAGGAGTCGTGCGTATTGGTACCGGGCATTGGCCGCCGTCGGATCCTTGATTTGATCCGAGATTTCAATGATCGCTTCAAAGGACTTTCTGGCTTGCTCTGAATCGGCATTGCCCTGCCGACTGAGTTGGTAGATGATTGGAGCCCGGTTCAATTCGACCACAGACCACATGTCCGGGTAGGAGTCGATCGAGTAGAAGGACTGCGCGGCGTCGCAATGCTCCAGTCCCTCGCGAAGCAAGGCTTCTCTGTCCCCGCGCTCTGTCCTTAGCAGCGAGGTAGCCAAGTTGGAGTGAAGATCCGCCCGAAGTTCCGGAGGAGATCCGACGGAGAGTATGTTCAGGCCTTCGCGGAACATTCGAACGGCTTGCTCAATGTTTTCTGACGGATCCCCAGTCGTACGCTCCGCGAGGGCTATTCCGAGGAAGAGATGCCTCTGTGCGGCGTCGTCGGGGATGAACGTCATCATCAACGAGCGTCCAAGCCCATAGACCGCCTCCTCCACGTTCAGCATCCTGTTCCCGTCGGGCCTGAAGAGATACGCCTTTGCCCGGGCGTCCTCGAGGAACGCGACCATGAACGAGAGTTCGGCTTCGAACGCAGCCGGTAAAGCCTCGTCAGCAAGCTCAATTACCTTGAGGTGGTCAGTTGCGGTTTGAGCCTTCTCGATTTCCTCGACTGCCGTACCAACCTGAGCGCCAAGCGAGTTGTCTCTCTCCAGCTTTGTCGCGTGATCCCTCCAAGCCCGAGCGGGATCGGATCGCGCCGATCTCAAGAGGCGGACGTACCGACTGAATGCCATCCCTCCCGGAGCAGATTCCATTGTCGAGACCCTGGTCAGGAACGGGTCGTCCAGCATCTCTGGAAATTCGCCGAGTTGGGCGATGAATTCCTGCTCCGTCTCGATCTCGACCAAGCGGTCGAACAAGTCGACTTGCCCTCCCAAACTCGCGTCCCCTTTACTCAAGAACTAGTGCCTTTCTGGACGTCCGAAAATATGAAGCGAGTCGAGCCTCAGGAAGTCTACGTTCGTCTACGCGTTGGCGTAGAGCGCGCCGAAGATGCCGGTTCACTCCCGTCGCGCTTTGGAGGCGTCGCCGCATCTGCTCCGCGTATGGCTTGGCTGCTTCCTTCTGAAGGATGGTCATTTCCAGACTATTTCCCGGAATGACCCCGGTTGCCGCTCGCGAGTGAAACGAGCCTGCGTCAAAGGGGTAGAGGGCGTGAAAGGGAACTCAGCAACGACGTAGGAGGCGATCGATGACGAGGCGGCGACGGTTCGACGCGACGGAGTATCAGCCCTTCCCCAACGAGGAAGGACGGAACACACGGCAGTCCCAGTGGGAGATTCCGGCATTGGTCAGAGCGATGGCATTGCCGAAGAACGGCCGGATTCTCGAGGTCGGTTGTGGGCGTGGGGTTGCTCTGCCCGTCCTCGATCAGTTGTGCGGCCCGCGTCGACTGGTCGGGCTCGACATCGATGAGGAGCTGTTGGTGGAGGCCGCGGCCAATCTGCGGGCGCACGGGACCGAAGCGGAGCTGCACGGTGGGGACGTGCGGCAGATGCCGTTTCCCGACGAGTCCTTCGACGTGATCATCGACTTCGGAACGCTCTACCACATAGCCAGATCCCAGGACGCGCTTGAAGAGATCGCGCGGGTGCTCGCCCCGGGAGGCATATTCGTCCACGAGACGAAGGCCTCGCAGTTGCTCTCGCATCCCGTCCGTTCCCACGGTCGCCGGATGCCGGGACCGGCTGCTCACGGTCTGAGGCATCGCCGCTGGGCGATGCTCTGGGCGTCTCGGACCAAGGTGTCCGCGACTCACCAGCCGAGGATGCGGCCGGCCAGCCTGAGATGACTGAAGACCGTGACGCAGCCGGAGAGCTCCCGGTCGATCGACGAGTAGCCCTTCGCGTCGTTGGTGGCGGTCCAGCAACCCAGCCGGTCGACGGTGGTCCGGAACGGGACGTCACCGCTGACCGCGTCGTCGTATCGGTAGCAGGTCCAATCCCCGCCTCGGTCCCGGTCGCACTTGTGGACGAAGGAGATCGGACCGCCGACCGAGTACTGCAGCGAGGTGCGGTCGGTGCCCGTCAACAGGGTCGGGTAGGTGGCGAGGAAGCCGATCAGGAACACGACGCCGAGGGCGACCGAGGTCCGGAGGACGATTCGCTGCCGGCGGGCCCGACGCTCCGCTCGGTAGCCGACCTCGGCCTGCTCTCGATCGGACCGCCGGGCCCACCACGAACCGTCTCGGGCGGGCCCGAGCGCGCCCACGTACCAGAGCAGGCCGAAGGTGAGG
>JAFKLL010000056.1 GCA_017304845.1 Solirubrobacterales bacterium
GTCTGGGGTTCGCATCATGGCGATCTCTACTTGCTGGTCGCCCAGGCCCGTGACGGTGCCGGCCCACTCTCCTTCGACCGTGGTTCGGCCTTCGAGCTCAAGGCCCAGGTCTTGGAAGAACTCGACCGTCGTGTCGAGGTCCTCGACGACGATGCCCATGTTGTCCATTCTGATCGTCATCTGATCAACCTACATCGGCGTAGTAGCTTCGGTCCATGTCTATCCGGCGACAGAAGCGCGACACCGAACAGGTCGGTTCGATGAAGCTGTTGGCGGCCCTGGACCTTCCCGCCGTCGGGGAGCGTGGTAGAGGCAGCGTCGACGAGATGCTGCGGCGATTGAAGGCCGGCGCGCACGCCTCGCTCGACAGTCGCAGCCGCCTACATGGCCTCCGGGTGGAGGCGATGTTTCGGGCCGTGCTGGTCTCGCTCGGTGGATTCCGGCTTCTGGTCGAGGAGGACGAAGGCCAGCTCTACTACGACGACGCGCAGGGAACGCCCAAGCTTCCCGACTATCGGGTCGTCGACTCGGACGGCCGCCAACTGCTGATCGAGGTCAAGGCCGTTCCGCCCGGCCCTAACCGCCTCCGCCACAGCATCTCGGCGGGGGAGTTCCAAGGGCTGTCCCTCTACGGCGAGTTGACCGGCGCTCCCGTCGCTATCGCCCACTACTGGGCGGTGATGAACGTATGGACTCTGATCGACCTGGATCAGATGGCACGGCGCGGCGATCGATACGAGATCGAGCTGACCGAAGCGATGAAGCTCAACCAGATGGCTCGCTTCGGCGATGCCAACATCGGGACCGTCCCGCCGCTCGAACTGCGACTGGAGGTTGAGGAACTCGGTGAGCGCGAGAGTCCGGACACCGCCACCATCGTGACGCGAAAAGTCGAGCTTCTGGCGGCCGGGCAAGAGCTCGAAGACGAGGTGGAGAGACGGATCGCCTTTCTGCTTTTCCGGCATGGCCGGTGGGAGGTGGACATGCCGGCCGAGACCGACTCCGACGGCCGCGTCACCTCCGTGACGCTGCGGGCGGCCCCTCCGGACGACGTGATGGAGATCGTCGAACGGCAGGGCTTCGCTCTCGTCGGGGCGCTCAGCTCGCTGTACTCGGCCATGTTCAACGAACTCACCCTCAACGACGAAGGAGCCGTGGAGCGCCTCGACCACCACTCCGAACCCGGGGAGTTCGGCACCCTGATTCCCGCCGACTACTTCGACCGCGAAGACCGTCGGCTGAGCCTCTGGGTCTTTCGACAGCAGCCTGGGTGACCTGACCACTCAATATCCTCACCACCGATGACCGGGGAGAGTCCGAGTTCGAGCTTGGTTGGGGCGCTCAAGGCGTTGCGTGAAGCCAAGGGGTTGAGCCGGGAGGAGGTCGAGGAGAAGCTGATCCTCGGGCCCGGTTGGATCGGGCGGTTGGAGGAGGGCGAGATCCGTCCGAGTCTCGACTTCTTGTTGGCGGTCCTGGATGCGATCGGGGCTTCGCTCGGGGAGCTTGTCGCGGCGGCTGGGTTGCCGGACCAGACCACAGATGCTCCGCTCGCGCTGGATCGGGATCTGGCGGCTGAGGTGGATGGCGACGATCTGATCGTCACCTTTCCCTACGCGAAGCATGACGCTCGGTACCGGCTGCCCGGGGCCTCGATCGAGGCCTTCGAGGAGGTTCTGGAAGCCATGCGGGACGGGCTGGCCAAGCTCTCTGACGGTTCGGATCAGGACGATCCCGGGATCAAGCGGAGCGCCGTCGCCTCGTCGTTCCTGATCGCGATCGAGCGTTGGCCGCAGGTCAACCCTTCCGACATCTGGAACTTCGTGATCGCCCGGGCCTACATGGACCCGTTCAACCATCCCGCCGAGTTCTCGCGGCTCGACTTCGGGCAGAGCTGGAAACGGGCCGGTGGATGGGCTCTCGAGGAGATCCTCGTCCGCAAGTACCAGAAGCCCCTCGCCGCCCACGGGATCAGGATCTTCATCGCGGACGGGGACGAGAAGGAGCGCCTCGTCTCACGACTGAAAGTCGCGGATCGGCTCGAGGCCGACAAGGCCGACGTCTTCCTCACCGCCACCCCGGAGAACGACCCCGTCTGCTTCGGGATCGTCCACGTCAAGGCGAGCTTCGCCGAGCGACGGACCGATGACGTCCCCATGAGCAAGGCCCTGGTCGACGCCGGATACTTCTCGCCGCTCTGGACCATGGACGGCAAGAGCACACCGTCCGCCGACCCGTTCAATCGGGGCGAGCTTGGCAAAATCCTCGACCCCGACAAGGACAAGGACAACCGCAGCGCCAAGCGCAAGGACATCGAAGTCGACGGCTACTTCTCCGCCTGCTTCTCCTACAACGCGAACACCGCCGCCACCCCCGAGGACCAGGACGTCGCCGCGCGGATCTACGTCTGCGACTTCAGCGACGTCGACGACGACCACTTCGTCCGGGAAACGGTCGAAGCTTGGCGTCGCTTCGACGCCAACGCCACCGGCTAGGCGACGCGCAACTCCCGCCCGGTGGTGCGGAGCCGTTCGTTCGCGGCCGCGCACTGCTCCTCGTCGATCTCGAAGCCGACGAACCCGCAGCCCATCTGCTTCGCCGCCACGCCTGTGGTGCCCGAGCCGGCGAACGGATCGAAGACGATCGTCTCCGGCGACTGCACGCCATGGGCCTCGATGCAGCGGAGCGGCAGCTGCACCGGGAACCTCGAGTAGTGGGGGAGGCCCGAGATCCGTTCGTTCGGGAACTCCCAGACCGACGGGACCGGCGGCTTGGTCCGGAACTGGTGGCGCTCCGAGATCGCCAGCAGGTAGATGCTCTCGTGCTGACGGTGCGGTCGCCGGCAACGCCCCTCCGGCATCGCGTTCAGCTTGCGCCAGATCACCTCGCCACGGAACAGATAGCCGCTGTCGCAGAGCTGCTCGACCAGCCGGTACGGGAGCCCCAGCAGGTTCCCGTAGGTCAGCCACGGGGTCTCCTTCTCGACGAATGCCTTGCGCTTCGAACGCGGCTTCACATAGGCGGAGTTCTCGTCCCCGAGGCCGTTCCCGTCGGCCCCGAGCGAGCTGTAGCGGCGATCGTCCAGCTTCCAGTTGATCGGCGTGTTGTACGAGTCGCCGAGGTTGATCCAGACCGTCGCCTCCGGCTTCAGCTTCGGGATCATCTCGACGAAGAGACGGGTCAGCTCCGACAGGTACTCGCGGGGATCGGCCTCGACCCCGAAACCGGAGGAAGTCCGCTGGCCCCAGTAGGGAGGGCTGGTCACGACGATGTCGATCGAGGCATCCGGCAGATCCTTCATGGCGTCGAAAGAGTCCGCGTGTACCACCGAATCCAACGGGTATGGACCGATGGTGGAGATGCCTGCCATTGCCCGGATTCAAGCAGACCGCGCGGCGGTGGCCGCCCGGAGGTAGGTTGGGGTGGCCGGCGAAACTGAACCCATGGCCGAACCCGCTCCCCAGGACATACTGAGCCCGATCACCGAGTCGGCGATCTTCCTCACCATCTGCGTCGATCCCGGTGGGGAAGAGGTAGTGCGCGACCTCCTGCCCGATGTCTCCGGGCTCAAGCGGTCGGTCGGGTTCCGGGTGCCGGAAGGGCATCTCACCTGCGTGACCGGCATCGGCGCTGACTTCTGGGACCGCCTCTTCGACTCGCCCCGCCCGGCCGGGCTGCATCCGTTCGGCGAACTGCGCGGCGAGACCCACACCGCCCCGTCCACTCCCGGTGACCTCTTCTTCCACATCCGCGCCACCAGGCTCGACATGTGCTTCGAGCTTTCCCGGCTGCTGGTCAACCGGCTCCGGGGCAGCGCCCGGGTCGTCGACGAGGTCCACGGCTTCAAGTCCTTCGACGAACGCGACATGCTCGGCTTCGTCGACGGCACCGAGAACCCCGAGCCGTACGAGGCCCCGGCCGCCGTGCTGATCGACGATGAGCCGCGGTTCGACGGCGGCAGCTATCTGATCGTCCAGAAGTACCTGCACGATCTCGGCGCCTGGGACGGGATCCCGGTCGAGGAGCAGGAGAAGGCGGTCGGCCGGACCAAGCTCGACGACGTCGAGTTCCCCGACGAGGACAAGCCCTCCAACTCGCATCTCGCCCTCAACGTGATCGAGGACGAGGACGGGGAGGAGCTGCAGATCATGCGCTTCAACATGCCCTTCGGCGAGGTCGGCACCGACGAGTACGGCACCTACTTCATCGGGTACGCCAAGGATCCGGCGGTGACCGAGCGGATGCTCGAGAACATGTTCATCGGGCTGCCGCCCGGCAACCACGACCGGCTGCTGGACTTCTCCACCGCCGTCACCGGCAACCTGTTCTTCGTGCCCTCCGCGGACTTCCTGGACGGTCTCGAGGACGACGATCCGGAACCAGCCGCTGACCCGGCGCCCGAGCCCGGCGACGACTCGCTCGGCATCGGCCCGGCCAGAGACGCGACGCTCTGACCGCCCGTTCAGGCAGGATCCCGGCATGCGATTCACGCAGGCCGAGCTCGAGGAGTACCGGGACCAGGAGGTCGACGACCTGGTCGGGCCCGGCCTGAAGCTGCTCTTCGTCGGCATCAACCCCGGCCTCTGGACCGCCGCGGTCCAGACCCACTTCGCTCACCCGACCAACCGCTTCTACCAGGCACTGGCGCTGGCCGGGATCACCGAGCACGAGGTCGACCGGGCCGCCGGCATGACCGACGCGGACCGGGCCAGCCTGATCGCCCGCGGGATCGGGATCACCAACCTGGTGAGGCGGGCGACCGCCCGGGCCAGCGAGCTCTCCCGCGACGAGCTGCGGGCCGGCGGCGAGGAACTGCTGCGATTCGTGGCCGAGTGGCGTCCGGCCGTGGTCGCGATCGCCGGCATCACCGCCTACCGCGACGCCTTCGACGAGCGAGGCGCGGTGCTCGGCCGCCAGCCCGACACGCTGGACGGCTCCGCCCGCTGGTCCGGGGCGGCGCTCTGGGTGGTGCCCAATCCCAGCGGCCTGAACGCCCACGAGACGGTCGAGACACTGGCCGCGGCCTACGCGGCGCCGGCGATCGAGGCAGGCGTGATCGCCGCTCCGTCGGCGCGGGTCGCATGACCGCCGCCTTCTGCTCCTGGAGTGGGGGCAAGGACTCCGCTCTGGCGCTTCACGAGGCGATCGGTCTCGGGGTCCGGCCGGAACTGTTGGTCACAATGATGATCGAGGACGGGAGCCGGTCGCGGTCGCATGGGCTGCGGCGGTCCGTGCTCGAAGCGCAGGCGGAGGCGATGGGTCTGGCGATCCGGTTCGAGGCGGCCTCCTGGGACGGCTACGAACGCGGGTTCACGAACCTGATCGAGGGCGCCCGGAAGGAGGGCCTCGGCACGGGGGTGTTCGGGGACATCGACATCGAGGCGCATCGGGAATGGGTCGAGCAGGTCTGCGGCCTGGCCGGTGTGAGCGCCCGTCTGCCGCTCTGGCAGCTCGACCGGGCCGAGGTCATGGAGCGGGTGCTGGAGGCCGGGTTCGCGGCGATGATCGTCGCGGTGCGAGACGGGGTGCTGCCGGTCGAGCTGCTCGGCCGGGTGATCGACGAAGACGTGCTCGGAGAACTGGCCGCGGCGGGCGCCGACCTGGCCGGGGAGAACGGCGAGTACCACAGCATCGTCGTCGACGGCCCGGTGTTCGAACGGCCGCTCGACCTGACCCCGGGAGAACGGGTTCTGCGGGATGGGGTCTGGTTCCTCGACCTGGACATCGCCCCGGCCGGGTCGGAATCTGCGACCATCTGAGCGGCAACTGCAAGGAAGGCAGAATCAAAAGGGGGATTCGATGACCGTTCGTCGTCGTACGTGGATTCACGGACTTTTGCTGGGATTGATCTTCACCGCGCTGGGGATCGGCGCCGGGCCGGCGCAGGCGGCCAAGGGAGGGATCACGGCGATCAACATCTCGCCGCAGATCGCCAGCGACAACGATCGCTACGTCGCTTTCCAGCGCCGCAACGGGGTGCCGGTCGTGCTCGACACCTGGAGCGGGAAGATCCGCAACCTCAAGGGCGCGATCTACTGCCAGCCCCGCGACATCGGCGGCCGGAGGGTGCTGCTGATCTGCCCGCATGAGCGGCCACGAGGCAAGGACACCGGGTTTCGCGCCCGCACCGGCTCCGTGCTCGGCGGCAAGACCAGGCGGCTCCCTCACGCGAAAGAGCTCTACGACGCCTTCGAGATCGGCCGCTACTGGGTCTCGATCCCGACCCCGAGGTGGGACCAGAGCCAGTCGCCGGTCAACTGGTACCTGAACTGGAGGAAGGGCAACGCCAGGGGAGTCTGGTTCGACGACCCTGCCGGCAAGTGGGGCGTCGACCTGAACCGCGCCAAGATCAAGCCGGCCAAGGTGAAGCGCTTCACGCCCGAGTTCAAGGGCTACCCGAACCCGTTCCACGGCGAGCCCTCCTACTTCCGCGCCCGCGACGTCGTGATCACGGAATGGAAGAACGAGCTGCGGCTCTGGTGGGACCGGGACACCTCGGTCCGGCTCGGTCGCGGCGGGGTGATCGACATGGGCAACGAGTGGCTCTCCTCGCTGCGGGTCGGCGAGAACTGGGTCACCTGGAGCAAGGGCCCGACCGTCCACGGCTACAACTACCGAACCGGACAGACCTACAAGCGGCGCTACGCGAAGAAGGCCCTGATCGCCCCGGTCCGCGATGGGGTCGTGGTGGCGAAGAAGGTGAAGCGGTTCGGCCGCTACTACGTCGGCTTCAGGGTCGCCCTGATCCGTCCCTGACCGTCCCCGGAACCTGGCTCAGCCGTCACGGTGGAAGACCGTGACAGCGTTCGCCACCGACGAGGTCGCGTAGACGAAACGGCCGTCCGGGCTGATCGCGATCCCGGCCGCGCCGGCCAGGTGGCGGCCGGCGCCGCAGCCGTCGCTGGCCGGGGCGAGGCAGCCCCTGCGGCCCGCGAGCTGCCGGAACCGCCCGTTCCGATCCCGCCTCAGGCTGACCACCGCCCAGGACTCGAACGAGGCGAGGTAGAGGTTCCTGCCGTCGGGGGAGACCGTCAAGGCCTCCGGCACGTCGATGCCGTTGCCGACCGCGCAGAGATGTCCCTGGACCGGGGCCAGGCAGCCCGACCTTCCGGGGAGCTGGGTCAGCCCACCGTCCGTCTTGAAGCCGGTCAGGGCGCTGCCGATCGCCGAGACCGCGTACAGCTGGCGGCCGTTCGGGGAGGTGTCGACCGCGTTCACGCCGAGGATCCCGCGCCCCAGCGAGCAGCCGGTGGCGGCCGGCATCGAGAGGCAGCCGCCGGTGGCCTGGGTCAGGGTTCCCGACCCGTCCCGGTCGAAGGCGGTCACGGCGCCGGAGAGGGCCCCGGCCGCGTATACCTGTCCGCCGTCGGAGGCGATCGTGAGGCTCTCCACAGCATTGATGCCGACCGCGCCGCCGCAGCCGTCGGCCGAGGTGGCGGAGAGACAGCCCGCCGTTCCTCCCGGCTGCGTGATCGCTCCCTGCGAGTCGCGGTCGAAGGTGGCGATGGCGTTGCCGTGGAAGGCGCCCGCGTAGACGTTGCCGCCGTCGGGGCTGACCACGACCGTGTCGGCGCCGTCGAGGGCCCGGCCGGTCGCGCAGCCGGCGATCGTCTGCTCGCTGACGCATCCACCCGCGAGTTGGGTGAGGGCGCCGGAACGGCGGTCTCGGCTGAAGGCGGTGACGGAATCGCTGTCGACGGACGCGGCGTAGACCGTGCTCCCGTCCGGGCTGACCGTGACCGACGCCGGTCCTTCGAGGCCGATCGCGGAGGCGCAGCCGGAGACGCCGCCTTCGGACACGCAGCCGGCGCTGCCCGCGGCCTGGCTCAGCTGCCCGGTCCGGAGGTTGCGGCTGAAGATCGCGATCGCGTCGCTGCCCGAGGAGGCCACGTAGGCGTGACGGCCGTCCGGGCTGATCGCGATCCCCCTGGAACCGAGGAACGGACCCGGGGTCTGGAGGGCGCGTGCCCGGGAACAGCCGCGCGCCGCGGTCGAGTCGTCGACCACGCAGCCGGCGGGGCCGCGCAGCTGGGTGAGGGCGCCCGACCGGCGGGCCTGCGGCCTGGTCCCGGGGCGGCGAACCCTGACCCGGACCCAGGTCTTCGACTGGCTGCCGGTGCAGAGCGCGGACTGGCCGGTGTAGGCCATTCCGGAGCAGCCTTCGTCGTCGATCACGGTCAGCCGGACGGCGAACGAGCCGGGCCGGCGGAAGCGATGGGCGACCCTCGGCCGCTTGGTGGTGGCCCGGCTGCCGTCGCCGAACCGCCACAGGTAACGGGCGACCCGACCGTCCACGTCGTAGGAGCCGGCTGCGTCAAGGATGACCTTCCGGCCGGCGACCGCGTTCCGCGGCGTCTCGAGCGAGGCGACCGGGCTCTGGTCGGGGCTCACCACGAGGCCATGCGGCCCGGGACCGGCCGGGATCGGCGATCTGCCGGCGCCACGGAGACGGCCGTCGGCGCCGATCGTGAGCCAGCGCACCGAGTTCTCGCCGGCGATCGCGACGAAGAGCGACCGGCCGTCGGGTGAGATCGCGACGCCTTCGGGGCGGTCCCCGACCGGCACCGCGGCCGGCCGCAGCGGGGAGAGGCGCCCACTGCGGCCGATCGCGAACTGGGAAACCGAGTCGGTGGCGCTGTTCGGCGTGTAGAGACGGGTGCCACGGGCGTCGATCGCGACGCCGGAGGCTCCGAGGCCGGCCTTGACCTTGGCCGGCTTCATCCGCCGGAGGCCACCGTTGGCGAGGATCGTGAACTGGAAGACGTTGCCGGTCAGGGTCGCGACGTAGAGCGTCTTGCCGTCGGGATTGACGGCCAGGCCGCTCGGGGCGGCCGGCACGACGACCTTGGCGCGGGGCTTCGGGCTGAGGTTGCCGGTGGCGCGGTCGACCGAGAACTGGCCGACCGAGTTGTCGGTGAGGTCGGTGACGTATACGGACCTGCCGTCGGGGGCCATCGCGCCCCCGGACTCGCCGGATCCGGAGACGATCGCCGGTGGGTCCTTCGGGGTGAGCGTGCCGTCGGCGGCGATGTCGTACTGGGTGACGCTGCCGGCCTCCTGGTTGCCGACGTAGGCCGAGTTGCCGTCCGGGCTGACGACGACGCCGTGGGCGCCGATCCCGGCCGGGGCGGAGGGCGGGTCCAGCGCGGTTAGCGTGCCGTCGGATCCGACCCGGTAGGCGAAGAGGGCGCCGGTGCCGGCCGAGGTTCCGTAGGCGAACCGGCCGTCGGGCGTCAGGGCGAGGTGCTGGGGGCTGTCCCCGGTCTCGACCGTGGGCGGGTCGAGCGCCAGGGGCCTGCCGGACGTGTCGAGTCGGAACTGGTCGATCAGGCCCGGACCGGAGGAGAGCCCGTCCGCGACGTAGAGCGAGCGGGCGTCGGCGGCGCCGACCTGAAGGAGGCCCAGGCAGGTCAGGAGCAGGGCCAGGGCCCCGGTGATCCTTGCCCTGCGGCTCATGGTCTCGTGCTGATCCTCGAACACACCTCTCCCTTCGTTGACACCCTCACGTCCACCATAGCTGACGTGTGTCAACTTTGCAGGAAGAGGTTTGGATCGCAAATTTCACGTTGGGCGTCGACAAGAAATACGATCCAGCCACATCCAAACGGAAGGGGGTGGCCTATGGCGACAGCGGTTGATGGAACGCTGAGGAATTGGGCCGATATCCAGGACCAGGGATGGTCCGCGCTGTTGCTCGGCAACGGCTTCTCTATAAACATCGCTACCGCATTCGCCTACGAGTCTCTGTTCACTGAGGCGACCAGCGATGACTTCGAAGGAGGTCTCACGGCAGAGGACCGAGAGATCTTCAACGCTTTCGAGACGACCAACTTCGAAGCCGTGTTGGGCAACCTTCGCGATGCCATGACCCTGGCCGATGTGTTGAAGCTCGACGCGAGGCCGTATCGCACCCGTTACCTCAGCGTGCAATCTGCGCTCGGTGCCGCAGTGCGGAGAGTTCATCTGACACGTGACGAGATAAGGGACGAATCGCTCGAACGCATACGAGACTCACTCGAAAAGTACGACCAGATATTCACGACGTCGTATGACCTTCTGCTGTACTGGACGATGGCTTTCGGGGACGACTTCGCGCCATTCTGCGACTGCTTCTGGTCCGGTGGTTCGACCCGGTTTGATCTAGACGACTGTGAGGTGTTCACCGACTGGATTCCGGTCTACTACTTGCACGGGGCGCTGCACCTCTTGGTTGAGGGGGACGGAACCACCAAGAAGCTGACCAAGGATGAAAAGGCTTTGCTCGATCAGTTCGGCGAGCCGGTGTCGGACGACCCCGATGCGCGGCCGCTGATCATCAGCGAAGCCTCCGCCCGGGAGAAGCTAGCTGCCATCGAAGGCAACGACTACCTCAGTCACGCCTACGACACGTTGAAGCAAAGCGACGGGTCGATCGTGGTGTTCGGCAACTCGCTGAGCGATCAGGACCAACACTTGATCGATGCGATCAACGAGGGACCAGAACGCAAGGTGGCCGTGTCGATGACGCCCAAGAAGGAATCGGTCTTGAGGGAGATGCAGGCTTCGATCATGAATCGCCTACGGACGGAGAAGGTTGAGTTCTTCGACTCGACCACCCACCCTCTGGGTGTGCCGGAGAACGCGGCGAAAAGTCGCCGAGAGGCGTTGGAAGCGTCCTTTGATGTGCGCTCGCTCGGGACTTAGCGGGATGCAAGAGAAAGGCCCCGCCGGAGCGGGGCCTTTCTCGACTCGCTTCGGACTTTGCTCAGGGCAGGTCGAAGCGGTCCGCGTTCATCACCTTGGTCCAGGCGGCGATGAAGTCGGTCAGGAACTTGTCCTCCGCGTCGGCTGAGGCGTAGACCTCGGCCAGGGCGCGGAGCTCGGAGTTCGAGCCGAAGACCAGATCGGCGCGGGTTCCGGTCCAACCGTTCGAGGACTCGAAGGTGCTCGAGCTCTCATCGGCCGGCTTCCAGTCCGCATCGAACGAGAGGAGGTTCACGAAGAAGTCGTTCGTGAGGGTCTCCGGGTTCTCGGTCAGGACGCCGTGGCTGGAGCCGCCGCTGTTCGCGCCGAGCACCCTGAGGCCGCCGACCAGGACGGTCATCTCCGGTGCGGTCAGGCCGAGCAGGTTGGCCCGGTCGAGCAGCTGGTACTCGGCCGGCAGACGGCTCTCGCCGGAGTCGTAGTTGCGGAAGCCGTCGACCTTCGGCTC
>JAFKLL010000002.1 GCA_017304845.1 Solirubrobacterales bacterium
CCAGAACGGCGCGGCGAATCGATTGCTTCATGGGTTCCTTTCGGGACGGAGGGAGGTGTGTCGTCCCGCGCCCGGGAGCGGCGCGGGACGACACTGGTGGAGGGAGGGAGAGGTCAGCCCTTGACCTTGAACTTCAGGGAGGCCTTGCCGCGGTTGCCGGCCGAGTCGGCCAGGACAGCGGTGGCGGCCAGCTTCAGGGGCCGAGACTTGAGGCTGCGCGGGCTGATCTTCTTGAGGCGCTTGCGCACCTTCGCCGAAGTCTTCAGCTTGAGCTTGGCGACACCCGCCTTGCTCAGGGCCACGCGGCCGGCGAACTTGACGCCACGCTTGCCGGTCACGGTCACCTTGCCGCTGCATGCCTCGGAGCAGCGGACGTTCAGCCTGAGTGCCTTGCCGAGTCCCTTCAGCTTCTGCTTCGGGGCGGCGAGCTTGATCACCGGGGCGGTCTTGTCGTCGGTGTCGGGATCCGGGATGGTGCCGTCCTTCTTGGCCGTGACAGTCCGCTTCAGGACGGTCTCGTTGCCGGCCTGATCGGTGATCACGGCCTGGAAGGTGTGCGTCCCCGCGGTCAACCCGCGGGTCGCGCTGCCGTTGCAGGGGGCCTCTTCGCCGCCGTCCCACGCGCAGAGCTGGGTCAGGGGTAGGCCGTCGGTGGCCGACCAGGCGTACTTGACGTTGCCGCTGTCCACGACCGAGCCGTCAGCCGGTCCGGAGGTGAAGGCGGCGTCCGGAGCGGTCCGGTCGACGACGAACGGGTGGGTGACGGTGGTCAGGTTGCCGACCTCGTCCTCCGCGACCACGACGAACTCCCAGGCACCCTCGGTCGGGGCGTCCTCGGAGTACCAGGCGTCACGCTCGCAGGAGGTCCGGGCATCGATCTCGCCCTGCTTCTGGATCGCGCACTCGGCCGAGTTGAAATCCGCCGAGGGGGAACCGAAGGAGAAGCGCGGGGCGGCCTCGTTGGTGGCCGGAGCCGGCGAGTTCAGGTTGACCTGCGGGCCGCTGTGATCGACCTCGATCGGCCAGTTCTCCGTGGTGGTGGAGTTGAGGCTCGGGTCGTAGGCCTTCACCGTCAGCTGGTGGGTGCCTTCGCTGATGTCGCTCAGGTCCATCTCCAGGGTCCAGGGGCTGACGAAGACCGAACCCCGCCACTGGCCGTCGATCAGGAACTCGACCTTGGTGACCCCGTCGCCGTCGCTCGCGATCGCGTCGACCGTGACGCGGTCACCGGCCTTCTGTCCGGGCGAGACGCTGTTGATGCGGACGGTCGGCGCGGTCACGTCGCGGAACCGGGCGATCGCCGGCTCGGCATCGAACTCGCTGTAGGTGACATCGCACTGCAGCGGCTTGCCGTTGACCGGCGCGCAGTTGGTCCAGCCGATGAAGGACCAGCCCGGGTACGGGGTGGCGGTCAGACGGTTCTTGGGCGGCAGCTCGTTGTCGGGCCAGGCGGCGGTGTCGGAGCAGTCGCTGCCGCAGTCGATGCCGCTGCCGGTGATCTTGCCGGCGCCGTCAAGCTGGACGGAGACGCTGCCGTGGACGAGCGGGTTCTCTGGCTCCGCCTGTGCCGGCGGGGCGACCAGGGCGAAGGCCAGGAAGGCGACCAGGGCCGCTACTCGGGCTATCGGTTTCATTGGATTGGATTCCTTTCAAGGAGATGAGCGGGCCGAAGCAGCGCCGCTGGAAGGGGGAAGTTCAGGGTCACGGCAGCTTTCCCGGAGGAGGTTTCGGCGTTCTTGCGGAAAACTTGCGAAGCCGCCGAACCCTCCTCGCTACTGTCTTCTTATGGCCCCGGTTCCTGATCGTGAGACCTGTCTGGACCTGCTAGGCCGGATGTGTCTGATCCGGAGATTCGAGGAGGAGGCGGGACGCCAGTACCAGCGGGCCAAGGCCGGCGGTTTCCTCCACCTGGCGATCGGCGAGGAGGCGACCATCGTCGGCACGACCTCCGCGATGCGCGATGACGACTACCTGATCGGCACCTACCGCACCCACGGCCACGCCCTCGCCCGAGGCACCTCGGCCGACGCCGTGATGGCGGAGCTCTTCGGCCGCGACACCGGCACCAGCGGCGGCCGGGGCGGCTCGATGCACATCTTCGACGCCGGACGGCGATTCATGGGCGGCTACGGCATCGTCGGCGGCAACCTGCCCCTGGCCGCCGGTCTCGCCCTCGCCAGCCAGTACCGCGAGGAGGACGTGGTCACCGTCTGCATGTTCGGCGACGGCGCCTCCAACACCGGCAACTTCGGCGAGACCATGAACCTCGCCGCGCTCTGGAAGCTCCCGGTCGTCTTCCTGGTAGAGAACAACCAGTACGGGATGGGGACCGCGCTCGAACGCCACTCCGCGGTCACCGACCTCTCCCAGAAAGCCGCTGGCTTCGGGATCGAAGGGGAACGGATCGACGGCATGGACGTGCTCGAGGTCCGGGAACGGGTCGGGCGCCATATCGAGGAGGTCCGGGAGAAGGGCAGGCCCAGCCTGGTCGAGACCTTCACCTACCGATACCGCGGCCACTCCGCCGCCGACCCGGAGGTCTACCGCGACAAGTCCGAGGTCGAGGAATGGCGCGAGAAAGACCCGATCGAGAGCTTCATCAAGGTCTGCACCGACGACGGCGTGCTCAGCGAGGAAGACGTCGAGGCCGCCCGCCGGGAAGCCGACCGGACCGTCGAGGCGGCGGTCGAGTTCGCGGACGGCTCGCCGGAACCCTCGCTCGATTCCCTCTACGAGGAGCTCTACGTGGTCAGCGAGACCATGGGTTGGTACGCGGTGGACGAACGCTCCCCCGAACCGCACCGGGGGGAGCTGGGCGAGGACGCACCCGAGGTGGCCCGCGGCCTCGCCGAATCCGGGGCCGCCCACGCCGAGGGCGAAGACGCGGAACAGCAATCCCGGCCCGGGGTGAGAGATTGAGCTCCGGCGGCAACGAGATCCGGATGCGCGAGGCGCTGCGCGACGCGATGGCCGAGGAGATGCGGCGGGACGAGAACGTGTTCGTGATGGGCGAGGACGTGGCCGTCTTCCAAGGCGCGTTCAAAGTGACCGAAGGGCTGCTCGACGAGTTCGGCGAGAAACGGGTCCGCGACACGCCGATCTCCGAGAACACCATCGTCGGGGTCGGGGTCGGGGCCGCGATGGCCGGGCTGCGGCCCGTGGTCGAGCTGATGACCGTGAACTTCTCCCTGCTCGCGCTCGACCAGATCGTCAACCATGCCGCCGCGATCCCGTACATGTTCAACGGCAACGTCCGGGTGCCGATGGTGATCCGCATGCCCGGCGGCGGAGGCCACCAGCTCGGGCCCACCCACTCCCACAGCTTCGAGGCCCTCTTCCTCCAGATCCCCGGGCTCCTAGTCGCCTGCCCCACCACCCCCGGTGACGCGAAAGCGCTGCTCAAGGCGTCGATCCGGGACGAGAACCCGGTGATCTTCATCGAGCACGAAAGCCTCTACGGGATCAAGGGCGAAGTCTCCGAGGACCCCGACCACATCCTCCGCTTCGGCGAGGCCGCGATCCGCCGGGAGGGCGCCGACGTGACCATCGTCGGCATCCTCAAGATGGCCCACGTCGCCGAACGAGCCGCCGAGGAGCTGTCCGAGAAGCACGGCATCGAAGCCGAGGTGATCGACCCGCGCACCCTGCGCCCGCTCGACCTCGACACCATCCTCGAGTCGGTCAAGAAGACCAACCGGGCCGTGATCGTCGAAGAGGGCTGGCCCCACGGCGGGGTCGGCGCGAACCTCTCCACGCTGATCACCGAACAGGCCTTCGACTGGCTCGACGCCCCCGTCCAACGAGTCACCGGGGCCGACGTCCACATGCCCTACTCACGCCGCATGGAACAGGCCGCCATGCCACACGAAGAGAACGTGATCGAAGCGGTGCTGGCGGCGACGCAAGGAGCTTTCGATGGCTGAGATCGTGATGCCGCGCCTGACCGACTCGATGGAAGAAGGGGTGATCCTCTCCTGGCTCAAGCAGGACGGGGACGAGGTGGCGGTCGGGGACGAGCTGGTCGAGATCGAGACGGACAAGGCGTCGATGGTCTACGAATCCGATCTGGCCGGGACTTTGGAAATCCTGGTTGGAGAGGGTGAGACCCGGCCCATTGGCGAACCCATTGCGAACGTTGGGGGTGGGGCGCCGGCCGATGGGGGCTCGTCAGGCCGGACTTCGCCGGGAGTTCCTGACGAACCCCCATCGACCGACACCTCTGAGACCGGGGAGACCACCCCCGCGAAACTCGAGTCTGAAGAAGACACCTCCGATGACAAGCGAGTAAAGGCTTCGCCGCTCGCAAGAAGAATTGCCGCCGACAAGGGCGTTGACCTTTCTGGGATTTCTGGTTCCGGGCCGGGGGGTCGGATCATCAAGGTTGATGTGGAGTCGGCTTCGCCTGGTGAGAAAGCCTCGGAGAAGGCGGTGGAAGGTGGGAAGGGGTCGCCGGAGATCGTTGAGCTTTCTCGCACTCAGCAGCTGATCGCCCGGCGGATGGCGGAGTCCAAGGCGACGATTCCGCACTTCTACCTGCGGACCGTGATCGACATGGATCGGGCCGTCGAGGTCCGGGCCGCCTTCAAGCAGAACGCCGCCGAAGGCGAGTCCGTGCCGTCGCTCAACGACTTCGTGGTCAAGGCGGCCGCGATCGCGCTCAGGAAGCATCCCCGCGCCAACGCCGCCTTCCGGGACGAGCGCTTCGAGCTCTACCCGAACATCAACGTGGGCATCGCGGTCGCCGCCGAAGGAGCGCTGATCGTCCCCGTCGTCACGGCCGCCGACGAGAAGACCCTGGCCGAGATCGGGGCGGAGAGCCGCCGGCTCGCCGAACGGGTCCGGTCCGGCGAGATCACCCCGCCCGAGCTCTCCGGCGGGACCTTCACCGTCTCCAACCTCGGGATGTTCGGGGTCACCGGATTCGACGCGGTCATCAACCCCGGCCAGGCCGGGATCCTCTCGATCGGGGAGGTCGCCCGCCGGCCGGTGGTCACCGACGAAGGGATCGGCTCGGCCCATCTCATGGAAGCGACCCTGGCCTGCGACCACCGCATCCTCTACGGGGCGGACGGGGCCGAGTTCCTGGCCACCTTCAAGGCCAACCTGGAAGAACCGGGCCTGCTGGCCTGACGCCGCCCGGCCGATGCCCCTATCGTCAACGGCAATGAGCGAATCACAGGTCCAGACCGCACCGGGCGTCGCCGGCAACAAGGGCGAGAGCGAGTTCGTCGAGTACTCGCGGGCGAGGCAGACCATGTCCCGCCGGATCGCCGAGTCGAAGGCGACCATCCCCCACATCTACCTTCAGGTCGAAGCGGACGTGACCGCGCTGATCGAGACCCGCGACGAGCTCAAGGCGGGCGGCGACGCCCCGACCGTCAACGACCTCGTGATCAAGGCGGCGGCCCTCGCCCTGCGTGACCATCCCCGCGTCAACAGCACGTACCGGGACGGTGGGATCGAGCTCCACTCCCGCATCAACGTCGGGGTGGCGGTCGACACCGACGACGGTTCGCTCACGCCGGTCGTCGCCGACGCCGACCGCAAGGACCTCACCGAGATCGCCGAGGAGATCCGCAACCTCTCGGCCCGCGCCCGCTCCGGGGAGATCACCCCGCCGGAACAGGCCGGCGCCACCTTCGCGATCTCCAACCTCGGCATGCTCGGCATCACCAGCTCCGAGCCGGTGGTCAACCCCGGCCAGGCCGCGAAGCTCGCGGTCGGGGCGGTGACCGAACGGCCAGTGGTCCGGGACGGCGAGATCCGTCCCGGCCGGGTCATGACTCTCGATCTCTCCTGCGACCACCGCGTCCTCCACGGCGGCGAGGCCGCCCGGTTCCTGGGCGAGGTCAAGGCGAAGCTCGAGGATCCGGGACTGCTCGGATGAACGGCGTCGCGGCCAGCCGGCAGACCACCCGCTCAGCCGGGGTCGCCGGATCGGCCGTGACCACTCACAGCGCCGGGGTCGCCGGCAGCGCCGCCACGGGGTTCAGCGCCGGGATCGCGGGCAGCGCCCTCACTCTCTTCAGCTCGGCGGTCGCGTTCAGCTTCGCGACGCTGTTCTCCTCGATGATCGTCGCCTGCGCCTTCTGCGTCGGCTGCTTCCGGTGCCGGCGCTGCGTGGCCTGCGTCGGCTGCCGCGACTGCGTCGACTGTGTCGGATGCGTGGGCTGCGAAGGCCTGGTCGGGGCGCGGGGCGCGGTCGGTCGCTCGGACCGGAAGGAACGCTGGTGGAAACGCTTTCGCTGATCGAACTGGGCCGTCGCGACTACGCGGCGATGGTGGCCGCGCAGGAACGTCTCGCGGCGGAGCGCCTCGACGGCGAGATCGGCGACCTCCTGCTGATGCTGGAGCATCCCCCCACCTACACGCTCGGCCGTCGCAGCGAACCGACCGATCTGCTGCACGGGCCCGAGTGGTACGAGCAGCGGGGCGTCGCGATCTGCGAGACGCCGAGGGGCGGCAAGGTCACCTTCCACGGGCCGGGCCAGTTGGTCATCTACCCGATCGTCGATCTGCGCGGCATCGGGGAGCAGCCCGCCGGGGCGGACCGCGTGGACGTGGCCGGGTTCGTCTCCTCCCTGGAGGAGTCGATGGCCGACGCGCTGGCCGAGTGGGGCCTCGCCGCCGGCCGGATCGAGGGACTGACCGGCCTCTGGATCGACGAGACACGGCCCCGCCGCGAGGACTTCGCCGAGGCCGACGCCGCCTCGGCCGCCCCGGGACTGGCCCGGGGGCAGATCCGCAAGATCGGCTCGATCGGCTTGAAGATCCGGCGCGGGGTGAGCAGCCACGGCCTCTCCCTCAACGTCTCCTGCGACCTCGACCCGTTCGACTGGATCAACTCCTGCGGGATCGAGCAATGCCGGGCGACCTCGATCGCCGCCGAACTCGGCACGGAAGGCCCTTCGGTGACCGCGGTCGGGGCCGCCGTGGCGGAGAGCCTGGCCGGTCGGCTGGGCGTGGAACTGCGACCCACGGACCCGTCGGCGGTCGGCCTCGAAGAGGCAGCGCGCCCGGATTCCGTAGCCTAGGTGACTTGAGCACCGCCGATCGCATCCACGTGACCCGCTCGCGGGCCAATCCCGGTGGCGGCAACGTCCAGCGGGACGATGCCATCCCGTTCCGTTCCCGCAAGCCGTCCTGGCTGAAGGTTCCCCCACCGGGAGGCCCGGTCTACCGGGAGATCAAGCAGATGATCGGGGACGAGGGGCTGAACACGGTCTGCGAGGAGGCGAACTGCCCCAACATCGGCGAGTGCTGGGAGCGCGGAACCGCGACCTTCATGATCCTCGGCGACGTCTGCACCCGTCGCTGCGGCTTCTGCAACGTCCAGACCGGCAAGCCGACCCACAACGACCCGCTGGAGCCCGCCCGGGTGGCCAACCAGGTCAAGCGGCTCGGCCTGTCGCATGCCGTGATCACCTCGGTCGACCGCGACGACCTGCCGGACTACGGCGCCTCCGCCTTCGTCGGCGTGATCCGCTCGATCCGCCGCATGGCCCCCGGCTGCAAGATCGAGCTCCTCACCCCCGACTTCCGGGGGCAGGAGATGCCGCTGGCCCGCGTGGTCCACGAGCGGCCCGACGTCTTCAACCACAACGTCGAGACGGTCCCGAGGCTCTACCCGAAGGCCCGGCGCGGCTCGAAATTCCTCCGTTCAGCCCGGGTGCTCCGCCTAGCCCGCGAGATGGGCGAGGGCGAAGTGATCACCAAGTCCGGTCTGATGGTCGGTCTCGGCGAGGAGTTCGACGAGATGGTCGAGACCTTCGGCATCCTGCGCGAGCACGGGGTGCAGATCCTCACGGTGGGCCAGTACCTGCGCCCGACCGTCAATCACCTGCCGGTGGTCCGCTACTGGCATCCCGAGGAGTTCGAGGCCCTGGAGAGGGCCGCCTACGAGATCGGCTTCGAGTCCGTCGCCGCCGGTCCGCTGGTCCGCAGCTCCTACCACGCTGACGAGAGCGCCAGGAAGGCCGCCGAAGCCGGTACGGGAACGAGCGCCCAGGCGGCTTGATCCCGCTTCGCGACACGCTGGACCTGCGCGGTCCGATCTGGGGAACCCTTGCCCTCTTGCTGGCCTATCTCGTGCTGGCGATAGCCGGCGAGATCCCCCACATGAACGGCTGGCAGGTGCTGGTCGCGCTGATCGGGCTCTGGCTCTTCGCCCCCTATGTCGAACGCCGGGCCGGCACGCCCCTCTTCCTCGCCGCCTTCCTGATCGTCGCCGTCGCGACCGGGTTCCTGGTCGGCGCCGTCGACGAAAGCTCGGGCCGTTTCGCGGTCAGCTTCTTCCTCCCCGTCCTGGCGACCGCCGGCGCCCACCTGGCGCTGGCCCCCCGCTCCCGCATCCTCTGCCTGCTCCCGGTCCCGTTCGCCATGACCTTCGTCGAGGTCCCCACGATCGCGATGACCGTGATCTGGGTCGCCCTCCAGATGCTCCTCACCGCGGTCTAGCCCTCGCGGGTACCTGGGTGCGGATCGCCCACGCTATGGGCATGCGATCCACACCCACACCGGCGTAACCCCCTGTCCCAGCCGGGGTACGGAGGGACGTGAAGGAACGAATGGAATCGAACGATGACCACGGAACCGAGGACCTGAAGCGGTTCGGGGCGAAGTTCCTCGGTGTGGTCCTGCTGATCGTCGGCGCGCTGGCGACCGTGTCGTCCTGGGGTCCGCTCCGAAACCTGTTCGCCGAGTACCAGGACAGCCCGGCTTCGACCTATCTCCTCTTCGGCCTGCCGCTGCTGATCGGCGGCCTGGCGATGATCGCGGTCGGGTTCTGGCTGCTCTCCCGCGATTCCGGTCGCTGACGCGGCTCAGACCGAGATCAGGCCGGCGGCGGTGAGGATCAGCACGCCGGCTCCGACCAGCACGCGGTACCAGACGAAGGCCGCCATCGAGTGGCTGGTCAGGTAACGGAGGAACCAGGCGATCACCGCGTAGCCGACGATGAAGGCGACCACGGTCGCGACCGCGATGTTGATCATCGGCTCGTCGAAGTGCTCCTTGCCGGAGAGCAGCTTGTACAGCTCGTAGAAGCCGGAGAGGACCACCGCGGGGATCGCCAGGAGGAAGGCGAAGCGGGCCGCCGCCTCGCGGTTCAGGCCGAGGAAGAGACCGGCGCTGATAGTCGCGCCGGAGCGGGAGACGCCCGGGATCAGGGCCAGGCTCTGGGCCAGGCCGATGATCGCGCCGTCACGGAACGAGAGCTGGCCGACGTCGCGGCTGTGGGTGCCGACCCGGTCGGCGCGACCGAGGACCAGGCCGAAGATGATCAGCATCGAACCGACCAGCCACAGGTTGCGGGCCGCGGTCTCGATCTGGTCCTGGAAGGCGAGGCCGAGGATCGAGATCGGGATCGTCGCCACGATCAGGTACCACCCCATGCGGGCGTTCAGCTCGCCGCGGAGCTCGGGCCGACGCAGCGAAAGGAGCCAGGTGCGGGCGATGTTCCACAGGTCCTGGCGGAAGTAGATGAGCACCGCCGCCTCGGTCCCCAGCTGGATCACCGCGGTGAAGGCGGCGCCGGGATCGTCCCAGCCCAGGATCGCCGGTACGAAGAGCAGATGACCGCTGGATGAGATCGGGAGGAACTCGGTCAACCCCTGGAGGATGCCGAGGATGATGCTCTGAAAGAGGTCCACGAGTCAGGAAAGGCTACCCGCGAGGGCGGCAGGCCGGGTTTCCCGCGCGTCAGCGGAAACCCGGCCTGCCGGAAATCAACCGGCGTGGACCGGGACGCCCTCCTGCTCGACGAGGTCCCCCTTGCCGGCGCGGATCATCAGGGTGATGACGACGGTGCCGATCAGCATCAGCCCGGCCGACCACCAGAAACCGACCTCGAAACCGTGGACCAGCGCCTGCGGGTCCTGCGGGTTCTGGATCGCGTGATCGGCGAGGTAGGCGGTGACCGCCGAGGTGTAGACCGAGTTGAGCAGCGCCGTGCCGAGCGAACCGCCGACCTGCTGGCTGGCGTTCAGCACCGCCGAGGCGACGCCTGCGTCGTCCGGCTCGATGTTGATCAGGGCGATGTTGGCCAGCGGCACGAAGATCATGCCCATGCCGAGCCCGAACAGCAGCTCGCCGGGGAAGATCAGGGCCCAGAAGTTCGAGTCGACCTGGATCTGGGCGAGCAGAGCCATGCCGGCCGCGCCGAACAGGGAACCGGCGATCATCACCGGGCGAGGGCCGATCTTCGGCAGCACCTTCCCGAGCACGCCGGCCGCCGCGAAGACGCCGAGCGAGATCGGCAGCGAGGCGAGACCCGCCTGGATCGGGGTGTAGTCCAGCACCTGCTGGAAGTAGTAGGTGAGGAAGAGCGAGGCGCCGAAGATCGCGGCGCCGAGCAGGATCGACGTGAGGTACGACCCGCCGCGGTTGCGGTCCCGCGGGATGCGGAGCGGCAGCAACGGGTTCTTGTGCTTGGCCTCGACCAGAGCGAAGGCCCCGAGGAGGACC
>JAFKLL010000003.1 GCA_017304845.1 Solirubrobacterales bacterium
GCAGTTCGCGCCCTTCGCCGCCCTCGCCGTCGCCGCGAGCGTGACGACCACGCTCCGTCTCGGCACGTACATGATCGACAACGACTTTCGCCACCCCGCCATCCTCGCCAAGGAGGCGGCGACGCTCGATCTGCTTTCGGACGGCCGATTCGAGCTCGGTCTCGGCGCGGGCTGGCTCGTCTCGGAATATGCGCAATCGGGCATCCCCTTCGATCCGGCGCCCGTCCGGCTGGCGCGGATGGAGGAGTCGATCGCAATTCTCAACGGACTGTTCTCTGGTGAAGCCGTGACGTTCCACGGAGAGCACTACCGCGTCACCGGCCTTTGCAATTATCCGCCGACCGCTAGCGGGCAGCCGCTGCCGCTCGTGATCGGCGGCGGCAAGCGCCGGATCCTGCAACTGGCCGGGCGACACGCCGATACAGTCGGCGTGATGACTTCGACCCTGACGACGACCTTCTCGACCACCGCCAACCCGGAGGAGCGCCGAACTGCAGGTGTTCGCGCCCGCCTGGATTGGATCCGCGAAGGGGCCGGGGTGCGTTTCCCCGAGATCGAACTCTCGACCGGCGCGGAGATCATCGTCACGGATGACCGCGCCAACCGAGTCGAGCAACTCATCGCCGACAACCGCTGGAGCGGCCTGACCTGCGCCGACATCGACGACATGCCGCTCGTCCAGATCGGCTCGATCGACGCGATCGCCGAGGGCCTGAACGTGATCAAGAGCGCCGATGCCGGCCTGGCCCAGCGCGACGGCGACGCCGAGACCGCGCCGATGGAGAACCCCGAGTACTACCAGTACGAGATCGACGTCTCCCAGGTCGCCGAGGTGTGGCGACGGGGCAGCGTGGTCGGCTCCTGGCTGCTCGACCTGACCGCGGCCTCGCTGGCCGAGTCGCCCCGGCTCGAGGAGTTCTCGGGCCGGGTCTCGGACTCCGGCGAGGGCCGATGGACCTCGATCGCCGCGATCGACGAGGGGGTGCCGACCCCGGTGCTCACCGCCGCCCTCCACGAGCGTTTCTACTCGCGTGGCCTCGGCGACTTCGGCGACAAGGTGCTCTCCGCCATGCGCAAGCAGTTCGGAGGTCACGACGAGAAGCCCGCAGAGGGCGAGGCGGGGTAGTTGGTCTCCCGAGTCGTCACCGATGCCGAGTCCGCGGCCGCCGAAGCCGCCCGCGTCATCGAACTGACGGCCGAGGCCGCGATCGCCGATCGCGGTCGTTTCAACTTCGCGGTCAGCGGCGGCAAGTCGCCCTGGCGGATGTTGGAGATCCTGGCCGACAGCCGCCTGGAGTGGAGCAAGACCTCGTTGTTCCAGGTCGACGAGCGGATCGCGCCGACCGGCAGCCCGGAACGCAACCTCACCCATCTGGTCCTGACCCTGCCCCTGGTCTGCCAGGCGGCGATCCGGCCGATGCCGGTCGGGGCCGATGACCTGACCACGGCCGCGGCCGGTTACGAGTACTCGCTGCCGGATCGTTTCGACCTGATCCACCTCGGCCTCGGTCCGGACGGCCACACGGCCTCGCTCGTGCCCGACGACCCGATCCTCGAGGTCACCGACCGGCAGGTCGCGATGACCCGCGGCGAGTATCAGGGGACCCGTCGCATGTCGCTCACCTACAAGGCGTTGGACCGGGCCCGGAAGCTCCTCTTCCTGGTCACCGGCGACGGCAAGCAGGATGCCCTGGCGAAGCTGATGGCGGGAGACCACAGCATCCCGGCGGGGCGCATCGACAACGCGAACGTGACCGTCGTGACCGATCTCGCCCCCGGGGCCCCGGAAGCCGCTTGAGCCAGATCCGTCAAATGGGGGCCGAGCGGTACGGGCTTGCCCTGATCCTGATCCTCGCCTCGATGATCTTCATCATGGCCACCGAGGACGGCAAGTGGGTCGACCTGATCGCCCTCAACCTCCAGGCCTTCGCGCTGTTCGCCTCGCTCCGGGCGGCCCAGCCCGACATGCGGCTCCGGGTCGCCTGCGGCGTGATCATCTCCGTCGTCCTCTTCGTTGCCTGGTGCCAGGCCGCGTTCTCGAACGGCATCGAGGACGATTTCGTCCGCCTCTCGACCCTGGCGCTGGTCATCATCGCCACCCCCGTGATCGCCTGGGGCCTGGTCCGGCAGGTCCGGGAGCGGGGCCGGATCACCACCCACACCATGATGGGCGTGCTCTGCATCTACCTGCTGATGAGCCTCGCCTTCGCCAGCGCGTACGCGGCGATCTCCGCGCTCGGCAACGACGCCTTCTTCAGCCAGGGCGCGAGCTGGGACACGACCAACAACTACCTGTACTACAGCCTGACCACGGTCACGACGGTGGGGATGGGGGACCTCTCCCCGGCCACCAACCTGGGCCGCTCCTTGACTGCGGCCGAGGCCCTGATCGGGCAGATCTACGTGATCACCGTGGTCGCGGTGATCGTCGCCAACCTACGGCCGAGGCGCAGCGATGGATGACGTTCTGCTGGGCCTGAGCCTGGTCGTGGTGCTCTCGGTGCTCGCCAGGCTCTCGGCGACCTGGATGCGCGTCCCGCCGATCGTGCCGCTGCTGGTCGTCGGCGTGGTCGTCGGCGTCTCCGGCCTCGACCTGGTCGACCCGACCGAGATGCTCGGCCCGGCCCTCTCGCCGGCCGTCCAGATCGCGGTCGGGATCATCCTCTTCGAGGGCGCGCTCGGGCTGAAGCGGGAGGAGCTGGCCTTCGGGGTCCGGGGCGCGGTGATCCGCCTGATCACGATCGGGGTGATCATCACCTGGTTCATAGCCACGGTCTCGATCGCCCTGCTGCTGGACGTCCCGCATCCGATCGCGATCCTGATCGGGGCCACCGTGATCGTCTCCGGACCGACCGTGGTGCTGCCGATCCTCGACTTCATCGGACCGACCCAGAAGGTGCGGCGGGTGCTGAAGTGGGAGGGCATCCTGATCGACCCGATCGGCGCGATCATCGCGGTGGTCGTCTTCGGCTCCTTCACCAACGGGGTGGGCGGACGGTTCGAGCTGACCGAGCTGCTGGCCTCGCTCGGGGTGGGCAGTGCGGTCGGCCTGGTCGGGGCTCTGCTCATGTTCCCGATCCTCGGGACGAAGCGCCTGGCCGGGCGCGACAAGGTTGCCGCGACCCTGATGGTCGTCGTCGCCAGCTTCGCCGCCTCGAACTCGATCTACGACGATTCCGGCCTGGTCGCGACGATCGCGATGGGCATCGTGCTGGCCAACCAGCACCGTGTGCGGATCGAGCAGGTGGCCGAGTTCAAGGAGACCCTGGTCCCGATCCTGGTCGGCATCCTCTTCGTCCTGCTCGCCGCCAACGTCGACGTCGATCAGGTCTTCGACCTGGGCTGGAAGGGGCTGGTCGTGATCGGGATCCTGATCTTCGTCGCCCGACCGCTGGCCGCGCTCACCCTGGCCGGGCTCCCGTTCACCTGGCAGGAGAAGGCCTTCTTCGGTTCGATGGCCCCACGCGGGATCGTCGCCGCGTCGACCGCTTCCGCCTTCGGCCTGGAGCTGACCGAGCAGAAGGTGCCGGGCGCCGAGATGATCATCCCGGTCACCTTCATGATCATCGTCGGCACGGTCTTCTACTACGCGCTGGTCACCCCGTGGCTGGCCAAGGTGCTGGGCCTGGCCGGCGAGCACCGGCCCACGCTGCTCTTCGTCGGGGCGCCGAAGTGGGCGCTGACGGTCGGCCAGGGCCTGACCAACGCCGGCGCGGACGTCATGGTCTGGACCGAGTCGACCGAGGAGGCCAGGGCGGCGAACGACCACGGCCTGCCCTCGTTCGGCGGGCCGCTCGACCCGGAGGACAAGTCGGCGGACTCGCTGCTCGAGGACGTCTCCGCCTTCGCCGTGGTGAGCGAGGACGACAGCCTCAACCAGCTGCTCTCGTTCCAGCTCGCCGAGCTCTACGAGGCCAACCAGGTCTATCGTCGCCGCTCCCCGTCGGACCGGGCGCCGATCGTCGATTCGCAGGCCCTGGAGCTGTTCCATGACGGCGACGCGGAGAGCGAGGTCGAGCGGCGGCTCGCCGCGGGCGATCCGGTCTCGGTGATCGGGCCGCTGGCCCAGGTGCCGGAGGGTGCGATCCCGCTGGCCGCGGTGATCCCCAGGGCGGGGACGATGCCGGCCAAGATCCACCTGACGACCGAGGACATGCCGGTCAAGCCGGACGGCCGCTCGACCCTGCTGGTCCTGGACGCGCCCGCCGCCTAGCCACGCCACCTACGTTGGAAGGGCAAACGCCAGCGATGTGGGGCGATCAGGTCATGCATCTCGACCGGGCCCCACGATCCGCGCGGGTAGACGATCGCCTCCGGCGGGTCCTCCAGCATCGGCGCCGCCGTGTTCCATAGTTCCTCGATGCCCTCGGCCGTGTTGAAGAGGGTGTGGTCGCCGCCCATCGCGTCCCGGATCAGGCGCTCGTAGGCCTCCAGGGTGTCGCCCTGGGTCTCGATCTCGTTGAGCGAGAACTGCATGCTGAGCTTGTCGACCAGCATCCCCGGGCCGGGGCGCTTGCCGTAGTAGGAGAGCGAGATACGCGACGACTCGTCGAGGTCGAAGGTGAGGTGGTCCGGCCCCTTGAGGCCGACCCCGGAGCCCTCGGGGAACATGCTCTTCGGCGGCTCCCGGAAGGCGATCGAGATGATCCGCGCGCCCTCGGCCAGGCCCTTGCCGGTCCGCAGATAGAACGGCACCCCGGACCACCGCCAGTTGTCGATCCGGCATTCCAGCGCGATGAAGGTCTCGGTCCCGGAGCCGGGCTCCACACCCGGCTCGTCGTGGTAGCCCTCGTACTGGCCCCGCACCACGTCCCGCGGCCGGATCCCCTTCATCGAGCGGAACACCTTCTCCTTCTCCACGGTGATCGCCTTCGGCGCCAGCTCGACCGGCGGCTCCATCGCCACGAAGGCCAGCACCTGGAAGAGATGGGTGACGACCATGTCCCGGAAGGCGCCGGTCGCGTCGTAGAAGCTGCCCCGGCCCTCGACGGTCAGGGTCTCCGGCACGTCGATCTGGACGTGATCGATGAAGTTGCGGCTCCAGATCGGTTCGAACAGCCCGTTGGCGAACCGCAGCGCGAGGATGTTGAGGGCCGCCTCCTTGCCGAGGAAGTGATCGATCCGGAAGACCTGATCCTCCTCGAAGACCTCGTGGACCATCGCGTTGAGCTCGCGGGCGCTGGCCAGGTCGGTGCCGAACGGCTTCTCCATGACCACCCGGGAGCGTTCGGTGAGCCCGGCGTCGGCGAGGGTGCGGATCACCTGCGCCGCTGCCGCCGGCGGCACGCTCAGGTAGTGCAGGCGGCGGCTCCTCTCGCCGATCTCCGCCTCGGCCTCGGAGACCGCGTCGGCCAACGCCATCGGCCCCAGCGAGCCGTCGACCCAGGAGAGCCGGCGCTCGAACCGATCCCACTCCTCCTCGTCGAACCGGCCCCGGCCGAACTGCTCACAGGCCTCGCGGGCGAGGATCCGGAACTCGGCGTCGCTCATCGCCTCCAGCGAGGTGCCGACCACCCGGCAGTCGGAGAGATGACCGGCCCGGTCGAGGTGGAAGAGGCCCGGCAGGAGCTTCCGCCGGGCCAGGTCGCCGGAGGCGCCGAACAGGACGACCACATGCGGATCGGGGGGAGCGATCCTGTCGGCGGCTGCGTCCTGTGGTCCGATCATCGTCAATCAGTGTCTAGCACCCCGGTGCCCTCGATCCTGTTACCGGCCTTGGCTCGCTGCAGCTCCCGGCGTCGCTTGGCGGCTTGTTCCTTGGTGTCGTCTACCCGGAAGACCGAGATCGGCACCCGCCGGAAGTAGTCGACCCACTGGTTGCAGATCTGGCCCATCGTGATCCGCTTGCGGCCGAACCCGTTCATGAGGGTGAGACGGCCCAGCTTGGTCTTCCGCGAGTACCCGGTGAGGCGCTGGATCGCGGTCGGGTCCTTCGCCTTCACGGTGAAGGTGACCGGCCCGGCCTTCTTCACGTAGATCGCGCCGGCCGGCCAGAACTGGCCGTTGCTGCCGGTCTCCTGGTTGGCGAGGCGCTGCCCGTCGATTGCCGGGCTGAACGAACGCTTGAAGCCCTGGTCTGTGGTCAGGGTGAAGCCCTGCGGGGTGAAGTACTGGAGCGAGAGCCACCAGCGGCCGGGGGTGAGGTCCACGGTCAGGCTGGCGGAATCGCCGAGGGCCAGGTCCGGGGAGGGCTTCCACTCGGGGCGCAGGGCCATGATCGTCTGCGGCAGCACGGTGGCGGTGCCGTCGACCTGGGTCGAGAAGTACTTGCCGCCGGCCCCGGAGCAGTCGACCAGCCGGGCCGGCAGGGTGCTCTCGGCCAGGATCGGCCGGTTGACGGCCTCGCCGACCCGGCGCCAGAGGATGTAGTCGTTGGTCCTCGCGACCTGCTTCATGAAGGGCGGGGCCTGACTCTGGAAGCCGGCGGCGCTGGTGATCACGAAGTCGTGATGCTGCAGCGTCTCGGCGTCGAAGGAGTCGAAGTCGATGACCCCCTGCCCGTTGTCGCCCTGGAACGGCTTCTTCGGGTTCTCGATCACCTTCGGGTCCGGGAACTCGGCCAGGGGCACGCTCACCTTGGCGCCCGACAGGTAGTAGGGGGCGAAGCGGTCCTGGTCGGCGTAGAGGACGGTGTGGCCCTCGATGAACTTGCGGAAGGCGCCGAGCTGGGCGGCATGGCCCGGGGGGGCGACCGAGGCGTCGCGGAGGACCAGCAGGCTGGAGGCGAGCGCGCCGACGACGAACAGGGCGGCGAGCGTGACCCAGGCGCCGAAGTCCATGCCCTGGCTGGGCTTCCAGCCGCCGCTGGGGCCGCTGAGCAGCGCGGTGAGGATCACCACCATGGTGACCGGGGCCGAGATCACCAGCGCCTTGGCCAGTGAGTAGTCGCCGACCCAGGGCAGCGAGATCGCGTAGAGGAAGGCGCAGGCCAGGAAGGCCAGCGGGTAGGGCGAGCGGGGCTGCCGGCGCCACCACCACAGCGCGACCAGGAGGGAGAGGACCGCGATCGCGCCGAGCAGGCCGGGGAACGGGGTGTCGGCGGTCCCGGCGAGGCGGTAGTCGGGGGTGAGCCACAGGCCGAGCCCCTCGAGCACCGAGACCGGGCCGAAGGCGTCGCTGGTCGCGACCTCGGAGAAGGCGTCGCCGAAGCCGAACGGGCCGAGGAAGGCCAGCACGGCGAGCAGCCCGAGGAAGGCGATCGTGCCGAGCGCGACCACCGGGCGCTTGAGCTGGCCCCAGATCGCGGCGGGCCGGACCTGATGCCGGAAGGACGGATCGGCGATCAGCCAGGCGGCCAGGGCGGCGACCGGCCAGGCCAGGCCGGGGAAGCTGTAGGTGAAGACGATGCCCGCCATCAGGACCAGGGCCGGCGCCACCGCGCGCCAACGCCGTTCCTTCGGCGGCGGCCACAGCTGCGGCAGCATGATCACGAAGGCGAGCAGGAACATCGCGGCGGCGAGCTCCTTGAAGGCGGCCTGCGCGTAGTAGGAGGCCATCAGGTAGGGGAGCCCGACCAGGACCGCGGCGAGCAGGCGACGCCAACGTCCGAGACGCTCCACGGCCGCCCAGCCGGTCATCACGGTGAGCGCGGCGATCGCCATCACCTGCCCGATGAAGGCGGTGCCGAGGTTGGCGCCGGGCAGGAACGAGAGCGCCGCGGCCAGGCCGTGCGGGCCGAGCGGGTAGCCGTCGCTGGGCTCGGTGCCGAAACCGGAACGCAGCCACTCCGACCAGGCGAGATGGAGCCCGAGGTCGTTGTTGTAGCCCATGCCGAGCAGGCCCCACTTGCCGGTCACCGCGAAGGGGATCGTGCAGAGCGCGATCGCGATCAGCATCCCCGCCCAGATCATCGGTGGGGGCAGATCGGTGCGGCGGGGACGGCGGAGCGCCCAGAGGCTGAACGCGGCGAGGACGACCAGGCCGGCGATCAGCGCCTCGCGGTTGCCGGGGATCCGGGCCAGCAGGCCCTCGACCGCCATCAGGGCGGCGTAGCCGACGGCGGGTTCGATCCCGCACCACTTCTCCCGGCCGCAGGCACGGGTGATCGCCCGGCCGACGACCAGGGAGCCCGCGATGACGAGCAGCGCTATGAGCCAGGTTCCGAGCATCCCCGCGTCTTGGCCTCGCTCAGTACTTGTCGGCCGCGGCCGACAAGATCTCGGTCAGGTCTTCGCCCCGCAGCGGCTGGTCGTGACCGGCCGCGACGACCCGGGGCTTCAGCGCCGCCAGCTTCTGGTGATCCCAGGCCCAGGCCGGGTGGGGCACCGACGCCACGCCCTCGGGCAGGGGCTTGAGCCGGGCGGAGTCGACGAAGTAGACGGTGTCGCTGACCAGGGCGACCCGGTCCGATTCCCGCCAGAGGCCGATCAGGCCCGGGGCGTGACCGGGGAAGTGGACGACCTCGAAGCCGGCGACCGTGTCGCCTTCCTCGACGGTGCCGGCGATCTCCACGGCTCCGCCGTCCCACCGGCGGAGCAGGAACGGGTAGATCCAGCGGACCGGGGCGAACTCGAGCTCCCGGAGGCGCATGTACGGCGCGATCGACGCATCCGAGGTCGCGTCGGCGACCTCGTCCGGATGGCAGTACACGGGCACGCCGAGCCCGGGCGCGGTGCCGCGATGGTCGGCATGGGCGTGTCCGAGCACGACCCGGTCGATCCCGCCGAACTCCTCGATCACCCGGCGGTTCTCCTTGGTCATCGGGCTGGTCCCGGCGTCGAACTGCACGATCTCGCCCTCGGGCCCACGGATGAAGTAGACGTTCATCGCGCCCTTCAGGTCGCCGGTCAGCAGCCACACGTTCTCGGCCACTTCTTCGAGTCCCTTCGGTACCGCTCCGGATTGGTTCATGCGCTGTCTCCCGGTGTCATCGTGGTCGACATTCTTCTACCCTGCGTCTCGTGCCGGCCAATTGGAGAATCCTCATGATCGTGATCTGCGTCTTCCTGGTCGCTTCGGTGACGATCGGGGCGATTCAGTTGGCATCCACTCCTACCGAGATCTTCGGGGCCGATTTCCAAGGATTGCCGAAACAAGAGTTTCCCAGATAGGGCGAAGGTAGGATGCCCGTGACCCGCCCACGACGATCGGAGAGCGATGTCCCTGTTCAAGCGCATAGTTGTCGGAACCGACGGTTCTGACTCGGCCCGGGAGGCGATCCGGCAGGCTGCCGCGTTGGCCCAGATGTCGGGTGCGGTGCTCGAGGTCGTGAGCGCGTACGAGCCGGTGCCCTCCCGTCGCAGCGAGGACGAGTCGCGGGGCGCCCCCGGTGACGTGGCCCATGAGTTCGGCCCCCGCGAGGACGTCAACTTCGCGCTCGACGGCGCTGCTTCGATCGCCGCGGACTTCGGCGTCGAGGTCAAGCGCCACGCGCTGGACGGCGATCCCGCCGACGCGATCCTGAGCGTGGCCGAGGAGGTCGACGCGGACCTGATCGTGGTCGGCAACAAGGGCATGACCGGCGCCCGCCGGTTCCTGCTCGGGTCGGTGCCGAACAAGGTTTCGCATCACGCGCCCTGCAGCGTGTACATCGCCCGTACGACCTGAGCGGCGGGCGGTGATCAGCCCGTCTTGACGGCCGGGTTGGTCGCCCGGCCCAGGTTCACGATCCCGGCCCCGAAACCCGAGGCCGGGTCATCCTTGGCGTAGGACGGAAGACGCGCGGTGTCGGTCAGCCGCCGCGTGACCTTGCCCGGGCCGGGCGCGTGGCCCAGGACCCCGGAGGCGATCACCGCCGCGGCCGCCCCGGCGACGTGGGCGGCGGCCATCGAGGTCCCGACCCATCCGGTCTCGATCCCGAACCAGGAGGGGTCGCGGGCGACCATCCCGACCTGCATGATCGGCCGGTTGCGCGAGCCGTAGGGACAGGGACGGTCCCGGCCGCCGCCGGGCGCCGCGATGTCGATCGCGGCGCTGGGGAAGCTGTAGGTGGCGACGCAGCCCGACTCGGTGGTGCCGCCGACCGAGATCACCTCGGGCGCGGTCGCCGGTAGCGAGGGGCAGGTCTCGGAGCCCTTGTTGCCGGAGGATCCGACCAGGACGATCCCCTTGCGCCAGGCCTCGCGGAGGGCTTCCTCGACCGGCGGGACGCTCACGCCGCAGCCGAAGTTGAGCGACATGGTGATGATCCGGGCTTCGTGCCGGGTCGCCCAGCGGATCCCGGCGGCGATGTCGGCGGTGTCGCCGTCGCCGTTGGAGTCCATGACCCGGACCGGGATCAGCTTCGAGCGATAGGCGATCCCGGTCAGGCCCCGTCGGTTGTCGGTCTGCTCGCCGATCGTCGAGGCGACATGGGTGCCGTGCCCGTTCAGGTCGAGCGGCAGGCGGTCCCGTTGGACGAAGTCATAGCCGGGCAGGAATCGGTTGGCGGACAGGTCCGGGCTGCGCTTGAAGCGGCGGCCGAGGTTGCGGTAGGCGATGCCGGTGTCGAGGACCGCGATCCTGACCCCGGCGGCGCCGGGACGGCCGGCGCGGCGCAGGTTGTGCCAGGCGCGGATCACGTTCATGCCGCCTCGCGACTGCCGGGCGGAACTGGTCGTCCCGGGATGGCAGAGGCTGAGGCAGGGCAGGAAGTTCCACTGCCGGGCGGTCCAGCCGCCCTTGCGGCCCTGCCGGCCCGGGGTCAGCCCGGGGTCGTCCGGCAGCCAGCCGGATGCCCTGGCCACGTAGTTCGGGATCGCGTAGCGGACCCCGGGATGGTCCTCGATCTTCTCCGCGACCGATTCCGGGTCGGCCTGGTCCGGGATGGCCACGGTCTGGGGCGCTTCGGCGTCGGCGTAGCCGACCAGCACCTCGCCGGCGACGGCCCGTGAGCCGTCGTCGAGCACCGTGGTCGGCTGCCCGTTGACCGGCGGCGGCGTCGCCTCGGCCGGTTCGGCCGGGGCGCCCGCGGGCAGCAGCAGGGCGACCGCTGCGACGGCGGCCAGCAAGGCGCCGAAGAGCGCGAGGCTGAGGTGGGTGGCTCGTGTCAAAGAAGGGCCGTGGAAGACGGTTCATCAGGAAGAACACCGCAAAGCCGGCACGGTTGCTCGTCCATGCCGCCTCGCCCTGCCCCATGACTTACCCTGATCTGGTGATTTCCGAACAGGACTCGGGTCGCGGCGCGGCGGTCGATGAATCCCACATGCGCCGGGCGATCGAGGTGGCCCACGCCGCCGAGGGCCATGACGACGTGCCGATCGGCGCGGTCATCGCCCGTGGCGAGGAGGTCCTGGCGGTGACGGGGAACCGTCGCGAGCTCGACCGGGACCCGACCGCCCACGCCGAGCTGATCGCGATCCGCGAGGCGGCCGCCGCGCTCGGCGGCTGGCGCCTGCCGGAGACCACGCTGTACGTGACCTTGGAGCCCTGTGCGATGTGCGCGGGGGCGATCGTCCTGGCCCGCATCCCCAGGGTCGTCTTCGGCGCCACCGACCCGAAGGCGGGCGCCGCCGGTTCGATCATGAACGTCCTCGACGACCCGGCCCTGAACCACCGTCCCGAGATCGAATCGGGATTGCTGGCCGAAGAGTGCGGAGACCTGCTCCGCAACTTCTTCGCCGCCCGCCGCTGAATCGCAGGATCCTCCAACCGGCCGCTTTACTCAAGATTTCTTGAGTAAAATGACGAATCGGGAAGTTCGCACTTGGCGGAGTCTCGACTAACGAAAGGAATGGTTAGCGAGCTTGCGCAGGCACATCATCTCTGCCTTTGTGGCATGTGGCGGGATCGCTCTCATGTGGGGTTTGTCCTCAACGACAGAAGCCATGGCAGCGAATAGCAATTGCTGGAAGGAGACGCATACTCGGTGGCACTGCCACTGGGGAGACAACCCGACTGCGCCCGATCACAAGGTCTGGTTCCAGAGCAGTGGGGGGAACAACTTGCGGGGTTGGGACACCGTCGAAGCCAGGGATCCCGCCAGCTACGACGTGGCAAAGAAATGCGTCGGCGTCAAGGACACGAACGGCTCCCTACACGCGGTGGCATGCGGCGCCGGGACTGTGACCGGAAATCCCGCCTGGTCGCCGACTTGGGTCTATGTGCGGCATTGGGCTGATGGTTCCCGAAACATTTTCGGCCACGGCTACCACAACCAGTAGAGGGCGTCATGGACAAGATCAAGAAGTTCAAGTTCGCGCTACTCGGCATCGTCGTCGTTGCCTTGTGCGGGGCAGGTGTCGCGTTTGCCGTCAGCAGCCAGGACTCAGGAAGTGACGTTCCGGTCGATCCAAGCATCCAGATCAACGTGGACGAGAACCTATCTGCCGCGGCGTTGGAGCAGATCAGTCACTTCTCAACGCTGAACGAGCCAACGGACGAAAACATCGCCGCACTGCCGGTGACCGATCAGCAGTGGATTCGGTATGGGCTTTCCCACGTTGAGGGAGCGAAGCCAGCCACAGTCTCTTCGGTGGGCCTTGAGCGCACTGAGCTTGGCAATGACGTGCTGGTTTTCACGTCAGCGGATCAAATCTGCGTTTACGCGACTCGAGATCAGGAGCTACTGAACGGAACCTGTAGCGCTCTGGACAAGGCCACGTCTGGTGGCGTCTACGTGACTGGCGAATACCGTGGCGGTCCTGACTTCTACGTCGTCGGCGTCGTGCCGGACGATGTGCAGACGGTGGCGGCAAGCCCGAAGTCGGCCGGAACCATCAACCTGACCGGCAACGTCTATGAGGGCGTCGTCGCCCCTGAGAACATCGTCATCGAGGGAATGTCGGACGCAGGCGACGCCATTACCAAGACTTCGGTCCCGCTCAAGATGTTTGCTGGCGGTTAGACCAAGATCAGATGCCATCGTCAGGCGCTGAAAGGCCTGGCGACGAAGAAAGGCGACCCTTCCGAGTCGCCTTTCTTCTGTCGAAGTTCGAACTTCGTAGATATGACGGAGAGGGTGGGATTCGAACCCACGAGGCGAGAGATCCCGCCCACGCGATTTCCAATCGCGCTCCTTAAGCCGCTCGGACACCTCTCCGGGAGTCGGAAAGCCTACCCGGGCTGTCCGTATGTCGGCGCCTGAATCATCAGGCACCAGGCGGAGGGGGTGGGATTCGAACCCACGGTACGCCGAAACGCACAACAGTTTTCGAGACTGCCCGATTCAACCACTCTCGCACCCCTCCGGGGTGGCCTTGCAGGCTAGCGAGTTTGGCCCGGATTCGTGTCTCCGGGCCGCTCGCCGATCTGCTAGCCCGCGTAGCGGTTGTGGATTCCCAGGGTGTTGCCGTCCGGGTCGAGGAAGTAGGCCTGGTGGCAGACGCCGCTGTCGATCTTGTCGGTGACGAACTGGACGCCCTTGCTCTCGAGATCCGCCTTGGCGGCGTCGAAGTCATCGACCTGGAGCACGACGCTGGCGCCGCCGGCCGGGCGGAACTCCTGACCGAAGGCGCTCGGGTCCATCAGGGCCAGGGTGAGATTGCCGGTCTCGAACTCCCAGGCGGGCATCTCGCCCCACTGCTTGCTCTCCTCGAGGCCGAGGGTGTCGCGATAGAAGACCCTGGCTCGCTCGATGTCCTGGGTGGGAAGGGAAACGAAATCGGTGCCGGTGACTGCCACTTTTCCTCCTGCGTTCGGGTTCAGTCTGATCGTATCCGCGAAGATTCCGGTCGTCCAAGGAGATAGGAGCAGAGCCCGGTCAGGGTGATCGTCGCGACCACGATCAGGAGCGGCCCGGAATCCTCGGTGAACGAGCCGATCAGACCGCCGGCCAGGCCCCCGACCAGGGCTGCGGGCCAGATCGGACCGGCCCAGGGCTTGAACATGACGCGGTTGCGGATCGCGTAGGCGGCGGCGAGCAGGCAGGTCAGGGTGATCAGGGGCATGTTGCCCTTCCACAGCTGCTGCCAGGCCAAGGTGGTGCGCCGCTCCACGTCCTCCATCAGGCCACCGCTCCCGCCTGAGAGGACGCTGCTGTAGTGCCCTTGCCCGCCGGCCGTGGCCAGGTCGAGGACGGCGAGCAGGGCCAGGCCGATCACCGGGGCGGCGATCAGGATGGCGCCGCGCTTCCAGGTGATCCGTCCGGGCAGCATCATGAGCGCCGCGACCGCGGTGGCGGAGGCGACGATGATCGAGGCGCCGACCCCCGCGCCGAGCCTTCCCGAGCCGAGGATCACGCCGAGCAGGAGCCCGCTCCCGATCACGATCACGGCGTTGCGCCGCGACTTCGGACGGTCCGTCAGGGCCGCCGCGAGACCGGCCAGCAGCAGGACCATCAGGGCCGGCTTCAGCTCGTTGCCGATGCCGTAGAAGCGGGATCCGTACCCCGGGTTGGGGCCGAGGATCGAGCGGGTGATCAGGTGCGAGCCGAGGATCAGGTCGACCGTGATCACGGTCAGTCCGACCACGGCCGGCACCAGGGTCGCCCGCGGCCAGCCGAGAACGCGGTCGGAGACGAACCCGAGCAGCAGGGCGAGCCCGGCGATCAGCGTGTACTCGAGCTCCGCCGATGGGTTGCCGATCGCCGCCGGAACCAGGATGACGCTGGGGATCCAGAGGATGGAAAGACCGCCGATCCGCCGCACCGGGCGGGAGATCCGATCGCGGCCGGCGATCGCCCCGGCGGCCAGGTAGAGCATGAGCCAGCCCACGAAGACGAAGGCGAGGGCGGTCGTGCGGCGCGGGCCCAGCTCGTCGAGCCGGTCGCGGAACGGGGTCAGCTCATCGGGCTGGCGCTCCCCTTCGGCCTTGATCGGCTTGCCGGTCATCGCGTCGGGGATGGAGAGGCCGAGGTGGTCGAGGATGGTCGGCGCGATGTCGATCCCGGCGACCAGGTTCGGCAGGTTGGTGGTCTTCGAGGTGAGGCCCTTGCCTTCGGTGTCGACCGGGTCGCCGGCGTTCTCGCCGATGCCGGCGGTGGCGATCGGCAGCAGCGGCAGGATCGGGGCCAGGGGAGGCGTCTGGGTCGCGATGACCAGCTGGCCCGGGCGCCTGAGGTGAAGGATCTGCCGCAGCTCGCGGAGGCCGTTGCGGCCGGGGGAGGTGGCGACCACCACGAGCCTGTACCGATGCGACTGACGGATCGCGCGTTGCGCGGCGTCACTGGTGTCGGCGAGGGCGAGGGAGGAGACGTATCCGAGCCGGTTCGTGGCCGGGATCACGGTCTCCTGCAGCTTGGTCGCGTCGCCGACATAGGCGGCGCCGCCGGGGATGGAGCTGGCCAGGAGGCCCGGCTCGATGGTTTGGGGCGCGGTGGCCGCGCGGTCGAGGATCGCGTCCCAGCCCTTGACGACGCCGCTGCCGCCGACCATGCGGGCCAGGCCGACCGGGGGCACCTCGGAGGGGTCGTAGGTGGAGCGGGACACCCGGGTTCCCTGGCTGATGTCGAGCAGCGCCTGCTCGCGCCTGTAGGAGCCCTGGGTGGCGCTGGTGAGGCCGACCGAGAGCTGCGGGATGTCGGCGAAGCCGTCCGCGAGCTCCTGGCTGTAGGAGGGCGGGGTCTCCTCGTCCTGGGGTATCAGGACGAGGATCGCGGAGTTGTCCGCGGCGCTCGCGTCATCGTCCGCTGCGCTGATCGCAGGGATGCTCAGGGCCACGACGGCCAGACAGGTGATCGCCGCGAGGAGAGCGGCGCCAGGGCGGATCACAGCGGCAGTGTAGTCAGTGGTTTGGTGGATCGGGTCCGCGCTGGCACGGCCGGTAGGGTGGCTGCATGAGCAATGAACCCGAGCAGTCCCCGTCCGCCAGAATCGGAGCCCTCGCCCAGGAGTTGATGGAGCAGGTCGAGCGCGACACCCCTGGCGCCAGGCTCGATCAACTTGTGATCTCGGCCGTCTTGAGCGAGGACATCGGCGTCGACGAGCAGACCATGCACGTCCAGCTGGTCTCCGACTCGTCCGATCCGCTCTCCGTGGTCGGCCTGCTCACGGTGTCTCTCGAGCTGGCCAAGGGTCAACTCACCGGCGGGGAATAAAAAAAGAGCCCCGGGTGACCGGGGCTCTTTTGAAGTGCTTCTGCTCGCGTGGGCTAGCGCGAGTAGTGCTCGACGATCAGGCGCTCTTCGATCGGAGCGGCGATGTCGCTGCGATCGGGCAGGCGGTTGACCGTGCCCTTGAGGCCGTCGTGGTCGGCCAGGAGCCAGGCCGGGGTCGGTCCGGCGGACTCGGTCGACTGCTGGGCCATCGGCTCGATCGCGGAGCCGGGCTTGACGGCGATCTCGTCGCCGGCGGAGACCTCGTAGGACGGACGGTCGAGGCGCTTGCCGTTCACCTGGATGTGCTGGTGGACGACGAACTGCCGGGCCTGGGCGCGGGTCGAGGCGAGGCCGAGGCGGTAGACGACGTTGTCGAGGCGGGCCTCGAGGTGGCGCATGAGGTTCTCGCCGGCCATGCCCTCTTCGCGGTTGGCGCGGTCGAAGAGCTTGGCGAACTGCTTCTCGCGCAGGCCGTACATGGACTTGGCGCGCTGCTTCGCACGCATACGGACCGAGAACTCAGAAGCGCGACGCCGACCGCGGCCATGCTGGCCGGGCGGGTAGGGGCGGCGCTCCATGGCGCTCTTGCCGCCAAGGGCACGTTCGCCCTTGAGTCCGAGGTCTACACCTTCACGGCGCGAAAGCTTTTCTTTTGGTCCTGTGTATCTGCCCATAGTGCGGCGAAGGAATCTACAGGATTGCACCGTTTCCCGCATTGAGCGGTACCAGAAGGGGTGGATGTTCTCGGGAATGACTGGTCGGAAGGCAAAGCCGACCAGTTCCGTCGGAGTTTGTTAGGGTCACCAAATTAGTCTTACCTAAGTCTCGTCCCCTCACAAATGGAGCCCGCGTGAACCGCCTCCCGAAGCGCCCGCTGTACCTGCTGATCGTCCTTCTCGGCCTCGCCCTCTTCCCGACCGCCTCGACCGCCGCCCCGACCGAACTGGTCCGGTACCACGGCGACGGATCCAGCGCCACCGGGGCCGCCCTCGCCAACGCCGAACGATGCGACGTGAACGGCGACGGGCTCGACGACGCCGTGGTCGGAGCCTGGTTCTGGGACAAGGCCCCGCTCTCCAACATCGGCGCCGCCTACGTGATCCCCGGCACCGACTCGGCCAAGGGCGGCAGCCTCAACAACCCGGCGGCGGCAGGGGCGGTCCGGATCGACGGCCCGCAGATCGCCAATGCCTTCGTCGGCTTCGCGGTCGGCTGCCTGGGCGACGTCAACGGCGACGGCTTCGACGACATCGGGATCAGCTACTACACGGCGCAGAAGGCCTACGTGGTCTTCGGCGCCGAAGATTTCACCGCCGTCGACCTCGGCCTGCTCGGCAGCCGCGGCTTCGAGGTGCGAGGCAACTCGGGCAGCGGCAACGTCGGCTACTCGCTCGCCCCGGTCGGCGATCTCGACGGCGACGGGCTCGACGAGTTCGGCGTCGCCGAGGTGGTCGCCGACACCCAGGGGCGCACCAACAACGGCCGGATCTGGGTGGTCTCCGGCCAGGACGACATCGCCGACGTCGACCTGACCGATCCGGCGGCGGGGCAGATCCAGCTCGCTGTGGACGGGGCCTACGCCGAAGAGCGCCTCGGGGTGCTCTCCGCCGTCGGCGACGTCAACGGCGACGGCAAGGACGACTTCCTGGTCGGCTCCTACACCTCCACCCCCTGGGGCTCCTCGGTGGCCGTGCCCGGTTCCGCCGCGGTGATCTGGGGCGGCACCACCGGAGTGGTGGACCTCGCCGATCTCGGCGGCAGGGGCTTCCGCATCTTCGGCCCGACCCGTGGGCGCGATCGTCTCGGCATCTCGGTCGCCGGGGCCGGTGACGTCAACGGCGACGGCAAGGCCGACCTGTTGATCGGCGCCGACGGCGTTTACAACGCGGCAACCGGCGAACGCAACGGCAGCGCCTTCGTGGTCTTCGGTTCCGCCTCGAACGAGACCGTCTACACCTCGGCTCCGGCCAATGACACGGTCGCGCCGGCCGCCGGGCCCGCGGTCTACACCTGCGACGACGACCCGGGAACGGGAACCTGCGCCGACCCGGCCGACCTGCACGGTCGCGGCTACCGGATCGCCGGTGCGGTGAGCAACGACTCCACCGCCTACTCGGTCGCCGGGATCGGCGACGTCAGCGGCGACGGCATCCCCGATCTCGCGATCGGCGCCTACGGCTACGACCCGGTCAACCCGGCCAATCCGAGCGCGACCATGACCGGAGCGGGGGCGGTCTGGGTCGTGTACGGCAAGGCCGACACCGACACCCAGCTGCTGGCCGACCTCGACGAGGAAGCCGGCTATCGGATCGACGGTCTGGCCGCCGGCGATCGGATGGGCCGTCAGGTCGCGGGGCTGGGCGACTTCGACGGGAACGGCGCACCGGACTTCGTGGCCGGCGGTGATTTCGCTTCCCGGCCGCTGTCGCCCGGCACCCCGCTGAGCCAGGCGGGCGAGGTCATCCTTGCGCTCAACGGGCCGCTGGCGACCGCGACCGGGCTCGAGGTCACCCCCGAGGATCAGGTCGCTCCCGGCCAGAGCTTCGATCTGACCGCGACCGCCCACCGCCGGGCCGGATCCGGATCGGAGGTCGACGCCGGAACCTTCCGCTTCACCGTGGACGGGAACACGATCAACGGCTGTGGCGCGATTCCGGCCGGGCCCGGCGGGGCCACCTGCGCCGACATCCGGCCCGGAGCCCGGGGCGAGCACGTCTTCGCGGCCGAGTACTCCGGCGCCGGCGATCACCTCGCCTCCGACGGCG
>JAFKLL010000004.1 GCA_017304845.1 Solirubrobacterales bacterium
GCTGGAGCAGCGCCGCCGACGCCCAGAACCTGGACGCCGCCTACCGGATGATCAACTGGCAGTCCTCCCCCAAGGCCGAGGCCATCCAGGGCGAGAACGGCTACGTGGTGACCAATCCCGACGCGATCCCGCTGATCGATCCCGACGATCGCGAGATCGCCGACCCGGCCAGCCTGAAGGACGCGATCCCAGAGACCTACCCACCCAACTACGACCAGTGGACCAAGAACTTCGAGGCGTTCCGCGCCGGGTGACCTGAGCACCCACGGCGGAACCAATCGAGAGGAGAGAGAGGGCAGCCCAATGAGAAAACGAAGCGTCACAGCATTGCTGTTGGCGGTCTGCGCGGTCGTGTTCGCGGCCTGCGGATCCAGCGGCGGAGACACGTCGGAGGCAACCGCCCCGAGCAAGAGCGAAGCGTCGAAGCCGGCCACCGGCACCCTGCGCGTATTCGCCTATGACGACACGGTCACCGAGGAGCAGCTCAAGCCGTTCCGCGAGGCCAACCCGGACGTCGACCTGAAGGTCGCCACCTTCAACTCGAACGAGGAAGCGGCGGCCAAGCTGGCCGGCGGCTTCGAGGCCGACGTGGTCGAGGTCTGCCTCGACGAGGCCTCCCCCCTGCTGGAGCGCAACCAGCTCCGGCCGATCGACACCTCCGGCATCACCGACTGGGACAAGCTCGCCTTCCGCGACCAGCCCCAGGTGAGGCAGGACGGCAACGTGATCATGGTGCCGCTCTCGGCCGGCCCCTACGGGATCATCTACAACACCGACGAGGTTCCCGACGGGGTCTCCTCCTACGAGGAGATGTTCAGCGACAAGTACGCCGGACGGATCGCGGTCGAGGGCAGCAGCTCGGTCGCCCCGCTGGCGGTGGCCGCCTTCGCGCTCGGCTTCGACGACCCGTTCAACATGTCGGCCGACGAGCTCGACCAGGCGAAGCAGTTCCTGATCGACAACCAGGACAAGATCCGCAGCTACCCGGACTCGGACTCGGACATGGTCAACCTGTTCAAGACCGGCGAGGTGGTGGTCGCGAACGGTGGCCGCGGCACGGCCGGCGACATGGTCGACGAGGACCTCCCGGTCAAGTGGGTGGAGCCGAAGGAAGGCATGTGGTCATGGGTCTGCGGGCTCGGGATCACCTCAAAGGCGAAGAACACCGACGCGGCCTACAAGCTGCTCAACTACTACGCCTCGCCCGAGGCCCAGGCCATCTCGGCCGAGAACGGCTTCGTGGTCACCAACCCGGACGCGATCAAGCTGGTCCCGAAGCAGTACCGCGAGTCCGCCGACCCGGCCAGCATCGAGGGCGCCATCCCGCTGACCGAGCCGGAGGACATCGAGTCCTACACGAGGGCCTGGCAGGAAGTCCGCACCGGCTGATCATGCCCCTCTCCCGCCGCATACAGCGAGCCCTGCCGAACGGGCTCAGCATCGCCCTCGTGGGACTGGTGATGCTGATCCTGTTCGGCCCGGTCATCCTGCTCGCCCTGTTCTCGTTCAACGACTCGACGGTGATCTCCCTCCCCTGGGAGGGGTTCACCACCCGTTGGTACACCGAGGCGATCAACGACGACGGGGCGATGCACGCGATCTGGAACTCGGTGATGGTCGCCTCTGTCGTCACCGTGGCCTCGCTCATCCTGGGCACTCTCGCCTCCTGGGGCCTGACCCGGATCAAGTTCCGGGGCAGGCCCCTGGTGGCGGGCATCCACGGCGCCGTCCTGGTGGTCCCGTGGCTGATCATCGGCGTGGCGGGACTGATCTTCTTCTCCCAGATCGAGATGGCACTCTCGCTCAACACGATCATCCTCATGCACATAGTCGTCACCTTCCCGCTGGTGGTCGCCGTCGTCTCGGCCGGCTTGATCCGGTTCAACCCCTCGCTCGAGGAGGCGGCGATCGACATGGGCGCCAGCCAGTTCCAGATGATGCGCTACGTGGTGATGCCGCAGATCGCGCCGTCCCTGGCGGCGGCCGCGATCTTCGCCTTCGCCTGGTCCTTCAACAACTTCGAGATCAGCTTCTTCACCGGCGGCTTCGAACAGACCTTCCCGGTCTGGGTCTACGGCGTGCTGCGGCACTCCTCGAACCTGCCGGTGGTCAACGCGGCCTCGACCGTGATCGCCGCCGCCCAGGTCCTGCTGGTCTTCGGCCTCTGGTACGGGATGAAGCTGATGACCCGCAAACGCGGCGGCTCCGACCGTGAGGCGGCCGAGATGATCACCGGGGCGGTGCGCTGATGGGCGTCCCGACCGCAAGCGTCCCGACCGTGACCGGCGAGCGCCCGAGCCGCTTCTCGAAGCTGCTCAAGCCCTTCGCCTTCATGAGCCTGCCGACCGCCGTCCTGGTGCTGCTGTTCCTGGTGCCGATGGGCATCCTGGTCTACTTCAGCTTCCAGTACGGGGATCTGACCGGGCAGGCCGGGTTCACGTTCAGCAACTTCACCGACATCCTCGGCGACGAGCTGTACCGCCGGATCGCGCTGACCACCTTCGAGATCGCGACGATCGCGATGATCGCCCAGCTGATCGTCGGCATCCCGTTGGCCTACGTACTCGCGTACAAGGCCGGCCGCTTCGAGCTGCCGCTGCTGTTGGCGCTGGTCCTGGCCGACGAGCTGAACCCGATGGTCCGGATCTACGCCTGGCGCATGCTGCTCGGGCGGGAGGGCCTGATCAACGACGCGCTGACCTCGATCGGGTTGATCGACGCGCCGATCGACGCGTTGCTCTTCAACAAGTTCTCGGTCATCGTCGTCCTCTCGACCAGCTACCTCACCTACACGGTGATCCCGATCTACGCCTCGATGAAGGCGGTCGACTCGGGTCTGTTCGAGGCGGCCCGGGACATGGGCGCGGGCTGGTTCACCACCTTCCGGCGAGTCCTCCTGCCGCTGATCGCGCCGGGCATCTTCATCGCCCTGCTGCTGGTCTACGTGCCCCTGTTCACCGACTTCGCCGCCCCCACCCTGGTCGGCGGCACCACCGGGTACATGTTGGGCAACGTGGTCAGCGACCTGGTCCTGGAGAACGGGAACCTGAACGCGGGAGCGGCGATGAGCTTCCTGATGCTGCTGGCGGCGGCGTTGTTCTCCCTGGTCGCATACCAACTCTCACGCGTCAAACAAGGAGCGAAGTGAACTACGACGTAGCGATCATCGGCGGCGGCCACAACGGTCTCGTCGCCGCCTATTACCTTGCCCGCGAGGGCCTCTCGACCGTGGTGCTGGAACGCCGCGACATAGTCGGGGGATGCTGCGTGACGGAGGAGTTCGCGCCCGGCTACCGCGCCTCGACCGGGGCCTACGTGCTGAGCATGCTGCGCGAGCAGATCTGGGCCGACATGAAGCTGGTCGAGCGCGGCATCGTGGTCGACCCGGCCGGCCCCTCGCTCCACCTCTTCGCGGACGGGACCCGCCTGGTGCTCTCCGACGACACGGCGGAGGCCGTGGCGGCGATCCGCGAGCTCTCCGAGGCCGATGCCGCCGCCTACCCGGCCTTCGAGGAGCATCTGGCGGAGCTGGCCGGCCTGGTCACCCCGCTGATCGACACCACTCCCCCCTCCTCCAGCCCGTCCAGCCCGGCCGAGCTGGCCTCGCTGCTCAAGGTCGGTCGGCTGGCCGCCAGCAAGCGGAAGATGATCGACGAAGCGCTCTTCCTCTTCACCACCTCCGTCACCCAGTTCCTCGAGGAGCGATTCGAGAACGAGTACGTGAAGGCGGCGATCGGCTGGCATGCGATCAACGACTCGATCGCCGGGCCCTCCAGCCCCGGCTCGGCCTACATCCTGCTCCATGACCACGCCGGCGAGGACACCGAGGCCGGCGCCCGCTCCTGGGGCTTCGTCCGGGGCGGGATCGGCAGGGTGACCGAGGCGATGGCGGACGCGGCCCGCGAGGCCGGCGCCGAGATCCGCACCGAGGCCGAGGTCGAGGAGATACTCGTGACCGGCGGCCGCGCCACCGGAGTGCGCCTGGCCGGCGGCGAGGTGGTCCAGGCAAAGCGGGTCCTCTCCAACGCCGACCCCAAGAAGACCTTCCTCGACCTGACCCCGGACGGTTCGCTGCCGAGCGCCTTCGCCGCCTCGGTCCGCGCCTACCGCTGCCAGGGAACCAGCATGAAGATCAACCTGGCCGTGGACAAGCTGCCGAAGGCGACCAACATGCAGGGCGAGGGCATCCAGCCGTACCACCTGGGGATCATGGAGGTCAACCAGCCGCTGGCGGACATGGACCGCGCCCAGGCCGAGGCCCGCGCCGGCCGTCCGGCCGAGGACCCGCATGTCGAGATGTGCATCCCGACCGTCCACGATCCCTCGCTGGCCCCGCCCGGCCATCACGTGCTCACCATCGACGTCAACTCCCAGCCCTACGAGCTGGCAGAGGGCGATTGGGAGTCGATCGCCGACGACGTCGCCGACAAGGCGATCGCCAAGCTCGAGAACTACTTCCCGGGCCTGACCGACTCGATCCTCCACCGGCAGGTGCTCAGCCCGCTCGGCCTGGAGCGACGGCTCGGGATCACCGGCGGCCACGCCCTCCACGGCGACATGGCCTTCGACCAGCTCTTCACCCTGCGGCCGGTGCGCGGCTGGGCCGAGTACCGGACCCCGATCGATGGCCTGTGGCTCTGCGGGGCTGGCACCCATCCCGGCGGCGGCGTGACCGGCGCCAACGGCCACAACTGCGCCCGCGAGGTCCTGCGTGAGGCCAAGGGCGGTCCGATCAGGAGGGCCCTCTCCCGTGGACGCTGAACTGACGGAGGCGGCCGGCCTCCTCTCCGACCTCGTCTCGATCTACTCGCCTTCTGGTGGCGAGGGCCAGGTCGTGGACCACGTCGAGGATCTCTGCCGCCGCGCGGGACTGAGCGTCCGGCGGGTGCCGGCCGAGGTCGGCCGCGACAGCCTCGTCCTCGGCGCCGCCCGCGAGCCGGTGCTGGCGATCGCCGCCCACCTCGACACGATCACCCCGACCTGGCCGGACGCGACCTCGCCGCGGGTCGAGGACAGTGTGCTCCACGGCCTCGGCTCGGTCGACGACAAGGGCGGCGTCGCCTCCTGTCTGCTCGCCGCCCTTTGGATGAAGCGGTCCGGGATCGATCTCGACCGGCTGCCGGCCGTCTTCGCCTTCCCGGTCGACGAGGAGACCGGCGGCAGCGGATCGAGGTCTCTGGCGATCGATCTCGCCCCGAGGTTCGCGATCGCGCTGGAGGGGACCGAGCTGAACGCCGGCACCGTCGAGTGCGGAGACCTGGAGGCGTTGGTCCACGTCCGCGGGGTGTCCGCCCACGGCTCGCTGGCCGAGCTGGGCGACAACGCGATCCACTCCGCCGCCGCCTTCATCGCCTCCCTCGACGAGCTGGGCCTGGAGGCTCACTCCCATCCCGTGTTGGGCCGTTCCCTGGCCAGCGTGACCGAGATCGAGACCGGCGGCGGCATGAACGTGATCCCCGACACCTGCACGCTGCGCCTCCGGATCCGCATGGTGCCCGGCCAGGACCTGGCCGAGGCGATCCGCGACGTCGAAAGCCTCGCCGCCCGTTTCGGCGCGGACATCCAGATGGTCGAGGGCACCGCCCCCTTCGAGCTGCCGGGCGACTCCCCGCTGCGCCTCGCGGTGGACTCGGCCACCGAATCGGTGACCGGCCGTCGTCCGGAGACGATCGGGGTCCCGGCCTGGACCGACGCCCACAACTTCGTCGACTTCGGCGGCTCCGAGGCGATGGTCTTCGGGCCGGGTTCGATCGACTCCGCCCACACCCCGGCCGAGCATGTCGAGTTGGATCAGGTGGTCCAGTGCGCGAAGATCTTCATGCGGCTGCTGAGCGAGGACAACCTCGCCGCGATGTCCGCCGCCGATCCCCGCCCCGACCAACCGCGTTACCGGAGGACCAGATGAAGCATCCGATCATCGACCAGCTCGAACCGGAGGAGCTCGATCCCTCCCAGATCGTCCTCGGCAACCCCGAGACCTCCAGCCTGACCCTCCTCGAGGAGAACGGCCAGGAGTCCGGCCTCTGGCGGATCACCCCGGGCGAGGTGACCGACGTCGAGGCGAAGGAGTCGTTCCTGGTGATCACCGGACGAGCGATCATCGAGTACGCGGACGGCCGCGCCTTCACGGTCGGCCCCGGCGACACCCATCACTTCGAGGGCGGCGAGGAGACCACCTGGAAGGTCGAGGAAACGCTCCTCAAGGCGTTCTGGATCGGGTAGGCGAGGAAACACCCCGAGCCGCTACGATCGGCTCAATCTCGCCAGAAAGGAACCAGGATGGCTTCCCGCCTCAGTCAGGCAACCAAGCACCGATGCTTCATTTCCTACCATCACGCGGACGAGGTCGAAGTGGAGCGATTCATAAACACCTTCGACCACGGGCACGACGTATTCGTCTCTCGTGGGATCGGCGCCTCAATGCCCGGCGACGTCATCGAGAGCACAAACGCCGACTACATCAAGCGCCGGATACGGGAGCAATACCTGAACAACACGAGCGTGACGATCGTGTTGGTCGGAGCCTGCACTTGGTCGCGCCGCTTCGTCGACTGGGAGATTGCAGCGTCCCTCCGGAAGACGGCCACTTCCGCGCCCAACGGGCTAATGGCGATTACCCTGCCCTCCGTGGCCTCGAATCCGGACAGGGAAGTCCCGGCTCGATTTGACGACAACCTCGACTACGACCGAGGCTACGCTAGGTGGTGGAAATACCCGTCCAGCACGGACAGCCTGGCGAGCATGATCGAAGACGCCTTTCGGCGCCGGACTTCCAAGGCGAATTTGATCGACAACAGCCGCCAGCTCTTTGGTCGTAACCGAATCTGTTGATGACAGACAGATCGCTCAACGACAGCCATCTGCCTGTCTTCTTCATCGACACCGACCGTGCCTCGCTCGACGCCCAAAAGCTGACGCTCTCCCTGAACCGCGCACGACTCCTGGGGTCGATCGTGGCGGCGGCCAGTGGCGCCATGACGTGGCTGATTGGAGAAACGGTTGACGTCTGGGGAATCGTGGCCCTCCTCGGGTTTCTTTGTGCCCTGACTTGCGAAGTATGGATTCTGATCGACGACCCTGAGAGTCGGTGGTACTCGAACAGAGCTCTGGCAGAGTCGACCAAAACTCTCGCTTGGCGGTTCGCTGTCGCCGGCAACCCTTTCCCGAGTGGTCTGGACCTCAAGGAAGCTAAGGCGCTCCTTCTCGAGCGAGTTGGGGATCTGGCCGTATCAACAGGCTTTTCGCCTGCGGCCAGCGCCGGCAAGACCTGCGCTGACGAGATGGTCGAGCTTCGCCTCGCGTCGTTCGAGGAACGACGCGAGGCCTATGTCGAAGGTCGGTTACGCCAACAACAAACGTGGTACTCGAGTAAAGCCGAGTTCAACCGGAAGAGAGCCAGGAACTGGCGCTTCGGACTGATCGCGTTTGAGTTCGTTGGAATCGTCTGCGCGTCTGGGCAGGCATTCTCCGTATGGTCCTTCGATTGGGCCGGAGTAATCGCGGCGATAGTCGGGGGAGGTGTGGCATGGCTGGGACTGAAACAACATTCAAATCTTGCCACCGCCTACGCAGTTGCCTCTACCGAGCTGTCCATCTCTGCCGAGCAGCTGTCTGACGCTCCCGAGGACGAATGGTCAGAATTAGTGGGAGACGCCGAGGAGGCAATAAGCCGCGAACACACCCTCTGGTTGGCCTCGCGTTCGGCATCACTCAGATTGGCGACGGCCCGACCGCCGAGCCGACCCGCTGCGTAGCCGAGAGCATCGTGGCCACCGCACGCTCCAGCTGTCCGTTCTCCATCGCGGCCGAGATCTGGGAGCGGATCCGCGCCGTGCCCTCGGGAACCACCGGGTAGCCGAACCCGGTCACGAAGACCCCGTCTTCGAGCATCGCCCGGGAGATCTCGATCGCGCGGGCGGTCTCGCCGACCAGCACCGGGACGATCGCGCTGTCGCCCGGGATCGGGTCGAAGCCGGCCTCGGTCAGCAGGCGGCGGTAGGTGGCGGTGTTCTCCCTGAGCCGGGCGACCAGCTCGGGATGCTCGCGCAGCTCGATCAGGGCCTGACGGGCGCTGCCCGCGACCGTGGGTGGAAGCCCGTTCGAGAAGAGCTGCGGGCGGGAGCGCTGTTCGAGCACCTCGCAGAGCTCTTCCGAGCCGGCCACGAAGCCTCCCGCGCCGCCGCCGAGGGCCTTGCCGAGGGTGCCGGTGATGATGTCCACCCTGCCGTGGAGGCCGAAGTGCTCGGCGGTGCCGCGCCCGGTCTCGCCCATCACCCCGAGCCCGTGGGAGTCGTCGACGATCAGCACCGCGTCGTGCTCCTCGCAGAGCTCGACCATCCGGGGCAGCGGGGCCAGGTCGCCCTCCATGCTGAAGACGCCGTCGGTGACCACCAGCTTGCGCTTGACGCCGGCGTGCTCGATCAACGCCGCCTCCAGGGCCTCCATGTCCGAGTGCGGATAGATCGACTTGCCCCCGGGACGCGCCAGCTTCATCGCGTCGATGATCGAGGCGTGGTTCAGCTCGTCGGAGAAGATGTGCGTTTCCTGGTCGCTCAGCGCGTCGAGGATCGCGTGGTTGGCGGTCCAGCAGGAGACGTAGGTGAGCGAGGCGCCGGTGCCGAGGAAATCGGCCAGGTCACGCTCCAGCTCGATGTGAGGCTCGAAGAGGCCGCAGATGAAACGGACCGAGGCGGTGCCCGCGCCGTAGGTCCGGAGCGCCTCCACCCCGGCCTCGATCACCCGCGGGTTGGCGGCCATGCCGAGGTAGTCGTTCGAGGAGAGGACCAGGACCTCGCCCAGGCCCCGTAGCCGGACCTCGGGCCCCTGCGGCGACTCGTAGACCCTCAGGTCCTTGAGGGTGCCCCGGCTCGCCATCTCGTTCAGCTCGTCGCCGAGCTCGACCGTGAGCCGCTCGGCGGCGGTCACCTGCCCAGCTCCTTGACCGCCTTGTCGACCGCGACCTCGATCCGGTCGAGCGCCGCGGCGAAGGCCTCCGGCGGCATCGAGAGCGAGGGCTGGATGTTGAGCGAGGTCGAGCTGGAGTCGGTGAGGATGCCGAGCTCGGCGGCCCGTCGCCCGACCAGGTGCTGCAGCTCGGGATCACGTTCGCGGGTCTCGTGGTCGAGCACGAACTCGAGGGCCTGGAAGCCGCCGAAGGCGCGGGCCTCGCCGACCTGCGGGTGTCGTTCCTGGATGCCGCCGAGCTTCTCCCGGCCGACGGCCTCCAGCTCCCGCACGTTCTCCAGGATCGGTTCCCGCTCGAAGGCCTCGATCGTGGCCAGGGCCGCGGCCGAGGCCCAGGGCAGCCAGGACCAGGTCGAGCCGGTCGGCACGTCGTCGAAGGCGCCCAGGGCGCGTTCGCTGCCGAGCACGGCGCCGATCGGGGCGACGCCACCGCCCATCGCCTTGCCCAGGCACATCAGGTCGGGCTCGATGCCCCACTTCTCGACCGCGAACATCTCGCCGGAGCGGCCGAACCCGGTCTTGACCTCGTCGACGGCCAGGAGCCAGTCGTACTCGTCGCAGAGCGCCGTGAGAGCGTCCCAGAAGGCCTGAGAGGGAGCTACGCAGCCTCCGGAGCCCATGATGGGCTCGATGATCACACCGGCCACCTCGGCCGGGTCGACGGCGTGGAAGAGCAGGTGGTCCCGGATGTAGTCGACGGTGGCGTCGCCGGAGCCGCCGGGCCGCGGCGGGCCGAAGGGGCTGGAAGCGTTCTTCCAACACCTCGGTAAGAACATGGCGGTGTCGTTCAAGATCATCCCACAGGTCGAGCTCGACGAAAAACTTCAGCAGGTCATCATCGATCAGGCCGCCGCATCGTTCGGCAAGATGCCGATCCCGCAGATGGAACGCAAGCGCGACGATTCCCAACTGGCGATCCTGCACGCGCTGTCGGAGGTCGACGCGCAACGGGGCGGCCGATCATGAGCGGTTCGCTTCACGGCCGCCGCGCCCTGGTGACCGCAGGCGCCGCGGGCATCGGCCGGGTCATCGCGCAACAATTGATCGACGCCGGCGCCCGC
>JAFKLL010000005.1:2500-16443 GCA_017304845.1 Solirubrobacterales bacterium
CCGACCTGGATCACCGCGCCGTCGAGCTGGTCGGCCGGGTAGTCGAGGGGTTCCGGGGGCAGCACCTCGCCGTCCCGCTTCACCCCTCCCTGCGAGATGACCCGACGGGCCTCGCTCCGGCTCATCCCGAAGGCGTCGGCCAGGGCGGCCGGCAGGTGCACCTCGCCGTCGACCCGGAACTCCTCCACCTCCTCCGGCGCCTCGTGGCGCACGAACAGGCGGTTGAAGTGCTCCTCGGCCGCGGCCGGCGCCGCCTCGCCGTGGAACCGGGCGACCAGCCGCCGGCCGAGCTCGCGCTTGGCCTCGTTCGGCGGGACGCCCTCCGGCGGGTCCTGGCTCAGCAGGAGACGCCAGTACTCCTCCAGGTTGGCGTCCGGCACGCGCATCACCTTGCCGAACATCTCCTCGGGGGGCTCGGTCACCCCGATGTAGTTGCCGGTCGACTTGGACATCTTCTTGACCCCGTCGATCCCGGCCAGGATCGGCATGGTCATGATCGACTGGAGCGGCTGGCCGAAGGCGGACTGCATGTCCCGGCCGAAGAGCAGGTTGAACTTCTGGTCCGTGCCGCCGAGCTCGACGTCGGCCTCCACGGCGACCGAGTCATACCCCTGCAGCAGCGGGTACATGAGCTCGAGGGTCGAGATCGGCTCGTTCGCCGCCATGCGCTTCTGGAAGTCGTCGCGTTCGAGCAGGCGGGCGACGGTGGCCCGGGCCATCAACCCGAACAACTCGTCCGACTCCATCCTCAGCCACTCGCTGTTGTAGCGGACCTCGGTCTTGTCGCGGTCGAGGATCTTGAAGGCCTGTTCCATGAAGGTCTGGGCGTTCGCGTCGATCTGCGCCGGGTCGAGCATCGGGCGCTGCGCCGAGCGGCCGCTGGGGTCGCCGACCCTGGCCGTGTAGTCCCCGATGATCAAGACCACCTGGTGGCCGGCGTCCTGGAACTCCCTGAGTTTGTTGAGCACGACCGTGTGCCCGAGGTGGATGTCCGGCGCCGTCGGATCGATCCCCAACTTGATCCGCAGGGGACGTCCCTCGTCCAGCTGGGTCGCGAGCCGGCCTTCGGGCAATGCCTCGACGGCGGTTCCGGCCAGTTCGGCGGCCCTGTGGACCGCATCTTCAGAGGGCTGACTGAGTGATGCATTCGCTTTGGACACGTCGTCGCCAATGCTAGACTGAGCAGCGCTACTTGGTCGTTCCCGCGTTGTTGATTGATAGCCGACAGCGCACTCCCCGGCGGCATCCGCCAGGCGCTGACCCACTTATCGCCACCAGATGGCTCCCCGAAAGACAGAGCACGAACCGGGCTCAACCACCCGGCAGGACCGCCGCGCCAACGGCCCGTCCGACCCCAAAGCCGCAGCTGACGGCGAGGGCTCGGTGCTGCCCGAGAACGGCGACGGCGCCGACAAGGGCAGCGTCCTCCGTCCCTCCCGCGCCGGCAGGTCGAGCGCCCGTCCCGGTACCGGGACGAGTTCCGGATCCCTGGGGCTGAGCCGGAAGGCGAAGAAGGCCAAGGCCCCCAAGACCGGCGGACGCCGCATCAGCCTGCCTCGCCTGAAGGGTCGCGGCAAGACCGCGGCCCCGACCGCCCCCGACGGCGGCAACGGGAACGGCGGCCCGCTCTCGATCCCGGCGCCCCCCGGCGCCGGTGGCAGCTCGGGCAACGGCAACGGGAACGGGAACGGCCTTCCGCCCGGCGTCCTCACCCTCCCGGTTCCCCCGCCGAAGCCGCCCAAGCCCAAGATCAAGAAGCTCCGAATCCTCTTCATCGTGCTCGGCCTCGGCGTGCTCGGTTTCTTCTCCGCCTTCTTCGGCATGGTCATGGCCGTTTCGCAGGATCTGCCCGCGATCGAGAACTACGCGCAGTTCCGCACCGCCAAGAACACGGTGGTGACCGACAGCCAGGGCCAGTACATCGGCACCCTCTCCAACAACGACAACCAGATGTTGCTGGACTCCGATCAGATCTCGCCGAACATGAAGAACGCGGTGGTCTCGATCGAGGACGCCCGCTTCTACGAGCACCGCGGCATCGACTGGCAGGGCCTCGGCCGAGCCCTGGTCCAGGACGTGATCACCCGCAGCGCGGCCCAGGGCGCCTCGACCATCACCCAGCAGCTGGTCAAGCAGGCGCTCGAGGCACAGAACGACCGCTCGCCGCTCCAGAAGGTGCGCGAGATGGCGATCGCGTACCACATCGAGCAGCAGTGGACCAAGGACAAGATCCTCACCGAGTATCTGAACACGGTCTACTTCGGCAACGGCGCCTACGGGATCGAGGCAGCCGCCCGCACCTACTTCGGCGACGCCCATCCGTCCTGCGGCAACGACAGCGAACCCTGCGCCTCGCTGCTCACCCCGGCCGAGGCGGCGATGCTGGCCGGCATCATCCAGAACCCCTGGGGCTACGACCCCAAGAACGACCCGGACGCGACGCTCTTCCGCCGCGACACGGTGCTCGGCAAGATGCTGGACCAGGGCTTCATCACCCCGGACCAGTACGACGAGGCGAAGGCCGAGGCGTTGCCCGCCGATGACGACATCTCCCCGCCCACGCTCGACTCGAAGGCCCCCTACTTCACCTCCTGGATCCGCCAGCAGCTGGTCGACCGCTTCGGCGCCGGCCGTGCCTTCTTCGGCGGTCTGAAGGTCAAGACCACCCTCGACCTCGACGTGCAGCAGGCGACCGAGGACGCCATCTACAGCACGATCGGCGGCATCGGCCCGAGCGCCTCGGTGGTCATCATCAACAACAAGGACGCGACCGTCGACGCGATGGTCGGCGGCGACGACTACAAGAGCACCCCCTTCAACCTGGCCACCCAGGGCTATCGCCAGCCGGGCTCGACGATCAAGCCGTTCATCCTCACGACCGCCCTGGCTCAGGGCATCTCCCCCTACACGACCTTCGAGTCGGCGCCGCAGGTCTTCGAGCGCAAGTGGAAGATCAAGGACAAGAAGACCGGCAAGTGGAAGTGGCACACCGAGCCGTACGAGGTCCACAACTACGGCGACTCGTACGCCGGGACCAGCGACCTGGTCAGCGCCACGATCAACTCCGACAACTCGGTCTACGCCCAGCTCGGCATCGAGGCGATCAAGGGCGGCCCCAAGTCGATCGCCAAGACGATCCACAAGATGGGCTACACCGACAAGATCGAGACCAACCCCGCCATGGTGCTCGGCACCTCGGAGGTGACCCCGATGGGTTGGACCTACGCCTTCTCGACCCTGGCCAACGACGGCCGCCGGGTCAGCGGCAGCCTCGCCCCCAAGCCGGGCGACTCCCCGGTCGCCTACACCAAGGTCACCGACGAGGACGGCAAGACGATCAAGGGCGGCGAGAACGAGGTGATCAGCAAGGGCGTGATCGACCCCGAGGTCGCCCAGACCGCGAAGAGCATCCTGCACGAGGTCGTCACCCAGGGCACGGGCAAGAACGCCTACATCGGCGACGACAGCCAGTGGGGCAAGACCGGCACGACCGAGGACAACACGAACGCCTGGTTCTGCGGCGCGATCACCGAGATCACCGCCTGCGTCTGGGTCGGCTACCCCGACGGCTACGTGCAGATGACGACCGAGTACAACGGCGGCCCCGTCGACGGCGGCACCTTCCCCGCCCTGATCTGGTCCCGCGTGGTCGAGGCCTGGAAGAGCATCGAGGAGAACCGCGCCGCCGAGCGGGCCGCGGAGGAAGCCTCGAGCGACGACGGCTCGACCGACTCGACCGACACCGGCTCGGACTACACCTACACGCCGCCGAGCACCGACTACAGCACGCCGGACTACTCGACGCCGGACACCACGACCGAGACTCCGACCCCGACCCCCACTCCTACGCCGACGCCGACCACCCCCGCGACGCCGGAGACGACGCCCACCACCCCCGATACCGGGGGCGGCATCGGCCCGTCGTCGGGCGGCGCCTCACCAGGCTGATCGACCCACCCGCGGCGGGCCGGGTTCAGGAGATCTCGGTGACCCGCGCCGAGGCGAGCTCGATCTGAGCCTTCAGGCTGGCACTGGAGGTGCCGCCCTCGCTGCGCTTCGACTCGAGCCAGCTGCCCTGCTTCAGGACCTCGTAGTACTCGTCGTCGAGCTCGTCGGAGCGAGACGCGATCTCCTCGCGGGTCAGGTCGCTCAGGTTGCGGCCCTCGGCCACGCACTGGCGGACCAGGTCGCCGACGATCCCGTGCGCCTCCCGGAAGGGGACGCCACGGCGGACCAGCAGGTCGGCGATCTCGGTCGCGGCGAGCATCTCGTCGCCGGCGGCCTCCTGGAGGGTCTCGCGATCGAACTCGATCCCCTCGAAGATCCCGGCCGTCATCTCGAGGGATGCCTCGACCGTCTCGACCGCGTCGAAGAACGGCTCCTTGTCCAGGTGAGCGGCAGGGCGTGGAGCACGCCGAGCAGGGTCGTGAAGTCACCGATCACGCGGGGGGCCTTCGCCCTGAGCAGCTCCGCCGAGTCGGGGTTCTGCTTCTGGGGCATGATGCTCGAGCCCGAGGTGAACGGCTCGCTGAGCCGGGCGAAGGAGAACTCGGTGCTGGACCAGATCACCAGCTCGGAGCCGACCCGCGAGAGGTGGGTCAGGCAGATCGAGGCGGCCGAGAGGTAGTCGAGCACCATGTCGCGGTTCGAGGTCGAGTCGAGCGAGTTGACCGTGACCGAGTCGAAGCCGAGGTCGGCGGCGACCGCCCGGCGATCGATCTCCCAGTTGACCCCGGCCAGGGCACCGGCACCGAGCGGCATCACGGCGGCGGCACGGCGGGCCGCAGCGAAGCGGTCGAAATCCCGCGAGAGCATCCAGAACCAGGAGAGCAGGTGGTGGCCGAGGTAGACCGGCTGGGCCCGCTGAAGGTGGGTGTAGCCGGGCATGGTCCAGTCCCGGTGGGCCTCGGCCAGCCGGAGCAGCTCCGCCATCGCGGCGGCGATCCTCGCCTGGGCCCGGGCGGAGGCGTCCATCACCGCCATGCAGATGTCGGTCGCGACCTGGTCGTTGCGCGAACGTCCGGTGTGGAGCTTGCCCGCCAGCTCGCCGATCAGGGCGCCGAGCCGCCGCTCGACCGCCATGTGGATGTCCTCGTCACCGGGTTCGAAGACGAACTCGCCGGCTTCCAGCTCGCCGGCGATCGCGGCCAGGCCCTCGTCCAGCTTCGGCAGCTCGTCGTCGGCGATCACCCCGATCCGGTTCAGGGCGCGGGCGTGAGCCCGGGACTGGGCGACGTCGTACGGCGCGAGATGGCGGTCGAAGTCGATCGAGCGGTTGAGCCGCCAGAACCTCGGGTCGGGAGCTTCGCGGAACCGGGACGCTGACTTGTCTGTATGCCTTGCCACGGCGCTGATTATGACCAGACGCCGAGCGCTTCGGCCAGCGCCCCGGCGACCCGATCCACGTCGCCCTCGCCGAGGCCCGCGTGGAAGGGCAGCGCCATCGAACGGGCGGCGACCGACTCGGCGACCGGGAACATGCCCTCGCGGTAGCCGAACTCGCGGATGTGCGGGAAGAGATGGATCGACGGCAGGTAGGCCTTGGCCGGGATGCCCCGCTCGCCGAGGCGGCGGATCACCGCGTCCCGGTCGGCGCCCTCCGGCAGCCTCACCGGCATCACGAACCAGCTCCGGCTGGCCGGGGCCTGGTCGGGGGCCGGCAGGATCAGGCCTTCGATCCCGGCCAGGCGTTCGAGATAGAGCTCGGCGACCCGGCGACGTCCGGCCAAGAGCTCATCCAGCCGCCCGACCTGGGCGACGCCGATCGCCGCCGTCACGTCGGACATCCTGTAGTTGAAGCCGAGCCGGTCGTGATCGAGCCAGTCCATGTCGATCGCCCGGCCCTGGTTGCGCTCGCTGCGCATGACCTCGGCCATGCCGGGGTCCCTCGGCACGACGATGCCGCCCTCCCCCGTGGTCATCTGCTTGTTGGCGTAGAAGGCGAAGGTCGCGACGTTGCCCCGGCTGCCGACCTTCCGGCCCTCGGAGTCGATCGCGCCCAGGGCCTGGCAGGAGTCCTCGAGCAGTCCCAGCCCGCGGTCCGCCGCGATCCGCTCGAACTCGGGCATCGCCGACGGCTGCCCGAAGATGTCGATCGGCAGGAGGCCGGCGGTCGACTCGCCGATCGCGGCCTCGGCGGCGGCCGGGTCGAGGTTGAGGCTCTCGGGGTCGATGTCGGCGAAGACCGGCTTGACGCCCTCGTAGAGCAGGCAGTTGGCGCTGGCGACGAAGGTGAACGGGCTGAGCACGACCTCGTCGCCCGCGCCCCAACCCAGGGCTCGCACCCCGAGGTGGAGCCCGGCCGTGCCGCTGGAGACGGCGACCGCGTCGTCCACTCCCAGCCAGTCCGCGAAGTCACGCTCGAAGCGCTCCAGCATCGGGCCGAGCGAGAGCCGGCCCGAGCGCAGGACCTCGAGCACCAGCCGTTCCTCCTCCGCCCCGATCTCGGGCCGGGCGAGGTCGAGCGGGCGTTCCTCAGCCACCGGCCCGGCCGCCGTTCTGGAAGGCGTACTCGAGCGAGTCGACCAGCGCCTCCCAGGAGGCTTCGATGATGTTCTCGGAGACGCCGATCGAGCCCCAGGAGTCGCCGCCGTCCTCGCGGGCGGAGTCGAGCAGGACCCTGGTACCCGCCCCGGTCCCGTGGGCGGTGTCGAGGATCCGCACCCGGTAGCCGGTCAGCTCGATGTCCTCGAGCTCGGGGTAGTGCTCGGTGATCGCCTCGCGCAGCGCCTTGTCGAGCGCGTTGACCGGGCCGTTGCCCTCGGCCACCGTGACGTAGCGCCGATCCCCGACCCGGATCTTCACGATCGCCTCGGTCTCGACCTCGCTCCCCGCCCGCAGCTCGGTCTGGACCTTGAAGCTCTCGAATGTGAAGAGCGGCTTGTACTGGCCGGACTCCCGCCGCAGCAGCAGGTCGAACGAGGCTTCGGCGGCCTCGTAGTGGTACCCGTCGTGTTCCTTCTGCTTCAGGGTCTCGACCGCGTCGCGGGCCGCCTCGTCGCTGAACTCGAGACCGATCTCCTTGGCCCGGGCGACCACGGTCGCCTTGCCGGAGAGCTCGGAAGGGAGCACCGCGCGGCTGTTGCCGACGACCTCGGGGTCCATGTGCTCGAAGGTGCGAGCGTCGGCGGCGATCCCGGCGACGTGCATGCCGCCCTTGTGGGCGAAGGCGTTGCGGCCGACGTAGGCCTGGTCGGGATCGACCGGGACATTGAGCAGCTCGGCGACGAAATGCGAGACCGAGGAGAGGTCCTTCATGTTCTCCGGCGGCACCACCTCGTAGCCCATCTTGAGCTGGAGCGAGGGCAGGATCGAGATCAGGTTCGAGTTGCCGCAGCGTTCGCCGTAGCCGTTGATCGTGCCCTGGACCTGACGGGCCCCGGCGCGCACGGCGGCGAGCGCGTTGGCGACGCCGCACTCGGCGTCGTTGTGGCAGTGGATGCCGAGCTCGGCATCCGGCAGCGCCCCGTTCACCTCGGCCACGGCGGCGCCGATCTGGTCCGGCAGGTGGGCGCCGTTGGTGTCGCAGAGGACCAGGACCTCGGCCCCGGCCTCATGCGCGGTCTTCAGGCATTCGAGCGAGTAGTCGCGGTCGTCGCCCCAGGCGTCGAAGAAGTGCTCGGCGTCGTACATGACCCGCTTGCCCTCGCCGCGGAGGAAGGCGATCGACTCGCCGATCATCGCCAGGTTCTCCTCGCGGGAGACCTTGGTCACCTTCTCGAGGTGGAGCGACCAGGTCTTGCCGACCAGGGTCACCACCGGGGCGAAGGTGTCGGCGAGCAGGCGCAGGGCCTCGTCCCGATCGGCCTCGACGCCGCGCCGGCGGGTCATGCCGAAGGCGCAGATCGACGCCTGCTGGAGATTCTCGGCGGCCAGCAGCTCGAAGAGCTCGGCCTCCTTCGGGTTCGAGGCCGGGAACCCGGCCTCGATGAACTGGACGCCCAGCGCGTCGAGGGCGTGGACCACGCGCACCTTCTCGGCGGCCGAGAGGGACATGCCCTGCCCCTGCATGCCGTCGCGGAGGGTCGTGTCGTAGAGCTTCACTGCTGTCATCGGTTACTGCCTTTCAAGAGATCGAGAGCCCGGGCCGAGGATGGCCCGGGTGGACCGCACGCGGCACGGGGCCGCGCTGCCACGGGCTTTCAGCCCGCAGCCCCCGTAATTCGGGCGATCCTGATCTCTGTGAAAGCGTGAAGCATGTGTCTCAGACTGTACTGGGTTCCGTTTTCGCCACCGGCTCGCCGACCAGGTCCAGCCACTCGCTGTACTCGGGCGAGCGACCGTAGATCGCGTCCTCGTAGCCCTTCTGGACCAGCCGGGTGACCTCGCCGGGCTCGCCCAGCGGGTGGTCGTCGATCTCCCGGACCGGGACGATCTCGGCGGCGGTGCCGCACATGAAGACCTCGTCGGCCAGGTAGAGCTCGGAACGGGCGATGTCACGCTCGATCACCGGGTAGCCCTTGTCCTCGAGGATCTGCATCACCGACTTGCGGGAGATGCCGTCGAGGATCGAAGCCACCTGCGGCGGCGTGTAGACCTTGCCGTCCTTGACCATGAAGATGTTCTCGCCCGAGCCCTCGCAGACCATGCCGCGCTCGTCGAGCAGGATCGCCTCCTCGTAGCCGGCGTTGGCCGACTCGGTCTTGGCCAGGATCGAGTTGAGGTACTGGCCCGAGGCCTTGGCGTGCGGGATCAGGCTGGTCGACGAGACCCGGCGCCAGGATGAGACCTTGGCGCGGATGCCGTGCTTCTTGCCGTCCTCGCCGAGGTAGGCGCCCCAGGGCCAGGCCGCGATGATCAGCTCGACCGGAGCCGACTTGGCGTACAGGCCCATCTCGCCGTAGCCCCGGAAGGCCAGCGGGCGGATGTAGCAGTCGCGCAGCCCGTTCTTGCGGATCAGCTCACGGGTCGCCTCCCCGATCTCCTCCTTGCTCCAGGGGAGATCCAGGAAGTACATGCGAGCCGAATCCTCGAGCCGCTGCAGGTGCTCCTTGTGCCGGAAGATGGCCGGGCCCTGCTCGCCGTCGTAACAGCGAACGCCCTCGAACACGCCGGTGCCGTAGTGGAGACCGTGGCTCAGTACGTGCACCTGCGCCTCGTCCCACCGGACGAAGTTACCGCTGTGCCAGATGTACTCAGCCTTTTCCACCTATTGCTCCTTGTTCGTTTGCTCTCCCGATGGTACGCCAGATCGCTCCGGCGTATCCGGGCATTCTACCTCTGGCCAACTTCGGCCAGGACCGCCGCGGTGACTTCCGCCGTTCCCGCCTTGTTCTCGCCCTCGGCGCCGGAGTAGAGGTCCGGGGTCCGCAGGCCGCTCGCGAGGACGGTGTCGACCGCCTGCTCGATCCGGTCCGCGGCCTCGCCTCGGCCCAGCCCGTAGCGCAGCATCATCGCCGCCGAGAGCATGGTCGCGAGCGGGTTGGCGACGCCCTGGCCGGCGATGTCCGGGGCCGATCCGTGAACCGGCTCGAAGAGTCCGGGCTGGCCCTCGGCGCCGATCGAGGCGGAGGGCAGCATCCCGAGCGAGCCGGTCAGCATCGCCGCCTCGTCGCTGAGGATGTCCCCGAAGAGGTTCTCGGTCACGATCACATCGAAGTCGGCCGGGCGCGAGACCAGCTGCATCGCCGTGTTGTCGACCAGCATGTGGTCGAGCTCGACGTCCGGGTAGCCCTCGGCGACCTGCTTGACGGTCTCCCGCCAGAGGCGCGAGCTCTCCAGCACGTTGGCCTTGTCGACCGAGGTGACCCGCGGCGAGTCGGAGCGCTGCCGGGCCGCCTCGAAGGCCGCCACCGTGATCCGGGTGATCTCAGGCACCGAGTAGGCGCACTCGTCGTAGGCGGTGCCGCCGTTGTCGTCGCGGCGGCCGGAGTCGCCGAAGTAGATGCCGCCGGTCAGCTCGCGGACGACCAGCAGGTCGGTGCCGTCGATCAGCTCCTTCTTCAGCGGGCTGGAGTCGATCAGGGCCGGGGAGGGCTTGACCGGGCGGAGGTTCGCGTAGAGGCCGAGCGCCTTGCGGATGCCGAGCAGGCCCTGTTCGGGACGCGGCGCGGTCGGATCCTTGGCGACCGCCTCGTCCCACTTGGGCCCGCCGACCGCGCCGAGCAGCACGGCATCGGAAGCCTTGCAGGCCTCGGTGACCTCGTCGGTCAGGGCGACGCCATGCTCGTCGATCGAGGCGCCGCCGATCAGGTGCTCGGTGTACTCGAACTCGCCGACCGCATCGAGAACCTGGCGGGTGGCGTCGACGATCTCGGGCCCGATCCCGTCCCCGGCGAGCACGACGATTCGACTGGTTTCACTCACTTGCGGTTCTCCTTGTTGCGGTCATGTTCAAACGAACGTAGTTGAAGCTGGTCGGCTGGCCCATCTCGGCCAGCAGACGATCGGTGTACTCGGTGAAGAGGTCCGGCGGCAGCACCGCCTGAGCCGGCGCGAGGAAGGACGCCTCGAAGAAGCCTCGCGGATCCTCCGGATGGGCGATCCGCTCCTCCAGCCAGCACTCGACGTTCTCGTATCCGGCGTCGACGAGGCGGATCTCCGTCTCCTCCGGCCCGGCGAAGTTCCAGAGGTCCTCGTACTCGCCGAGATGGGTGACGAACGGCTCCTCCCGGTTGACCACCCGGAGCGCGTCCACGACCTCGGACACGTTGCCCCGGCCGCCGCACTGCGCGACCAGGCCGCCGCCGGGCCGGGTGGCCCGGGCCAGCGACCGGAAGAGCCGGTCGTGGTCGTGAATCCAGTGGAAGGTCGCGTTGGAGAAGACCTGGTCGACCGGCTCGTCCAGCTCGAGCTCGGTCAGGTTCTGGCAGTCGAAGCTGGCTCGCGGGTCGTCACCGAGCCGCTCCCGGGCCTGCTCGACCATGCTGGGCGAGCCGTCGACGCCGATCACCCTGCCCTCGGGCAGGCGCTGGAGCAGCGTCTCGGTCACGTTGCCCGAGCCGCAGCCGGCGTCCAGCACGTACTCGTCGCCGCGCAGGGGGAGGCGGTCGATGACCGCCCCCGACCATTCCTGCTGCGGGGTCGAAACCCGTGCGTACTTGCCGGCGTCCCAGTCTGCGGGGCCGGAGCCCTCGCCGCTCACAAGGACGTGGTGACGGGGCCGTAGCTCCCGCCGTCGCCGGCCTCGAACGCCGCGATCGCGTCCTCCGACTGGAGGGTCAGCGCGATGTCGTCGAGGCCGCCGAGCAGGCGCCGCTTGATCTCGGCGTCGATCTCGAAGGAGACCTCTCCCCCGTCCCAGCTGATGGTCTGGCTCTCGAGGTCGATCCTGGCGTTGCCGGCCTCGCCGATCGCCTGGCAGGTCGCCTCGTCGGCCACCACGGGCAGGAACCCGTTCTTGGTGCTGTTGGAATAGAAGATGTCCGAGAAGGACGGCGCCACGACGGCCTTGAAGCCGAACTGATGCAGGGCCCAGACCGCGTGCTCACGGGAGGAGCCGGAGCCGAAGTTCCGGCCGGAGACCAGGATCGGGTTCGGCTCGAGCTCGATCTCGCCGTCGCGCATCCAGTCGTAGAACAGGAACTCGCCGTAGCCGGTCCGCTCGACCCGCTTCAGGAACTGCTTGGGGATGATCTGGTCGGTGTCGACGTCGCTGCGATCCAGGACCGAGACCGGACCTTCGATGATGCTGATGGCTTCCATGATGTTCTCCTAGCTCCAGTTCCTGATGTCGACGAAGTGGCCTTCGATGGCGGCCGCGGTGGCCATGGTCGGGCTGACCAGGTGGGTCCGGCCGCCCTTGCCCTGGCGACCCTCGAAGTTCCGGTTCGAGGTCGAGGCGCAGCGTTCGCCCTCGATCAGGGTGTCGGGGTTCATGCCGAGGCACATCGAACAGCCGGCGCCGCGCCACTCGAAGCCGGCGTCGCGGAAGATCTGATCGAGGCCTTCCTCCTCGGCCTGGGCCTTGACCAGGGCCGAGCCCGGGACGACCATCGCCCGCACGCTGTCGGCCACCTTGCGGCCCTTGATCGCCCCGGCCGCCTCACGCAGGTCGGAGATCCGCGAGTTGGTGCAGGAGCCGATGAAGACGCGCTCGGGGCGGATCTCCTCCATCGGGGTGGCCGCTTCCAGGCCCATGTACTGCAGGGCGCGCTCGGCCGCTTCCTTGTCGGCCGGGGAGTCCATCTTGGCCGGGTCGGGGACGGTGGCCGAGACCTGGGTGACCATGCCCGGGGTCGTGCCCCAGGTCACCATCGGAGAGATCGCCGAGGCGTCGATCTCGACCTCGGTGTCGAAGGTCGCGCCATCCTCGGTCGGCAGCTGCCTCCAGCGCTCGACCGCGGCCTCGAAGTCATCGGGCACGCCGGCCTTGCCGCGCATGTACTCGAAGGTGATCTCGTCCGGCGCGATCATGCCGGCCTTGCCGCCACCCTCGATGGTCATGTTGCAGACGGTCATGCGCTGCTCCATGGTCAGGGCCTCGATCGCCTCGCCGGCGTACTCGACCACGTAGCCGGTCATGCCGGAGGTGCCGAGCCTGCCGATCGTGGCCAGGATCAGGTCCTTGGAGGTGACGCCCTCGCCGAGGGTCCCCTTGTAGTTGATCCGCATGGTCTTCGGCTTGTTCTGGACCAGGGTCTGGGTCGCCATCACATGCTCGACCTCGGAGGTGCCGATGCCGAAGGCCAGGGCCCCGAAGGCGCCGTGGGTCGAGGTGTGCGAGTCGCCGCAGACGATGGTCATGCCGGGCTGGGTCAGGCCCAGCTCCGGGCCGATCACGTGCACGATGCCCTGCGTCTCGGAGCCGAGGCTGTAGACCGGGACGCCGAACTCCGCGGCGTTCGCCTCCAGGGTCTCGACCTGCTTGCGCGAGAGCGCGTCCTTGATCATCGCCGCGGCCGGGGTGCCGTCGGTCGGCACGTTGTGGTCGGCGGTCGCCACGGTCTTGTCCGGGCGGCGCAGCTCGCGGCCGGCCATCCTCAGGCCCTCGAAGGCCTGCGGCGAGGTCACCTCGTGGACGAGGTGGAGATCGATGTAGAGCAGGTTCTCCTTGACCTCGTGGGCTTCCCAGATCTTTTCGAACATGGTCTTGGGCATCTGATCTCCTTCCTAGCCGCGGCGCAGGCCGGCGGCGATCACAGCGACGAACTCAACCGGCTCGTCGCTTTCGTTCTCAAAATGGTGGGGCAAATCGGCATCGAATGTCACGCTGTCTCCGGTCGACAGCAGGTGGCGCTCGCCTTCGAAGACCAGCACCAACTCTCCCTCCAGGACAACCGCGGTCTCGCGGCTGCCGGGCTCATGCATCGGCGTGTCGTCGACACCTCCGGTGCTGGAACCCGGCTGGAGGCTATGCGAAGAGACGTCCGCGCGCTGACCGGGCAGCGGCGGGGTCAGCTCCTCGATCCGGTGGCCTCCGCGCTGGCGGATCCGGTGGTCCCCCGCCCTGCTCAGCACCACGTGCTGGACCTCGTCCAGACGCAGCAGTTGAGAGAGGCTGAGATCCAGTCCGCCGGCGATCTTCTCGGCCACCGCCAGGGTCGGGCTGGTGCCACCGCGCTCGACCTGCGAGAGCATCGTCGCGCTGACACCGCTGCGCTCGGACAGGTCCCTCAGCGAGAAGCCCATCGCCTCTCGCAGGGCCTTGACCCGGGCACCTACCGGATTCTCGGCTGCGGGTTCTGTCGCGGTCGCCTGTGACATCGGTGTGTACGTTATCACGCACAAACGTACTGTCAAGTCGAAATCTGTCAGCCACCTTGTGGTCGTATGCGGTGCAAACGTGGCAGCAACGCGCACCGAAGGCGTCCTGCAACGAAAAAGCCCCGCCACTGTGGCGGGGCTTTCGTCGAAGTCGCCGGGACCGTGGGTCCCGTTTCGCCCTACCGATCGTCTCGGGGCTGCTTCGGCTTGTCGTGCTGGGTCGAAGCGCTCTGGGCGCTGAGCAGGCTGAAAATAGCTTTGCCCATCATGGGTATCACTTCTCACTTGGTTGCGGTGTC
>JAFKLL010000015.1 GCA_017304845.1 Solirubrobacterales bacterium
CCACGCTGGCTCATCTGGAAGCCCTCGACATCGGCCGGCCCTATTTCGAGCCGTTCGCCATCGAGGTTCCGCTCGCCGCCGACACGTTTCGTCACTTCGCCGGTTGGGCCGACAAGCTCGAAGGCAGCACGTTCACGCTGCCGTCCTTCATGGGACGGGACCGCTTCTCCTACACCTTGCGCCTGCCGCTCGGTGTTGTCGGCATCATCACGCCCTGGAACGCGCCGACCATGATCGCGGCCTGGAAGCTGGCCACGGCGCTGGCCGCGGGCAACACGGTGGTCATCAAGCCGGCCGAGGACGCCTCTTTCAGCACGATGCGGCTGATGCAACTCATCGAGCAGGCGGGTTTTCCACCCGGCACCGTCAATCTGGTGACCGGCGAGGGCGAGGTCGCGGGCGAGGCAATCGTCAATCATCCGGACGTCGACAAGGTATCCTTCACCGGCTCCACCGCTGTCGGCCGGAAGGTCGCCTCCCAGGCGTCCGCGGCGCTCAAGAAAGTGACTTTGGAGCTTGGCGGCAAGTCGCCGCAGATCCTGCGGCGCGACGCGCCGCTCGATGTCGCCGTCGAGGGCGCGGTGATCTCGCTTTTCGCCAATCAGGGCCAGACCTGCGCCTCCGGCAGCCGGGTGCTGGTGCATCGCGAGATACTGGGCGAGGTGACGGAACGGCTTGTCGAGAAGGCGCGCTCCGTCGTGGTCGGCGACCCCTTCGCGCCCGACACGCAGATGGGTTCGCTCGTCAATGCCCGCCAGCTCGACCGCGTGCTGGCCTATGTCGATGACGCCCAAGCCGAAGGCGCCACCGTGCTCACCGGCGGCCAGCGTGTGAAGCGGCCGGGTTTCTTCGTCGAGCCGACGCTGGTGATGGGCCACAACCGCCTCACGCTGGCGCGCGAAGAGGTCTTCGGGCCGGTCGGCCTGCTGGTGCCGTTCGACGACGATGACGAGGCCATCTCGCTGGCCAACGACACGGATTACGGGCTGACCTCGGTGCTGTGGACGCGCGACGTTTCGGCGGTCAACCGCTTCGCGCGGGCGCTGCGGGCCGGCTCGACCTGGGTGAACGCCTGGGGGCCGCCGCATCCGGCGTTGCCCTGGCTCGGCATTCGCTCGAGCGGCCTGGGCGAGGAACTTGGCCGGCAGGGCCTTTTGTCCAACACCGTCGAGAAGGTCGTCTCGGTCGTCTCGGCGCCATGAAGCAGATTCCAAACGCCGCGAGCGCGCGTCCGGGGCGCCGTGGTGACCACAGACCCGGCATCATCCAGGGGAACCCGATATGAGAAGATTGACAGGATTGCTCACCAGGGCAGCCTTCGCCCTCGGTCTGGCGGCCGCCGCCGCATCGATCGCCACGGCGCCGGCCCGCGCCGAGGACCCGTCCGTCTCGCTGATCCAGCTTCGCGCCTACATCATTGTTCCGGTCGGCCTCGACCAGGGCAAGTTCAAGGAAGCCGGCGTGGCGGTGGACCCCAAGATCGTCACCGACAATTTGCTCATCAACGAGGCGATGTCGGCCAACACCTCGGAGGTCGGCATCACGGGCGCGACCTACCAGGCCCTCGCCGCGCCGGACCTTCCTTATTCGATCATCGCGGTGGCCGAGCAGTCGCCGGAGGCGGTCGGCGTGATGACCGCTGCCGATTCCGAGATCAAGTCGCTGGCCGATCTGAAAGGCAAGACAATCGCGGGCGGCGACGGCGAGCCGATCGCCTATCTGCAGGAGGCGCTCGCCGATGTCGGCGTTCACAAGGGCGACTACAAATACGTCAAGATCGAAGCCAGCACCGGCGCAGCCGCGCTCGCCAGCAAGCAGATCGACGCCTGGGTCAGCTACAATCCTTTCATCGCCGCCAATGTCTCGAAGGGGCTGGCCAAGGTCATCTTCACGCCATCGACCAAGTATTTCAACAACTTCGTCATCATCCTGGCGACCAAGAAGGCCATCGCCGAGAAGCCCGATGCCCTGGCCGCGTTCCTCAAGGGCTACGGCAAGTCGCTGGAATGGGTGCAGGCCAACAAGGACGCGGCCGTCCATGCCTATTCCAAGGCGACGGGGCTTGAGCCTGACGTCGCCGCGGCTACCTTCGCCAAGCGCAATCAGCAGTTCAAGTCGCCCGATGCCTCCGTCGTCGCCGACTTCAGCCGCGCCCCGGCGGCCGCCGCCTCGGTGCCGGTCGCCTCCCGCTCGGCTCGCTTCTCGTCCTCGGCGGTGAACTGGAGCAGGTCCCCGTGGGCGGGGGAGGGGTGCTCGGTCGAGCCGCAGACCGCGCAGGGTTCGCCCTCCTTCAGGTTCATCGCCAGCTCCGCCGCCATGCTCCGGTTGCGGGCTTCGCGGATCTCCAGCCACTTGCGCTTGGCCCCATCGGCCAGGCTCTCGGCACCGGCGAGGGCGGTGGCGGCCCGACCGACCGGGCTCTCGGGCCCGTCCTCGCCGAGCTGCTTCAGCTCGGCCTCCAGATGGGTCGTCCTCGCCGCCAGCCTGCGGCGATCGGGCAGGTCGTCCCGCTCGAAGTTGTGGATCGTGTTCAGCTCGTCGCGGAGCTCCTGCTCACGGGCGGCGCGATCCTCCGGCGCGGTGTCGCCGATCAGATGGTTCGTGCCGAGCTGGCCCTCCAGCCGATCGCGCTCGGCCGCCGCCCGGTCCGCCGCGCCGCGCTGCTGCTCGGCGGTGCGGACCAGGGCGAGCACGCCGGCCGCCTTCTCGGCCGCCTCGATCTCGAGGCCGATCTTGCGTCGCAGCTCGGACCGTTCCACCAACCCCGCCCGGCGGGCCTCGGCCTCGCCTCGGCGCCTCACCAGCTCGACCCGATCGCGCAGCCGTCGCAGCTCGGTCGCCGCCGCGTCGGCCGCCGCGGTCGCGACCGCCAGGGCCTCGGCCCGCTCCGCGTGGATGGCTTCGAGGGTGAGACGGATCTGCTCGACCCAGGCCAGCGCCGGCCCCGCCTCGGCCAGGTTCGGCAGCGGGTCCTCCTCGCCCTCCGTCACGGCGGCGGCGATCGGCCGGACCGCGACGAAGCAGTCCTCGATCTCGCGGGTCTTCGCCTCCCGCGCCTTGCGGTCGGCCTCGGCCCGATGCTTGAGCCACTGCTCGAGCCAGGCCAGGTCGGTGCCCGGGAAGAGACGCTCCAGCAGTTCCTGGCGCTCTCGCACGCTGGCCTTGAGGAAGCGGGCGAACTCGCCCTGGGGCAGCATCACGACCTGGCTGAACTGGTCGGCGTTCATGCCGACCCGGTTCTCCAGCTCGACGTTGCCCTCCGACCAGTTCCCGGTCAGGCTCCGCCACTCCCCGGCCTGATGGGCCTCGACCGTGAGGGCCTGCTTCTCGGTCGTCGTGCCTTCGCCCTTCGCCTTCGGCCGCTCGTGCTCCGGCACCCGGACGATCCGCAGCCGCTCGCCGCCCACCGTCGCCTCCAGCTCAACCCGGGGGGTGGTGGTCAGGTCCCGATGGTCGCTCACCACCTCGGCTCCCTTCGCCGCGCGGGGGACCTGGGCGAACAGCGCGTACGAGATCGCGTCGAGGATGGTGGTCTTGCCGGACCCGGTCGGTCCGGTCAGCAGGTACACGCCGGCCTCGTCGAGCCGGTCGAAGTCGATCTCGACCCGGCCGGCGTAGGGGCCCATCGCGGTGATCTCGAGCCGGTGGAGCTTCACGAGACCGTCTCCTCGCCGGCCCGATGATCGAGCGCCTCACGGATCAGGGCGTGCTCGGCCTCGTTCGGCGGGACTCCCTTCACCTCCTCGACGAAGCTCGCGACCAGGGCCGCGGGATCGGCCTCGGCGATCTCGGCCAGCTTCACCGCCTCCTCCGGGTCGACCCCGGCGAGCGGCGCCTCGAAGCGCAGGTTGACCACGTTCTCGAAACGGCTGCGCAGGCGCTCCATCGGCTGGTCGGGCCTGGTCTCGTCCGTCAACGTCACCTCGAGCCAGTTCTCCCGGCTCGGATCGAATCGAGGGTCGGTCAGCAGCTCGTCGAGAGTTCCCCGCAGCCGTTCCATCGTCACCGGCTGGGGTATCTCGATCGGGGTCTGGGTCAGCTCGCCCTCGGCGGTCAGCTCGAGCAGGGTCACCGACTTCGGCGCGCCGACCCCGACCTCCGAGTAGGAGAGGGGAATAGGCGAACCCGCGTAGCGGAGGTTCGGGCCGACCGACTGGGGACGGTGGAGATGGCCCAGGGCGACGTAGTCGAACCCGTCGAAGAGATCGGCGGTGACGTTCTCCGAACCGCCGACCTGGATGCTCCGCTCGGACTCGCTCTCGACCGCCCCGGCGACGAAGGCGTGGGCGATCGCGATCGACCTCCCGCCGCCCCGCGCTTCAAGGTCCTCGTGGCAGCGGCGAACCGCTTCGCCCAACACGGCGGTGTGGGTCGAGGCGTCGAGGTCCAGCTCGCTGGCCATGGTCACCGGGTCCAGGTACGGGATCGGGTAGACCGCGAGCGGGAAGTCCCGCTCGACCATCACCGGCGACCCCAGCCCCTCCAGGCCGGAGCGCAGATGCAGGTTCGGCCGGAGCAGCGGCCCGTGGCTCATCCGCACCACCGAGTCGTGGTTGCCGGTGATCAGCACCACCTCGGCCAGGTCGGTGAGCCGGGCGACCTGTCGGTTGAAGAGATCGATCGCGCCGACCGGCGGCAGCGCCCGGTCGTAGATGTCGCCGGCCATCAGGACCAGGTCGACCTCCCGGGCCTCGACCTGCTCGGCCAGCCACTCGAAGAAGGCGAGATGCGGCTCGGTCAGATCTCGGCCGTGGAACTCACGGCCGAGATGCCAGTCAGCGGTGTGGAGGATCCGGATCACGGATCACTCATGGTCGCGCGGCGGTCGGCGGTTCCTTTTCGTCTCCGACCGATGCCGCTTCGATTCGAGCCTTTTCTGCTTCGAGGCTCGGGTCGGCTTGGTCGCCCGGCGGCGCCGGGGAACGATCAGGGCGGAGGCCAGCTTCGCCTCGAGCCGGTCCAGGGCCAGGTCCCGGTTGCGGGTCTGGGAGCGGGCATCCTGGCTGACCGCGGTGACGACCGGGCCGAGCTTGCGGGTGATCCGGGCCTTCTGGGTGTCGTTCAGGGCGAGGGAGGCCGAGACGTCGAAGACCGCCTCGATCCGGGAGGCGGTCACGTTGGCGTGCTGGCCGCCGGGGCCGGAAGAACGGGAAGCCCGGAGGGTGATCTCGGAGACCGGGATGAAGGGGCCGCCGCGCGGCCGGATCCCCGGCTTCATGAGCCGTCGGCGGCGGCCTCGGGCGCCGCCTTGGGAGGCTCGTTCGTGAAGACCCGCTTGAGCAGGCGCCAGGCCATGTAGAGGGCGAGCAGCGCGAAGCCGAGCTTGAGCGCCCGCTCCGGCACCGCGTTGGCGATCAGGACCCCGGCCAGCACCCCGACCGGGGAGAGCAGCCCGATGACCGCGGCGTCCTTCAGGTTCACGTTGCCGTACCCGACCTGCCGCCAGGTGCCGACCACGGAGACCAGCGCGATCATCAACAGCGAGGTCGACTCCGCCTCGACCTGTCCCTTCGAGAGGACCGCGGTCATGGCGGGCACGAAGACGATGCCGCCACCGACCCCGATCAGCCCGGCCACGCAGCCGCCGACGAAACAGATCGCGCAGGCGAGGGCGATGTCCATCAGGTCACCACCATCTCGATCGCGACGCCGATCAGCAGCAGGGCGAAGATGAAGGAGACCGTCTTCTCCGGGATCCGTTGCTGGATCGCGGTCCCGGCCACCACCCCGAGGATGGCCGGCCCGACCAGGATCAGGCCGGTGCTCAGGTCGACGTTGCCGTAGAGGCCACCCTGCATTCCGGCCGCCAGGAGGGCGATCAGGATGATCGCGGCGAGGCTGGTTCCGGTCGCGAGACGCTCGCCGTATCCGTACAGCGCGATCAGCATCGGCACGATCACGGTGCCGCCTCCGACGCCGAAAAGTCCGCTGAATGCGCCCGCGAGTGTGCCCACCGCGGCGAGCCCCCATATGCGCCGTGACTCCATCCAGCGATACTAAGGGCATGGCCGCCTCAGACTCTCCCCTGTCGGTACTGCTCGAAACCCCCTCGCGTTCCGCCTTGATGAGTGACGTCGACGGCACTCTCTGCCGGATCGTCGACCGTCCCGATCGGGCGAAGGTCCCGGCCCGAGCCCGGGAGAGCCTGGAGACCCTGGCCGACCACCTCGCCCTCGTCGCGTGCATCACCGGGCGTCCTTCGCCGGTCGCCCGGAAGATGGTCGGGGCGGAGAAGATCACCTACTTCGGCAACCACGGCCTGAGCTACATCAGGCCGGGCCAGGACCGTCCGACCGTGGTCATCGAGGGCGAGGAGGCCGAGCGCGCCCGGAACTTCATCCGCGACAACGACAACCCGTTCTGGGTCACGGCGAAGATCCGGATCGAGGACAAGGGCCCGATCCAGGCCTTGCACTGGCGGGGCGCCGGGCATCGCACCGAGGAGATCGTCCGCGGGATCGCCGACCACGCCCAGTCGGCCGGCCTCGCCACCCACTGGGGCCGCAAGGTGCTGGAGCTCCGCCCGCCCGGCATGGAGGGCAAGGCCGGTGCGGTCGACGAGCTGCTCGACGGCACCGAGATCGACACCGTCGTCTTCGCCGGCGACGACCGGACCGATTACGAGGCGGCGGTCAGGCTGCGCAAGCTGGCGGAGGACGGTCGTCTCCGGAATCTGACCATCGTCGCGATCGACTCCGACGAGGGGCCGCCCGAACTGGTCGAGATGGCCGATCTCGTGGTCGCCGAGCCGGAGGAGTGGATCGACCTGATCGAGGATCTCGCCCGGCGCGCCACCGAGTCCCCGGCCGGAGCGACACCGACGGAGTAGCCCTTGCCGTTCGCGGAGCTGCTCAGGGCAACCGTCTTCCTCACCGCCGGGGGCGCCACCGCGCTCGGCGCGATCGCCGTGATCGGGGTGGCCGACGCGGAGAACACGACGATCCTGATCGTCGGCGCCGCCTGGTGGCTGGTCGCCGCCTGGATCGGCATCAACCTCGGCGACGCCGAGCGTTCGGCCGAGAGCATGCGCGAGACCCTGGCCGCGGCCCGCACCGTGACCGTCACCTCGCCGGGGGTCTCGATGCCGTCCCCGGGTCGGGTCGCCTGGGGCCGGCTCTGGCCGATCCTCGCCGCGGTCGGGCTGGCCGGGGCGATCGGCGTGATCTTTCCCGAGGTGGCCGTGGTCGGCTGCGGCTACGCGCTGCTGGTCGCGCTCGCCTGGCGGAACCGCGAACCGGCCGTGCTGGCGATCGAGGGGCGAGACGGGGTCAGGTTCCTGGTCGAGTCCGCCTCGGCGCTGAAGCCGGTGAAGCTGGTCCGCACCCCCGGCTTCCGCGCCTTCTGAGAAGCCCTTGGACCGGCGCGGCCCGGGGAGTAGGGTCGGAGCATGGCTGACGGATGGAGTTCGACCACGTACGAGGAGTGGCGCGAAACCTGCGACACCCTTCACGCCCACACCCAGTTCCTCGGCAAGCTCTGCGTGGCGCTGGCCCCGCCGGAGCCTCAGCTCCAGCACGCCGCCCTGCGGCAGACCGCCCGTGGCTGGGAGACCCTGCCGCTGCCGGCGCCGGATGGCTCCGGGGTCTTCGTCGCCGCTCTCGATCTGCGCACCCATCACCTCCTGATCGAGCACTCGGACGGCATGGGGGCCCAGATCGCGTTGGCCCCGAACCGCCCGGTCGGCGAGGTGGTGCGGGAGGCCCTGGCCGCGATCGGCGAGCTGGCCGGCCCGGTTCGGATCGACCCCACCCCGCAGGAGGTCGCCTGGACGGTGCCGCTGGATCAGGACGACGAGCATCGGATCTATGACCCGGAGCAGGTCAAGGCCTACTTCGCGAGCGCCACGGTCGCGGCGATGGCCCTGACCCGGTTCCGGGCCCCGTTCCGGGGCCGCTCGACTCCGGTCAACGCATGGTGGGGCTCATTCGACCTGGCCGTGAACCTGTTCTCGGGCCAGCCGGCCGCGCCGCCTTCGGATGACTTCATCATGCGCAACGCGATGGACGCCCAGGAGGTCGCGGTGGGTTGGTGGCCCGGTGACGGCCGCTACTCGAAGCCGGCCTTCTACGCCTACGCGCACCCGCCCGAGGACGGCTTCGCCGGTCGCGAGCTGTCCGGTCCGGGCCGGTGGAGCGAGGAGCTGGGGGAGTACCTGCTCGATCACGACGCCGCCGCCGCGACCGAGGATCCGGAACGGACCGTGGTCGAGTTCTGCGGCGAGATCTTCGCCCACGCCTGCGAGGTCTGCGACTGGAACCCGAGGCTGGCCGCCAGCGCGACCGGCGACCCGCCGCCGGTCAGCTAGTCGTCTATTTCCACCAGGAGCGGGTGTTCATCACCTGGTCCGCGGTGATCCAGGCGCGGCGGGCGGTGGCGATCCCGTACTCGATGAAGTCCAGCGTCTCCGGCCGGTGGGCGTCCGTGTTGATCACGATCCTCACCCCGGCCTCGGCCGCCATGCGGGCGTGGATCTCGTTCAGGTCGCGGCGACGGGGGTTCGAGTTGATCTCGATCATCGTGTCGTGCTCGATCGCGGCCGCGATCACCCGCTCGATGTTCAGCGGGTAGGGATCGCGCTGGTTGATGAGCCGGCCGGTGGGGTGGCCGATGCAGTCGACCAGCGGGTTCTCGATCGCCGCGATCATGCGGTCGGTGTTCTTCTTCTCGTCCTCGCTGAACGAGGTGTGGATCGAGGCGATCACCCAGTCGAGGGCCTCGAGCAGGTCGTCCTCGTAGTCGACCGAGCCGTCGGGGTGGATGTTGACCTCGGAGCCGGAGAGCAGCCGGATCCCGTGCTTCTCGTGGTTGAACTCGCTGATCTCCTCGATCCGCTGCCAGAGACGGTCCGCCGCGACGTTGTTGCCGAAGCCGTGCGACTCGGAGTGGTCGGTGATGGCGAGGTACTCGTACCCGAGCGCCTCGGCCGCCGCGGCCATCTCCTCCAGCGTCGCCACCCCGTCGGACAGGGTCGTGTGGGAGTGGAGGTCGCCCTTGATCTGGCTCCGCTCGATCAGGTCCGGCAGCTCGCCCTTCGCCGCGGCGTCGAGCTCGCCCCGGTTCTCGCGCAGCTCCGGCGCGATGTACTGGTAGCCGAGCCGGGCGTAGACCTCCTGCTCGGTGCCGAAGGACTCGGTCTCTCCCGCTCCGCGAGAGGTGTCGTTGTCGTCCTTGATCCCGTTCTCGGAGACGTGGAGCCCCTGCGCCACCGCCCGCTCGCGCAGCTCGGCGTTGTGCGCGCCGGAGCCGCTGAAGTGCTGAAGCAGGTTGCCGAAGGCCTCGGGGGCGACGATCCGGAGGTCGACGCCGATGCCCGAGTTGGTGGTCAGCTTGACGCCCTTGTCGCTCGGCTTGCCCGCTTCGGCGATCAGCTCATACGAGGCGGCCGCGGTCGCCAGTTCCTTCGGCGACGGCGAGGTGGCGATCAGGTCGACGTCCTTGCAGGTCTCGGTCCAGCGCCGGACCGAGCCGGCGATCTCGGCCTTGTCGCAGTTCGGGTCGGCCCGCAGCGCGGCCACCAGCTCCTCGGCGATCGGCCGGATCTCGTCGAGCCGCAGACGGGCGGGTCCTTCCGGCTCGGCCTCGAGCCGGTCCAGCCCGGCCAGGATCTTCTCCTCCACCTTCGGCCCCAGCCCCTTGAGCCCGCGGACCTTCTGGGCCTCGGCGGCGGCCCGCAGATCCTCGGGCCCGGTCACGTCCAGCTCGTCATGCAGACGCCGCACCGTCTTCGGTCCGAGCCCGGGGATCCGGCTGATCTCCAACAGCCCGACCGGGATCTTCTCCTTGAGCTTCGCGGCGGCCGGGATCTCGCCGGTCTCGACCAGGGCGACGATCTTCTCCTCCAACGTCTTGCCGACCCCGGGCAGTTCGGTGATGGTCCCGTTCTTGGCCATCTCCTCGACCGAGCGCCCTTCGCTCTTGATCGTCCGGGCCGAGTTCGTGTAGGCCAGGACCCGGTACTGATCGGCCCCGTCGAGCTGGTAGAGAACCGCCAGCTCCTCGAGCGCCTCGGCGATCTGCGCGTTGGTCATGCCCAGAAACTATCGCTCCTCTCAGCCGCTGAAACCGACCGGGGTGAGGCTGGTGCCCCGCCCCTCGAGCACGCCGTCGATCAGCCCGTACTCGACCGCCTGCTCGGGCGTGAAGAACCGATCGCGGTCCATGTCCTCGTTGATCCGCTCCGGGCTCTGCCCGGTGTGCTGAGCGTAGAGCTGCTCGACCCGCCGGCGGGAGTCGAGGATCTCCCGGGCGTGGATCTCGATGTCGGTCGACTTGCCCTCGAAGCCGGCCGAGGGCTGGTGGGTGAGGATCCGCGAGTTCGACAGGGCGTAGCGCTTGCCCTCGGCGCCGCCGGTCAGGAGCAGGGAACCCATCGACATCGCGATCCCGAAGCAGATCGTCTGCACGTCCGGCTTGATGAATCGCATCGTGTCGTAGATCGCGAGGCCGGCGTAGACGGAGCCGCCGGGCGAGTTGATGTAGAGCGCGATGTCCTTCTCGGGATCCTCGGATTCGAGGTGGAGCAGCTGGGCGACGATCAGGTTCGCGATCTGCTCCTCGACCTCCTGCCCGAGGAAGACGATCCGCTGGTCGAGCAGGCGGGAGTAGATGTCGAAGGCGCGTTCGCCGCGCGGGCCGGTTTCGATGACGGTCGGGACCAGGGCGGCTCTCGGGGTCGGTTCCATCGAAGTCTCCTTTCGTATACGCAACCAGATAGTTGCGCCTGGACCCGCTAAGATAGCGCAACCATTCAGTTGCGTGAAAGGAGTGCGGGATGGACGAGGTGACGAAAGAGGTCGAACTGGACAGCGAGCCCGAGCGGGCCTGGCGCGCGATCAGCGAGGAAGGCGAGCTCGCCGGCTGGCTCGGCGAGGAGGTCGAGGTCGACCTGGTCCCCGGCGGCGAGATCACGGTGACCGACGAAGGACGGGAACGGTCCGGGTTCGTGGAGACCGTCGAGGAAGGGCGCGGGATCGCGTTCTGGTGGTCCGAGCCGGGCGGCGAGAGCAGCCGGGTCGAGTTGGAGGTGATCGCCGATCCGGAACGTGACGGCTGCGTGGTCCGGGTCACCGAGTCCCGGCCGCTGCAGGGTCTCGAGCGCGAGCTCGCCGACCTGACCGCGTCGGCCGTGGCGGCTTGAGCGCCGCTCGCACAGACCGGGTCTTCAGCGCCCTCGCCGATCCCAACCGGCGCCGCATCGTCGAGCACCTGGCCGGCGCCGGGCCGGCCACGGCGACCACGCTGGCCGCCCGGTTGGGGGTGAGCCGCCAGGGAGCGGCCAAGCACCTCTCCAGCCTGTCCGAGGCCGGCATCGTCTCCCCCTCCCGGCAGGGCAGAGAGGTCCTCTACGAGCTCCGCGACCAGGGATTGGCTCCCGGCGTGGACTGGCTCGGCCGGATCGACGGCGAATGGGAGCGGCGGCTCGGCTCGCTCAAGCGGCATCTGGACGGGTAGCGCGGCTCGGCGGATACGATCCGCCGATGCCCGATCAGGAGAAACCGCCCCACCGCGGTTCGGCATGGGTGATCCTGCCGACCTACAACGAGGCCGGAAACATCGGCCCGATGGTCGAGGCGCTGGAACCGAAGCTGACCCGCGAGGACGATCGGATCCTGATCGTCGACGACAGCTCCCCCGACGGGACCGGCCAGGTGGCCGATCGCATCGCGGCCGAGAACCCGCGGGTGCTGGTCCTCCACCGCCGAGTCAAGGAGGGCCTCGGGCCCGCCTATCTGGAGGGGTTCCGGACGGCTCTGGACGGAGGGGCCGACCTGATCGTCCAGATGGACGCCGACTTCTCGCATGACCCGGCCTACCTGCCCCGCCTCCTGGCCGCCTCCGAGGTGGCCGACCTGGCGATCGGCTCGCGCTACGTGCCGGGCGGCGGCATCACCGAGTGGGGGCAGGTCCGCCGCTTCCTCAGCCGGGGCGGGAGCCTCTACTCGCGGGCCATCCTCCGGGTCCCCGTCCGCGACCTGACCGGAGGCTTCAAGTGCTTCCGCCGCGAGGTGCTCGACGCCATCGACCTGAGCGAGGTCGCCGCCTCGGGCTACTCGTTCCAGGTCGAGATGACCTGGCGGGTGGTGCGGGCCGGCTTCTCAGTCATGGAGGTCCCGATCACCTTCCGCGAGCGGCAGGAGGGCGACTCCAAGATGACCGCCGCGATCGTGGCGGAGGCGGCCTGGAGGGTCCCCGCGATGCGGATCCGCGGCCGCTGAGCTCTCGCCTGCGTTAGGTTGGTCGCACCGGCTTGATCGAGGGCACTTCATTTTGTATAGTGGGTGTCGATCAAAGAATCGAAGGGCGGGACTGGACCCGCCGACCGACAACCAGGAGAGCGAAATGGCACTTCCCGAAGTAACCGACGCGACGTTCAAGTCCGAGGCCCTCGAGGCCGAAGGTCATGTGCTGGTCGATTTCTGGGCGCCCTGGTGCGGTCCGTGCCGCGTGGTCCATCCGGTGCTCGAGGAGATCAACGAGGAGCGTGACGACCTCAAGATCATCAGCCTCAACATCGATGACAACCCCCAGACGGCGCAGCAGTACGGCGTCCTCTCGATCCCGACGATGATCCTGCTCAAGGACGGCGCCATGGTCAAGCAGTTGGTCGGCGCCCAGCCCAAGCGGAAGATCCTCGCGGAGCTCGAGCCGGCGCTGCAGGCTTAGCGCATGCCGTTCGTTCAGATCCACTGGTTCGAGGGCCGCTCCGACGAACAGAAGGCCGAGATCGCCAAGCGCATCGAAGAGGCGCTGGTCGAGGTCGCCGGGGCGGCGCCCGAGCACTGTTGGGTGAAGTTCGACGACTCGAAGAAGTCGGACTTCATCATCCCCGAAGCCCGTCCCGAGTAGGCGGGCTTCGATTGGCTTATCGCGCCCTCGGTTCGGGTGACGCCTTCTGGCGTCGCTCGAACCAGATGGGCGTGCTCAACACCGACCTGGGACGCCAGTTGGAGGCGACCCAACTCGGTGCCCGCCTCTGGCGGATCGAGCCGGGACAGGCCTCGACCCGTCACCGGCACCGGACCACCGAGGAGATCTACGTCCTGCTCGAGGGGACCGGCAAGCTGCGGGTCGGCGACGAGCTGCTGGTCCTCGGCCCGATGGACGCGGTCCTGGTCGAGCCGGGGACCGTGCGTCAACCGTTCAACGACACCGAGACCGACCAGCTCTGGCTGATCATGGGCGCTCCCGTCGAGCACGCCGACACCACGGCGATGGACGAGGACCTGCTCGCCTGGATGTACCCCGACGGCCCGAAGGCGATGCCGCCCGAGCTCGGCTGAGCGCCGGCCCGCTCAGGACGGGGCCAGGTCGAGGAGCTCCGGCTTGGCGTTCGGCCCCTTCCCCAGCTGGAACCTGAGATTCCCGGCCAGAGGGAAGGTGCCGGCTGTCCGGACCACGCGTTCCTTCAGGTCGAAGAGCATGTAGGAGGCGTTGCAGCCGGCGACGTAGCGGAGCTTGGGCGCTCGCCAGCGCGACTTCGAGGTGATGGTCTCGCCTCTGGTCACGTCGAGTCCGGCGTAGAGCACATGCGTCCAGCGTTCCGGGTCGTGCAGCTCCTCGTGGAGCAGGGCCGCGAGAAGCGCCGGTCGCGCATCCTCCTCGGCCGAGGTGATCCGACTGGCGAAGGCGTCGAACGACGCGACCGCGATCCGGGCAGCCGCGACCAGCTCGTTCTTCGCCTTGGGCTGCTCGGGCGCGTCGCCCTCGCCCTCGTCCTCTCCTCCGCCGTCCGCCTGCGGGTCGGCCTCGGCGAGGGCCTGACGCAGCTCGGGCAGGATCGGCAGGCAGGGGTCCTTCTTGCTGGTCAGCGAGGAGAAGATCCCGTCCATCTTCCCCTGCAGCTCCTTCGCCGACAAGATCACGGTGGGCGGGTCCTGGTCGGGCGGCCCTCCGTTTGACCGTGCCTTCTCCTCGGCCTTCTTCGCCTCGAGGCGTGCTGCCAGGAGATCCACCTTGTTCCGGGCGGCCACGGCATCTCGATAGTTGCCCCAGAGCGTCGAGTCCCCGCTCAAGGTGGTGAACGACTCGACTCCGACCTGGTGCTTGCCGGCCTGGAGCTTCCCGGCCAGGGCGCTCAGGAGTGGTGTGGCCTCGACCGAGACTTCCGCCTTGGCGATCGAGTACTCGGGGATGAAGAGGCCGGCGATGTCGGCGGCGGCGCCGACCAGGGACTTCGCCACGTTTGCACCTATAGCGACCTCACCAAGGCCCCCGGTCACGCCGTACGCCCTCATGCCGTGCGTCCTCACCTCGTCGGGCTCTCCGGCCCGCTCGCCGAGCTCCTCCTCGAGGGCGTCAGCGTATCCGTTCAGATACTCCGTCGCGAGGGGCAGGTCGGCGGAGAGGGACTTGTGGATCCAATCTCCGTCGGCGATCGATCGATCGTTGACGATCAGCACCTTGATCGGGCAGTCGACCGCCTTCGTCACGGCGCCGCTGACCATCTCCGCCGATCGCTCGACGAGGGAATGGGCCATCAGCTCCGCCACCAGTCCGACGCCCTCACCGACCGTGATCCCCTTGTCCAGCGGCGTCGCCTTCGCCTCGGGAAGCATGTCGAGCTGGGTCTTCTGGTTGGTCAGGCGAAGGCCCTCCAGCTCGACCTCCGTCTTCTTGGCCGTGGTCTCCGCGGCCGCGGCATCCGCCTTCGCCTTCTTCTCGGCGGCAGCGATCTCCGCTGCGGTCCGCTTGGGTGCCGGCTTCGTGGTCTTCTTGGCCTGCCTGTTGGCCATCTCGGTCTCCTTACCGTCGGGTTCCCCGCCCAGAGCCATTATCGCCGCCGGCTCCAGGAAGTCAACCGGCCCGGCCGGTGGCGGCTCGGGTCAGTCGACGCGGGCGACCGAGATCGCGAGCTCGCGACCGTCGATCGTGACCTGCGGCGTGCCCGGGGCGGCGGCTTCGGCGGTGTCGCCGCCGAGCTCGATCGAGCGGGCCAGGACCTCGCCGGTCACGTAGCCCTCATGGGCAGCGGCGGCGTCGAGGAGCTCCTGGTCGCCGGCCAGCGAGAGGCTGATCCGGTCGGTGATGTCCAGGCCGGCGTCCTTGCGGGCGTTCTGCACCGCGTGGACGATCTCGCGGGCCAGGCCTTCGCGGATCAGATCGTCGTCGAGCTCCAGAGCGAGGGCGACGGCGTGGCCGGACTCGGCCTCCACCTGGTAGCCCTCCAGCGGCTCCATGCTGAGCAGCAGGTCGTCGGCGGTCAGGGTGTGGTCCCTGCCGTCGATCGAGATCCCGATCTCGCCGCCCGCCTCGACGGTCTGGGCGACATGGGTCGGGTCGAGCCCGGCGACCGCGGCGGAGACCTGCGGCATCGACTTCCCGAAGCGCGGGCCGAGCGTGCGGAAGTTCGGCTTGACCAGATAGCTGACCAGATCGGACTGATCTGTCACGAACTCGAGCTCCTTGACGTTCAGCTCGGACTTGATCAGGGCCGCCTGGGTCTCGATCGCCGCGCGCTCGGCGTCGGTGGCGACCACGACCGCGCGGGCCAGCGGCTGCCGCACCTTCGCCTTGGCCTGGGCCCGGGAGGCGCGGCCGAGCTCGACCGTCTGCCGGGTCGCGGCCATCGCGGCCTCGAGGGCCTCGTCACGCAGCGCCGGGGCGGCGGCCGGATAGTCGCGCAGGTGGACCGAGTCGGGCATCTCGCCGAACTCGCGATCGGCGCCGCCGACCAGGTTCGAGTGGATCTCCTCGGCGATGAACGGGGTGAAGGGAGCGAGCAGGGTCGAGACCTCGACCAGGCAGTGCCGGAGCGTCGCGAAGGCGGCGGCGTCGCCCTCCCAGAAGCGGCGCCGGGAGAGGCGGACGTACCAGTTGGAGAGCTCCTCGACATAGGCGGCGATCGCGCGGCCGGCGCCGGTGCAGTCGAACTCGTCCATCTTCGCGGTCACCTCTTCGACCGTCGCCTGCAGGCGGGAGACCGCCCAGCGATCGAGGTCGGTCGGCTCGGCGGCCGGGTCGGCGGGGGCGGAGGCGTCGATGCCCTCGGCGTTCGCGTAGAGGATCCAGAACGAGTACGTGTTCCAGAGGGTCAGGAGGAACGAACGATGGGCGTCCGAGATCGCGTCCATCGAGAAGCGGTAGCCGGCCCAGGGCTGCTGGGCGGTGAACAGGTACCAGCGGAAGGCGTCGGCGCCGAACTCGCCCAGCACCTCCCAGGGGGAGACGACGTTGCCCTTCGACTTCGACATCTTCTGGCCCTCGCCGTCGAGGATCAGGCCGAGGCAGACCACGTTCTCGTAGCTGGGCCGGTCGAAGAGCATCGTCGACTCGGCGAGCAGGGTGTAGAACCAACCGCGGGTCTGGTCGATCGCCTCGCAGATGAAGTCGGCCGGGAAGCGCTGCTCGAACTCTTCCTTCCCCTCGAACGGGTAGTGGAACTGGGCGAACGGCATCGCGCCCGAGTCGTACCAGGTGTCGATCACGCTGACCACGCGCTTCATCGTCCCCTTGCCGCACTCGCAATCCCAGGTCACGTCGTCGATGTAGGGGCGGTGCAGATCCTCGGGAACGGAGCCGGCCTTCTCTTCCAGCTCGGCGATCGAGCCGGCGCAGAAGGTCCCGTCGCAGCCGGAGTCGGAGCACTCCCAGATCGGGAGCGGCGTGCCCCAGTAGCGATCGCGCGAGAGCGCCCAGTCGACGTTGTTCTCGAGCCAGCGGCCGAAGCGGCCGTCCTTGATGTGCTCGGGATGCCAGCCGATGCCCTGGTTTCCGGCCAGCATCTCGTCGCGGGCCTCGGAGGTCTTGACGTACCAGCTCGCCTTGGCGTAGTAGAGCAGCGGGGTGCCGCAGCGCCAGCAATGCGGGTAGGAGTGCTCGTAGTCGTTGGCCCGGAAGAGGCGGCCCTCGGCCCGTAGATGCTCGATCAGGCGGGCGGTGACGTCCTCGTCCTTGACGAACTCGCCGGCGAACCCGGTGACCCGCTCGTCGAAGCGACCGTCGAGGCCGACCGGGTTGAAGAGGGTCCCCTCGGGACCGCGGCTGCTCGGGTCGTAGAGGCCGTCGGCGATCGCCGCCCGGTAATCGTCCTCGCCGAAGGCCGGGGCGATGTGGACCAGGCCGGTGCCGTCGTCGGTGGTGACGAAGTCGCCCGCGATCACGCGGAACACGCCCGAGTTCTCGGCCATGCCGGGGAAGGGCGCCGCGTACTCGCGGCCGATCAGGTCGGTGGCCGGGAAGAGGCGGGTCGGCTCGACCCCCTCGCCGAGGACCTTCTCGACCAGCGGCTCGGCCAGGATCACCCGCTCGCCCTCGAACTCGACCTCGGCGTAGGTCACGTCCGCGTTGACCGCGACCGCGTAGTTGCCCGGCAGGGTCCAGGGGGTGGTGGTCCAGACCAGCATCGAGGCGTCCTCGTCGGCCAGCCGGAAGCGCACGAAGACGGAGGGGTCGATCACGTCCTTGTAGCCCTGCGCGACCTCATGCGAGGAGAGGGTGGTGCCGCAGCGGGGGCAGTAGGGCGAGACGCGGTGCCCCTCGTAGAGGCGGTCGCTCTCGTAGAACTCCTTCAGGGACCACCAGACGGACTCGATGTAGCTGTTGTCCATCGTGACGTAGGGGTCGTCGAGGTCGATCCAGAAGCCGATCCGCTCGGTCAGCCGGTTCCACTCCTCGACGTAGGTGAAGACCGACTCGCGGCAGAGCCGGTTGAACTCCTCGATCCCGTACTCCTCGATCTCCTGCTTGGAGGAGATGCCGAGCTGCTTCTCGACCTCGAGCTCGACCGGCAGCCCGTGGCAGTCCCAGCCCGCCTTGCGGGGCACGCGGTAGCCGCGCATCGCCCGGTAGCGGGGGTAGATGTCCTTGAAGACCCGGCTCAGGACGTGATGCGAGCCGGGGCGCCCGTTGGCGGTCGGGGGGCCCTCGTAGAAGCTCCACACCTCGGCGCCCTCACGCTGCTCGAGGGAACGCTCGAAGACCCGACCGTCCCTCCAGCCGGCGGCGATCCGCTCCTCCATATCGGGGAAGGACTGCTTGGGGTCAACCGGGCGAAAAGACGACATGAGCAGGGGAGTTTATGAATTAGGGTTCAGCGATGGAATCTCTGGACCTGAGGGGCAAAGTCGTTCTGATCACCGGCGGTGCTCGAGGGATCGGTTTCGAGACCGCGCGGCTGGCGATCGAGCGGGGCGCGAGCGTCGCCCTGATCGATCTCGACCGGGAGGTCGTGGAGGAGTCCGCGGTCGCGCTGGGCGGCCGGGCGATCGGGCTCGCGGCCGACGTGACCGACCTCGGGCAGATGCAGGACGCGGTCGCCAGGGCGGTCGAGCAGCTGGGCCGGGTCGACGTCGTGATCGCCAACGCCGGCATCACCCCGCCGAAGACCACCTCCCGGGCGATCGACCCCGTGGTCTGGGAGAAGGTCGTCGAGGTCAACACGGTCGGCGTCTACAACACGGTCCGGGCCGGTATCGAGCAGGTCATCGCGAACCGCGGGCACATCGCCCTGATCGCCTCCGTCTACGCCCATGTCAACGGCGTCCTCAACACCTCCTACGCGGTCTCGAAGGCCGGCGTCGAGGCGATGGGGCGGGCGCTTCGCAGCGAGCTCGAGCCGCATGGCGCCAGCGCCTCGGTCGCCTACTTCGGGTACGTCGAGACCGACCTGATCGGCCAGGTCTTCGACAACGAGCTGGCCGACCGCTTCCGTGAGGAGATCGCCCCCTCGTTCCTGACCAAGAAGATGCCGGTCGGCCAGGCCGCGGCCGCCCTGATCGAGGGCATCGCCCGCCGCGAACCCCGGATCATCGAGCCGGCCGCCTGGCGGGCGCCGCTCTACCTGCGCGGACAGGTCGGCCCCGCCAACGACCGGCAACTCGAACGGAACCCAAAGGTCGGCGACTTCATCCGCGAGTTCGAGGCCCGCGACCTCGGTGCGGCGGCCTCGCCGCTCCACCCGCCGGTCCGTTCCGGGCAGCGCTACAGCCTCGCCGGCAAGGTCGTCCTGGTCACCGGGGCGGCGAAGGGGATCGGCTTCGAGGCGGCCCGGCAGGCCCACGGCCGCGGGGCTTCCGTCGCCCTGCTCGACCTGGACCGGGAGGAGGCCGAGGCGTCCGCGGCCCGGATCGGCCCCCGCGCCGCCGGGTTCCAGGCCGACGTGACCAGCACCGAGCAGCTCGAGGCCGCCTTCGCCGCGACCCGCGAGCGGTTCGGCCGGATCGACGTCGTCGTCGCCAACGCCGGGATCGGGCCGGCGCGGATCTCGCCGATCCGCAGCCAGGAACCGGCCGAGTGGCGCCGCGTCTACGAGGTCGATCTGTTCGGGGTCTGGCGCACCGTGCGAGCCGGGATCGAGGACGTGGTCGCGAACGGGGGTCAGTTCGTCCTGGTCTCATCCTCCTACGCCTTCATGAACGGGCTGATGAACTCCGCCTACGCCACGGCCAAGGCGGGAGTGGAAGCGCTGGGCCGCGGCCTGCGGGCCGAGCTGGCCCCGGTCGGGGCCAGCGCCACCGTCGCCTACTTCGGATGGATCGACACCGATCTCGTGACCGGGGCCTTCGAGGACCCGCTGGTCGATCGTCTGCGCCATGACTCGATGCCGGCCTGGATGACCCGCCGGATCCCCGCCAGCCGGGCCGGCGAGGTGATCGTGGGCGCCCTGGAACGCCGCTCGGCCCGCGCCATCGCCCCCGCCGAGTGGAAGGGGATGTTCTACGGCCGCGGGCTGCTCGGGCCGCTGATCGACAGGCGAATGGACGAGGACCAGGCCATCGCCCAGGTGGTGCCGGAGGCGGAGGCCCGTCAGACCGACGGGCCTCCGGCCGGCTAGCCGCCGAGGCGGCCTACAGGTGGTTGGTCTTGCCGCAGAGAAGGCCGCCGCGGGCCTTCTTCTTGACGCATGACGGCTTGACCTGGAGCGTCGCGCGAGCCACGCGCTTGCCGGACTTCGCGGTGATCACCGCCCGGCGCTTGGCCTTCCTGGTGGCCCGGACCTTGACGGTCTTCTTGGTGACGGCTCCCTTGAGCGAGACGACCACGGACCTGGGCACCTTCACCTGACGGTTGCTGGACCGCAGGTTGATCTTGAACCGGCCTGGGCCCATGCCCAGCTTGGCTCGCACCGTGAGCTTGAGGCGCATGACCTTGCCGGCCTTGACCTTCCCCTTCTTCGGGCTGAGCGTGAGCTTCGTGATCACGGTCGCCGGGTCGACGATCACGATCGGCTCGCAGTTCGGCGGGGTCCCCTCGGTGCCCTCCGGGCACTTCGGGATGTCGACGCAATGATCGGGCGCGATCCCGGTCTGGCCCTCCGGGCAGACCTGCCCGGGGCAGCGAGGCGAGCCGTCCGGCTTCGCGATCCCGGCGGTGCAGAGGTAGGCGGCCAGCGTGGTCGGCGAGGGCGTGTTGTACGAGTCGGTGCCTTCCTCGATCAGCTTCGCGTAGAACTCGGGGGTGTCCTGGGCCGGGTCGTGATCCGAGCCCCAGACGTAGATCTTGTAGCCGTCGTGGTCGGCCCAGGGCCTCAACAGGGGCACCAGGCGAATCCACGGGCCGCCGGAGCCGAACTGGTAGTAGTCCGGCGGTTCCAGGGCCACCGGAGTCGGCTCGATCGGAAAACCGTTCAGGTAGCCGGCGGTGCCGTTGAGGCTGCCGCCGTACGACTTGTGCTCCGGACGGGCGGCGTGCATCGCGTCCAGCATCTCCTGGCCGAAGGAGTTGATGATCACGTTCTCGTCGTGGCCGGGGTGGCTGGCGAGGATGCCCGCCATGGTCTCGGCGGTGTCCTCGATGTCGACCCCGGAGACCTGCTTCAACTCGATGTTGATCGGCGTGTCCGGGAAGGCGTCGAGCACCTCGGCGAAGGTCGGGATCTTGAAGTCGGTGGCCTTGAACCCGGTGGGCGGCTCCTGGCCCCCGGTGGCGACGCCGCGCCAGGGAGTCGTCGCCGAGCCGTCGCGGGGGCTCCACTTGTAGGCGAAGTCCAGGGTCTTCAATTCCTCGAGAGTGAGGTCGTTGATGTCGTGGCGGCCGCCGAACATGTCGTCGGTCAGGTTCGAGTTCTTGCGGGCGTCGAGATCGTGGGTGAGGACGATCTGCCCGTCGGCGGTGACGTAGGCGTCCATGTCGATCATGTCCGCGCCGGCCGCCATCGCCGACTTGTAGGCGAAGAGGGTGTTCGGCGGGAAGTCCCACTCACCGCCCTGATGGGCCATGAGGATGAACCCCTTGTCCTGCCAGTAGTCGGTCGGCGGCGGGATCGGCGCACGATCGCTCGGCGAGGCGGCGCTCGCGGCCGAAGCGGCCAGCCCGAGACCGAGCAGCGCGTAGGTCATTGCCAGAACGAGTCTTCTCAACATTCTCTTCCCCTGTCGTGTTTGCTCCCTGAGCCTGGGAGTGTACGCACTGTTCGGGGAGCCCTTGTGAAGGGAGTGCGACTAGGGACGGGTCGCTTCTTCGAGCAGGTAGACGAAGGAGCCGTAGGGCTCCCCGGTCGCCCGCTCCAGGCCGACCTCGCAGGTGCGGTTCGAGGAGACGTACTTCGAGGTCGGCTCGGCCTTCACCTCGGCGGCTTCCTGGGCCGTCGCGCTCTCGGTCAGCTCCGGATGCAGCAGCCCGCGGTCGCCGGCGAAGCCGCAGCAGGTCGCGGTGTCCGGGACCTCGACCCGCTCGGCCACCTGGCCGGCGATCCGCACCAGCGAACGCTCCAGGCCCAGGTGCCGGCCGGAGCAGGTCGGGTGGACCGTCACCGAGTCGACCTTGCGGGTCACTTCGAGGTCGGGCAGCAGATGGTCCTCGGCCCACTGGACCGAGTCGAGGATGGTCAGCTCGGCGTGCCGGGCCGCGTTCTCCTCGGTCAGCACGCCCTCGCCGAAGTCGGTCAGGCCGTGGCCGCAGGAGGAGGCGTCGATCACCAGGGGCAGGGTGCCGCCGCCGGTCCAACGCCAGATCCGCTCGACCGTCTGGTTCGCCTTGAAGGCGTGGGCGTCCTTGAAGCCCTTCGAGCTCCACGGCACCGAACAGCAGGTCCCGGCGATGTCCGGCGGGATCCAGACCGGCTTGCCGGCGCGGGCGGAGACCGCCACCATCGCCTCCGGCAGCGACATGCCCGGGTCGTCCTTCGAACGGCCGAACATGCGGTTGATGCAGGCCGGCATGTAGACGGCGGCCGCGTTCTTGGAGGTGGTCCGCGGCAGGGCGGGTGAGGCGGCCGGCGGCATGTCCTCGCCCCACTCCGGGACCAGGTCGGCGCTGATCGCCTTCCGGGCGGCCCGGGTCAGGCCTCGCATCGCCCCGTCCGAGGTCACCTTCGAGACGGCGCTGCCGAACTTGAGCCCGGCCCGCGACAGCTTCTCGATCCGGTCCCAGCGACGGGCCGCCCGGAGCGCCATGCGCTCGGCGGCGGGCGTGTGCTGCTGCTGGCGGAAGCCCTTGATGAACTTGCCGGTGTCGATCCCGACCGGGCAGGCCAGCAGGCAGGAGCCGTCGGCGGCGCAGGTCTCGATCGCCTCGTACTCGAACTCGTCGAGCAGGGCCCGGCGGACCGGGGTGTCCTCGCCCTGGCGGGCGATCTCGCGGCGCAGCACGATTCGCTGGCGCGGGGTGGTGGTGAGGTTGCGGCTCGGGCAGACCGGCTCGCAGAAGCCGCACTCGACGCAGGCGTTCGCCTCCTCCTCGACCTGCGGCGTGGTCTTCAGGTTCTGGAGATGCGCCTTCGCGTCCCGGGTCAGGATCGCCCCCGGGTTCAGCGCGTTCTCCGGGTCGGCCAGCTCCTTGACCCGCCACATCAGGTCGACCGCCGGGCGTCCCCATTCCTTCTCGACGTACGGGGCCATGTTGATGCCGGTCCCGTGCTCGGCCTTCAGCGAGCCGTCGTACTTCTCGCAGATCACCTCGACCAGGGCGTCCATGAAGGTCTCGTAGCGCTCCGTGTCCTCCGGCTTCGAGAAGTCCGGGGTGAGCATGAAGTGCAGGTTGCCGGCCGAGGCGTGGCCGGCGACCCCGGCCAGGAAGCCGTGCTCGGCCAGCATCTGGCGCAGCTCGACCGCGCCCTCGGCGATCCGGGCGGGCGGCACGCAGACGTCCTCGATGATCAGGGCGGTGCCGGGCAGGCGCATCTTGCCGATCAGGCCGTGGAGGCCCTCGCGGACCTTCCAGTTGATCTCGATCGCCTCCTCGTCCCGGCCGAACTCGGCCGGCAGGATCAGCTTCTCGGCGTCGACGATCTCGAGGGCCTTCGCCTCCTGCGCGTCGAGGCTGGCCTCGTCCGGGCCGCCGAACTCGACCAGCAGAGCGGCCGACTCGGGATCGAGCTCCTTGAAGTACTCGGGGGCGCCGGGCATGTTCCAGCCGGCGGTGATCAGGGCCGGGGCGACCATCAACTCGACCGCGGTGGCGCCGGCCGCGACCAGTTCCGGGACCGGCTCGACCGCGGTCTGGATGTCGGGGAAGTGGAGCCAGGCCGTGGTCGTCACCCGGGGAAGCTCGACCGTGTCGAAGGTGACCGAGGCGACGAAGGCAAGCGTGCCCTCGGAGCCGATGATCAGCCGACGGAAGATCTCCAGCGGCGTCTCCCCGTCGAGGAAGGCGCAGAGCCGGTAGCCGGTGGTGTTCTTGATCTCGAACTTCTGCCGGATCCGGGCGGTGAATGCCTCGTCGGCGAGGATCTCCTCGCGGATCTTCATCAGGCCCTCGGCCAGCTCGGGTTCGGCCGCGGCGAAGGCCTCCTCGGCCCCGTCCGCCTCGGTGTCGATCTTGGTGCCGGAAGGCAGGACGAAGGTCATGCCGATCACCGTCGAGTAGGAGTCGTAGGTGACGCCGCAGCGCATCCCGCCGGAATTGTTGTTGACCACGCCGCCGACCGTGGCGATGTCGGTCGAGGCCGGGTCCGGGCCGAGCTTGCGGCCGTACGGGGCGAGGACCTTGTTGGCGTGGCCGAGGATGGTGCCCGGCTTGACCCGCGCCTTCATGCCGTCCTCCAGCACCTCGACCCCGGTGAAGTGCTTGCGCACGTCGACCAGGATGCCCTCGGTCTGGCCCTGCCCGTTCAGGCTGGTCCCGCCCGAGCGGAAGGTGACCGGGATGCCCTCCTCACGGCCGAACCGCAGCACCTTCGCCACATCGTCCGCGTCATGGGCCATGACCACGGCGCGGGGCAGCATCCGGTACGGGCTCGCGTCGGAGGCGTAGCGGACCAGGTCGGTCGCCCGGGCGAGGAGCTTCTCCTCGCCGAGCAGGCCGACCAGCTTCGAGCGGAGCGGCTCCGGCGTGCCGCCCGCGACCCAGTCGGGAGCCCGGTCGCCTGCCGGCTCACTCGACTCCGGGGTGATCTTCAGGACATCCGGTTCGAGCAGTGGCATCGGGGCTCCTTCCTCGGGGGTTTCCGTCTACCTAGAAGAGTGCCATGCCGGACTGGACCGGGACCTCGACCAGGCGCGGCTTCGCGGCGGCGATCGCCTCGCGCAGGGCGGCCTCGACGTCGGCGGGCTCCTTGACGACGGTGCTCTCGATGCCGTATCCGGCGGCGATCTTCGAGGTCTCCAGGGCGGGCAGATCGAGACCCGGGGAGCCGCTGACCTGCTCGACCTCGGCGAACCACTTGAGGATCCCGTACTCCTCGTTGCGGAGGACCAGGAAGGTCACCGGGATGTCGTAGGCGGCGGCGGTCCAGAAGGCGGTGACCGCGTACTGGACGGAGCCCTCGCCGAGCACGCAGACGACCGGGCGGTCCTCGGCGTACTGGATGCCGACCGCGGCCGAGAGGCCGAAGCCGAGCCCGCCGCCGGCGCCGAAGAAGTAGCTGTTCGGCTTCGAGATCCGCAGCTGGTTGCGCAGCGCCATGGTGCTGGTCGGGGCCTCGAGCACGATCACGGCCTCGTCCGGGATCACCTGCTTGAGGGTGTTCATCACGACCGAGGCGTTGAGCGGGTCGGTCTCCTCCATCCGGACCGGGCCGGGCCAGGGCTCGACCGCCGGGCGGTCGGTTCCGTCCAGCGCGGCGTTCAGAGCGGCCATCGCGAGCTTGACGTCGGAGACGATGGCGCTGCCCATCGGGGCGCGCGCCGCCTCGTCCGGATCCGAGGTGATCTGGACCAGCGAGCTGTTCTCGCCCAGCAGCGGGCCGGGCAGGTACGGGTAGTACGGGAAGACGGAGGAGCCGACGACCAGGATCAGGTCGTGGTCCTTCAGGGTCTCGCCGACCGGCTGGATCGCCGGGGGCAGGACGCCGCGCCAGTGCGGGTGGCCCTCGGGGAAGCCGAGACGGCCGCCGCCGGTCGCGGGGGAGGCCCAGACCGGGAGGTTCTGATCCTCGGCCAGGGCGATCGCCTCGTCCCAGGCGTCGGCGGAGTCGATGTCGGGGCCGGCGACCAGGACCGGGTTCTTGGCGGCCTCGAGCTTCGCGGCGAGATCGCCGATCGCGGCCGGGTCGGCGCCGGTGCGGCCGGCGACCGCGCGCTCGATCACGTGCTTGGCCTCGGTCGCGTCCATCTCGACGTCCCAGTCGTCCATCGGGATCGAGACCATGACCGGGCCCATCGGCGGGATCGAGGCGAGGTGGATCGCGTGGGCCAGGGCCAGCGGCACGTCCTCGGCCCGGGCCGGCTCGTAGGAGTACTTGACGAACGGGTCGGGCACCCGGATCGAGTCGCGGTTGGTCAGGTTGGCCTGCATCGTGACCTGGGCCCGGACCTGCTGGCCCACCGTGACCACCACCGGCGAGTGGTTGGCCTGCGCGTTGAACAGCGCGCCGACCGCATTGCCGAGGCCGGGAGCGGTGTGGAGGTTGACCAGGGTGGGCTTGCGGGTGACCTGGGCATGCCCGTCAGCCATGCCCACCACAGCCGCCTCCTGGAGACCGAGCACGTAGTCGAAATCATCGGGGTAGTCGGCGAGCATCGGCAGCTCGGTCGACCCCGGGTTGCCGAAGATCGTGGTCATCCCCAGCTTGCGGAACAGGTCGAAGGTGACTTCGCGCACGGTAGGCATGGCGGGAGCCTATACGTGAACGGGTGAGTACGGGATTGCCCGGCCTGTCAGGATTCAGGCGTGCGCAGATCAGTTGCTTTGGCCCTAGTCGTTCCCGCCCTCCTCCTGCCCCTCGCGGGGTGCAGCGACGGGCGCAAGATCCCGACCCCGCCGGTCTGCCTGACCGCGCCCGGTGACTGGCTCACCGCGCTGGACGCGGCGCCGGACCAGGTCGCGATCGACGACAACACGCTGATCAGCTCCTGCCTCCCGAAGGATCAGGTGCCCGCCCAGCAGGAGGAGGTCGGCCGCACCGCGGTCGAGGTCGCGACCCAGCTCGCCGCCTTCTACAAGACGAGCGGCGGCGGACAGAAGCCCCTGCCGAGCGTCGAGAAGGCCGCGCTCATGGCCGGCTACCTGGTCGGTGCCCTCGAGAAGGGCGCGGCCGAGACCCAGGGCATCCACTCCACCCTCGTCAACCGGGTCGAGGCGGCCGCCACCAACGGCCTCGACCGGGCCGGCAGGCAGGTCCAGGCGGCCTACGACAAGGGCCGTGAGGCCGGTCTCGAATCCGGCTGAAAGACTGTGGGCACCAGCAGACCCGAGTCCGAAAGGCATCCGAAGTGAGCGAGCAACTCTGGGGTGGGGAGACCACCAAGGCGATTGACAACTTCCCCGTCTCCGGCGAGACGATCCCGCCCTCGCTGGTCAAGTGGCTGGGGCTGATCAAGGCCAACGCGGCCCGGGCCAACGCCGAGCTCGGCCTGCTCGACGCCGACATCGCCGAACGGATCGCCGCGGCCGGCGAGGCCGTCGCCTCCGGCAAGTACGACGACCAGTTCCCGATCGACATCTTCCAGACCGGGTCCGGCACCTCGTCGAACATGAACTCGAACGAGGTGATCGCGAACCTGGCCGGCGAGGACGTCCACCGCAACGACCACGTCAACATGGGGCAGTCCTCGAACGACGTCTTCCCCTCCGCGGTCCACCTGGCCGCGCTCGACCAGGTCACCAACGACCTCCTGCCCGCGATGGGGAACCTCGCGAACGCGCTCGACGCCAAGGCCGAGGAGTTCAAGGACGTGGTCAAGTCCGGCCGCACCCACCTCATGGACGCCGTGCCGGTCACCCTCGGCCAGGAGTTCGGCGGCTACGCCTCCCAGGTCCGTCACGGCATCGACCGCGTCACCGCCACCCTGGAGCGGGTCGGTCAGATCCCGCTCGGCGGCACCGCCACCGGAACCGGCCTCAACACCCATCCGGAGTTCTCGGAGAGGGTGCGGGTCAAGTTGGAAGCGGCGAGCGGCCTCACGATCTCGGCCCCGCACGATCGCTTCGAGGCCCAGGCCAACCGGGACGCCCTGGTCGAGCTCTCCGGCGCCCTCAAGGTCTACGCGGTCTCGCTCAACAAGATCGCCAACGACCTCGCGCTGATGGGCTCCGGCCCCCGGGCCGGCCTGGCCGAGCTCTACCTGCCGGAGCTCCAGAAGGGCTCCTCGATCATGCCCGGCAAGGTCAACCCGGTCATCCCCGAGGTCGTGATCCAGGTCGCCGCCCAGGTGGTCGGCAACGACATGGCGATCACCATGGGTGGCTCCCAGGGTCAGTTCGAGCTGAACGTCCGGGTGCCGCTGATCGCCCGCAACCTGCTCGGCTCGATCAAGATCCTGGCCAGCGCCAGCCGTCTGCTCGACGAGAAGTGCGTCGCCGGCATCGAGGCGAACGGGCCCCAGAACGAGAAGCACGCCGAGGCCACCCTGGCCACGGCGACCGCGCTCAACCCGTTCATCGGCTACGACAAGGCCAGCGAGATCGTCAAGGAAGCCGCCGCCTCAGGCCGGATGCTCCGCGAAGTGGCGATCGAGCTGGGAGTAGAGGAAGCCATCCTCGACGAAGCGCTCGACCACCACAAAATGGCCAACCCCCACCTCTGAGAAATCACAGCCCGCGAGATGCAGATCCGCGCCACATGGCGCACCCGATCTGCATCTCGCGGCCTGTAGGGGTCGCGGCTTAGCGGCGCTTTCGCTTCTTCGAGATCACCTTGACGTTGGCGACGGCCTTCTTGCCGGCTGCCCTGGCGATGATCCTGGCCTTGCCTCGGGCGTTGCGCAGGGCGCGGACCGGGACGCGGACGACCGCCGTGCGGCCGGGCTGGATCTTTGCGATCACGACCTGACGGCGGATCTTCACGCGCCGGTTCGATGACTTCAGCACCACCTTGACGCGCTTCGCGTCCGCGGTGGCGGTGACCAGGTTGGTGACCTTGACCGCGAGCTTGAACTTGCGGCCGGCCTTGAGGCGGCGGTGCTTCGGCGCCAGGGCGACCGCGCCGACCCGGGCCTGGGGCTTGCGGGGATCCTTGATCAGCAGCTCGACGTTGCGATCCTCGGGACTGCCCTCGCCGCACTTCGAGCTACCGCAGGCCTCGGCTCCGTCCTGCGGGTCGTTGTAGCCGAGGGTGCGCGAGATCGAGGCGAGCTGCTCGTCGCTCATGTTCGCGGCCGAGGTGCCGGAGGTCGGGGCCTCGGCGCCGGCCGCCTGGTCGATCACGGTGCCGAAGATCGAGAGGTTCCCGTCCCGGTTGTCGAAGACCTCGACCAGACGGTTCTGCTTCGGCCAGTCGGCCAGGGCGGAGGTGCGGATGCCCCAGAAGCCACCCTTGCCGTCGACCCCGGGGTACGGGGTGATGTTGTTGACGTGGCTGTGGCCGGCCACCCAGGCGACCGCGTTCGGGTACTGGTGCATCAGCGCGACAACGTCGTCCTTCAGGTGGATCGGCGTCGACGTGCGCGGGTCGCCGTCGCAGCCCGGCACCACGGCCGGATCGACGTTCTGGCAGCTCGGAGCGTTCTCGTCGGGCACGTCGGCGGTCAGGCTCTCGACCGAGTGGTGCGAGAAGACGATCGCGATCTCGTTGTTCTTGGTCGCCCGCTGGAGCTGGCTCTCGAACCACTTGAACTGCGGGTCGTCGAGGTTGCCCTTGTCAGAGGTGAGGATCTTGCCGCCCTCGGAGGCGGTGTCCAGGGTGATGAACCTGACCCCGGGCCGCGGGCTGAACGAGTAGTAGCCGGCGTAGCCGTTCGAGGCGTCGCGGATCGACTTGTCGACCAGGTTGAAGCCGTGGCCCTTCGGGTCGTTGCCGTCCCGGAAGATGTCCATGTACTCCTTCTTCGAGACCAGGTGGCGCTTCGGGTCCGGCGGGACCTCCATGAAGTAGTCCGGGTTCGACTGCCGCAGGGCGAGCAGGTCCTGGACCGAGAAGTCGGCGCTGAGGACGAAGCCGAGCAGCGGGCTCGTGTCGCGACCGCTGTTGGCCGGGTCGTCGTTGACGGGCTTGAGGCAGCCGGTCGCGATCTGCTCGAAGATCTCGCTGGCGTAGCCGTTGCCCTGGACCAGGGTGTCGTGGTTGCCGAAGGCCATGTACGACGGGACCTTCAGGCCGACCGCCTTGAACGGCTTCTGGGCGCGGTCCAGCAGGCCCGGGTAGGTCGGGAAGGCCGCGTTCGGGTTGTTGAAGTTCGGGTTCGGGGGGTTGGGGGCCGGGTTCGGGTCGTCCGGGTCGTAGAAGTAGCCCATGGTCGGGGCCGGGAAGTCGTCCCGGTCCTGGACCCCGGTGTAGAGCGACGGGTTCGACGCGTCCTTGATGTTCATCCCGGCCGGGCAGAGCACGTTCTTGCCGACGTACTGGGCCGGATCGACCCCGGAGCCCGGGTTGACCTGCTTGCCCTCGACCAGCTGGCGGTTCCAGAGGGTCTCGTTGTACTGGTTGTTGTCGGAGATGTCGCCGGTGTTGATGACGAAGTCCATCTTCGGCTTGGCGTTGCCGCGGGCGAGGTGCGGGGGCCGGGTGGAGAAGGCGTTGAACTGCCGGATCATCTGGTTCTCCTCCTGCGGGTTCAGCGCCTCGGCCGGGCGGAAGGAGGCGTTGAACGGGGCGCCCTGCGGGTCGAGGAACTCGACCCGGAGCGGGCTCTCCTCGTCGGCCAGCTGGAAGTCGGTGAGCTGACCGAAGTAGGTGAGCGAGGTGCGGCGCTTCTCACGGCCGGCGACCGCCTGGCCGAGCGCCGCCCCGTCCTCGGAGCCGTCGCGGACGACGTAGCCCTCGCCGGGCCCGGTGGTGAGGAAGTTGAAGCCGGAGGAGGAGTCGGGCACGATCCGCTGCTTGGTCGTGCTCACGCCGAGGTTGTCGCCGGTGGCGGCCTGGGCGACCGCGACGGCGGTCAGCGCGACGGCGGCGGTCAGCGCAACGGCAACTTTGGTCCTGAACCGATTCATCGAATCTCCTTTTGGCCGGTCACGAGAGCCGGCTCGGCTGTGGCAGCGGTCCCGGTCTCCTCCGGGCCCGGACGGGATGAGGCAACGTTATCGCCATGTAAAGGAACCGGCAAAGGCCATCGATGTTGCGGTGGCGGGCGGGCAGGCATGACCGGGCCGGGGCGTCGGTCGCTGGTACGCTTGCCGCGAACGCCACGCGGGGAACACCGGTGAGAGTCCGGGGCTGACGCGCAACGGTAAGGAGGCACAGACCTTCAAGCCCGAGTACCGCAGGCGATCGCAGTTGATTCGTACAGCCTCGCGAACGGGCAGTCGGCCATCACCTCTCCAGCAGGGACGGTCCGCTCCGATCGGGGCGCCAACCCACGGTAGTGAGACGCGAAGGAGTCTTGGTGATGCAGCGATTTTTGACGGGTGTCCTAGCGGTTGCACTCGGTTTGATGGTGGCCTCGGCGCCCGCCCGGGCCGAAGTGAGCCCGACCGAGGCGGCCCAGGCCGCGGCCAACGGAGCAGCCTGGTTCGAAGCCACCCAGAACGAGTCCGGGGCGCTCGCGGCCGGTCTCGGCGGCGGTGACCGCTTCGGCGAGTGGTCGTTGACCGCGTTGGCGGCAGGGGGCGTGAACGCCGCGGATTCGCGGACCTCGCTTCTTTCCTCTTCGGCCCAGGACTACTACGACGAGTGGTGGAGCGTGCGCGGCCCGGGGACGGTCTCCTGCCCGGCCGGCGAGGACAACCCCGAGGTCTGCGCCGAGCAGCCGGACGGGCTCCCGACCGACTCGGCCCGCACCGTGCTCAGCGCCTTGGCCGGCGGCCTCCAGCCCTCGCGGATCGCGGTCGACCGTGACTACGTCTCCCGGCTCGCCTTCTGGTGGAGCGGTGACCAGATCGGCTACCGCGACCTGCTGAACGACGACATCTTCGGGATCATCGCCCTCGCCCATTCCGGGGCTCCGGTCGAGCTGCTCCAGACCCTCGCCCTGAAGGTCCGCGCTCAGCAGCTGGCCGACGGCGGCTGGCACTGGCGCGCGACCGACGGCGACGAGACGCTGCCGCCCACGGTCGCCTCGGACACCGACATGACCGCCGCCGCGATCGGCGCGCTCTGCGCCGCCGGCGCCGAGCCGGCGAGCGACGAGCAGATCCAGCGGGGCCTCGGCCTGATCGCCTCCCGCCAGTCGGCGGCCCAGGGCGGCTTCAGCACCAGCGCCAGCCCGACCGGGACGAACACCAACACCACCGCCTGGGTGGCGAGCGCCTTCAACCTCTGCGGCATCGACCCCCAGAGCGAGCGCTGGACCACGGAGCAGGGCAAGACCCCGCTCGACTTCCTGGTCGCGATGCAGAACGCGAACGGATCGTTCCGCTACATGCCGGCCAACCCGTCCGGGTCGGCCAATCTGATGGCCTCCTACCAGGCCGTCTCGCCGCTCGGCGGCAACGACTGGACCGGCGACGCCCCCACCCGCGACGACTCGGGTGACCCGGCGGTCAAGCCGGCGCCGTACGTCGCGGACGGCACCGTCGTCCCGCTCACCCTGATCGTGGACCACGGCGAAGCGACCCCGCTCGAGGACCGCAGCCGCATGTGCCGTGTCGAGGTCGCCGAGGGCTCGGACCTGCGTCAGGCACTGGCCGAGGCGGAGGTCGATTCGGCCCCCGGCAACTGCGTCGAGGGCGTCGAGACCACTGACGACGGGGGAGACGTGACGGTCGACTCGCTCAACGGCGGCTCCGACGGTTGGAGCGTCGAGGTCGACGGCCGGGGCGAGGAGGGTTCCTACGGCGGGACGCTGGGCCTCGGCGACATGGTCGTGCTCCGTTACAAGGGCAGCACGACGCTCGCCCCGCCCGCCGTCAAGCCGGTCCCGCAGATCGGCGACGAGGCGGACCCCACCGACCCGACCGACCCCACGGACCCGACCGACCCCACCGATCCGGAGGTCACCTACGCCCGGGCCAAGGTGGTCGGCAAGCCGACCCTGAAACGAGGCCGGGTGCGGGCCCGCGTGGCCTGTCCCGGCGGCGCCGCCCCGGCCGGCTGCACGGTCATGGCGACCTTCGCGGTGAGGGTGCCGGCGAAGAAGCGGTTCGCCGCCTTCGGGGCCACCGCCGCCGAGATCCCCGCCGGCCGGGCACGTCTGCTCCGGGTCAAGGCGGGCAAGCGGGTCCGGGCGGTCCTCAGGAAGACCGCTCGCCGTGGCGCCAAGGGTCGTGCGTTCGTCCGCGTGACCGTCGGGACGCGTTCCCCCGACGGTGTCGTGCGATACGCCCGCGGCCGGGGCCTGATCCGCGGCCACTGATTCGGGCCGCGGCGAAAACCTGGCTCGCGGCGACGCTGGCCGCCCTCGTCGTGACGGGGGCGGCCGCGTCGGCGGCCCAGGCGACCGAGGTCTCGGTCCGGGTCGAGGGGGCCTCCTCGACGCTGCTCGAGACCGAGGTGGATACGACGGTCCACCGGGTGGACGGAGGCGACGGCTCTGGCGCCCACGACTGCCGGGGGCCGATCGGCGAGGCCGCCGGACCGACCGTCACCGGCGCGCTCGACGACGCGCTGAGAGCGGCCGGCAAGACCTGGAAGGGCCAGTGGAGCAGCAGCTCCGGAGACTTCCTGATCGACCGGGTCGCCGGCGAGTCCGCGACCAACGTCGGTCCCTGGACCATCCTGCTGAACGGAGTCCCGACCCCGGTCGGCGGCTGCTCGATGAAGGTCGTCGACGGCGACCGGATCCTGTTCGCCCGAGACGTCGTGTTCCAGACCAAGACGCTTCGACTGACCGGCCCGGACCGGGTCGAGCCGGGGCAGGCCCTGGTCCTCACGGTCGAGGACGAACGCGACGGCGGCGCGCCGGTGAGCGGGGCCGAGATCGCGACCACGGGTCGCGCCGAGACGACCGGAGGCGACGGCCGGGCGACCTTCACCCTCGAAGAGCCGGGCCGCCACGTCTTCAAGGCCACCCACCCGGACGGCATCCGGTCCAACTCGCTCGAGGTCTGCGTCGGCGTCTCGGGCTGCGATGGAAACGAAGGTCCCCCGGCCCGCATCCTCAAGTTCGCGGACGACTCCCGCTTCATGCGGGGCGCGGCTCCTCGGGTTCTGCGAGGGCGCTCGCGCGGGAGCTCGGTGCGAGTCGTGATCCGCAACGGGCGGGGGCGGGTGCTGGCCCGCGAAATCGCGGTGACCGACGGCCTCTGGGAGACCAGGATCGGCACCCTGCGGCCGGGTCGCTACCGCCTGCTCGCCTGGGCGATCGGGATCCCCGGCCAGACCTGGCGCACCGGCGTCAACCGGATCGGGCTGAGCGTGTCCGGGCGGCGACTGACCCGGGCCCGGATGGTCGGCCGGGCGATCCGCTTCCTCGACCGTCGGGCAGGCAGCGGGGAGGTGCGCGGCTCCGGCCTGCTGGCGGCCTGGTCCGGCCTTGCGCTCGGGGTCCGCGACCGCGGCTCGGCCGGGCGGGTCCTGCGCGCCCTGACCAGGCCGAACCCGCGCAGGTCGAGCGACGGCGAGCTGGCCCGGGACCTGGCCGCGATCATGCGGATCCGCAAGGGACGCTCCAGGGTGCCGGGCCTGGCCCGGCGTCTGCCGGCGATGAGGCGGGAGCTGGCCGGCCGGCAGGCCGAGGACGGCTCCTTCGGGCAGGACGTCAACCTCACGGCGATGTCGATCCTCGCCCTCCCGAACAGCTACGCGGCGACGCGCGCGGCCGCCTGGCTCGGCGAGGTCCAGGGGAGCGACGGCGGCTTCGGGATCTCTCCCGGCGGGTCGCCGGACATCGATACGACGGGGCTCGCCGCCTGGGCGCTGGCCTCCCAGGGGTACCGCGAGGAGGTCGCCTCGGCGGCGGCGTTCGTCCGTTCCGGTCAGAACCCCGACGGCGGATTCCCGGCGGTGGCCGGAGGCGCCTCCAACGCCCAGAGCACCGGCCTCGGCCTGCTCGCCATCCACCTCGCCGGAGGATCCCGCCTCGGCCCGAAGACCGAGGACGGGATCAGCCCGACCCACTACCTCGCGACCCTCCAGCGCCGGGCGGGGTCGATCGACTACACGCCCGGGCTGAGGACGACCCCGGTCTGGGTCACCTCGCAGGCCGTCCTGGGCCTGACCGCCCGTTCGCTGCTGGTCAGCGGCTGAGCCGGGCCGGCAGGAGCCCGCGCAGCGAGTTGACGAGGAACGCCTCGCCGGAGGCCCGGAGCTCGTCCAGGGTGACCGTCCGCTCGGTCACGTCCCTGCCCTCGTGGCCGAGCTCGATCAGCCTTTGCCGCCCGACGCCGGGGAGGATGCGGCCGTCGGCGGGCGGGGTGGTCAGCCCTCCGTCGGCGTCGGTGACGAGCACGTTCGCCCAGGCGGCCTCGAGCAGATTCCCATCCAGGTCGACCAGGAGCGGGACCGCGGGCGAGACCGCCTCGGCAAGGGCGTCGAGCAGGCGGCGGTCCCGCCACTTGTGAGGGCCGAGACCGCCCGGCAGGGTGACCGGGGCGAGCATCACCGGCTCGGGCAGGTCGACGTGCGGCGTGAAGGTCGTCTCGATCTCGCGGCCGGGAACGAAGTCGATCCGGAGGCGCAGGTCGCCCCGCGTCGCGCCCGCCTCGGTCGCGATCCGTTCGGCGAGATCGCCCGGGATCTCCTCTCCGTAGAGCTCCGCGACGCTGGCTCGGAGGCGGGTCAGGTGATCTTCGAGATGGACCGGGACCCCATCCGAGACCCGGGTCGTCTCGAAGACGCCCGCGGCTGGATCCGGTCGGCCGACGGGCCTCGGGCCGAGGCGTAGAACCGGAGGCTCCTCACCGACCGGGCTCTCCGCCTCCCGTGAGGCCCCGATCGAATCGAGCAGCGGCTGCGCCTTCGTCGACGCCTCGGCGGCCTCTTCGCCCGGATCGGAATCGGCGACGATCCCACCGCCGGCATCGAGCCAGATCCGCTCACCGCGGATCTCGAAGGTCCGGATCGCGACGTTGAGCTCCAGCCCGGCGAAGGGCGAGGAGAAGCCGATCGCCCCCGTGAAGACCTGGCGGGCGCTCGATTCCAGCTCGGCGATCGCCTCGATCGCAGCCAGCTTCGGCGCTCCGGTGACCGAGCCCGGCGGGAAGGTGCCGGCGAGCAGGGCGGCGTCGTCGACCTCCGGCCTCAGCACGCCCTCCACCTCGGAGACCAGATGCCACACCCCGGGATGGGCCCGCGGCTCGGCCAGCGCGGTGACCTTGACGCTGCCGGGCAGGCAGACCCGGCCCAGATCGTTGCGGACCAGATCGACGATCATCGTGTTCTCCGCCCGGTCCTTCCGCGAGCGGGCGAGCTCGTCGCGCGTGGCGGCGGCCGCTTCGGGGTCGGGGACGCGCGGCCGGGTGCCCTTGATCGGGGCGCTGCGGACCCGGTCCCGCCGCCGTTCCAGGAACAGCTCCGGGGACAGGCTGGCGATCGCGGACCGACCGTCCGCGAGGTACGCGGCCCGGTCCGGGGTGAGCTCCCCGGCCGCCCGTGTGAAGAGGTCGATCGGGTCTCCCCGGAGGGTCGAACGCAGTCGCAGCGCGATGTTCGCCTGGTACAGGTCCCCTTCCGCGATGCGTTCACGGCAGGCCTGAACCGCCCGGGTGTGACCCTGCGGCGAGGGATCGGAACGCCAGGGGCCGGTCGTGAACTCGCCCGGCGCCGCAGGCCCGTCGAGCAGCCGTGCGCGCAGGGTCTCCAGCCGCTCCCGGAGGATCTGCTCGCGTTCGCCGGTCCAGATCGCCTCGAACCACCACTGGCCTTCGGCATCGAGGCGCAGCAGATGGTCGTAGCGGGCGAGCGAGAACCTCGGGAGGCGCTCACGCGAGGGAGGCGACATCGTCGGCGTCTCGCCCGGGACCCCTAGCTCGAAGCCGAGATAGCCGAACCATCCCCCGCCGACGAAATGATCGGCCGGACCGTCGGCTTCGTCCCGCTCGGCGAGCAGGGCGAATGGATCCTCCGTCTCGGCGGCCACCCGGACCGGCTCCGAGCCGACCAGGGCGCCACCGCCGGCCCACTCGCCGACCATCGCGAACGGACGGGCATCGCCACGAACCAGCTGGGCTTCGTGGCCGGGGGGGACGGCCCCCTCCAGGGCGACGCGCACGGGGCGGCATCGCCCGTCCGATCCGGAGGGGGCCGTGAATGTCAATGGCGCCCCGTCAGCGACGCATGATCCGGAACGGCCTGGCCTTGGTCTGGCCCTTCAGCCCAGCGGCGCCGAGGCCGACGCGGAGCACGGTCCTTCCTCGTCCCGCCTTCGACCGGACCTTCGCGAAGAGCTGGAGCTTTCTGGTCGAGCCGGCGGGCAGAGTGCCGATCGCCCGGCAGGCTCCGGTCCTGACCCGCCTGTCGCCGCGCAGGCACAGCCTGACCCGGGTGGCGGGGGCATCGCCGGCGTTCTTCACGGCCACGGCGATCTTGACCCGGCGACCCGGCTTGACCGCTCGCGGGGAGACGTTGAACCGGACCAGCCTCAGATCCGCCTTCCCTTCGGGCTGTACCGGGCACAGTGAGGGATCGGTCTCGCAGGTCGGTTCGGGCTCCGGGGGACACAGCGAGGGATCAGTCTCACAGGTCGGTTCCGGTTCGGGAACCTCGACCGCGGGGTCTTCGCCGACCCGGGCCGGGATCCGGCTCGGGGCCGCGCCGGTGCATCCGTCGCCGGCGACCCGCTCGACGCAGACGTCGATCGAGTTCGAGGCGACCGCGTCGTCGACCCCGGAGCTGCCGGGATCGCGGGCCTTGAGCCGCTTCCAGCCCGGCTCGTTGAAGGTCACGCCGGCCACGCCGTTGGCATCGGAGTCGCCGGGAACGACGACCTCGGCCGGGTAGGGCACGGCGGCGGCGTTCAGGCCGCCCACGGTGGCTCCTTCGTAGCTCGGGCCGGTGTCGCTGGACACCGTGACCGAGACGGGCTCGCCGACGATCGCGGTCTCAGGCCCTTCCAGGTGGAGCATGGGACGGCCGCTGAAGGCGTCGTAGACCCAGAGGATCTCGTCGCCGTCGACGATCCGGAACTGGCAGCCGCCGACCGGGGTGTACTCGTCGTTGACCAGGATGCCCCACCACCAGCCATTGCCGTTGTCCTCGGCGTCAGGGCCCCATCGGGTCAGGAAGTAGTCGTCGTAGGTCGTGTACCACTGGCCGTCGAAATCCTGGCCGATGATCTCCATCGCGTCGGCCGTCGCGGCGGTCGGGACGGGGCCCGGTTCCGGGTTGGCGTCCAGATTGGTGCCGTCGCAGGTTCTGGGCTCGGTGTCGGAGGCGGACTGGAGCTGCCGCCCGTCGGTGTGGACGACCCGGTCGAAGATCGTCGAGGTGGCACCCTCGACGCGGACCGAGACGTCGACCGGCTCCGCGGCGGATGACTGGACGCCGACCGCCAGGACGGATGCGACGGCAAGCAGGACTGCAAGGACTCTTCTCATTCTCATTACCCCTTTCCACGAGGGCTCGAATTGGCGGGTGCTGTCGGTGTCCTGACTTACGAGCGATCCCGTCGCGCCTTCCCGGATTGACTCCAGTGGCTTGCTTCGCGCTAGCGGCGGGCGTCCTCGATCACAGTGGCGGGTCCGTGCCGGCTTCTCACCGGCTTCCACGCACAGCAACCTCTATGTACGCCGCAACCGTACAGGTTCCGGTCGCCTCTCCGGAGTCCAGGACTCTCTCCGCAAATAGCGCGATCGCGGCCGGTTGGCGTCCGGGGCGAGTCCTACAGTCGTCGCTACCCGGAATACCGGGTGACGTGAAAGCCAGCGAAGTCCGGTGAGATCCCGGCGCTGTCCCGCAACGGTAAAGCCCCTCGCGAGGGGATGAGCCCGGTCGCCTGCTCCACGTCGTTGGCCAGTCCTCGGAAGAAGGACGATCCAATCTGCGCGCACGCGTCGAGCAGGGGTCCCTTCCTCCGATGAACCCGGAGGAAGCTTTGAAGAAGACATACGAGATCGGATCCCGGACCTTCGTCCTCGATCAGGCCAAGGCCGAGCAGGCCCTGGCCGCCAAGCGGGTCATCGGTGGTCGCGAGACCATGACCTTCAACCTGCTGCCGCTCCGCTACGACTGGGCGTACGAGCTGTACCGGACGATGAAGGCGAACCACTGGGAGCCCGAGGACGTGCCGATGCAGAAGGACGTCGAGCAGTGGCGCGGCGCCGACGCGCTGACCGAGATCGACCGCTGGATCATCCGCATGGGGATCGGCTACTTCTCGGCCGCCGAGGGGATCGTGGGCGACAACATCATCCACGTGGTCCGCGAGCTGATGACCGCCTCGGAGCTGAAGCTGGTCCTCGGCCGGCACGCCCACGAGGAGAACATCCACGCCGACTCGCTGCTCTACATGATCTCCTCGCTCGGGATCGACCCGCACGAGTGCGAGGCGATGTTCGACGACGTCGCCACGATCAACGCCAAGAACGAGTTCGTGACCAACGTCTCCCGGGAGCTGCGGCGCGATCTCGACATGACCGTGCTCGAGGACCAGCGCCTGCTGGCCAAGAACATCTTCGTGTTCGGCCAGTGCATGGAGGGCACCCAGTTCTACGGCCTGTTCGGCATGATCCTCTCGCTCTACCGCCAGGGCAAGCTGACCGGGATCGGCACCATGTTCCGCTACACGCTGCGGGACGAGTCGAACCACATCGAGCTGTTCCGCAAGCTGCTGCTCGAGCTCTTCCGCGAGAACCCGGAGGTCGCCTCCCCCGAGTTCAAGGAGGAGCTGCGCGAGCTGATGCGGGAGGCGGTCACCCTCGAGAAGGACTTCATCGCCGACTGCCTGCCGGTCAGCGGGGTCGGGCTCTCCGAGGAGGAGTTCAGCGCCTACATCGACTTCATCGCCGACCGCCGGCTGGTCGGGGTCGGGCTCGATCCCCTGAACGAGAGCCTCGAGAACCCGTTGCCCTGGCTGGCCGAGCTGATGGATGTGCGCAAGGAGCAGAACTTCTTCGAGGGCCGGGTCACCGAGTACCAGAAGGCCTCATCGCTGGCGGCGGTGAGCGACGACGAGCTTTGAGCGAAGAGACGAGAGAGAAGGACTGAAGATGCTGATCGAATTCGACGAGATCCTCCACGATCTGGAACTGAAGCGGGCGGCCTCGCTGCCGACCGCCGAGCTGCCGCTGGCCGGCGTGACCGAGGCCCTGGCCGGCCTCGAGGCGGGGGCGAGCGGCCTGACCGTGGCCCGGCCCGAGGGCGAGCGGCCCTTCGAGGCCGCCGACGCCGGGTCGCTCGCCGCGGCGGCGCTCGGCACGGTCGCCTCCGCCCGGGGCGAGGAGGCGGACCTGCCGGCCGCGCGCGAGCTGATCCGCCGCACGACCAGCCGGGTCGTCGAGCAGCTCGACCGGCTCGGGGCCGGCGCCACGGTGACCGAGTCGGATCTCTCCTCGCTGGTCGAGGCGGCGCTGATCGCCGAGGGCGAGTACGAGGTGGCGAAGGCGCTGGTGATCCGTCGCACGACCCGCAGCGCGGCCGCCGCCAAGAAGGGAGCCGAGATCCGGCTGATCCGCCGGTCCGGCCAGGTCGTCCCCTGGAACGAAGAGAAGATCGAGATCGCGGTCCGCAAGGCCTTCCTCTCACTCCAGCGCGACCCGGAGCCTTCGGTCGCTCTGGCCGCCAGGGTGACCGAACGGGCCAAGGGCCTCGGCGTCGCCTACGTGCCGATCGAGACCGTCCAGGACTTCGTGCAGGAAGAGCTGGTCCTGGCCGGGCACATGCGGGTCGCCGAGCGCTACATCGTCTACCGGGCCGAGCGCGGCCTGATCCGGGCCAGAGACAGGGCCGAGGGCGACGCTCCCGCGACCCCGGTCCCGATCGCGGTCACCGAGGCGGACGGCACGACCTCGGTCTGGGACGGCGAGGACCTGCGTCCCCGGATCGCCTTCGCTTCGATCGGCCTGGACCTGCCGCATGACCGGCAGCGGATCGAGGCCGAGCTTCGCCGCGGCGTCCAACCGGGCGTCAGCCGGGCCGAGCTCTCGAAGCTGATCGTCCTCAACGCCAAGGCCCTGGTCGAACGGGACTCGGACTACTCCCGCTTCGCCGGCCGGATCCTGCTCAGCTACGTCTACGAGGAGACGCTCGACTGGAGCATCACCCGGGACGGCATCGGCCATCTCCGCGAGGCCCATCAGAAGGCCCTGCGCCCGATGCTCGAGCATGGCGCGTCGATCAAGCGGATCGATCCGAAGCTGCTCGAGTACGACCTCGACCGGCTCGCCGCCGCGCTCGACCCGAGCGCCGATCTCGACTTCGATTTCCTCGGCCTGCAGACCCTCTACGACCGCTACCTGATCGTCGACAAGACCGGCAGGCGGGACCGTCGGATCGAGGCCCCGCAGCTGTTCTGGATGCGGGTCGCGATGGGCGTCTGCCTGCCGGAGGAAGGCGACCGCGAAGAGCGGGCGCTCGACCTCTACTCGGTCTACAAGGACCGCCGCTTCTGCTCCTCGACGCCGACCCTGTTCAACGCCGGCACCCTCCACTCGCAGCTCTCCAGTTGCTACCTCTACGTGGTCGACGACACGCTCAGCTCGATCATGCAGCGCGGCATCGCCGAGAACGCGATGTGCTCGAAGTGGGCCGGCGGGCTCGGGGGCTCCTGGACCAAGGTGCGCGGCACCGGCTCCCACATCGAGTCGACCAACGGCGAGAGCCAGGGGCTCGTCCCGTTCCTCAAGCTCCACAACGACCAGCTGGTCGCGGTGAACCAGGGCGGCAAGCGGGCCGGCTCCGGCTGCGCCTACCTGGAGACCTGGCACAACGACATCGGCGACTTCCTGGAGCTGCGGCGGAACACCGGCGACGACCGCCGCCGCACCCATGACATGAACACCGCCAACTGGATCCCCGATCTCTTCATGAAGCGGGTCGAGGCGCGCGGCCACTGGACCCTGTTCCGCAGCTCGCAGGTGCCGGACCTCCACGAGATCTACGGCAGGGAGTTCGAGCGTCGCTACGAGGAGTACGAGGCGAGGGCCGAGGCCGGCGAGATCTACGGTCAGCGGGTCCCGGCGATCGAGCTCTGGAAGCAGATGCTGAAGGTGCTGTTCGAGACCGGGCATCCGTGGATGACCTTCAAGGACGCCTGCAACGTGCGCAGCCCGCAGGATCACGCGGGGGTGATCCACAGCTCGAACCTCTGTACCGAGATCACCCTCAACACCGGGCCGGACGAGACCGCCGTCTGCAACCTCGGGTCGGTGGTGATCGACCGCCACCTCACCCCGGAGGGCGAGATCGACCACGAGAAGCTGGAGGAGACGATCCGGATCGCGGTCCGGGCGCTCGACAACGTGATCGACGTGAACTTCTACCCGACCGAGGCGGCGAAGACCGCGAACTCGCGGCATCGCCCGGTCGGCCTCGGCGTGATGGGCCTGCAGTACGCCCTGTACGAGAAGGGGGTCGAGTTCGGCTCCGACGAGGCGGTCGATTTCAACGACGAGATGATGGAGGCGATCGCCTTCCACGCCTACTCGGCCTCGAGCGATCTCGCCGCGGAGCGGGGCGCCTACCAGAGCTACGAGGGCTCGAAGTGGAGTCGTGGCCTGCTGCCGCAGGACACGATCGACCTGCTCGAGGAGGAGCGGGGAGAGCCGATCGAGGTGCCGCGCGGCGGCCGTCTCGACTGGGGCCCGGTGCGGGAGAAGATCGCGGCTCAGGGCATGCGGAACTCGAACGTGATCGCGATCGCCCCGACCGCGACGATCGCCAACATCATGGGCACCTCGCCCTGCATCGAGCCGATCTACAAGAACCTGTTCGCCAAGTCGAATCTCTCCGGCGACTTCACGATCCTCAACCCGTACCTGGTCAAGGATCTGAAGGAGGCCGGCCTCTGGAACGAAGAACTGGCCGGCGAGCTCAAGTACTTCGACGGCGACCTGACCGAGATCGAGGTGGTGCCGGAGGAGATCCGACGGCGCTACCGGACCGCCTTCCAGATTCCCTACGAGTACCTGATCGACGCGGCTGCGCGACGGCAGAAGTGGATCGACCAGTCGCAGTCGGTCAACCTCTTCCTGCCCGAACCGGACCTGAAGGCCCTCAGCCACATGTACCGGCGCGCCTGGCACGCGGGCCTCAAGACCACCTACTACCTGCGTACCCTGGGCGCCTCGACGATCGAGAAGTCGACCGTCAGCAAGTCGGCGGCCAAGCCCGAGCCGGAGGCGGCGATGGGAGACACCGCCCTCAGCCCCGAGCAGATGGCCTGCTCGATCGAGGCCGCCCGCAACGGGGAGGAGTGCGAGGCCTGCCAGTGAGGCAGAATGCCGGCATGGACGAGCAAGCCGATCTGGATCCTTCCGGGCCCGACTGGAGCGTCAGCGCCGGGAAGGCCTGGGTCGAGGTCCAGGATCTGACCGACAGTGTCTACGCCCCCGTGGAGCGGTTGCTGACCGACGAGGTCGGGGACGGCCCGGGCAGGCGGGTTCTCGATGTCGGCTGTGGCACCGGGGCCACCACGGTCGCGATCGCCCGACGGCTTGGAGCGGATGCCCGGTGCACCGGGATCGACGTGTCAGAGCCGATGGTCGAAGCCGCTCAGGAGCGGGCGAGAACGGCGGGCGTCGAAGCCGACTTCCTGCTCGCGGACGCCCAGACCCACGACTTCGGCGAAGGCGTCTTCGATCAGGTGGTCTCGCGCTGGGGGCTCATGTTCTTCGCCGATCCGGTCGCGGCTTTCTCGAACCTGCGGAGGGCTGCCGCAGGGGGTCGCCTCAGGGCGATCAGCTGGCGCAGCCACACGGAGAACCCGTTCATGACCGTCGCCGAGAGCGCGGCGGCTCCGCTCCTTCCGGGGTTCGAGCCCCGCCGATCCGACGATGCCCCCGGGCAGTTCGGCCTCGCCGACGAAGCGGCCACGGCCGAGATCCTGCGGGACGCCGGTTGGGAAGACGTCACCCTCAGGCCGGTCGACGTGACCTGTTCCTTTCCGGAAGCCGAGCTGGTCCGGTACTTCCTGGGCCTCGGGCCGCTGGCCCGGCACCTCGACGGTCTTTCGCCGGCCGAGGTGCCGGATGAGCTGGTCGGAACCGTCCGCCGGGCCTTCGATCCCTACCTGGCGGACGGCCAGGTCAGCTTCGACGCCGCCTGCTGGATGATCGGCGCGAGCTCGCCGGCCTAGCGCCGGCCAACCCGCTTCCAGGCGTCCGCGCCCGGCGTCGGCCGGGTCACCCAGATCGAGTCCGCCGCCTCGAAGTCCCCGGCCGTGACGGTGATGGTCGTCTTGCCGCGGGCCTTCCGTCCCGGGGTGACGCCGATCCGGCCGGTCCGCGCTACCGAGTGAGGCGCGATCTTCTGGAAGGTGATGCGCTGAGCCGTCGTCACCCGCCAGTTCGACGAACGGACTCGCAGGACCACGTTCTCGATCTCGGAATCCGTGTCGTTGCGGACCTTGATCCGCATGTAGGCGACGCCGGTGGCCGGCACCTGCTGCTTGGGGATGTCCAGGGACAGCCCGGTGATGTCCGCGGCGCCCCACTCGATGCCCGCGTCGGAAGCGGTGGCGTGGCCCGGGGCGGACGCTTCGGCGAGGCCCGGGGCGGCAAGGATTCCGAGGGCGGCCAGGACGGCGGTGACTTGGTACCTGAGTCGATTCACGCAGCGGAATCCACGAACCGCGAGATGCAGAAAGAGGCCACATGGCGCACCCTTTCTGCATCTCGCGGGCTGGGGCTTGGTCAGCCCTGGAGGGTGATGAAGCGTTCTTCGGTCATCTCGATGATCGAGAAGGCCGGGCCCTCACGGGTGTTGCCGGAGTCCTTGACGCCGCCGTAGGGCTGCTGGTCGGCGCGGAAGGTCGGCACCTCGTTGATCAGGACGCCGCCGAACTCCAAGGTGTTCGCCGCGAGCAGGCCCTTGCCCATGTCGCGGGTGAAGACGCCGGCCTGCAGGCCGAACTTGGAGTCGTTGGCCCGGGCCAGGGCCTCCTCGAAATCGCTGAAGCGGTCGACCGTGGCGACCGGACCGAAGATCTCCTCGCACCAGACCTTCGCCTCGCGGGAGGGATTCTCGATCAGGGTCGGGGCCAGGCAGCGGTCCTCGTCGACCAGCTCGCCGCCGGTCAGGACCTTCGCCCCGCCGGCCACGGCCTCGTCGATCCACTCCTTGACCCGGTCGCGGTCGCCGCGGGTGATCAGCGGGCCGACGTCGGTGTCGTCCTCGGCCGGGTTGCCGACCTTGAGCTTCTCGACGTTGGCGACCAGCCGCTCGATGAACTTGTCGGCGACCGCCTCATGCACCAGGATCCGCTGGATCGAGATGCAGCTCTGGCCGGCATGCGAGAAGGCGTGGATCTGGGCCTTGTCGGCCGCGGTCTCCCAGTCGCCGTCCTCGTTGACGATCAGCGGGGCGTTCGAGCCCAGCTCGAGGCCGACCCGCTTGTGCGGCACCTTGCTGCGGATGCCCCAGCCGACCGGGGCGGACCCGGTGAAGGAGATCGCCGCGGTCAGGGGATGCTCGACCAGCGCGTTGCCGACCGACTGGCCGCCGCCCGGGACGACGCTGAGCCAGCCGTCGGGCAGGCCGGCGTCGATCAGGATCTGGGCCAGCTTGATCGAGGAGATCGGGGTCTGGCCGGCCGGCTTCAAGACCACGGCGTTGCCCGCCGCGATCGCCGGGCCGAGCTTGTGGCAGACCAGGTTGAGCGGGAAGTTGAAGGGGCTGATCGCTCCGACCACGCCGAGCGGCACGCGGAGCATCACGCCGAGCTTGCCGGTGCCCGCCTCGGAGGCCGCCATCGGCACCGTGCCCCCGGTCAGCTTGCGGGCCTCGACCGCGGAGAAGGTCATCGTGTCGGCGGCGCGTCCGGCCTCGGCCCGCGCCGTCTTGATCGGCTTGCCGGCCTCGGCCGAGATCGTCTGGGCGAGATCCTCCTGGCGTTCCCGGATCAGGTGGGCGGCGCGGTCGAGGATCTCGGCCCGCTCGTACTGCGGGATCGGGGAGCCGGTGAACACGGCGTGAGCGGCGGTCACCGCCTTGTCGACGGTTTCCTCGTCGCCCTGGGCCACCCGCGCGATCAGACTTTCGTCCCAGGGACTGCGCACTTCGTCCCAGTCGCCGGTTTCGACCCATTCACCTGCCAAGAGCAACTTGTGGTCCAACTTCTTCTCCTCGTCTCTGGGGCTGGTCCGTCCCCGGGTCAAGACTCCTCACAAAGATAATGCCAGGCCGCTACCTTCTCTCCCTCAGACTGTTGGTTCGAAACATGACTTTCCGCGCCCGTTCCCCCCACATCGCGCTTCTCTTCCTGCTCGCCGCCCTGGTGGCGCTGCCCCTGCTCGCGCCGACCCGCTCCGAGGCCGCGACCTGGACCGTGAGGGGCGGGGGCTTCGGACACGGCATCGGGATGAGCGCCTACGGCGCCTACGGGATGGCGCTCGACGGCTACAAGTACAAGCGGATCGTCGGCCACTACTACCGGGGCATCGAGGTCAGCAAGCTGAAGGCGAAGCGGAAGATCCGGGTCCTGCTCGACGTCGACTCCTCGCCGCGGTTCAAGGGAGTCCAGCGGGCCTGCGGCAAGAAGCTGCTCCAGCGCAACACCTACGGCGCCAAGGTCGGCCGGGGCGGGGTCGTCCTGACCCGGGCCAACGGCCGGGCCCTGGCGAAATGCGGCCGCCGGCTCCAGACCGAGTCGGACGGCAACGTCGTCTTCAAGGGCCTGGGCCAGTACCGGGGCGGGGTCGAGATCGTCCAGTCGGGCGGCAGCCTCAACGTGGTCAACGCGGTCCCCGTCAACGCCTACTGCAAGGGCGTCCTGGCCAAGGAGATGATCCCCTCCTGGCCGATCGAGTCGCTCAAGGCCTTCGCGCTCGCGGTCCGTTCGATCGGCCTCTCGTCGAAGGGCTCCGGCGACGGCTTCGACGTCTATCCGGACACCCGCAGCCAGGTCTACGGTGGGATCGCCGCCGAGTACCCGGAGACCAACCGGGCCTGCTCGCAGACCACCAGCCGGATCCTCACCTACAAGGGCAAGGTGGCGATGGCCCTCTTCTCCGCCTCCTCCGGCGGCCACACCGAGAACGTCGAGAACGTCTGGTTCGGCGAACCGATCCCCTACCTCAAGGGCGTCCGCGACCCCTGGGACAAGGTCTCCCCGTACCACCGCTGGACCTACAACTACTCGCCGTCGCGCATGAACTCGCTGCTCGGCAGCTACGTCAGCGGCCGGCTCAAGAAGGTGCAGATCACCCGGTACGGGGTCTCGAAGCGAGTGATCTGGGCGAGGCTCTACGGCACCCGGGGAACGACCAAGATCCGGGGCGACTCCCTCCAGTACGCCCTCGGCCTGCCGGACCGTTTCATCCTCTCGATAGCCCGTCGCTAGCCACCCGGTCGCTAGTTCCCGCCACGTTTGCACGAATAACCGCCACAGGGTGGCGAAGGCCGGCCCTAGAGGCTCAGAAGTCGTACGGGGCGTTCGGGTCTTCGGTCTTCGGCAGCGGGATGAGCGCTCCGACGGCGGTGCCGAGGACGGCTCCGGCGGCGACGTCGCTCGGGTAGTGCATGCCGAGGTAGGGCCGGGTCACCGCCATCACCGCGGCGGCGCCGAACAGGGCCAGTTTCAGCTCCGGGGCGAACCGGCTCATCGCCGTGGCCGCCGCGAACGAGGCGGTGGCGTGGGCGGAGGGAAAGGAGAGCGACGAAGGGGCGCCGCCAAGCGGGGGCAGGCCCTCCAGGTTCGGCCGCTCGCGCCTGACGATCAGCTTGATCCCGAAGTTGAACCCGATCGCGAGCGGGCCGAGTAGCGCGGTCGCCAGCCACTGCCGGCGGCGCTTCCGGTCCAGAGCGGCCCCGGCCAGGCCGATACCGAACCAGAGGTAGCCGTTCTCGCCGGTCTTGGAGATGCTCATCGCCGCCTTCTCGATCGCCGGCGCGTGGCCGCGCGTGCGCATGAGACGCAGCAGTTTCAGATCCGCCTGTTTCATCGCAGCGCAGGATACGGCCCCATCGGAGATGATCGCGGCGTGCGTCCCGAACCGAAGACCGAGGCCGAGTTCGAGCGGGAGTTCCGCCGGGCCGGGCTGCCTCTCCTGACCGAGGACTACTCCGCCTCGGAGGACATCTTCAACCGGGCCGTGCCGCTGCTCGGCCTGGTCCTGGTCGGCGAGGTCCTGGGACCGCTCAACAAGAGCTTCTCGACTCTCGGCAACATCGCCGCCGTGGTGGCCGCGATGGGGCTGATGCTGGTCGCGCTCGGGCTGATGAACCGCTTCCGAGGCCGACCCTTCTTTTCGCTGCCCCGCCGGGTCGGCCGGCCCGAGCTGGCCGCCTTCGTGATCGTGCCGGCCCTCCTGCCCGGGATCATCTCCGGCCACTGGGGCATCGCCGCCTCCACCGCGCTCTTCAATCTCGGCCTGTTGGTCCTGATCCTCGGGGTGGTCGGCTTCGGCGTGATCTCGATCGTCGGCTGGGCGCTGTCCCGGCTGCTCGACGAGCTCTCCCGCTCGCTCGGCCTGCTGGTCAAGGCGGTGCCGCTGCTGATGATCTTCTCGCTGATCCTCTTCCTCACCCCGGAGCTCTGGCAGGTCTTCAGCCAGCTCCCGGACGCCTCGCTCTTCCTGCTCATCGGGCTGTTCATGCTGCTCGGCTCGTCGTTCCTGATCGCCAGGATCCCGAACGAGGTCGCCGACCTAGAGAAGGAGGCCGGGGCCGGGGGGCCACCGCTCAAGCCGCGTCAGCGCTTCAACGTCGGCCTGGTCCTCTTCGTCAGCCAGTCACTCCAGGTGCTGCTGGTCGCGCTCGCGGTCGCCGTCTTCTTCGTGATCTTCGGCCTGCTCACGATCGACGCCGACACGATCACCAACTGGACCACTCACCCGGCCGACGTCCTGTTCCAGTTCCGCCTGGCCGGGCGGGAGGCCCAGATGACCCGCGAGCTGCTCAAGGTGGCCGGCGCGATCGCTTCGTTCACCGGCCTCTACTTCGCGATCTCGATGCTGACCGACGACCTCTACCGGCGGGAGTTCCTCAGCCGGATCACCGACGAGATGAAGCAGACGTTCGTCCGCCGGGTCGCGTACCTGAAGCTGTTGGGGAAGACCGGCTAGAAGCCGATGGTCTTCGCGCCGGAGGAGATCCGGACGAAGATGACCTTGCCGAGATCGATCAGGAGGCTGCCCTCGTCGGTCTCGATCTCGTGGGGGCTGTCGCCCGATCCGAGCGCCTTCCGCAGCGCCTTCACCTGGTCGGCGTCGAGGCGGACGGGGATGACCTGCCCCCCGTCGAAGCCGATCTCGACCTGAGTCTTCTCGCTCGCCATCAGTGATCCTCGGCGGGCTGGACGATCTCGGTCAGGACCGAGCCGGTCGCGGCCGGGTGGAGGAAGGCGACCCGGCTCTGGCGGATGCCGGTCCGCGCTTCCCGGTCGATCAGCTTGGTGCCGCTCTCCTGGAGCTGCGCGAGGACGGCGTCGATGTCATCCACCGCGTAGGCGACGTGGTGCAGGCCGGGGCCCTTCTTGGCGATGAACTTGCCGACCGGCGTGTCCGGGCCGAGCGGCGCGAGCAGCTCGACATGGCCGTCACCTACATCGAGCAGGACCGCCTCGACTCCCTGGGATTCGACGGTTTCGCGGTGTACGAGATCCATCTCGAAGTTCCGCTCATAAAGCTTGATGGCGGCGTCGAGATCCTCCACGGCGACACCGATGTGATCTATGCGAGTGAACATGAGGCGGTAAGCCTAGCGGTGCGTCTATGCTGGCCGTCCGCAGCGAAGCCTCGAGGGAGAAAGTCGAATGCAGGTCGGTCCGGACACCGAGCAGACCAAGTACCGAAGGGAACTGAGCCTCTACAGGTGGCACCGGGCCGTTTCGATCCTTCTGACGGGGGTTGCTGGCGGGTTGGCTTGGTTCCTCGCGCCGGCGGAAAGCACCGGCCTCTGGGAGATGGTCCGCCACCTGATGGTCGTCGGAGCATTGCTCTTCATGTTCGAGTGGCTGGTTGCGCTCATGTTCCAGCGCAAGTCCAGGCCGTGGCGTCTCAGCCGTCATCCCGACGACAGGAAGCCGCGGCCGCCCGCTCAGGAGGCGGTGCCGAGCAGCCGCGGCGGGAGCCAGGTGTAGAGGTTCTCCATCAGCTCCACGTCCTCGACGGTGATCCGCTCGTCCGGGCCGTGGACCAGGGGCTTGGTCTCCGCCAGGGTCATGAGCTGGGGCGCGAACCCGTAGACGGTCGCGCCGAAGGCCTTGCGGAACCAGTGGCTGTCGGAGAAGCCCGGCATCACCTGGGGCAGCACCTCGGCGCCCGGCTCGATCATCTCGACCCACTCCTCGATCGCCTCGGCCAGCGGTCCGCCGTAGTCGGAGCGGTTGCCGACCACCGGGTCGTTGAACTCGATCCGCCAGTCGCCCTCGCCGAGCACGCCGTTGATCCGTTCGAGTGCCTCCTCGCCGGTCATCCCGGGCGGCGTGCGGCAATCGATCACCAGCTCGGCCCGGGAGGGGATCACGTTCTCGCGGGACGAGGCCTTCGCCATGGTCGGCGCGATCGTCACCCCCAGCATCGGGTCGGTCAGCAGCTTCGCGACCAGCGGGTCGATCGCCTCGACCTCGGCCAGGGCCGCCTCTAGGTCGTCCGGGGCGTGGCCGAGCAGCCGTTCGAGGAAGAGATCGGTGTCCGCGGTCGACTCGTGCGGCGGCTGGCGGTGGGCATTGGCCAGGGCCGGGGCGAGCTTCAGGAGGGCGTTGTCGCCGACCCGGGGGATCGAGCCGTGCCCGGCCGTCCCCTCCGCCACCACGGTGAAGCGGAAGGTCCCCTTCTCGCCGACCGAGAGGGTGAAGAGGCGGCGATCCTGGAAGTTCAGGACCTCGCCGGCGCCCTCGTTCACCACCCAGTCGCAGCGGACCTCGTCGGGATGCTCCTCGCAGAGCCACTTGGCGCCGAAGTGGGCGCCCGTCTCCTCGTCGGCGGCCACCACCAGGAGCAGATCTCCCCGGGCGGGGCGCCAGCCGGACTCGGCCAGGTTCACGCAGGCGGCCGTCTCGGTCGCGACCTGGTCCTTCATGTCGAGCGCGCCGCGCCCCCAGATCATGCCGTCGGCCAGCTCGCCGCCCCAGGGGTCACGGGTCCATTCCGACGGATCGGCCGGGACCGTGTCGACGTGGCTGATCAGGGCGAGGTTCGGGCCCGGCTCGGCCCCTCTCAGGCGGGCGACCAGGTTGGGGCGCTCCGGCACCTTGGCCAGGAACTTGCACTCCCAGCCGGCCGGGTCGAGCAGCGCCCGCAGATGCTCCAGAGCCGGCCCCTCGTTGCCCGGCGGGTTGACCGTGTTGAAGCGGATCAGTTCCTGCAGCAGGTCGGCGGCTCTCATCGCCGCAGTATCCCGGTTCAGACGACTGCCTGGACCGCCATGGTCAGGCCGGTCAGGAGGAGGACTGCGGCCATCGCCTTGACCAGGGTCGACTCCGGCAGACGGCCGGTGAAGCGCGAGCCGAAGGCGGCACCGGGAATCGCCGCGGCGGCGCCGAGCAGGAAGATGTCCCAGTCGATCCCGCCGGGCAGATGGCCGACCAGGCCGCCGATCCCCACGACCACGCCCACGGCCGAGTTCGTGCCGACCGCCTTCTGCGGCGACATGCCCATGTACTTGAGCATCGCCGGCAGCCGCAGGGAACCGAGGATCAACCCGACGAAGCCGCCCAGGAGGCCGACCCCGAAGCCGATCAGCACGGCCTCGGTGAAGAGCCGCCGGAGATCCGGCCGCTCCCCGCTGACCGCACCCGAGGGCCGGCGGTACCGCCAGACCTCGACCGACCCGTAGAGCACGACCAGGGCGATCGCGCCGAGGAGGATCCGCTCCGGCAGCAGGCCGGACAGCAGGCCGCCGGCGACCGCCCCGAGGAAGGAGCTGGGGGCCATCCAGAGGAAGAGCCGCGGGTCGAGCCGTCCGTTCCTGATGTGGACGACGGTCGCGGTCAGCGCCGCCGCGCCCGAGATCGCGACGTTGGCCCCGGCCGCGGCGGCGGCCGAGGTCCCGAGCCAGACCACCACCGGCAGACGCAGGTTGCCGAGCACGAGACCGACCATGCCACCGGCGAAAGAGACGGTGAAGGACCAGAACAGGAGGATGGCGATGTCGACCGGACCCACGAGCGGGGAATAGTCTCACGCCGTGGCCGACCAACTGTTTGATTCTGGTGAAGTCGATCCCGGCGGCTCCGGCCTGGAGCAGGCCGGTCCGGACGCGCCGCTGGCGGCGAGGATGCGCCCGGCGTCGCTGGACGAGGTGGTCGGGCAGGAGCACATCCTGGCCCCGGGGACCGCTCTGCGAGGCGCGGTCGAGGCGGGTCGGCCGCACAGCGCGATCCTCTACGGACCGCCAGGGTCGGGCAAGACGACCCTGGCCCGGATCATCGCCGCGATGTCCGACGGGGCCTTCGAGGAGGAGTCGGCGGTCAACGCCGGGCGGGCCGAGATCCGCGCCGTGATCCAGCGGGCCGAGGACCGGCGCCGGCACGGTCGCCGCACGGTGCTCTTCCTCGACGAGATCCACCGCTTCAACAAGGCTCAGCAGGACGCGCTGCTGCCGGCGGTCGAGAGCGGCGTGCTCACCTTGATCGGCGCGACCACCGAGAACCCGTACTTCGAGGTCAACTCGGCCCTGATCTCCCGCAGCCAGATCTACGAGTTGCAGCCGCTCGGGGCGCCGGAGATCCTCATCCTGATCGAACGGGCCCTGGCCGATTCCGAGCGCGGCGTGGCCGGGCAGGTGGAGGTCGAGCCGGAGGCGCTGCAGCTGCTGGCCGACCGGGTCTCGGGCGACGCCCGCGCCGCGCTCTCGGCGCTCGAGCGCCTCGCGGCGGCCGGGGGCGAGGCCGGGATCCCCGAGGTGGAGGACGCGCTGCAGGCCCAGGCGATCGCCTACGACAAGGGCGGCGACCACCACTACGACTACATCTCGGCCTGGATCAAGGCGACCCGTGGCTCCGACCCCGATGCCTCGCTCTACTACCTGGCGGTGATGATCGAGGGCGGCGAGGATCCCCGCTTCATCGCGAGGCGGATGGTGATCCTGGCCTCGGAGGACATCAGCAACGCCGATCCCCAGGCGCTGGTCGTGGCCAATGCGGCGGCGGCGGCCGTGGACCGGGTCGGGATGCCGGAGGCGGCGATCAACCTGGCGCAGGCGGCGACCTACCTGGCCCTGGCCCCGAAGTCGAACGCCTCCTACATGGCGCTCAACGCCGCCCGCGAGGAGGTGCGCCGGAACGGCCCGAAGCTGCCGCCCGATCACCTCAGGGACAGCCACTACGCCGGCGCCAAGCAGCTGGGTCGGGGCAAGGGCTACGTCTACCCGCATGACGTCGACGGCGGCGTGTCCGAGCAGTCGCTGATGCCGGAGGGCCTCGAGGAGAAGCGCTTCTACGAACCGACCCGTTACGGGTTCGAAGCGGAGCTGGCCCGTCGCCGGGACGCGGCCGCCAAGATCCGCGGCCGGGGGCAGGACCCCGGCAGTCACGACTGAAGGCCAGCAACCAAGCCGAAAACGCTTAGAGAACCTTTAGTCGTCGTCCACAACTTCTTGAGTCTGGACGGGTTTCATAGATCGGACCCAACTTGAGCATGACGCCAGGTGGGTGCTGTGTCGGCCGGAGACTCGGACTGGGGGTCTCCGGCCGAGTTGTTTTCGGGGAGCCCCTCGGCGGCAATCCTTCGTCGATTCCCGCGTACACTTCGGTTCATGGCTACCGAAACCGTCGCCGAATCCGAGTCCGCGACCACCCCCGCCCTCGAGTCGTTCAATCCCGCGACCGGAGAGCTGGTCGGCACCGTCGAGACGATCACGCCCGATCAGGTCCAGGGTGTCGTCGACGAGGTCGCCCGGATCCAGCCGGCCTGGGCGGAGCTCTCTCCGTCGGACCGCGCCAACTACCTGAAGCGCGCCGCGACGGTCCTGCTCGACCGTCTCGACGAGATCGCCGCGCTGCTCTCCCAGGAGCAGGGCAAGCCGATCTCCGAGTGCTACACGATGGAGCTGATCCCCTCGATCGACGCGCTGCGCTGGTGCGCCAAGGAGGGGCCCGGCATCCTCAAGGCCGAGAAGATCTCCTACCCGCAGCCCTTCTTCAAGACCAAGCGGTCCAAGTTCAAGTTCCAGCCGATCGGCGTGGTCGGCGTGATCGCCCCCTGGAACTACCCGTGGACGATCCCGATGCAGGAGATCGCGATCGCCCTGATGTGCGGCAACGGCGTCGTGCTGAAGCCGGCCAGCCTCACCCCGCTCCTCGGCGAGGCGATCCAGAGCGTCTTCGAGGACGCCGGCCTGCCCAAGGGCCTGGTCCGCAACGTCCACGGCGGCGGCCGGATCGGCGACGCCCTGACCAAGTCCACCGCCGGCAAGATCTTCTTCACCGGCTCGGTCCCGGTCGGCTACAAGGTCGGCGAGGAGTGCGCCAAGCTGATGAAGGGCTGCGTGCTCGAGCTGGGCGGCAAGGACCCGATGATCGTGCTCGAGGACGCCAACATCGACTTCGCCATCTCCGGCGCGGTCTGGGGCGGCTTCGCCAACGCCGGCCAGACCTGCGCCGGGATCGAGCGGGCCTACGTGCGCCGTGAGGTGTCCGACAAGTTCATCGAGGGCGTGGTCGCCGGGGCGAGCGCGCTCAAGGTCGGCGACCCCTCCGAGGTCGATACCGAGATCGGCCCGATGGTGTCCAAGGACCAGTACGACCTGGTCCGGGAGCTGGTCGACGACGCGGTCGCCAGCGGCGCGACCCTGCGCTGCGGCGGCCCGGTCGACGTCGAGGGCTTTCCCGAGGGCAACTTCATCGCCCCCGTCGTGCTGACCGACGTCACCCACGACATGCGGATCATGAACGAGGAGATCTTCGGCCCGGTGTTGCCGATCATGACCGTCGACTCCGACCAGGAGGCGCTCGACCTCGCCAACGACTCCGAGTTCGGCCTCGGCTCCTCGGTCTGGACCAAGGACCGTCAGCGCGGCGAGCGGATCGCCGACAAGATCGACGCCGGCATGGTCTGGATCAACGACCACATGTTCACCCACGGCGCCTGCCAGTGCACCTGGGGCGGGGTCAAGGATTCCGGCCTCGGCCACTCCCACTCGAAGTTCGGCTTCTACGAGTGCGTCGAGATCAAGCTGGTCACCTACGAGCCCGGCCTGACCCGGAACTTCTGGTGGCACCCGTACGACGAGACCCTCGCCAAGGCGATGAAGTCCTCGGCCAACCTGCTCTACGGCAAGGGCGGCCAGCGGATCGAGGCGCTCAAGTCGGGCGCCGGCCCGCTGCTGCAAGTCGGCAAGCGGATCACCAAGCGCGGCTCCTGATTCAGCGTCGAAAGAAACGACGATTTCCCCCGGCATTCGGGGTAAATCGTCGTTTCTTCCTGCTCGGGGTGGTTTCCGTGCTGGCCGTTGCCGGATGCGGGTCGGGTGACGGCTCGGACGGTGAGACCGGCCCCGTGAAGGAACCGGCGCCGGCCGTGCCGAAAGCCGCCGCGCCGAAGCTCCCGCCTTCGCATTGCCCGGCCGACTCGTCGAACTGCACCGTGGCCAGCGGTCGGGTGATCTACGTCGAGAAGGTCGATCCCGACGGTGATGGGGACGCCCACTTCGTCACCGCCTCCAAGCAGGGCGTGACCCTGCCCGGGATCACGATCTTCGACGTCCGGGCCGATCTCCGTCCCGACCCTTTGCCCGGGGTCGGCGACCTGGTCGGCGGCGCCGGCCCGGTCTATCCCGGCCACGCCGGTCAGAAGCAGATCCAGGTCGAGGAGTTCCACGTAGCCCCGTAGATGGGACACTGCCTCGGATGTCTGACGGGTCTGAGAACGCGATTCGGCTGAGTGGGCTCGGTCGGGACTACGGCGACCGGCCGGCGCTGACCGGGGTCGATCTCGAGCTGCCCGCCGACGCCTCGCTGGCCGTGCTGGGGCCGAACGGCTCCGGCAAGAGCACCCTGCTCCGGATCCTGGCGACCCTGCTCCGGCCCAGCCGCGGCGAGGTCTCGGTGCTCGGGACCGAGCTTCCGAAGGACGCCTGGAAGCTGCGCGGGCGGATCGGCTACCTCGGTCATCAGCCGATGCTCTACGAGGACCTGAGCGGCCGGGAGAACCTCGAGTTCCAGGCCCGCATGTACGGGATCCCCGCGGCCGAGGCCAAGGCCCGGATCGACGCCGACCTCGAAGTGGTCGGCATGGGCCGTCGGGCCGGCGACCGGGTCAGCGACTACTCGGCCGGCATGAAGCAGCGCATCGCGATCTGCCGGGCGGTCCTCCATCGGCCGCGGCTGCTGCTGCTCGACGAGCCCGACTCGAACCTCGACCCGGAAGGCCGGGAGGCGGCCCGGTCGCTGATCGGGCATCCCTGCGACCTCGGCTGGGAGTCCGACGGGCCGGTCACCAGGGTGGTCGTCTCGCATGACCCGCAGGGCGCCCGGGCGGAGGCCGACCAGGTGCTGGAGCTCCGGATCGGAGCGGCCGCGTGACCCCCTCGCGCCAGGCCTTCATGGCCGTGGTCGGCAAGGACCTGCGGATCGAGCTGCGGACGATGCGCTCGCTCCCGGCCATGGTCCTGTTCGCGGTGACCACCTTCATCATCTTCCGCTTCGGCCTCGACCGGACCGCGCTCTCGGGCAGCCTGGCCTCGGGCGTGGTCTGGACCACCCTGCTGTTCGCAGCGGTGCTGGGGATCAACCGGATCTTCCTGGCCGAACGGGAGGAGGGCGGCTTCGACGCGTTCCGGCTGGCCCCGGTCGACCGGGCGGTGCTCTTCGCGGCGAAGGCGGCGGTCCTCTTCCTCTACCTGGCGGTGCTGGAGTTGATCGTGATCCCGGTCTTCGCCGTGTTCTTCCTCCAGGAGTGGTCGGGTCTCCTGCCGCTCATCGTGATCCTCATGGCGACCAATCTCGGCTTCGCCGCGCTGGGCACCTTGATCTCCTCGATGGCGGTCAATTCCCGGGCCCGGGACCTCCTCGTTCCGCTGCTGCTGCTTCCCCTGGTCGTGCCTTTGATGATCGCCGCGACCTCCGCCACCGCGCCGCTGCTGGACGTCGGCGGCCCGAGCTACGACAAGTTCGGGACTTGGCTGCTCGTGCTCGGTCTATACGATGGGATCTTCTGCCTCGTCGGATATGCCGTTTTCGACTTCCTCCTCGAGGACTGAGACGGCACCGGGCGGAATCCGAAAATGTCGGGACGTGGTCTCAAACAACTTTCGATCCTCACGGCGCTCGTCCTGATCGCCGGCTTCGCGCTGGTCTTCTTCTGGGTGCCGATGGACGCCGACCAGGGCTTCAAGCAGAAGATCTTCTACCTGCATGTGCCGCTGGCGATCGTCGCGCTCTGCGGGTTCATCGCCGGCGGGGTCGAGGGCTTCCGCCACCTGCGCTCCGGCGACCGGCGGCATGACGCGAACTCCTATGTCTTCATCCACCTCTCGGTGGTCTTCGGGGTCGCCACGCTGATCACCGGCTGCCTCTGGGCCAAGGCCTCCTGGGGTCACTTCTGGGTCTGGGACGAGCCGACCCTGGTCAGCTTCCTGATCGTCTTCCTCCTCTACTGCACGTACTACCCGTTCCGGTACGCGATCGAGGACCGTGACCGCCAGGCTCGCTACGCCTCGGTCTTCGCGATCATGGCCGGCGCCTTCGTGCCCCTCAACTTCATGGCCGTACGCATGGCCGAGAGTCTGATCCACCCGCGCGTCTTCGCGACCAGCGGCGGCGGGCTCCCCGGCTCGATGATGTTCACCTTCCTGGTCTGCCTGGTCGGCGTCGCCCTGCTCTGGGTGACCCTGGTCAAGCTCGAGCTGCTCGGCAAGCAGACCTCGGGCCAGGTCTCGAAGCTGCGGCGCGCGCTCGAAGCTCAGGGCTTCGGCGGTGGAGAAGAGACGTCCGGAACGGTCGGGCGGCGGATCGCACCAAACCTGGAGGCTCAGTAGATGTTTGACGCAGTACCCAACGACTCGACCGGCTACGTCGTCGCCGCCTACATGGTCTTCCTGATCCTGCTGCTGGTCTACCTGGGGATCCTCGGGGCCAAGTTCCAGCGGATCAGCCGCGACATCGCGGAGCTGACCGAAGAGGTCGAGGCCGGGCAGACGCCCGCCGCCCCGGCCGCCACCGAGACCGGCGCCAAAGAGCCGTCCGGTGTCTGAGCTCCTAGCACTCGGCCTCTCCCACAAGACCGCCCCGCTGGGGCTCCGCGAACGGCTGGCCCTGCCGGAAGGGCGCGCCGCCGGCCTGATGGCCGACCTGACCGGGTCGGGCGCGGCGATCGAGGCGACCGTCGTCTCGACCTGCAACCGGACCGAGGTCTACCTGGTCGCGGTCGACCCGGTGGTGGCGGAATCCGACGTGCTCTCCGCGCTCGCCTCGCAGGCCGACATCCGCCCGACCGAGCTGGTCGGGCACCTCTACGCGCTGCGTGGCCCCGACGCGGCCCGCCACCTCTTCCAGGTGACCGCGGGGCTCGACTCGATGATCCTCGGCGAGGCCGAGATCCAGGGTCAGGTCAAGCGGGCCCACGAGCTGTCCCTGGTCGAAGGCGCCTCCGGGCCGATCCTGGGTCGTCTCTTCCGGGGAGCGATCGCCGCCGGGGGCCGGGCCCGCAACGAGACCGGGATCAGCGAGAAGGGCGTCTCGGTCGCCTCGGTCGCGGTCACCGAGGCCCGCCGCGCGGTCGGTGACCTTGCCAACCGCCAGGCGCTGGTGGTCGGGGCCGGCGACACCGCCGAGCTGGTCGCCCGGGCGCTGAACAGCCGCGGCACCGAGTCGGTCTTCATCGCCAACCGTCACTTCGACCGGGCCCAGGGCCTGGCCCAGCGCTTCGGCGGCGAGGCGGCCCGGGTGGCCGACCTGCCCCAGCGGTTGACCGCACCGGACATCGTCATCTCGGCCACCAACTCGCCCCACCACCTGATCGACCGCGAGCTGCTCGAGCCGGTCATGGAAGCCCGTGACGGGAAGCCGCTGTTCCTGGTCGACCTCGCCGTCCCCCGGGACATCGATCCCGAGGTCCGGGACCTGCCCGGCGTCACGGTCACCGACATCGACGACCTGCAGGTCGTGGTCGAGCGCAACGCGGCGGGTCGCGCCGCCGAGGCGCGGAAGGCCGAGCGGATCATCACCGCCGAGCTCGACCTGTTCGAGTCCTGGCTCGACTCGCTAGAGGTGCTGCCGGCCGTGGTCGCGCTCCGTGAGCGCGCCGACGAGATCGTGCGGAGGGTGCTGGCAGAGAACGAGAACCGTTGGACCGGGCTGGGCGACGCCGACCGGGAACGGGTCGAGGCGGTCGCCCGGGCGGTCGCGCAGCGCCTGCTCCACGAGCCGACCATCAGGTTGAAGGAGCTGGCCGGGACCGAGCCCGCGTACGAGGTCGTCAACACGGTGCGGGAGCTGTTCGGGCTGGATGTCGAGACCGACCCGGGCGGCGGCTCCGAGGCGACGGTCACCCCGATCCGCCGCGACGTTTGAGCCCCGCCCTGCGGATCGCCACCCGGCCCAGCCCCCTGGCGCTGGCCCAGACCCGCCTCGTGGCGGATCTCCTGGCCGCCGACACCGCGCTGGTCGAGGTCGCCAACCAGACCGGCCCCGGTGACAAGGAGCGCTTCGTGCGAGGGGTCGAGCAGGCGGTGCTCTCGGGCGGCGCCGAGCTCGGGGTCCACTCCGCCAAGGACCTGCCGGGCGAGATGGAGGGCGGGCTCGTGATCGCGGCCGTGCCACCCCGGGCGGACGTCAGAGACGCCTGGATCGGACCGGGCGGCTCGCTGGAGGAGATCCCCGAGGGGGCGCGGGTGGGGACGTCGAGCCTGCGCCGACGGGCCCAGCTGCTGGCGCTCCGGCCGGACCTGGTGCCGGTGCCGATGAACGGCAACGTCGACACCCGCATCGCGAAGCTCCGGGCCGGCGAGTGCGACGGTCTCGTCCTCGCGATGGCCGGGCTCGAACGACTCGGTCGGGCCGACGAGGCGAGCTTCGCCTTCGACCCGGATCGGATGACCCCGGCCGCCGGCCAGGGCGCGCTGGTCGTGCAGGGGAGGACCAACGGGCCCGGCCTCGAGGAGGCCGGGGCGATCGGCGACGAGGACTCCGAACGCGCCCTGACCGCCGAGCGGGCCGCCGTGGTCGCGATCGGGGCGGACTGCGACAGCTCGGTCGGGTTCCACGCCCGCCTGCTCGAGGGTCAACTGACGATCGACGGGTTCGCCGGCCTTGCCGACGGCTCGGCCTGGCTCCGCGACCGGGTCGAGGGCGATCCGTCCCGGCCCGCCGAGCTGGGCCGCGAGCTGGCCGGGAGGATGCTCGCGGCGGGGGCGGACGCCCTGCTCGCGGGTACGCTGGACGCGTGAGCGACGCTGATCCAGACGCGGCGGCCAGGCCTGTCCCGGTCGCCCTGGTCGGGGCCGGACCGGGCGATGCCGGGCTGATGACCCGTCGTTCGCTGGAGCTGATCGCGGCGGCCGACGTCATCTACTACGACCGTCTGATCCCGCCCGATGCGCTGGAGGGCGCTCGGCCCGAGGCGGACCTGGTCTACGTCGGCAAGGAGCCGGGCCGACCCGGGCTCGGCCAGGCGGAGATCAACCGGAGGCTGGTCGAGAGCGGCCGGGCCGGGCTCCGAACCGTCCGCCTCAAGGGCGGCGATCCCTTCCTCTTCGGCCGTGGCGCCGAGGAGGCGGAGGCGCTGCGGGAGGCCGGCCTGGAGTTCGAGGTGGTTCCGGGGGTCACCGCCGGGGTCGCGGCCAGCGCCTACGCCGGCATCCCGGTGACCCATCGCGATCAGTCCGCCGCCGTGACCTTCGCCACCGGCCACGAGGACCCGGAGCAGCCGGAGCTGAAGCTCGACCTGGAACGGCTCGCGCGGACCCCGGGCACGATCGTCTTCTACATGGGGCTGGGCAAGCTGGGCGCGAACGCCGAGGCGCTGGTCCGCGGCGGCCGGCCCTCGACCGAGCCGGTGGCCGTGATCGAGCGCGGCACCACGCCCGAGCAGCGGGTCGTCACCGGCACGATCGAGACCATCGCCGACCGGGTCTCCGAGGCCGGGCTGCGTCCGCCTGCCCTGGTGGTGGTCGGCGAGGTCGTCTCGGCCCGCGATCGCCTGGCCTGGTTCGAGCGGCGCCCGCTCTTCGGCCGCTCCGTGGTCGTGACCCGGGCCCGCGACCGGGCGTCGGTGCTGGCCGGCAAGCTGCGCGAGGTGGGTGCCGAGGCGATCGAGCTGCCGGTCTCGCGGACCGAGCTGATCGAGGCCGAGGACGCCCGGGTGGACGGTCCCCTGGAGAGGTTCGCCGCCGAGGGATTCGACCTGGTCTGCTTCACCAGCCCGACCGGGGTCTCGGCCTTCTTCGGCCTGCTCGAGGGGAGGGGGCTCGACTCGCGGAGCTTCGCCGGCGCGGAGATCGCCGCGATCGGGCCATCGACCGCCCGCGCCCTCTCGGCCCGTGGCCTCCGCGCCGATCACCTGCCGGAGCGTTTCGTGGCCGAAGGCATGATCAAGGCCCTGGAGAGCGTGCCGATGGAGGGGCGGAAGGTGCTGATGGCGCGGGCCGAGGAGGGCCGCGACCTGTTGCCCGACACCCTGGCGGGGCGGGGCGCCGAGGTGACCGTGATGCCGGTCTACCGGACGGTGCCCGAGCCACTCTCGGATCGGGATCTGACGCGTGCCTCGGAGGCCGACTTCGTGACCTTCACCTCGGCCTCCTCGGTCCACAACTTCGTGGCCGCCGGAGCCGACCCGGCTCGGTTCGGTCCGGAGGTCGCGACCATCGGCCCGGTGACCAGCGCCGCCGCCCGCGAGGCCGGCTTCACGGTGCGGGTCGAGGCGGAGCGCCACGACCTGGACGGACTCGTCGAGTCGATCCAGGCCGTGGGCTCCTGAGCGGGCTCAGCCGCCGGCGGTGTACTTCGCCCGCTTCAGGGTCAGCTGCGCCGAGCAGCCGCCCTGCCGGGCCTTGATCGTGAAGGCGGCCTTGTTGGCGTTCACGAGCCGGCCGCTGATCGAGGTCTTCAGCTTCGGGTAGGAGGTCTGCTTCGTGCCCTTGAAGGAGAAGCGGTTGGTCCGCTTGGGGGCGACCGGGCGCTTCGGCGCGAAGTAGACGCCGGCCACGCCGTCCGAGTCGTAGAGGCCCTCGGGGATGCAGGTCTTGCCGTTCTTCAGCTTGAACTTGAGGGTCGCGCTGACGCCGGTGATCTTGCCCTTCTCGGTGATGATGTAGCCGCTCTGCTTGCCGAGCGCCTGGTAGTAGGCGCCGTCCTTCGGCTTGACCTTGGCGGCGGCGGGGCTGGCCACGCCCACCGCGAGGGCGAGTCCGAGCGCGAGGATGGCGAGGCGGGTGAATCGGGATCGGTTCATGGTGCTCCTGGGTTCGTTGCGGGAAACCGGCCGATTATCTGCCGCCCCGCCTCACCGCCACAAGGCTCACTTTGGGGTATGCGGCTCCGGATCAGTGGGCGAACGGGCCCGCCTTCAGGTACTTCGCGACTTTGACGACCAGCTTCGCCTTGCAGCTCCCTTCGCTGACCTTGACCGTGAAGGTGGCCTTCCGCGCGGTGATGAAGCGGCCCGTGATCGTGCCGGTCGCCTTGGTCATCTCGGTGGTCGTCTTGTTCAGCGGCACGGTGAAGCTGTTGTTGGCCTTGGGGGTGACCGCGTGTTTCAGGGTCACGGGAATGAACACCTGATACTTCGGAGGCAGGGCGGCCACGCCCCAGGGCGAGCAGATCTCGCCGCCGCTCTTGAAGGCGAGCTTGAGGTCGGCGCTCAGGATCTTGCCGTTCTTGGTGTCGACGTAGGCCCGCTGCCCGTCGCCGAACTGCTTGCCGTAGTCGCCGGTCAGGGGTTTGATCCGTTTCGTCTTCGCGGTCGCCGGGACGGCCGAGAGGCCCAGGGCCCCGATCAACAGGAGCAGTACGGCGATGCCAGGCCGGTTTGGTTTGCGCATGGGAACCTCCTCGATTCGCGAATGGGCCTTCGTTTTGATTATCGACCTATATGCATAAGAAATGCAAGCGCGTCCGGCGGGCGTGGAAATAGAATCCGTCCATGGGATCGACCCTCACTCCGGTCAGGGCAGTGGCCTTGGCGATGGGCCTCGCGTTGGCCTGTCTCGCCTTCGCCTCGGACGCGACCGCCGGGATCGGCTGCCGCTACGTGGCCGCCGGCCCCGCCGGCCCGGCCGGCAACCGGCTCGAGATCCGGGTCAACCGCTTCGAAGAGGTGGTCGCGCTCTCGCCCGGCGCCGGCACCAGGATCGACGTCGCCGACGATCAGCGCATGAACCCGCTGAAGTGCGTCGGAGGGCGACCGACCATGGTCAATCTCGACCGGATCGTGTTCCGGGCCGACCGTCGCGCGACCGGCTCCACCCTCTACGTCGACCGGGCGCCCGAGTTCGGTCCCGGCGCCACCCCGGCCGATGCGGGAGGCAAGGGGATCAGCTTCTCCGCCCGTGGCCCGTCGCTCAGCTTCGGGATCGGCGGCACCGACGGCGACGACCTGATCAAGATGGGGATGGACGGCCGGGCCGCGGCTCTCGACTTCTTTCCCGACAACTTCCCGGATGGTGCTCCCGGCGACCAGATCGACGCCCGGATCCGGGCCAGGTTCGTCAACATCCTGGTCAAGGCCGGACCGGGCAACGACATGGTCGCCGGCAGCCAGATCGACTACTCGTTGACCAGCTTCGACGGGCCGCTCACGGTCCCGACCTCGGTCTATGGCGAGGGCGGGACGGACGCCCTGTTCGGGGGCCGCAGCATGGACTACCTCGACGGCGGGCCCGGCCCGGACATGCTGATCGGGGCGGCCGGCGCCGACCAGCTCTACGGGGGCGGTGGGCTCGACAGCTTTTTCGGCGGGCCCGGCCCGGACGAGATCGATGCTCTCGACCACCGGGGCGGCGAGCAGATCGCCTGCGGCCGCGGCCGGGACCTGGCCCACATGGACCTGAAGGACCTGGATCGGGACTGTGAGTCCTTCCGATTCCCGTAGCCCCGGGTTGGTCACCTTCCTGACCGACTTCGGCTACGGCGACGAGTACGCCGGGGTCTGCCGGCTGGTCATGACCACCGCCGACCCGCCGGCGCGGGTGGTCGACATCACCCACGGCATCCCGCCCGGAGACGTGCGTCGCGGTGCCCTGGCCCTGGCCGCCGCCGTGCGGTTCTCGCCTCGGGCCGTTCACCTGGCCGTGGTCGACCCGGGGGTCGGCACCAACCGCCGCGCGATCGTCCTGCAGGCGGGCGGCCACCACCTGGTCGGCCCCGAGAACGTCCTGCTGATGCCGGCGTCCGAGGCGCTGGGCGGGGTCGAGGCCGCCTTCGACATCTCCGACACCCCGCTTCGGGTCGGGGACAGCGACACCTTCCACGGCCGGGACGTCTTCTCCCCGGTCGCGGCGGCGCTGGCCGGCGGCGCCGCAGCCGGCGAGGTCGGCGCCCCGGTCGGCTTCTCCGACCTGACCCAGCTCGACCTGCCTCGCCCCGAGATCACGCCGGAGGCCCTGACCGGCCACGTGCTCTTCCTCGACCAGTACGGCAACGCCTCGCTCGACCTCTACTCCGAGGCCCTGCGCCGTACGTTCCTGACCGAAAGCGTCGCCGTCTGGATGGAGACACCCCGTCAGAAGATGATGATCCCCTTCGGCCGCACCTTCGGCGACGTCGCCACCGGGGAGCCGGTGCTCTTCCTCGACTCGTCCGGCCATCTGGCGATCGCGGTCAACCGCGGCAGCGCCGCCAGCCGCTTCGGCCTTGTCCCGGACGACGTGGTGAGGATCACGCCGGCCGCCTCGGCCTGACTACCCGCCCTTGAGCACGATGGCGAGAACGGTCGCCAGCAGGGTGCCGGAGAGGCCGAACATGCCGATCACGAGGGTGCGCTGCAGCGCGGCGATCCGATCCTCCATACGGTCGAGCCGCTGATCCATCTGCGTCAACCGCTGGTCTATCTGAGCGAACCTCCGGTCCACGTTTGCGAAGCCGTCCCGCGTGAAGCGGGCGAGGTCGTCGAGACGCTCGTCGCTCCAGGCCGATCTTTCATGCGAAACGGGCACAGGTCCAGCGTAGCGGTCGCCAGCAGGGGCATTCACGGATCTCCCGGACTTGTTGCACTTCGCGCTCACATAGGTGAGGGTGGATCGCTAGCCTCCGAGCGGTGATCATCGGCCGTCCGCATGTCCATTTCCGCTCGATCGGTTCGACCAACGAGCGGGCTCGGGAGGCGGCCGCCGCGGGCGCTCCGGCCGGGGCGCTCTTCACCGCCGAGGAGCAGACGGCGGGCCGGGGCCGGCAGGGACGTCCCTGGTCGACGCCGGCCGGGTCGGCGGTCGCCTGGAGCTTCGTGCTGCGGCAGCCGGTCGAGGTGCCGGACACGCTGCCCCTCCAGATCGGTGTCGGGGTCTGCGAGGCGGTGGAGACGCTGGGCGTTCCCGAGGTCCGGATGAAGTGGCCCAACGACATCTGGATCGAAGGCCGGAAGTGCGCGGGCATCCTGGTCGAGGCCAGGCCGCAGGACGGCTGGGCCGTCGCCGGAGTCGGCCTGAACCTCTCGATCGCGGAGCAGGAGTTCCCGGAGGAGCTGCGCAGGCGCGCCACCTCGGTCGGTCGCGGCGTCTCCTTCGACGAGGCGGTAGCCGCCCTCAACCGTTGCGTCGGCGAGCGGCTCGCCACCCCGGTGGAGGACACCCTGGCCGAGTTCTCACGCCGAGACGCGCTGCGAGGAAGGCAGATCGGCTGGGACGAGGGCAGCGGCACCGCCGCCGGGATCGACCGTCAGGGCAATCTCCTGGTCGAGACCGCCGCGGGTTGCCTCGCCACGCTCTCCGCGGGCGAAGTCCATCTCTCCCTGCCAGACCGTCCCAGTTGAACGAGACGGACGCAGCGATCGAGTACGCCCGGCCAGGGGTCGTCTGGCTGGAGGGCCGCCCCCTGCCGATCCAACCGACCGGGACCGGCCGCGCGATCGCCCGGCAGGGCGACGAGGGGCTGGTCGTCGGCGGCGGCAGCCGGGCCAAGGTCCTGGCCGCGATCGACCGCTGGTATCGACGCGAGGCCCGCGATCGGATCGAGCCTCTGGTCGAGTCGGAGGGAGACCGCCTCGGGCTACGGGCCAAAAAGGTCACGGTCCGCAACCAACGCACCCGCTGGGGATCCTGCTCGACCTCCGGCACCCTCTCCTTCAACTGGCGGCTGGTGCTCGGCCGGCCCGAGGCTCTGCGCTACGTCGTGGTCCACGAGCTGATCCACATCCGTCACCACAACCACTCCCGCGCCTTCTGGAACGATCTCGCCGCGGCCTTCCCCGAGTACCGCGCCGAGGCGGCCTGGCTGCGCTCGAACGAGCGCCACCTCCTCAGGTGGAAGCCCCGGATCTGATCGGTCAGAAAGTGTCGTAGCGCTCGGGTGAGAGCTCGAAGCCGTGGCCGGTCGTCATGTTCTCGCAGCGCATGCCGTCTTCGCCCTCGCTCTGACACTCGAACGGGCCGACCATGTTGATCTTGTCGGTGGCCAGGGCGGAGCCGCTGTTCATCGTCGTGTCGCCGGCGCAGACGATCCGGCCGGGGCCGCCCGCGACCGAGAGGCCGTTGCCCCAGTCGAGTTGACACTTCGGGTTCGGCTTGACGGTCCAGTCATGCTTGGCGATGTCGCAGCGGACCATGGAGTCGTCCGCGATGCAGCCGATGTTGCCGCTCGGCGAGGTGAAGGTGTCGAGATTGAGGGAGAGCTTCTCCTGCTTGTCGGCGCCACAGCCGGCCACGGCCAGGCCGACCAGCAGCACCAGGGCGCTACTTCGAATCAGCTTCTTCATCGTCGTCTCCCTCGGCTTCGGCCTCGTCGGCCTCATCCGTCTCTTCCGGCTCGGGCGACTCCTCGGCCTCGGTCTCTTCGACCTCCGGCTCGGTGCCCTCGGCTTCCGCTTCGGCCCCGGTCTCCGTGGTCTCGGTGGCCTCCACCTCCGGGTTCGCCTCGTCCTTCTTCTTGTTCTTCTTGCGGCGACGCTTCTTGCTGCCCTTCGGGAAGTTGCGGAGCAGCTCGCGGGCGACCGCGGACGGCTTCCGCGCCATCCTCATCCGGGCCCCGCGCAGGACCTCCTCGCCCTCCGGCGTGTGGGCGACCGCGGCGGCGAGCAGCGAGACCGCCAGGCGGCGGTCCTGCTTCCGCGCCGACTGGACCAGCTTGCGGGCGTTCTTGCCATGGGCCCGGCCGGCCGAGTTGACCAACAGGCCGAGCAGGCGCTTGGTCTCCGGCCAACGCTGGACCGCGTACTCCTCGTGTAGTTCACGGGTGTAGGAGGCGAGCCGCCAGACCCAGGCCTGGGCCTGGTCGCGGCGGCCGATCCGTTTGTCGACCAAGGCTTGGAGCAGCACCTTGGTGCCGGCCCGCTTGTCGTCTCGCGACCAGGTCCCGACGATGTCGATCGCGTCGTCGAAGGCCTCGGGATCCTTGAGGTTGGCGATCTCGCCGAGCGCCTTGATCCGCAGCTGCGCGTTGCGGTTGCGCTGGACGCAGGTCAGCAGATAGCGGCGCCTGAGCTCCTTGGTCCGATCGTGCTGGAGCATCGCCTTGGCCCGGCGCCAGCCCTGGGTGGTGACCCGGGACCCGGCCAGGGCGGCCCAGACATGCTGCTCGGCGTAGTCGAGGTTCTCGACCGCGATCCGCCAGATGTCCCGCTCCAGCACCTCGATGCGGCGCTGCGGATCGTCGGAGACCGGCACGATGCGGCGTTCGACCCGGACCTTGCGGCCACGGCCGCGGCGGACCGGGCCGACCACGATCGCGCCGCCACGGTAGACGTCGCGGTCGAGCAGGCTGTGAAGGGTGACGATCGACTCGTCGTGGGTGGTCGCCGGGTGGACGAAGTCGATCACCAGGCCGGCTTCCTTGGTGGGCGAGCGACGGGTGACACGACCGACCCGCTGCTGGTAGATGCGCTTCGACGCGGTCGGCGCCAAATGCATACAAATTGTAGCTCTCGGCGAGTTCCAGCCCTCGGCCAGCAGCTGCGCGTTGCAGAGCACGTCGACCTCGCCCCGCTCGAAGGCGGCCAGGGTCTCGGAGAGCTCTCGCTTCGGGGTCTCGCCGGAGACCGCCTTGGCGTTGATGCCGAACTCCTGGAAGGCGGCGGCGACGTTCTTCGCGTGCTGGACGCCGGCCGTGTAGAGCACGCCGGGCGCCTTGCGGAAACGCGACTTGTAGAGGTCGGCGATCGCCATGTTGAACGGAGCCTGGTCGAGCAGCTTGGCCAGCTCTTCCTGGTCGAAGTCCTGGTCGACCTCGCCCTTGCGGAGCGGCACCTTGGCGATCGTGCGGACCCCGGGGCCGGGCGGGATGCGCAGGCAGCGGAGCGGGGCGATCACGCCGCGGCGGGCCGCCTGGGCCAGATCGAAGCGGGAGGTCTGGGTGGGGAAGAGGTCGGCGACGTGGCGGGCGATCAGGGCGCCGGTCGCGGTCATGCCGATGTAGACCGGGCCGGGCATCGAGCGGATGCAGGCCGAGGTCTTCTCGCCGAGGGCGGTGTGCGCCTCGTCGCAGATGATCACCGAGTAGGCGTTCGAGACCCGCTTCGCGTTGCGGACGAACCACTGGTAGGTCTCGACCGTGACCGGGCCGTCGGCCTCGTCGCGGCCGTCCAGCAGCGGCGGGCGCAGCCGGTCCTTGTAGCCGCGGTCGGAGATCTCGCCGATGAACTGATCGACCAGGTTCCGGCGGTGGGTGAGGATCAGGACGCCGCCGGTGCGGGTCGCCTCGATGAAGCCGACCGCGGCGACCGTCTTGCCGGCGCCGGTCGCGTGCTCGAACCAGAAGCGGCGGGCGGCGCCGGGATCGTCGGGGGCGTCCTCGACCTCCTCGGGCTGGTCCTCCTCGCCGGAGTCGACCCAGTCCTGAGGCTCCTCTTCCTCTTCCTCGACCACGATCTCGTCGATCGCCTCGGACCCGAGGGTGGCCTCGTCCTCCTCGTCCTCTTCGGATCGATCGGCCTCGTCTTCCTCGACCGCATCGGCTTCGTCCTCGACCGGCTCCTCTTCCAGGTCGGCGTCGAGATCCTCGTCGACGCTGATCTGCTGCTCGGCGAGCAGCTCGGTCAGCGTTCCGGAGAGGGCGTCGATCTGATGCGGGTTGAGCTCGGCGCCGTCCTTCAGGGTGGGCGGCTCCTGGCCGATCAGGCGCTCCAGCCCGAGCAGCAGCGAGAAGTTGCGACGCCACTCGACCGACGGTTCGGTCAGCCCGGCGTCGAGTTCCGCGATCGCGGCGTCGAAGGCTCGACGGCGCGCGGTGCCCGGGACCAAGGCCTCGGGGCCGTCGCCATTCAGCAGGAGTGGTTCACGCGCGAATTCGGACGCACGCTCGATGTCTTTCTTTGAAGGAGCCGCACCTTGTGCGGGTGCTGCAGTAGTCGGGGCCAATTCAAGCCTTCGCAAATGTCCCGGACCCGGCCAATCGACCCGGCCCGGACGAGTGGGTGATCGAGGATTCCGACGACGACGCTGGACGGACTGACGTCAGTTTCCTCCTAGGTCCACGAGATGGCGGACCGCGTACCTGTATTTAATCACTACTGGCATGAAACTGGCTGCTCACAGACGACTTCTGGTTCTGGCGGTGCTCTGCGCGGGGCTGCTGGGCCTGATCGCGGGCTGTGGCTCCGGGGACGAGGACGCCCCTCCGCCGCCCGACTACGCGAAGAAGCTGGCCGGCTCGCCGGCCCCGCTTGCGGCCCTCCACGAGCAGGGGAACGAGCTGCTCTCCGGCGGGCTCGATGCCTACGACAAGCGGATCGAGTCGCTCAAGGGCTTCCCGGTGGTGGTCAACGTCTGGGCCTCCTGGTGCGGTCCTTGCCGACAGGAGTTCCCCTACTTCCAGCAGGCCTCGGCGAACATGGGCAAGAAGGTGGCCTTCCTGGGGGTCAATGCGGAGGATGCCGACGATCTGGCGGGTGACTTCCTCGCCGACCACCCGGTCCCCTACCCGAGCTACACGGACCCGAAGGCCGAGATTGCCGGAGAGGTGGGCGGTGTCGGCTATCCCCGGACCGTCTTCTACGACGCGAACGGCAAGCTGATCCAGACCCACAGCGGCGGCTTCCCGGACCAGGCCTCGCTCGATGAGGCGATCCAGCAGTACGCGGTAGAGGGCCGATCGGGCTGAGCCGATACGCTCGCCTGAGTGGAGATCAGCGACCCGACACTCGTCTACCTCCTGATCGTCCTCGGCCTGGTCGGCATCGGGGTCGAGACGATGACACCCGGCGGCTTCATCCCCGCCATCCTCGGCATCGTCGCCCTGGTCTTCGGAGTCATCGGAATGGTCGACATCGGTCCCACCGGGCTCGGCGTCGGTCTGCTCCTGCTGGCGATCGCGCTCTTCATCGCCGCGGTCGCCTTCCACCTGTATCGGCCTTTCTCGATCGCCGGCGTCGTCTCACTGGTCGCCTCCGGCATCTGGATGTTCGATCGCGACACCGACCCGACCTCGATAGTCGCGGTGGCGATCGGTTCGATCGCGCTGGGGCTGTTCATGCTCTTCGTGATCGAGCGAGCCAGCCAGACCAGGGGCGCCCCGGTCCGCTACGGCCCGGAGGATCTGGTCGGGATGGAAGGTGACGTGCGGGTCGCGTTGCGGCCCGACGGCCAGGTCTTCGTCGACGGCGCGCTCTGGCAGGCCCGGCTCGCCGACTCAGACGCGCGCCTCGGCATCGGCGAGAAGGTGACCGTGACCGAGGTCAGCGGCCTGACCCTCGTCGTCGCCCCACGGACTGAAAACAACGAAGGAGAGAACTAGCGATGGAAGTCATCGGAACCCTGATCGTGATCCTGGCGATCTTCGCCCTGATCATCCTCTTCTCGGCGATCAAGATCCTGCGCGAGTACGAGCGTGGCGTGATCTTCCGGCTCGGGCGCCTGATCAACCAGAAGGGCCCGGGGCTGATCCTGCTGATCCCCTTCATCGACCGCATGGTCAAGATCGACCTGCGGACGGTCACCCTGAACATCCCGCCGCAGGAAGTGATCACCCGCGACAACGTCCCCACCTCGGTCAACGCGGTCTGTTACTTCCGCGTGCTCGACCCGAACAAGGCGATCACCGATGTCGAGAACTACCTGATCGCAACCTCGCAGATCGCCCAGACCTCGCTCCGCGCCGTGCTCGGCAAGGCCGAACTGGACGAGATCCTGGCCGAACGCGAGCGGCTGAACGAGTCGCTTCAGAAGATCATCGACGAGCAGACCGAGCCCTGGGGGGTCAAGGTCACGACGGTCGAGATCAAGGACGTCGAGATCCCCGAGGCGATGCAGCGGGCGATGGCCCGGCAGGCCGAGGCGGAACGCGAACGGCGCGCCAAGATCATCAATTCCGAGGGCGAGTACCAGGCGGCCGAGAAGCTCACCGACGCGGCCGACATCATCTCCCGCAACCCGGCCTCGCTCCAGCTCCGCTACCTGCAGACGCTGCTCGAGATCAGCGGCAACCAGAACTCGACCGTGATCTTCCCGTTGCCGATGGACCTGATCTCCGCCTTCCAGCAGACGCTCGGGAACATCGGCAACCCGGACAGGGGCGGCGACCCGGTGATCCATCCGACGATCGGCGGGTCGGGCGACGACCAGCCGCCCGCCGCGTAGCCGCAACCTTTGAGTTCCCCCGAGATCAGGATCGACCAGCTTTCCGGCGGCCGGGTGCTGATCGCACCGGGCCGGGCGGAGCGGCCGGACGACTTCAACCCGGAGCCCTGGAGCCCGAGCGGCCACGAGGGCTGTCCCTTCTGCGAGGGCAACGAGGCGGCGACCCCGCCCGAGGTGGAGGCCGATCGGCCCGACGGCGGCCCCGCCGACGGTCCGGGCTGGCGCACCCGGACGGTGCCGAACCTGTACCCGGCGGTCTCCCCGGTCGAGGAACCGGCGCCCGAGCCGGTGCTCGAGGGCGGCCGTCCGGCCGGCGGCCGGGCCGCCTCGGGATCCGGTTCCGCCGCCGGCAGCGCCTTCGCCAGCTCGGCCGACCCGTTGCTCGCCTCGGGCCGGGGCAGCGAGCCGGACATGTTCGCCTCCCGCCCCGCGGTCGGCGCCCATGAGGTGATCGTCAACGCTTCCGGCCACGTCGCCTCGCTGGCCGACCTCGACCCGGAGGGGCTGGCCGCCGCAGTGTCCATGTGGCGGAGCCGCATGCGTGCCCACGCCGATGCCGCCTACGTGCAGCTGATCCTGAACCAGGGCCCCGACTCGGGCGCCTCGCTGGAGCACAGCCACGCCCAGCTCGGGGCGATGGAGTTCGTGCCGCCGGCGGTCGCCAGGGAACGGGAACGGGTCGGCGCCTACCGCGAACGGACCGCCGGGGCGAGCCTGCTCGGCGAGATCCTGCGTGAGGAGATCCGCCGGAGCGACCGCCTGGTCGCGATCGACGACGAGGTCGCCCTGATATGTCCCTGGGCCTCCCGCCATCCGTACGAGATGCGGCTGGTGCCGCGACGGCCCACCGCCCGATTCGAGGAGGACGAGGGCGGGGTGGCGATGCTCGGCCGGGCGGTCGGCGCTCTCACCGAGCTGTTCGGCGACCCCTGCCAACTCAACCTCTGGGTGCGCACCGCCCCGCGCGGGGTCGAGCACTTCCACTGGCACCTCGACCTGATCCCGAGGTTGGAGCCGGCCTCCGCCTTCGAGATGGCGACCGCGGTCGACATCAACATCGTCACGCCGGAACGCGCGGCGGAAGCCCTACGCGCGGTGATCTAGCCCGCGAGATGCAGAAAGGGGGCGCTATGTGGCGTCTTTCTGCATCTCGGAGGTCGTTTGGCGGGTAGGGTCCAACGATGCCGATCGACAACCGCCCCTTTCCCCGCTTCGTCGCCGACGCTTCCCGCCACGGCATCCCTCACGGCCGTTTCGCCGAACGGCTGGCCAGCGTCTTCAAGGCCGCCTGCGAGGAGATCGAGGACCTGCCGGACGGCGCCGCGATCCCGGACGAGTTCACCTGGTTCCCGGAGCGGGCCTGGAGCGGCCGGGTCTGGATCCCGGTCTCGGGTTCCTCGGAGGCGGTGATGGAGGAAGGCGGCGAACCGGAGCCGATCGAGCTGTTCGGCCTGGTCAGCTTCGTCCAGCCCGAGGGGGCCGACCCGACCGACTTCAAGGCGTCCGCGGACTTCACCGACGTGGTCGCCGCCGAGAATCCCGACTGGACGATCGACATCTCCGACGAGGTGATCGGCACCTGGCGGGGCGAGCAGGGGCGGGAGGCCGCGATGACCCTGGTCTGGGGCCGCTCGCTGGTCGCCGGCGCCTTCGCGGTCACGGCCGAGCTGGACGGCGTCACCGTCGACCAGGACCCGCTCTTCGGCGGTCAGGGCGCGAAGGTCGATCGCTTCACGTTGATCGCCCCGGACGCGCTCAAGAACTACGGTGACGATGCGTATCTGGAGATTCGCCTGTGGTCGTCGAGGGGTAAGGAAGTGGCGAGGGAAAGCCTCTACGAGATCGAGCAAAGCCCGGACCCGGAGGAGACAGCAAATGAACAAGGCCAGGATCCAGGACCTGAAGGAACTGATCGCGCATGAGTCCGAGGGCCCGGTGCTCTCGGTCTTCTGCCGGACCGACCCGCGGGATCCCGCCAACAGCAGCGAGACGCCGGCCTGGTCGATCGCGCTGAAGAACGGGCTGAGCGCGATCTGCGCCTCCCAGAACGGCGATCACGACCAGTCCCAGGCGGTCAAGAAGCTCTGCTCCGAGGCCGAGCGCCGCATCGCCAAGGTCTCGGCTTCCGAGCGTGGCCGCAGCGTCGCCCTCTTCCTCGGGGGCGGCGGCAAGCTCGACTCGTTCACGACCTTCCAGATCCCGGTGCGCAACGACTACGTGACGGTCGATTCCGGCCCGGTGGTCTGGCCGATGCTCGACGTGATCGACCGCGGCCAGCGCACCGGCCTGGTCCTCCTGAGCCAGGATCGGATCCGTCTGCTGGAGTGGTCGGACGGCACGACCCGTGACCTCGAGGAGTCGACCTTCGACCTCGAGTTGGGAGATTGGCACCAGTACCGCGGGCCGGCCAGGCCGCAGGGCACGGTCGGGGGCGGCGGCGTCTCGAACGTCTCCGCCTACGGCGACCGGGTCGAGGCCTGGCGCAGCCGCTTCCTCAAGGAGGCCGCCAAGGCGATCGCGGAGAGCGCCAACGACCTCGGGTTCGACCGCCTGGTCGCCGCGGCCGAAGGCGAGCTCGGCGCGGGCTTCAACGAGGCCCTGCCGGCCGAGATGCGCAGTCGTCTCGCGACCACGGTCCACCTCAACCTGATCGACCTCTCCGCCGCCGAGGCGGGCGCCGCCCTGGACCCGCATCTCCGGCAGGCCTGGCGGGACTCGGTCGCCGGCACCGGCGCCACCGCCCTGGCCCGGTCCCAGGCGGGAGACCGCGCGGTCTCCGGTCCCGACGAGGTCCTGCTCGCCCTCGGCGAGGGCCGGGTCGAGCACCTGATCTGCGACCCGTACCTGGCGACCGAGGAGGACGGCCTCAGCGAGGGCTCCCGCCAGGCGATCAGAGACGCCGGCGAGGCCAGCGTCCAGGAGGCGATGGTCGAACTGGCCCTCCGCACCGACGCCCGGGTCAGCTCCGCCTCGGTCGAGGAGGTCCCGGCCCTGGGCGAGGCCGACGGCGCCCTCGCCCTGCTGCGCTACTGACCGCGGCCGGCGAGGACCGCAAACACCACCCGGCGCGGATACCATCCGCCCCCGGCCCCGATAGCTCAGCTGGATAGAGCGTCCGCCTCCTAAGCGGAAGGCCGCTGGTTCGAATCCAGCTCGGGGCGTCCCCCAGCTCGCGAGATGCAGATCGGGTGCGCCATGTGGCTCCATTCTGCATCTCGCGCCATATGATCGGCTCGATGACCGAGATCGATCGTGAGCGTTTGGCCGGGCTGACCCAGGTTGAGTCGGATCGGTTCGTCGAGGCGAATCCGAAGTCGAAGGAGCTTTTCGAGCGCTCGCGACGTTCGTTGATCGGGGGCGTGCCGATGCCCTGGATGATGCGCTGGGCGGGTGGCTTCCCGGTCTTCGCCAAGCTGGCGATCGGGGCGCGGATCATCGACGTCGACGATCACACCTACATCGACTTCTGCCTCGGGGACACCGGGGCGATGCCGGGCCACGATCCCGAGCCGGTGGTGCGGGCGATCACCGATCAGGAGCGGCGTGGCATCACCACGATGCTGCCGACCGAGGACGCCCCCTGGGTCGGCGAGGAACTGACCCGCCGCTTCGGCCTCGACCGTTGGATGTTCACCCTGACCGCGACCGACGCGAACCGGGCGGCGCTCAGGATCTGCCGTCAGATCACGGGCCGTCCCAAGGTGCTGGTCATGAGCTACAGCTACCACGGCTCGGTCGACGAGGCCTTCGCCGTCGCCGGCCCGGACGGCGCCACCGTCTCCCGCGAGGGCAACGTCGGGGCTCCGGTCGACCCGGCCCAGACCACCACGGCGATCGAGTTCAACGATCTCGACGCGCTCGAGGCCGCGCTCGCCACCGGCGAGATCGCCTGCGTGCTGGCCGAGCCGGCGATGACAAACATGGGGATCGTGCTGCCCGACGAGGGCTACCACGAGGCGCTCCGGGAAATGACCCGGAAGCACGGCACGCTGCTGATCATCGACGAGACCCACACCTTCTCGGCCGGGCCCGGCGGCTGCACCGCCGCCTGGGGCCTGGAGCCGGACCTGCTCTCGATCGGCAAGGCGATCGGGTCCGGCGTGCCGGCCGGGTCGCTCGGCATGACCGAGGAAGTGGTCGGCCGCATGTTCGACCAGCCCGAGGCCGACTACGAGGACACCGGCGGGGTCGGCGGCACCCTGGCCGGCAACGCGCTGTCCCTGGCGGCGGTCAGGGCGACCCTCTCCGAGGTGCTGACCGAGGAGGCATTCGCGCACACGATTCCGCTCGCGACCCGGTTCAGCGAGGGCGTCATGCAGGTGGTCGAGGCCCACGGCCTGCCCTGGAACGTGACCCAGCTCGGGGCCAGGGCCGAGTACCGCTTCGAGCGCGAGCCGGCCCGCAACGGCACCCAGGCCCATGACGCCTCCGACCCCGAGCTGGAACGGTTCCTCCACCTCCACGCGCTCAACCGCGGGGTCCTGATCACCCCCTTCCACAACATGGCACTGATGTCGCCCGCGACCAGCGCCGCCGACGTCGACCGGCACACCGAGGTGTTCGCCGAGGCGGTGGGGGACCTGCTGGCGTAGGCTGCCGGTCGTGGAGCAGAAGCCGACAGTCGCACTGATCACTGGGGCCTCGAGCGGGATCGGGGAGGCGGTCGCGTGGCGGCTCGCCCGCAAGCCCGGCACGAGGCTGATCCTGGTCGCGCGGCGCGAAGATCGCCTGCGGGCCCTGGCCAAGCGGCTGCCCTGCGAGACGACCTGGGTCGCCGCCGACCTGACCGACTCGGACGCGCCGGGTCGGATCCTCGCTCACGTGCAGGAGCATCACCCGCCGCTCAACCTGCTGGTCAACAACGCCGGCGCCTCCTGGCGGGCGACCTTCGCCGACGGCGGCTACGAGAACGTGCGGCGGACCATGGAGATCAACTTCGACGCGGTGCTGCGGATCACGGAGACCTTCCTGCCGATGCTTCGTGGCGCGGCTCCCAGCGCGATCGTCAACATCGCCTCGACCGCGGGCCGGATCTCCCGGGCCGGCGCCGGCGCCTACTCGGCTTCCAAGTACGCCCTGATCGGTTGGAGCGACTCGCTCCACCTGGAAGAGGCGCCCCACGGGGTGCATGTGGGTCTGGTCCTGCCGGGCTTCATCGCCACCGAGGGCTTTCCGGCCGAGGAGCTGCGAGCCAAGTTCCTGACCCGGTGGATGGTCTCTGACGTCAGCAAGGCGGCCGAGGCGGTCTACGAAGCCGGCGTCATGGGGCGCCCTGAGCGCTACGTCCCCCGGCCGTACGGGCTGATCGCCGTGCTGAAGATCATCGCCCCGGGCCTGGTCCGCAAGGTTCTCTCCGGCGGCGCCGCCAAGGCGATGACCACCAAGACCGGCGCCGACGCCGCCGAACAGGCCGAGAAGAAGTCCCGCGCCTAGCGGCCGGCCGTCAGGTCGACGAAGGTACGGAGCCCGCTGCGCGGCGTGAGCTGGCGCTGGTAGAGGAAGACCGGGGCGCCCCGGTGCTGGATCGCACCTAGCTGAACTGGGAAGAAGGCCCGGCCCGTCCACAGGGTCAGCTCCCGGTCGAAGCCGCTTCCATCAGCCTTGAGCCGGCCCGCGAAGACACGGGTGCGCAGGCCGCCACCGAAGGCGACCCCGTAGTAGTCGTTCTCCTGCCAAAGGGCCCAGATCTCGTTCCCGATCGCGTAGATCCCGCCCTGCGGAGTCCCGAACCCGGTGCCGATCTCCTCTCCGGCGGGTGACCAGGAGCCGCCGGAGAGCTTCCGCAGAACGAAGGAGCCGACGGTGGTCTGGCGACCGCCGTAGCCGTCCGGGACATCCCACATGGTCACCAACGGGGCGATGAGCGAGGAGCCGGAACGCACGGTGGCCGTGCTGCGATTCGTGAGCGGGCCCAGCCCCGTGGTCAGCGGCTTCGAGTAGGTCCAACGCGAACCGTGGCGGGCGACGATGACCCGGATGCCTCGATTCATCTCCATGAGGTCCAGCTCGAGTCGCTGCCCCGGCGTGGACGTCGTGGCTTGGACGAACTCGGGAAGCCACAGTCCGGGGCGGTCGATCCGGGCCTTCAGGGGCACGATGCGATCGCCCTCGAGTCGAGCCAGCCTGATCTGGCTCACGCTTCCGCGGGCCCCACGATGGTCCCGGCGCAGGAGCACCAGCGATCGGCCTCCGATCTGCTGCACGTCGTAGAGAGAGAACTTCCGGAACGGCCCGGGGAGGGCCAGCTCGACCCAGCGTCCGTTGCGGCGGCAGGCGATCTCGGGACGGTCCCTTCTGACCATCCGCGCCAGGCATATCTCCCTGTCACCGCCCGGTGCCCGGCGGAGGAACAGATGGGTCCCGTAGCCGGTGTCGGTGGTGAGCAGCGGTCCGACCTGAACCCACCGGCCGCCCTGGCGCACCGAGACCCGGGTCCGGGTCGTGTTGCGGCGAGTCATCCCGGTCGTGGCGATCCAGAGTCGCTTGCCGTCGGAGGCCAGCGCGGCGTCCCGGTCGTCGACGAATCCCTTCGGCCCGGCGATGACCTGGGCCGACGAAGCTTCCGCCAGGCAGGCCATCGAAGCCAGCAACGCGATCGCGAACAGAAGCCGCCGCGCGAAGCCGCGGAGGTGGGGTCTGGCGGTCATCGCGGAGCGATCTCCACGACGGCCCGCCAGTGGCCGCGCCGGTTCGAGGTCCCGTAGAGGAAGGCGGGGCGGCCGCGGTAGGAGGTCGCCTGCATGATCGGTGCGGCGGGCACGTACCTGCGCGCGACGGTGAAGCGCCGGTCGATCCGTGTGCCGTCCGGGCTGAACCGGACCGCGAACATGCTGGCCCGGAAGGCCTTGCGCCGGGTCAGGTACTCACGGGACCAGACCGTCCAGACCCGGTCGCCGATCGCGAAGGTGCCCCCCTGGTTGGCGCCGCGACCGTGGGTCAGGATGCGTCCGGTCGCCCGGGACCAGGCACCGCCGTCGAGGCGAAAGGTCGAGAGCGGCCAGTCGGCGATCGGGCTGCGCGGCCAGGGGCGGGTCGAAGGCGTGGTCAGGTACAGCGCGTCCCCGGAGCGGACCGGCCCGGAGATCGGTGGGGCGCCGTGCACCACGGGAAGGGCCGGGCTGATCGTCCACTCGCCTCCGGTCATGGTCGCCACGGACCGGCGTCCGGAGCCCGGGTCCGAGTACTGCTGGAGGCCCACGTCGATCGTTCCCTGGTCTCCGCCGGCGGTCTCGCCGAGATTGGCCAGGACGGCACCCGGGCGCTGTAGCGGCGGGTCGGTGAGGGCGACCGACGCCCCGTCGACGACGCCGACTCGGACGGTGGTCGTGCCGTCCTCGTTCCAGCGGGCGAAGCTCGCGGTCAGGTCGGAGCCGTCGGCGCGCAGGCCGGTCACCGCGAAGCCCTTGAGCTCCGGCGTCGAGATCGTCTTCCAGCTTCCGTCGGTCAGGCAGCGGATCCGCGCGCCTTCGCGCGGCGAATCGCCGACGCAGGGGACGTCCTCTCCGTCGCGGCTGAGCACGCCGAGCTCCAGGCCGTCGTCGTAGGCGGTGGGGAGCATGCCGGGCAGCCTGGCCCAGCCATGCCCGTCGTAGCGGTGGACCAGGATCCGGTAGTCGCCCCAGGCGTTGGTGCCGATCGTGGCCAGGTAGAGCCGCGGGCCGATGACCGCGATCCGGGCGTCGTAGTCATGGGTTCCCTTGGTCGGGGAGACCAGCCGAAGGGTTTTCGCCGGGGCTGCCGTGGCCGGGGCGGAGAACACCAGGAATGCCAGAGCCAGGGCAGCGGCCCACGACCATCCGGTCGCGGCGACTCCCCGGACCCTGCGCTTCCGTACAGCGGATCCAAACACAACGCTAACCCTACCTTAAGAAACCGACAGGACCGCGAGATGCAGATCGGGTGCGCTATCTGGCGCGGATCTGCATCTCGCGGTCTTTCTACTTCGGCAGCGCCACCGCCGCCTCGGGGGTGGCGACGCGGAAGGTGAAGCTCTCCTCGATGTAGAGGTTGACCTTCTCGGCGTCGTGGCTGTCGTAGCCGATCGAGAGATCCTGGCCCGACTCGAAGAGGAAGTCGCCGCCGCGCATGCTCGCCACCACGACCCCGTCCAGCCCGGGCGCCCAGACCATCGGTCCGTCGCCGCCCTCCTGCAGGATCTTGCGGATGTGCTGGAGCAGCGGGTAGCCGCCCTTCTCCGCGGACTCGACCACCCCGGTGTAGCACTCGGGGCTGAGCGCGACCCCGTACGGGCCCTCGACGCCGGAGGAGAGGATCACCTCGATCGCCTTGGCGATGTGGGCGGGATAGTCGCTGAAGTCATTCGAGCCGAGCGGGATCGGGTCGTGGCTCGACGCCTCCGCGATCCCATCCATGCCGGCCTCGCCCAGACCGTGGAAGATCGCCGCGTTCTCGGCCACCGCCATCTGGTGGGCCGCCTTGTCGAGCGAGTCGAAATCGGTGTCGACCGCGCCCCGGTCCAGGGCCTCGAGCTCGGAGCGGTTGACCGTGAAGTTCGCCCGCAGCTCGACCAGCGGGAGCACCCGGCGGGTCTTGAACCGGACCCCGTCGGCCGGGCCGTCGGCGGGATCGGAGACCCGGCCGAGGTCGGTCGCCGAGTGATGCCAACCGTGGGGGCCGTCGAAGTCGACCAGCTTGCGGCCGCCCAGCGCCGGCACCAGCCGCTGATTGGCCTCCTCGTCGATCTGCTTCCAGGCCTCGTCGGTTATCGGGGCATGACCCCGCAGAAGGTGATTCACAGTCCCGCTCCTTTCAGGCTGCCGATTCCAAGCGATCCACTCGATCCCGCTCCGCCGGCCGGGGCGTCGTCCTCGTCGGTGCCGGCTTCGGCGGCCTCACCATGCTCGACGATGTCGCCGTCCTTGAACAGAACCCCTTCGGCGAGCTCCCGCCAGACGGGGATCTTGCGGAACAGGAACTCGAGGTCCATCGCGAAGTGCTTGAACTCCTCGTGCTGGGCGTTGCTCATGATCGCCCGCGCCTCCGCGTCCGGTTCGACCGAGAGTCGCTGCTCGTACCAGTTGATCGCCTCCGCCTCCTCGGCCAACGAGGCGAACAGCCGGGCCTTGGTGCGGAGCTCGGGGCTGAGCTCCTCAGGTGGCTCGTGGTACTGGTCGAACTCCATCCCGGCTCCTCTCAGGTCGGATCAGCGGTCGCAGCCATGCTCTCACCGAATTGCCCCGACGGCAAGGTCCGAAACAAACTGCCCGGCCGACGGCCGGTGAAGCGGCCTACTTGTCGGGCCGGTCCGGGTAGATGTCGTCGATCGTGGTCAGTGTCTCGTAAGGCGCGCCGGCCGCCTCGGCGATCCGGTCGCCACCACCGGCGAGGCGGTCGACCACTGCCAGGACGCCCGCGACCTCGAAGCCTTCGTCGCGGATCCGCTCGATCGCCGAGATGGTCGAGCCGCCCGTCGTCACCGTGTCCTCGACCACAAGCACCCGGTCACCGGGCTCGGCGGCGCCTTCGACCCAGCGCTGCAGGCCGTGGGCCTTGCGCTCCTTGCGGACGAAGAAGCCGCCCAGGCCCTCGCCTTCCGGCACGGCGATCGCGGCGCAGGCGAGCGGGATCGCCGCCATCACCGGGCCGCCGACCGTGGTCGCGCCGAGATCCTTGGCGTGCAGGGCGATCAGGGTGCCGGCCGCCTTCAGGCCCTCCGGCCGCATGACGGTGCGGCGGGCGTCGACGTAGTAGCTGGCCTTGGCGCCGCTGGAGAGGGTCACCTCGCCGAGCACCAGCGAGTGCTGACGGAGCAGGGAGATCAGTTCTTCGCGGACGGCGTCACGGTCGGTCAAGTTTTCCTCTCAGGAGTTGAGCGCGGTCAGCGCGTAGGCGTTGTTGATCAGGTGGAAGATCACGGCCGGCCAGAGCGACCCGGTCTTCTCGTAGACGACCGCGAAGATCGCGCCGAGGACGATCAGCTGCGGCACGGCGCTGATCCCGGTCGAGTAGTGGAGCAGGCCGAAGACCAGGCCGGCCCCGAGCGCCGCGACCGGCAGCGGGAACCGGGTCCGGAAACCGCCGAAGAGCATCCCGCGGAAGCAGACCTCCTCGGAGAGCGGGGCGAGGATCACGATCAACAGGATCTGGGACCAGAGCGGTCCCAGCTCACCGGCGATGTCGTCCTGCTCCGGCGTGCCGAAGATCAGGGCGAAGACGAGCGCGAAGGCGATGTAGGAGACGAACCCGAGGCCGATCCACTTCGCGGCGGTCTTCACCTCGAAGCGGTGGAATCCGAGCCGTCCGGCGGCCTGCCGCCAGTCGATACCGCCCGGGAACTCCTTGGCCAGCACGAACGGGACGGCCAGGAAGCCGATCGCCGTGCAGAGCTGGATCGCGGCCCGGGCGCCCCAGCCGAGCGAGTCGTACTCGCCGCCGCCGGCGATCGCGAAGACCGGCAGCGAAATGACCAGGCCGACGATCAACGCGGTGACCGCGGCACCCACGGCGATCCACGGGCCCCAGGTCGCGAAGGGGAAGGAGCTGGGCTCCAGATCGGGTTCGGGCTCGATCGTCTGGGCTGGGATCGGGGCGTCCATCGGCCGCTCATTCTCACAGTTCGGACAGGCGCGCGTGGCGCAACCGATCATGCAGGCGGCGGCAAGATCCCCCTCTTTACTTGGCACTGAGCCCGTGATAGCTACCCTATGTCGGATGACCAGGCGCCAGAGAAGGGTGCGCCGGCACCGCAGCTCCCCGCGAAAAGCGCTGATCGCGATCGCTGCGGTAATCGGCGGATTGTTTTTGACCGGGATAGCGGCCGGAGGCGGCTGGGTGCTCTCGATTGCGGCCAAGGCGCCCGATCCGGACAGCCTCAAGGAGATCAACAAGGGCCAGAACTCGGTGATCTACGCCGGGGACGGCAGCAAGCTCGGAATGATCGACTCGGACGAGGTCCGGACCCCGATCCCGCTCTCCGACATCCCGAAGGACCTGCAGAACGCGACGATCGCGATCGAGGACGAACGCTTCTACAGCCACAACGGCATCGACATCCAGGGCGGTCTCCGTGCCCTGGTCAAGAACCTCGAGTCCGGCGGCATCACCGAGGGCGCCTCGACGATCACGATGCAGCTGATGCGCAACCTCTTCATCACGAACCCGAAGCGCGACTACGAGCGCAAGATCATCGAGGCGAAGATGGCCCTCGACTACGAGAAAGACCACTCGAAGGCGCAGATCCTCGAGAAGTACCTGAACACCGCCCCCTACGGCACCAACGAAGGCCGCACCGCGATCGGCGTCAGTGCCGCAGCCAAGGTCTACTTCTCGCGGAAGCCCGAGAACCTGAACCTCCCGCAGGTTGCCCTGCTGGCCGGCCTGCCCCAGGCCCCGACCGATTACAACCCGATCCAGAACCCACGCGGAGCCACAGCCAGGCGCAACGAGGTGCTCGACTCGATGGCCCGGCTCGGCTACATCACCGAGGCACGCGCGGCCCAGGCCAAGAAGACCGGGCTGCAGCTCGATCCGGCCACGGATCTCTTCGCCCGTGAGGACCCGTTCTTCTTCGACTACGTCGAGTCCGAGCTGATCAAGAAGTACGGCGTCGCGACGGTCAGGCGCGGCGGGCTCAAGGTCTACACGACGGTCCAGCCTTCGATGCAGGAGGCGGGACTCTCCGCGCTCGACTCGAACCTCTACTCGGGTGGCCCCTCCGGCGCTCTGGTCTCGATCAACCCGAAGAACGGCGACATCGAGGCGATGGTCTCCTCTACCTCGTACTCGGACAACCAGTACAACCTCGCCGCCCAGGGCAAGCGTCAGCCGGGCTCGACCTTCAAGGTCTTCACCCTGGCCACCGCGATCCACGAGGGGATCGACCCGTACACGACCTACTACGTGTCGAAGCCGTTGAACATCAACGACCCGGTCTACGGCCCATGGGAGGTCCACACCTACGGCGACTCCTACAGCGGAACGATCAGCGTGGCCGAAGCGACCCTGAAGTCCGACAACTCGGTCTACGCCCAGCTCGCGCTCGACGTCGGGCCGGACAAGGTCGCGGACATGGCTCACGCGCTCGGGATCACGACCAAGCTCGACGGCTACCCGGCCGAGACCCTCGGCGGTCTGACCATCGGCGTCTCCCCGCTGGAGATGGCCGGCGCCTACTCGACGATCGCCAGCGGCGGCGTCCGCCACGATCCGACCGCGATCGAGAAGGTCGTCTTCCCGGACGGGAAGGTCGACCGGCCGGGCCGTTCGAAGCCCAAGCGCGTGCTCAGCGAGGCCGAGGCATACGAGATCACCAAGATTCTCCACCAGAACGTTCTGAGCGGCACCGGCACCAACGCCAACACCGGCTGCGGCGGCCAGGCCGGCAAGACCGGCACCACCGACAACCAGATCGACGCCTGGTTCGTGGGCTACCAGCCCAACCTCGCCACCGCGGTCTGGTACGGCTACCCGGAGTCCAATGACATCAGCACCGGCTCCGATGGCGGCGACGTTCCGGCCGGCATCTGGCGGACCTTCTACACCAATGCGGCCATCCCCTGTGAGGAGACCCCCGTCCCGTCCGAGACGATGCAGTGGGGCGACTTCAGCGGCGGCTACACGGTCTCGCCCGGCACCAAGAGCGACTACGGGCCGGACGCCGACGACTCCACCGACACGGGTACCGACGACGGCACCGATGACAGCACGGACACCGGCACCGGGACCGAGGAGCCGAACGGCGCCTACGCCCCCGGCCTCGGCCAGGATCCCGCCGGTGGCGGTGGCGGCACCGGCGGCGGTGGTACCGGCGGGGGCGGCACGCCCTCGACCGGCGGCGTCGCGACCGGCTAGGACAGGCGGGCGGCCTCTTCGGCCGCTTCCTCGGCCAGTTCGATCTCGTCCTCGTCGCCTTCCTGGCGGGTCAGGGCGGTGATCGCCCCGACGTAGATCAGTTCGACCACGGTCTGGGTCGCCCGGACCGCGATCGCGATCACGGCGCCGACGCCGAAGCTGTCCGACGGAAGGGCCACCTTGACCGCCCAGGCGAAGGCGGCGTCGCGGACCCCGAGCCCTGCCGGGGTCACCGCCGAGACGACGGCGGCGAGGAAGCCGATGGCCTGGGAGGCGGCGACGATCGCCAGGTCGTCGAGGTTGAGTTGATGGACGGAGCGGGCGGCGAAGAAGACGCCGACACCCATGATCGCCCAGATCACCACGTACGAGACATAGACGGTCGCGACGCCCCGGAACGGCATCAGCTGCGGTAGCGGTTCCCGCCCCAGGGCGGTGAGCAGGCGCTTCGACACGGGACCGAATATCCGGGGATGGAGCAGCGACACCATCGCCGGGAGGATCAGGAGCGGCAGCCAGCGGGCGGGCTGGCCCTGCAGGTCGGGGTGGTCGATCAGGAACCAGGTCGCGATGGTCAACGCGCCGGCGATCGAGACCGCCTGTTCGTAGACGATGCCGGCCGTGGTCACCCGGCGCTGGACCCCGGCCTTCTCGGCCAGCAGGATCCGGGCGAGCAGGAAGAGGACCGTGCCGGGGATGTAGCGGACCAGGAGCGGCTGGGCCCAGATCTTCTGGGTCTCCATCGGCGCCACCGGGCTGCCGAGGAAACGCAGGATCAGGCCCCAGACGCCGGCGCTGGCGACGTAGTAGAGCAGCATCATCAAGACCGCCGGCAGCACCCAGACCAGGTCGAAGCGGACGCCCTTCTCGGTCAGCTCGGACCACTGCGACACCACGGTGAAGACCAGGAACCCGAAGATCAGTAGGGCGACCCCGCCCTGGAGCAGAACCTTGGTGGACTTCTTCTTCGGTCCGGACTTGCCGACCGTGGCGGCGAGGTGGCCGAGCCGGTGGAGCAGGCTGTCATGGCCCGTATCCCTCGATTCCTCGCTCATCTGTCGAGCAATAGTGTCAGAGCCATGGACCTGAGCGAGTTCGAGCTGATCGGGCGGATCGCCGCGCGGGCCGACGGCGCCGCGCGGTTCGAGACCGGGATCGGGGACGACGCGGCCGTGATCCGGACCGCCGGCAGGATCGTCACCTCGGTCGACACCGCCGTCGCCGGGGTGCACTTCCAGGCCGACCGCCCGGCCGCGGAGTCGGCTCGCAAGGCGGTCGCGGGAGCGGTCTCCGACCTTGCAGCGATGGGGCTGGGCGAGGGCGGGACGGAGCTGCTGGTCGCGCTCGGCGCCCCGTCCTCGACTCCCGACGCCTACCTAGAAGGGCTGGCCGACGGGGTGGTCGCCGCGGCGGCTGAGTTCGGGGCCGAGCTCGCCGGCGGCGACGTGGTCTCCTCCCCGGTGGTCTTCCTCAGCGTCACCGTGATCGCCCATGTAGACGACGCGACCCCGGTGGTCCGACGCGGGGGAGCCCGCCCCGGCGACGTCGTCGCGGTCACCGGCCCGGTCGGCGGCGCGGCGGCCGGGCTCGCGCTGCTGGAAGGACTGGAGGTGGCCGATCTCAGCGACCTCAGCCGCGAGCTCCTGATCGGCTGCCAGACGCACCCGCAGCCCCAGCTCACGGCGGCGCCCGTCCTCGCCCGGGCGGGGGCTACCTCGATGATCGACGTCAGCGACGGCCTGGCCGCCGATCTCCGCCATGTCGCCGAGGCCTCCGGGACCACCGTGCGGCTCGACCCCGGGACGATCCCGATCGTCCCCGGCGTGCCGGAAGTCGCCACCGCCCTCGACCGCGACCCGCTCGTCTTCGCGATCACGGGCGGCGAGGACTACGTGCTGGCGCTGACCATCCCCCAGGATCGCTTCGAGGCGGCCGATTCGGCCCTGATCGAGGCGACCGGGTTCGAGCTGCTGGCGATCGGCGCGGTCCAGGAGCCGGCCGGTGGGGATGCCTGCCTGCTGGTCGACGGTCTGGGCGAGATCGCCTCGGGCGGTCACGACCACTTCCGCGGGCCCGGAGCCCGGTAGGCTCCGCCGCCCATGTCGAAGCGCCTCACGACCCTCCTTCTGATCGCCGCGCTGGCCGCCTTCCTGGTCGCCGGCTGTGGCTCCGACTCCGATTCGGGCTCCGGTTCGGGCGATCAGGAGAAGACGACGGCCGCCAAGAGCGAGCCGGTGGTGCTCGACTCGGACGGCAACGAGTTCAACCCGTCCAAGGTCTACGCCGAGACGATCGACGGCGTGGTCTCGATCCGCTCGATCTTCGGTGACATCGAAGGCGATCCGCTCAGCACCGCGATCGCCGGCGGCTCCGGCTTCGTCCTCGGCAAGGACGGCGAGATCGTGACCAACGCGCATGTGATCAGCAACGGCGAGGGCGAGAAGCGGAAAGCGGCCGACAACGTCTACGTCGAGTTCTCGAGCGGGGACGTGCTGGAGGCCGAGATCGTCGGCTTCGATCCCTTCGCCGACGTCGGGCTGCTCAAGGTCGATCCCGGCGACGCCGAGATGAAGCCTCTGGCCCTGGCCGACAGCAGCAAGGTCGCGGTCGGCCAGCCGATCGCGGTGATCGGCAGCCCCTTCGGCGAGGACCAGACCCTGACCACCGGGGTGGTCTCCCAGACCGGCCGGTCGGTGATGAGCCTGACCGACTTCCAGATCGAGGACGCGATCCAGACCGACGCCTCGATCAACCCGGGCAACTCGGGCGGGCCGATGCTCGACGCGAGCGGCCACGTGATCGGGATCAGCCAGCAGATGAAGAGCGGATCCGGTTCCAGCGACGGGGTCGGTTTCGGCGTGCCCGCCAACTCGATCGAACGGTCGGTCGACATGCTCCGCGACGGCGGCAAGCCGCGCTATGCCTACATCGGGGTCAGCACCCAGCCGCTCTATCCGCAGCTGGCCGAGAAGCTCGGCCTGGATGCGAGCCAGGGCGCGATCGTCGCCCAGGTCGTCAAGGGCGGCCCGGCCGACGAGGCCGGCATCGAAGGTGGGGAGAAGGAACTGATCTTCCAGGGTGCCCGGTACGACACCGGCGGCGACGTGATCGTCTCGGTCAACGGCGAGCCGATCGCGCATGCCGAGGACCTCGGCAAGATGATCGGCGCCTTGAAGCCGGGCGACACGGCGAAGATCGGCGTGATCCGCGACGGCGATCACAAGACGATCGAGGTCGAGCTGGGCGACCGGCCGACCGCGGTCACCCGTCCCTGATTTCGGCAAAGCCGGGTCGGCTTCCTCATTAGACTCAGTCTGTGGACGCTGACGACAAGCCCCTGATCATCGTCTCCAACCGGGGCCCGGCCCAATTCGACCGTGGCCCGGATGGCCAGCGGACGATCTCGCGGGGCGGCGGCGGGCTGGTCACCGCGCTCTCGGGTCTGGTCGCGGACCGTCACGCGCTCTGGATCGCCTCGGCGATGACCAGCGAGGACGTCGCGGTAACCGAAGAGAACGGCTTCGAGCCGATCGACGTGGAACTGAACGGCGTCGACTACCGGGTGCTGATGGTCGAGAGCGACCAGGCGGCCTACGACCGCTTCTACAACGTGATCGCCAACCCGATCCTCTGGTTCATCCAGCACTACCTCTGGGATCTGTCCAACGCGCCGGACATCCGGCGGGAGGAGATCGAAGCCTGGTACGAGGGCTACGAGGTGGTCAACGGCGACATCGCCGACTGCGTGATCAGCCAGATCGAGGACCGGGAAGACCCGCTGGTCATGCTCCACGACTATCACCTGTACACGGCGCCGGCGAAGATCCGGGCGGCGCGCCCGGACGTGCTGCTCCATCACTTCGTCCACATCCCCTGGACCCAGCCCGACTCCTGGCGGGTGCTGCCGACCTCGATCCGCGAGGCGATCTTCGACGGGCTGCTCGCCAACGACATCATCGGCTTCCACACCCGCAGCTACGGCACCAACTTCCTCGCCTGCTGCCAACGGCTGATGGGCTACCGGGTCGACTACGAGAACCTCCACGTCGACCATCCGGGCGGTCGGACCAAGGTCCGCGCCTACCCGCTCTCGATCGACCCGGTGCGGCTCGAGCGGGCCGCCGCCTCGGAGCGGGTCGCCGATTTCGAGAAGGAGGTGCTGGCCCGCCGCCGCGAGCACCTGATCCTCCGGGTCGACCGGGCCGATCTCTCCAAGAACGTGCTGCGCGGATTCACCGCCTTCGACACCTTCCTCAGCGACCATCCGGAGTTTCGCGAGAAGGTGACCTTCGTCGCCCACCTGCAGCCCTCCCGTCAGGACGTGCCGGAGTACGCCGAGTATCTCGAGCGGATCGAGGCGCTGGTGGCGGTCGTGAACCATCGTCACGGCACCACCGACTGGATGCCGATCGACCTGCGGGTCTACGACGACTTCGACGAGGCGGTCGCCCGTTACAAGCATTGCGACCTGTTGATGGTCAACGCGATCTTCGACGGCATGAACCTGGTCGCCAAGGAGGCGCCGGTGATCAACCTCCGGGACGGGGTGTTGATGCTCTCTGAGAACACCGGCTCCCACGAGGAGTTGAAGGAGTTCGCCCTGACCGTCAACCCGTTCGACATCCAGGATCAGGCCGACGCGATCTACCGGGCCCTGACCATGTCCCCGGAGGAGCGACGGGTGCGGGCCGAGGGCCTCAAGGAGATCATCCACTCGCGGACGCCGGCCGACTGGATCGGCGAGCAGCTGGACGACATCGATCTGGTCCGCCGGGAGAAGGAGCGGGTTTGATGCCGGCCCGGGCCCGCGCCGCCGTCTCGGGTCTCCTGCTCGCGGCTCTGCTCGGACTCGCGGCCTCCGGCGCCGAGGGCGCGCCGCCGCTGAAGCGCTGCGACATCGGCGCCAACCGGCCGTTCCGCTGCGGCCACATCATGGTGCCGGCCGTGCGGGGCAAGCCCGAGGTCGGCAAGCAGAAGATCGGTTTCGCGATCCGCCCTCGCGGTGACCGCAGCCGTCCCTCGAAGGGTGCGATCGTCTTCATCGAGGGCGGTCCCGGCTACGCCGCCACCAACTTCGACTCGATCAAGCCCACCGCCGCGGTCTTCGCGCCGTTCCTGAAGCGGCACGAGCTGATCGCGATCGATCAGCGCGGCACCGGGCTCTCCAGCCCGCTGCTCTGCAAGGGGCTGCAGCGTGGGCGGATGCCGGTGCAGATGGCGCTCAGGGCCTGTGCCCGGCAGCTCGGACCGCGCCGTCAGGGCTTCACCACCGCGGAGTCGGCGGCGGACATCGAGGCGGTACGGCGCGCGATCGGCCTGCCCCGCGGCAAGATGATCCTCTACGGCGACTCCTACGGGACCTACCTCGGGCAGTCGTACGCGGCCCGTTTTGGCCGGGGCCTCAAGGGCCTGATCCTCTCCTCGGCCTACCCCGGCAACGACCCTTTCTGGCGGACCCTCTACCCGGCCGCCGAGCGCGCCGTGAGGCTCTCCTGCAGCCGCTCCCCGAAGTGCTCCGGCAACGCGCTGGGGCGCTTCCACCGGGTCGTGAAGCGGGCACCCAAGGGCCTCGCGACCAACATCCTGGTCTACCTGATGGGCGACGCCTCCAGCTACGCCCCGGGCGGCTACGACCACCTCAACCGGGCGATCTTCGAGTACCTGCACGGCGCCCCGGCCGAGCTCCGCTCGCTGACCGACCCGGGATCCCCGGACTCCGGGTCGCCGCGCTACTTCTCGGAGGGCATGTACGCGGCGGTGGTCTGCAACGACTACCCGGTGCCCTGGAACAAGGCCGACCCGGTGCCGTCCCGGCGCCGCGAGTTCAACCAGGCGATCGCCGCCTTCCGGCCCCGGAACCTGTTCCGTCCCCTGAGCGTGCGGCGCTGGGCGGTCAACCCGGCCAGCGACATCGGGGCCTGCCTCTCCTGGCCCGCCCCGGTGGCCGGCATGCAGCCACCGATCCCGCCGGGCAGGAAGATGCCGGGCCGCCTCAAGACACTGGTCCTGGCCGGGGAGTACGACTCGATCACCTCGGTCCGCGAGGCTCGCAAGGTCAACTCCCGGTTCCCGAGCGGCCGCCTCTACGTCGTGCCGAGCCACGGCCACGCCTCGGAGCTCTACTTCCCGTTCACCTCTCCGGCGACGCCTCGGGTCCGTCACTTCGTCCGCGCCCTCGGCTGATCCGCCGCGGCCTCAGCGCGGTGCGAACTCCTGGGAGCCGTCCCCGGGCGGCGGTGGCGGAGGCGACGGAACGGTCGGTGGGGCAGCCGTGACCGACGTCGGCAGCGGGGCGCTCGGGACCGACCCGGCGGGGGCCGGGGACGAGTCGGGCGGCGTCGGGCCCTCGGCCGGTCGCGGGATCGGCGGATCGGGCTCCGGCTCCGGTGGGTGCCGGGCGGCTCGCCGTGCCTTCGTCTTCGTCCTCGCCCCTGCCCGGTGCTTTCGGATCGGCTCGTGGCGCCCGGTCCCCGGACGTGCCTCCTGACGCCGGTAACGGGCAAGTTCTCCAGGTCTGAAGCCGATGTCGGCCGGAATCGGCGGTGGTTCCGGGGTCCGCAACAGGCCCGGCAGAAGCGAGGCTCCAAGGATGATCAGCGCGCCCAGCGCCGCCATCCGGACCGCTCTCTCGCGGTCGATCCTGAGACCTCTCATGTCCGATATAGAGGCCTCGGGAAGCGTCTCGCCCCCCTCCCTCGCGGACCGGAACCGGGATGGCACCGCGAAGTTCGAGCGATGAAGGTATAGTCTCGCGTCGATTTTGACTAACGCAGCCCGCCAATACGAACTTGTCCTGATGCTCGACCCCGCGGTCGAGGAAGCCGAACGCGAGAAGCTGGTCGCCGAGACCAAGTCGGCGATCGAAGCCAACGGTGCCCTCAAGCACGAAGACAACTGGGGCATCCGCGAGATGGCCTACGAGATCGATCGCAAGAACGAGGCTGACTATCGCTGGTTCCGTTTCGACGGTGAGCGCGAGCTGCTCGGTCAGCTCGACCACAGCCTGAAGATCGCCGACGGCGTCATGCGCTTCCGCATCTTCAAGGTCGACCCGGAGGCCCCGGTCCTGCCGGCCCCTCCGGCCACTGCCGTCATCATGGCCCCGACCGGCGATGACGACGAGCGCCGCGGCCGAGGCCGCTACCGCGAAGACTGATTAAGTCGCAATTTGGGCTTAAGGGGGGCGAGTTTTCGCCCCCTTTCGCTTTAAGCGTCCACAGGCATCGCTAAGTTCCTGATCCGCCCTGCGGGTCGACAGGACCCGCGATGAACACAAAGCGCGATAGGAGCGAACACTCAATGGCTGAGAACATCAACAGGGTCACCATCACGGGCAACCTCACCGCTGATCCCGATCTGCGGAGCACCGGCGGCGGCACCCCGGTCTGCTCGCTGCGGGTCGCGGTCAACGGCCGTCGCAAGGACCAGTCCGGCAACTGGGTCGACAAGCCCAACTACTTCAACGTCGTGGTCTGGGGCGCGCAGGGTCAGAACTGCGCCAACTACCTCTCGAA
>JAFKLL010000006.1 GCA_017304845.1 Solirubrobacterales bacterium
CCCCTCACGGGTCCTGGTCTTGCGTTCGAGCGCCAGGGCCTGGCCTCGCTCGAAGAGCGGGCGGGCCGAGGTGAACCGGCCCTTCCGCTCGAGCAGCGCGACCTTCCTGACGCCCCGGCCTGCCCCGGAGCGGGCCGCCATCACTCCCCCGTTTCGGACGAGCCGCCGGAGGCGACCTCACCGGAGAGCACGTCGAAGGCCTTGTTCAGCTGGACGTCGCGGGTGGCGTTCTTCGGCAACGGTGCGTAGACGTCCGGCTTCAGCCCCTTGCCGGCCAGGGAGACGCCCTTGGCGGTGAAGAACTCGCCCACGGTCAGGTCGAGCGAGCCGCCGTTCTCGAGGTCGAGCACCTGCTGGAAGACGCCCTTGCCGAAGGTGCGGGTTCCGACCACGGGCGCGTCCATGTCGGCCTGGAGGGCCGCGGCGAGGATCTCCGCCGCCGAGGCGGTGTTCCGGTTGACCAGCACGACCACGGGCGGTGCGTCGATGTTGCCGCCGAGCGCCCGGTAGGTCTCGTTGCCCTCGGTCCGGGATCGGGTCTCGACCACCACGTCGCCCTGGTCGAGGAAGACGCTGGAGGTGAGGATCGCTTCGGGAAGCAGGCCGCCGCCGTTCTCGCGCAGGTCGAGCACGACGCCCTCGGCGCCCTTGTCGATCACCCGCTCGGTCGCCCGCTTCAGGGCGACGCCGGCGCCCTGGCTGAAGGTGGTGAGCTGGACGTAGCCGAGCTTGCGGCCGTCGACCTCGCGGATCCGATTGGCGGTGATCGGCACCCGGATCTGCTCCCGGGTCAGCTTGAAGTCCTTGGCCTCGCCCTTGCCGCCCTTCTTGATCCCGAGCGTGACGTCGGTGCCCTCGGGGCCCTTGATCTTCGCCACGATCAGGTCGACGTCCTCGCCGCGGATCGACTCGCCGTCGACGCTGACGATCAGGTCGCCCGCCTTCAACCCCGCGTCGGCGGCCGGTGAGCCGCGGAAGACGAAGCCGACCTCCAGGCCGGCGTCGCTGTTGCCGCCGACCGTCATCCCCACCCCGCTGAAGCTGCCCTCCAGCGACTCGCTCAGCTGGGCGTTCTGCTCCGGGTTGAAGTAGTGCGAGAAGCGGTCGTGGTACTGGCGCCGCAGCTTGCGGACCATGCCGTCGATCGAGGAGTCCTGCACCTGGTCCGGGTCGGTGACCCGGAAGTACTTGTCTCGGATCAGGCCGGCCGCCTGATCCGAGACCGACTGCGTCTGTCCGTCGTCGGCGACGAAGATCTCACGCAGCGACGAAGGCAGGTTGTCGGGGTGGCCGCCCGCCCACATGCCCAGGAGCATGCCGGCGATGACCGCCCATACGGCGACGGTGGCGGTCTTCAAGCTAGGACCCGAGGGCGGGACGGATTCTGCGGGCCCGGCCCGTTCAGACCTTCAGGAATCGACGCATGGTCAGGCCCGACCCGATGGCCGAGACCAGAATCGCCGCGATGAAGAGGCAGCCGACCAGGACGCCGAAGGACATCGAGTCCTGCGCGTTCATGAGCGCGAACTTGTCCGAGAGCGGGTCCACCACTGTGACCTTGCCGATCCACAGCACCAGTATCGCAATCGCGCCGCCCATGATGCCGACCACGACCCCTTCGATCATGAAGGGCCAGCGGATGAACCACCGGGTCGCGCCGACCAGGCGCATGACCTCGATCTCCCGCCGTCGGGTGTAGATGGAGAGGCGGATGGTGTTGCCGATCAGGAGCAGCGAAGCGCCGATCAGGAGCACGGTGATCACGGTCAGGACCAGCTTCAGAGCGCCGGTGACCTCCTGGATCGTGTCGGCGGTCTCCTGGCGGTCGTCGACCTTCTCGATGATCGGAGAGATGTACTTCGGCTTGCCGTTGTCGCCGACCGGCTGCATCGCCGAGCGGATCGAGTTCAGGTTGGCCGCGTCATCGGGCTTGATGATGAAGTTGGCCGGGAGCGGGTTGCCGTTCAGCTCCTTGAGGACGTCGCGGTTCTCCTGGCTGAACTCCTTCTTGAACTCGGCCAGGGCGTCAGCCTTGGTCAGGTAGGTGACCGTCTCGACGTGGGGCAGCCCCTCGATCTTCTGCTGCAGGGCCTGCACCTCGGCCTTGGTCGCGTCGTCGTAGAGGAAGGCGCGCAGCTCGAGCTGGCCCCGGACCTCGTCGCCCTTGCTCTGGGCGGTCTGGAAGATCGGGATCAGGACGCCGAGCAGGATCGCGGTCAGCACGGTGGTGACCACGGCGGCCGTGGTCGGCGCCATGTTGCGCTTGATCGCGCGGATCGCCTCGCCGGTGAAGAAGAAGATCTTGCCCATCAGTGAACTCCCTTGCTGTGGCCGTTCGTGTGGCCTTCGACGCCGACACCCATCTCGGCCCGCATGCGGACGCCGAACTCGGTGGTCGATTCCTCGGTGTAGCCGCCGGCGATCTCGTCGCGGATGACCCGGCCCTCGTAGAGCTCGATCACTCGGCGACGCATGCGGTCGACCATCTCGCGGTCGTGGGTCACCACGACGACGGTGGTCCCGGTCTTGTTGATCCGGTAGAGCAGCTGCATGATGCCCACCGAGGTGACGGGGTCCAGGTTGCCGCTGGGCTCGTCGGCGAGCAGGAGCGGCGGGTGGTTGACGAAGGCCCGGGCCACGGAGACGCGCTGCTGCTCGCCGCCCGAGAGCTCGTCGGGGTAGTTGTGAAGCTTGGTCGACAGGCCGACCAGACGGAGGGTCTCGGGGACCTTCTGCCGGATCTCGGCCCGCGAGGCGCCGATCACCTGGAGCGCGTAGGCGACGTTGTCGTAGACGGTCCGGCTGGGCAGCAGCTTGAAGTCCTGGAAGACGGTGCCGATGTTGCGGCGCAGCTGCGGGATCTTCTTCTCGGAAAGCTTGTTGATGTCCCGCCCGGCGATCGAGATCGTGCCGTCGGTCGGTTCGAGCTCCCGGATCAGCATCTTGATCAGGGTCGACTTGCCGCAGCCGGTCGGGCCGACCAGGAAGACGAAATCGCCACGGTTGATCGCCAGCGAGACCCGGTCGACGGCCAGGTGGCCGCCCGAGTAGACCTTGCTGACGTCACGCATCTCGATGATCGGGGCGCCGCCCTTGCGCGGGCGCTCGGCCTGCTTGCGGGCCCGGGCCGCGTCGATCTCCGCGTTTGCTGACTGCTTTTTCTTCTTTCCGAAAGCCATCTGGTTCGCCCTATTCCCCCCAGGCTGGGTTAATCCTTCCCCTGATCGGACTCGCCCAGAGGGGCATTTCCGACGGGTCTTGATCCATTGGTGAAGGCCAAGTTAGCATCCGCTAACACACCTTTAGGGGACCTTATGGGCGGCCGGTACGATTCCTGCAATGTCCAGGGTCGCCCAATCGACACGCCGGGCCGCCCTCCTCGGATGCGGCCTGCTCCTCGCGCTGACGCTCTTCCTGCCGCGGGCCGACGCGGCCCCCGGCCCGGCCCAGGGCCCCAAGGCCGGGATCTCGATCGTCAACGGCAGATCGACCACGATCCGCGAGTGGCCCTGGCAGGTCGGCATCGTGGTCGCCCAACGGGTCAAGCCCCGGGCCCTGACCAGCCGGCGCTTCTTCTGCGGCGGCTCGGTCCTGGCGCCCCGGCTGATCATCACCGCCGGCCACTGCGTCTCCGACCTGAACCTCCAGAAGGTGCGCAAGCTCGAGGTCGTCTCGGGCCGGACCCGGCTGAACTCGAACCGCGGCCAGGTCGCCCGGGTCGTCGACTACCGCATGGCCCGGAACCCGAACACCGGCCACCGGCGCTTCCGGATGGTCGACGGGGCCGCCGACTGGGACGTCGCGCTGCTGGTCCTGGACCGGCCCCTCGACGCAGAGCCGATCAAGATCGCCGGGCCCGACGAGGCAGAGAGCTGGGCGACCGGCCAGAAGGCCTGGGTGACCGGCTGGGGCGTGACCAAGGCCTTCTCGAAGCGGGTGCCGGCCCGGCTCCAGGTCGCCGATCAGGTGCTGATGGGCAAGGGTCTCTGCCGCCGCTCGGACGGCCGTTCGTTCCGGGCCACGACCATGACCTGCGTCGGCGGCCCCGGCGGCCACGCCTCGAGCTGCAACGGCGACAGCGGCGGGCCGCTCATGGTCGAGACCAGCGACGGCTACCGCCTCGCCGGCCTGACCAGCTACGGGGACGAGGCATGCACGGGGTTCATCCCCTCGGTCTACACCAGGGTCGCCGGCGACCCGATCCGGAGCTGGGTCGAACGCACCGCCAGGAACCTGGTCGGCGCCGACGTGGTCGGATCGGGCGGCGAGTCCCCCACCCCGCCCCGCTGGTGCCGGGTACCCTCGGTGATCGGATTGACCACGGCCAAGGCCCGGGTGAAGCTGTCCGCTCAGGGATGCCGTCTGGGCAAGGTGCGCCGTGACCGCTGGGGCGCCGGTCGGACCGGGAGAATCGACGGGATGTCCCGACTGCCCGGCTGGCTGGCTCGTCCCGGAAGCCGGATCGCTGTCTGGGTGTCGGCCTGACGGGTAGAAAGGAACCATGGACTTGTTGAGATCGAAGACCGCCCGCGCCGCGACGCTGATCGCGGTCGGGCTCACAGCCCTCGCCATCTCCGCCTGCGGATCGGACGATTCGAGCAGCGGCCCCGATACCGCCGGGACCACCGCTCAGACGACCGGGGCCACGGGAGCCACCGCGGCCTCTGACGGCATCACCTCGAAGGAAGCCAAGAAGGGCGGCGAGATCACGCCGGGCAAGAAGGCGCCGGCGAGCGCCAAGGACAAGAAGAAGCACGCCCCCGACAGCGGGATCTCAGATCGCCCGGGCGGCCCGAAGAAGCCGGTCAGCCCCTAGGCCCGGACCAGGCTGCGGGCCAGTTGGACGATCCCGCAGGCCAGGCTCGCCATGAAGATCGCGAGCCCCAGGTAGAGCGTCACTCCGGAGTCGCTGAGGAAGAGCATCCCGCCCCCGACCAGGGCCGCGACCCAGATCGCCGACAGGGTGCGGCGCCCGGCGGGCGTCAGCTCGCGCCGCTCCGGGGCGGCGCCCGGCGAGGCGACGTCCAAGGGGTCGAACCGCCCGCCCAGCACGAGGCTGTAGAGCAGGGCCAGGGACGGGACCAGGATGATCAGGCCGATCGCGACCGCGACCAGCAGGCCGACGATCACCTCATCCGAGGCGGCCGCCTCCCTGACCGTCAGGCCGGGCAGGATCATCGGCTGCTGAGCGAGGCCCCAGCCGGCGACCACGGCGGCGACCGCGATCGCCGCGACGAACCTGGCCTTCCGGAAGCGGCCCGACCAGAGCAGTCCCAGAGTGACCAGGCCGGCCGCCCCCGAGGCGATGACGGCGACCAGGCCGGCGCCCGAGGTGAGCCCGTCGAAGACCCGTTCCGCGTCCCCATGCAGGGCCAGCAGGCCGATCGCCGCCATCAGCCCGGCGACGACCCCGGCGGCGAGGCCACGGCCGCGGAAGGCCACGGCCAGCTCGGTCTCGCCGCGGCGTTCGGCGTCGGCCGCTAGGTAGACCGCGGCCAGGTAGGCCGAGGAGGCGACCAGGATCAGGCCGATCGCGATCGGCACCGGGCCGGTCCAGGCCTCGAGGATGTCGCCCTGGGCGTTGCCGGGCGGCACCCCGCCGTCGACGATGGCCCCGATCACGCAGCCCAGCGCGAACGGGACCAGGAACGAGGAGACGGCCGCCAGGTACCTGATCACCGGGCGGCCCGAGACACCGCCGGCGACGTAGCCGACCGCCCGCATGATGATGCCGAGGCAGGCCAGCAGCAACGGGATCCAGAGGGTCGAGAAGATCGAGCCGAAGACCTCCGGGTAGGCCGTCCAGCAGATCACCAGCACGAAGATCAGCCAGACGTGGTTGGCCTCCCAGACCGGGGCCATCGAACGGTGACCCGAGTCCTTGAGCCGTTCGGCCACCTCGCCCCGGGCGGTGATCGCCCAGATCGGCGCGCCGAAGTCGGCCCCGGCCAGCACCGCGTAGAGGGCGATGCCGACCAGGATCAGGATCGCCGGGACGTCAGCGAGCTCCATCGGGCACCTCCTCCAGGGCGGCGATCTCCGGCGGCAGGGGCTGGCGGGCGATCCGCCTCAGCACCCAGATCACCGTCGTGACCAGCGCCACGTAGACGGCGAGGAGCGCGGCGAACCCGAAGACGACCCCGTCGGCGCCGGTCACCGCCTGCTCGGTCCGCATCACGCCGTAGACCACCCAGGGTTGACGCCCCACCTCGGTCGTGACCCAGCCGGCGATCAGGGCCACGACCGCGGCCGGGCCGGCCAGGATCACCGCCCGGTAGAACCACTTCGTCTCCGGCAGGCGGCGGCGCCGGAACCAGATCCAGAGGAACCAGGCGGCGAGGGCCGCCAGGCCGGTGCCGATCGCGACCATGGTCTGGAACGACATCCGGACCACGTTGATCGGCGGCCAGTCGTCCTCGGGCACGGTCTCCAGCCCCTGGACCGTCGCGTTCGGGTCGTGGTAGGCGAGGAAGGACAGCAGCTTGGGGATCTGGATCCCGTACTCGATCGTGTTGTCGTCGGTGTACCAGCCGAGGATCGTCTCGGGCGCGCCGTCGGTGGTCTCGTAGAGGCCCTCGAAGGAGGCGAGCTTGATCGGCTGGTCCTCTGCCACGGTCCGGGCCGCCCAGTCCCCGATCAGGAGCTGGGCCGGGGCGGCCAGGCAGGCGACCGCGAGCGGCACGACCATGGCCGTGCGGAAGTAGTCGCCCCGCCGCCCCTTCAGCCAGGCGAAGGCGTAGACGCCGGCGATCAGGAAGCCGACCACGATGTAGGCGGCCAGGTACATGTGGGTGAGCTGCGGCCAGAGATGCCCGTTGGCGAACAGCGCCTCGAAGGGCTTCACGTTGGTGACCTCCCCCGCCTGGTCGATCGAGAAGCCGGACGGGTCGTTCATCCAGGCGTTGACCGCGATCACCATCAGGGACCCGGTTATGCCGGCGGCGATCACCGGGATGCCGGTCAGGATGTGACGCCGGTCGGAGATCTTGTCCCAGCTGTACACGTAGATCGAGATGAAGATCGCCTCGATGAAGAAGGAGAAGCCCTCCAACCCGAAGGCGAGCCCGAACACGTCGCCGAAGGCGGACATGAAGCCGGGCCAGAGCATTCCCAGCTCGAAGCTGAGCAGCGTCCCGGTGACCACCCCGGCCGCGAACAGGGTGATCATCACTTTCGACCAGCGTCGCGCGAGAGCGGAGAAATGCGCCTTCCCCGTCCGCAGGCCGAGCCACTCCATGAAGATCACCAGGCTGGGAAAGGCGATCCCGAAGCAGACCAGCGGGATGTGCATGGCGAAGGACATCGCCTGCATCTGCCGCGCCTGCAGCAGGTACTCCTGGTCGACCTTGGGAAACGACTGACCCGCCCCGAAGGCGAAATCACCCGCAGCTGCGATCAGGTCGAGCACGACCCCACCCTAACTCCGCCGGAGGCGGCCCATCCATTCATGGATGTCCTGGGCCGCCGGGTTTCCGTGGCGCCCGGCCTGGCCGGGCGCTCCTTGTGTCCTTACCCGATGCTGACCATGCGTTCGATCGGGAGGCGGGCCTTCTCGGCCAGCGCCTCGTCGACCTTCACTTCGAACTTCATGTCGCGGAGCGAGTCCCTCAGCTTGGGGAGGGTGATCATCTTCATGTACTTGCAGTAGGCCATGCGGTTGGCCTCGATCAGCTTCGCCCCGGGGACCGCCTGGCGCATCGGGTAGAGCATGCCGTTCTCGGTGGCGACGATGTACTCGCCGTCCGGGTTCTCCTTGACGTACTCGATCATGCCCGAGGTGGAGAGCATCTGGACGCCCTCCGGGTCGATGTCCCCGTTGGCGACGTACTCCATCGCCTGGGTCGAGCAGCCGCACTCGGGATGGATCAGGAACTCCGCGTTGGGATGCTCGGCCCGGGTCCGGGAGATGTCGTCGGGACGGATCCCGGCGTGGACGTGGCACTCGCCGTCCCAGACGTGGAAGCGGGCGGCCCGCTCGGGATCGTCCTTGAGGCCGGTCTCACGTTCGACGAAGGCGCCGAGCCACATGTCGGGGCCGAAGAGGATCTCGGTGTCCTCGCCGTGCTCGGCCCAGATGTGCTCGACCACCTTGACCGCGTTCGAGGAGGTGCAGCAGTAGTCGGTCTCCGCCTTCACCTCGGCCGAGGTGTTGACGTACATGACGACCAGCGCGCCGGGGAACTTGGCCTTCCACTCACGGAGCTGATCGGCGGTGATCGAGTCGGAGAGGGAACAGCCGGCGCCGAGATCGGGGATCAGCACCTTCTTCTCCGGGGAGAGGATCGAGGCGGTCTCGGCCATGAAGTGGACCCCGCAGAACTCGACCACGGCGGCGTCCGCCTTCTCGGCCTGGCGGGAGAGGCCGAGCGAGTCGCCGATGTAGTCGGCCACGTCCTGGACCTCGGGCAGCTCGTAGTTGTGAGCGAGGATGATCGCGTCGCGCTCGGCCGCGAGCTCGCGGATCTCCGCGGAGAGCTCCTTGATCAGATCGGGATCGAGGGGCGCGGGCAGATCCGAAGGCTGGAGGACGGGGAGTTCCGTGGGCATGAATCGATTCTACGCAGGCCGAACCGCCGGATCGATCAGCAGCGACACATCGAGCTGCGGCGCCGAGTGGGTCAGCGCCCCGATCGAGATGAAATCGACCCCGGTCTCGGCCACCTCGCGGACGTTGCCGAGGTTCATCCCGCCGGAGGCCTCGAGCTCGGTGCCGGCGCCGCCGGACTCCCGCAGGTCGACCGCGCGTTTCAGGGTCTCGGTGTCCATGTTGTCGAGCAGGATGCGGTCGGCCCCGGCCTCGATCGCCTCTCTCACCTGGTCCAGGGTCTCCGCCTCGACCTCGACCGAGAGGCCGGGCGAGTTCCGCCGGCAGGCGGTCACCGCCTCCACCACCCCGCCGGCCATGGCGATGTGGTTCTCCTTGATCAGGACCGCGTCGTAGAGGCCGATGCGGTGGTTGATCCCGCCGCCCCAGGAGACCGCCTGCTTCTCCAGCGCCCGCAGACCGGGCGTGGTCTTGCGGGTGTCGAGGATCCTGGTCCCGGTCCCGCCGACCGCGTCGACGTACCGGGCGGTGAGGGTGGCGATCCCGGAGA
>JAFKLL010000016.1 GCA_017304845.1 Solirubrobacterales bacterium
GAGACGGTCACCGGGTTGGTGCCGGTGGCTCCGAGCCCGGTGTTCTTCAGGTTGATCGTGTACTGACCCTGGCCGCCGACCGCGAAGTCACCCGTGTGGGTGGACGTGACCGACAGTTCGGACTGGACGACGGGACGTTCCGCCGAGACGACGCTCGCCGCGCCGGCCGCCGGGGCTCCGCCACCGCTCACCGACCAGTTGGTGTGGATGGTGTCGGCCGCCGAGCTCGACACGGCGACGGTGATCAACGGGGTCACCGTCGCACCGGCCGCGATCGAGGTCGACGTCTTGCATGTGACCGTCTGCCCGGTCGCGCTGGCCGTGCCCGCCGTGCAGGCGAAGTCACCGGCCGTGGTCGCGGACTTGAACGTCATGCCTCGCGGCAGCTGCCCGGTCAGGGTGATCTCACCCGCGGTCGGTTCGCCACCGGCGTTCTTGACGCCCGGTCGCAGGATCGCGTCCGTGCCGACCACGTAGTTGCCCGTGTCCGAGCCCATGGTGAGCGCGAACGACGGAGCCGAGATCGACGTCACATGCGAGGCGACGAACTTGCCTTCGGATCCGCCGCCGCTGACGCCGGCGAAGTTGATCACCGACGGGTAGGCGTCTTCACCGACCGTGTTGACGTTGACCAGCAGCGTCGGGAGCGAGGCGCCGGCCGCATAGGTGCCGTCGTTCTCGCAGGTGACGTCCTGGCCGGTGGCGGAACAACTCCAGCTCGGATCCGAGCCGTCGGCGTTGACGTAGGTCAGGCCGGCGGGCAGCGTGTCCGTGACGGTGATGGTGCTGCCGTCGGTCGGCTGGGAGCTCTCGTTCTTGATCGTGTACTCGTAGGCGCCGCCGCTGCCGAGGACGATCTTGTCGGCGGGAGCGACGCTCATGGTCAGCGCCGGATTGTCATCCGGGAACGCCGCGTGGGTCTCCAGACGGAGATCCGTGGCGCCGGTCGGCGCCGGAGTGCCGAGCAGCCCGTTGACCGCGTTGGCGAGCCCGGCGGCATCGAGGCCGGCGAGCGCCGTGATCAGCGGGTTGACGTCGTGGCAGGACACGCCCGAGACCGAGACGTCGTTGTTGATGAGGGCGCCGTTGCTGTCCGGCCCGAAGGGCAGTCCCTCGGTGACCGGCGGCGGATCCAGATCGGGGTCCGGCGGCGTCATCTCGCCCGTGGTGAGCGGGTCGACGTTGGTCTCGCCGGTCTCGCAGATGCCGACGAGCAGGCCCGGGATGATCGAGGCCAGCTTCATCGTCAACTTGATGTCCGTCTTCATGTTCAGCGTGGCGTCGCCCGTGCCCGGGTCGTAGCTGCCAGTCCAGGACGAGGTCGGCACGAAGTCGACGTCGACATCGACGTAGACCTTCGAGCCGAGCGCTTCCAGCCCGGCATCCAGGTTCGGGATCGTGTAGGTCGGGAAGTCGATCCCGCTCTTGTCGATCGAGACGCTGTTGTCACCCGGCTCGTAGGCGCCGGTGAACTCCGGCTTGTTGACCAGCTGGGTGAAGTCGAGGAACACGTTCGAGTTGTTGAACAGGTTCCTCAGCCGGAAGAACGACCCGGTGTTCCCATCCTGGGTGGCGGGTTCGGTCGGGTTGACCGAGTACCGGATCAGCTTGGCGTTGGCCGAGTAGATCGGCGTGACGTCGCTGGCGTTGCCGGAGGCCGCGCCGGGGCTGGCCACCGATGCGGTGTTGGTCACCTCGCCGGGCGCCGCCGGATCGACGTTCACCCCCAGGTGGAGAGTCGGGGCCGAAGCTCCCGACGCGATCACCGCGTCGCTCGAGCAGGTCACGGTCTGACCGGCGCTCGAGCAGGTCCAGTAGTTGCCTTCGGAGGTGCCGCTGTCATAGCTGAGACTGGCCGGCAGCTCGTCGGTGATGGTCACCGTTCCGGTGGTGGGCTCAGGGCCCTCGTTGGTCACGTCCAGGTCATAGGTGGCGGGGCTGTTCTGCTTGAACAGGCCCGAGTGGGACTTGGACAGCGCCAAGGCCGGGGCGGGCACCACCGCGAACGAGTCGGACCCGCTGGCGTTCTCGCCACCGCCGCCGCTCGAGCTGAGCGTCAGGTTGACCGTGCCGGAGGTGGTCGGCTTGACCCGCAGGGTCACGTCGATCTCCGGGCTGGTCACACCGGGCGCCAGCGTCGCGGACTGGTTGGCGTAACAGATCAGCTGGGTGGCTCCCAGGTTGATCATCGAGCACCCGTCCGGGAACAGCGGATTGCCGGTCCAGAACGGATCGCCCCCGGTGTCGAAGCCGACGACCTCGAGAGTCTCGGGTATCTCCATCGACAGTCCGAGCGCGTCGGTCGGCGTGGCGCCGGTCGTGGTCGCCGCGTCGCCGGTGTTCTCCATCGACAGCGTCTCGACGAAGGTCTCGCCGGTCTTCAGATCCCCCGCAGGTGTATGCGAGATGCGCGGTGTCGTCACCGCTGCCGCCGAAGCGAACGACGGCGAGATCATCACCATCGACGCGACGAATGCGACGGCGAACGCCACCGAGATCCATGTGAACCGACGCGGTCCTCGTTGCCCGGGAGAGCGTCCCGGAACTGGTTCGGTCGTCGAGCCCGCAGGCGACGACCCCATCAAAGCGTGAGCTAGCACGTATATCCCCTCCTCTGGGAATTCCCCTGAATAACCTCGTTCCCGAACGTATCATGTACTCGCATATCTGTGGTGTAACTCGGTGTTACACGACTAGAAAATGTCCCATTATTAAGCCAAAAAAGGCGCTTTTCCCCGATATAGGGGGAGAAAGCGCCTTTTTCGAGACGGCGACGTTTTCAGAGGACGACGCCGCTTTTGGAGCGAGGTGGCTAGCGGCGGATCCTCACCGTCGCGTTGCCGCTCTTGGCCTTGAGTCCGGGGCCGGTCGCCTTGACCGTGACCCGGTAGGCCCGGCCCACTCTCGCCTTACGGGTGGCCTTGACCTTGAGCACGATCCGGGCGGTCTTGCCGGGGGCGAGGCGGGCGATCGTCCGGCACTTGGCGCCGACCGTCTTGAGCTGCTTCGGCGCCTTCACGCAGAGCTTGACCCGGCGGGCGATGCCGTCGCCGCCGTTCTTGACGGCGACCTTGAAGACCGCGGTCCTGCCCCGCTTCACCTTCTTCACCCGGGGCGTGAGCTTGACGCTGGCGATCCGGCCGAGGCAGCCGGGCTGACCCGGGTCCTCGGCGCAGGTCGGGGTCGGCGCGCCGACCTTCCAGGCCGCCGATGCGACCGGCCCGTCCCCCGCCGCGTTCTCGGCCCGAACCTCGAACCCGTGGTCGCCGACCGTCAGGCCGGTGTAGCTCACCGATCCGGAGTCGCAGGCGGACCAGGCGCCGGAGTCGAGCCGGCATTCGAAGCCGTCCACCGGCTGCGACTCGCCGCTGCCCTTCTCGAAGGCGAAGGCGGCGGTCGTCTCGGTGGTCTCGGCCGGCGGTCCGCTGGTGATCTTCGGCGCGGCGGATGGCGGCGCCAGGGAGCTCTCGATCGCCCAGGACTGGTCGGTGACCGGACCGGGGCCGACGTCGTTCACCGCCCGCACCTCGAACTCGTGCTGACCGGCCGCCAGCCCCGTGTACGAGGCCGAGCCGGAGGTCCCGCTGCCGCAGGCCTGCCAGTCGGCGCTCGAGCTGCTGTCCAGCCGGCACTGGAACCCGGTGACGGGTTCGGTCTCGCCGGCTCCCTGACCGAACTCGAAGGTCGCGTCGGTGGACGTGGTCGGGTTGTCGGGCCCGGCGGTGATCGCCGGTTGGGCGGTGGGCGGCAGCTGCACGGGGCCCGCCGACGGGGTCGCCGTGCCGCTCAGCCAGATGCCGCCGGGACCGCCGATCAGGCCGTCGACCTGGGGGCAGACGAGATCCGGGGCGGTTCCGCCATCCGGGACCGAGGCCGGGAGCCCGGACGGCCACTCGGCGACGGCGGCGCCCTGCCAACCGCCGTCCGGGTCGAAGGGCGCGGCGTCGTAGTCATGGGCCGGATGGGGCGGGTCGGCGTCGGGGACGCCGGGATCTTCGAGCGTGCCGGTGGTGCTGAGACCGAAGGTGAACCCGGAGACCTTGCAGATGCCGAGCGGCTCGCCCGTGCTGCCCGCGGTGCTGACCGAGATCCGGGCCTGGGTCGGGATGCTGAAGCTGGCCGCGCCGGTGTCGCGGTCGAAGGTTCCGGTGATCGTCCCGGTCGCGGAGATCTCGATGGTCGCGTCGACGGTGAGCGGCCCGGCCTGGAGATCCTCGATCACCTTGGTCGGGAAGATGAACCCGGACGGAGGCGTCGAGACGGCCCCCGCGTCGGTGAGCGTCGCGTTCAGCTTCGCCGGCGGATCCGGCGGCACGTTGCCGGGGTCGATCACCTTGACCCCGGTGGTCGACCCCAGGTTGATCACGCCCGTGTCGAGCGAGACCGAAAGGGAGCCGTCATCGGCCCTGGCCGACGCGGCCCCCAGGGCCAGACATGCCGCAACGGCGGCCAGACCGGCGAACAAGGCCGCCCAGCCGACTCGCGTCCTCAACTGCAATGCACTCATCGAAAAACCTCCACTCTCGGGTCCCTGCTTCCCTCACATCTCCGCGAACACGCGGTGACACGAACGTATCACGTACGTCGCTGTACGCAAAAATCACGAGTGGATCAGGCGGTGCAGAAACCGGCGCAAAGCCTGATTCAGCCTGGGTTCACGGGCGGCAACAACAGCTCGGAGAAGATCGCCCGGTGGTCGGTTCCGGCGACCCGTTCGACGTCGTACTCGGCGACCGAGATCCCCCGCTCGGCGAGCACGTGGTCGATGGTCACCGGCGGCGGCCACTCGAGCCGGGACGGCCACGTGGTGACCAGTCCGCTGCCGTAGACCTCGGCCGCGTCGCGGTAGCCGGTGTCGATCAGATCACGCAGCTTGGCGTGGTCCAGGGTCGCGTTGAAATCCCCGGCCAGGACGAGCGGCAGGTCGGTGGTGCCGGCGGCCGGCATCGTGTCGTACTCGTCGGCCCACTGGCCGGTGTTGGAGGGCGTCGTCGGCGCCATCGGATGCACCGAATCGAGCTCGATCGGGAGCGCCCCGGGCACGACCACCCCGGCCCGCGGCTGGTTGAACTCGCCCTCGAGCCGACCGAGGTCTCGCAACGGCCAGCGCGAGTAGATGCCTCCGCCCGATGCCTGCGGCGCGGGGAGCAGGACCCGGTGCGGGTAGAGGACCGAGAACCCGGCGTGGTCCAGCTTCGCCACCGCCTCGGGGGTGATCTCCTGCACCGCGACCAGGTCGGCGTCGCGGACCCGGGCCAGCTCCGCCACCTCGTCGGCATGCGCGTATCCCCTGCCGAGGTTCAGCGAGAGGATCCGCACCGGCTGCCCGCCGGGCACCTCCTCCGGCCCGCCGATCTCACGCGGCAGCACCGCCAGGGCCAAGGCGAGGACGCCGATCAGCAGGAACCCGGCCGCCAGCCAACGCCGGCAGAGGACCACGAACAGCAAGGCGAACATCGAGAGCACCAGGACGTACGGCGTGTACGCCATGAGCTGAACCAGCGGGAACCCCCGTTCCCAACCGGCGATCCGCGCCATCGCCCAGAGCAGAAAGGCCGCCGCCAGAAACCAGCAGATCCCACTGACCCATTCCCTGCGCCCCGGTCGCGTCGACGATCCCAAGCAAGGATTATCGACGATCCCCGGAGCCGGGCCTACCCTTCCCCGATCCCGGTTCTATGAGTCCGGGAAGATCGGATTGCCGTAGAGGATGGTCTCGCAGTCGACGGTGTAGTCAGTGCCATTGGCCGCGTAGTCGATTATCGCGATGTCGCTGTCCGTGGTCTGTCCGCAATCGAGGTTGTCGTTGTCGGCGGAGTTGGCGATTATCCGGTCGTCGTTCTGGTACGACCTCAACTGGTCCGTGGAGGCGCGGCCGATTAGTTGGTTCTGGGCCGAATCGCCGCGCAGCACGTCCGAGTGTCGCGAGCCTTCGAGATCCTCGAACCCGCTGAACGTGTTCGCCGGGCCTTCCCCGCTGCAGCTCGCCGCACCGCCCACGTTCTTGCCGATCACCGAGGTGGAGATGCTGGCGAAGACACCGTAGGTCGCGCCGGCCGTCAGGTCGGTGCGGTACTGGACCCAGGACGTGCTGTCGATGTCGGCGCCACCGCCGATGCTGTCGCCCTCGCAGACCGAGTTCGACTCGACGAGATCGTCGCCCTCGTTGCCCCAGAGTGTGTCCTGACCCGCGGTGTTGACCATGCCGTCGTCACCCGCGGAGGCCGAGATGGTGTCGGCGCCGCTCCCGTCATGCAGGAAGTCGTCGGTGAGGAGACCGCCGGTCAGGGTGTCGTTGCCCTGGCCGCCGAAGAAGAACGGGCTCGTCATCTTGAACACGCTGTAGATGGCGAGAACGTCGTTCGAGCCGAAGCCGGCCAGCGACAGCGTGACCGCGTTCGTGCTCGGCGAGCAGATCACCTGGGTCGCCGAGTACGTGCATCCCGGGGTCTGGTCCTCGGGCAGGGTCGAGAACTGGCCCTTGGTGGACGACGCCCCGGTCGTGAAGTAGTAGGACGGTGGTCCGGTGCCGTCGGGCACCTGCGTGACGTTGACCTCGTCTTCTCCGTTGCGCGTGAACCAGTCCGTGGTCGACCCGGCCATGTAGAGCTGCGACCGCTCTTGGCCGGCCCAGCCCTGCGTGGTCATCCCGACGCTGATCTTGGTGGTGTCGCGGACGCCGACCCAGTTCGATGGCTTCGTCTCACAGAGCGCGACCACGGTGGATCCTCCGCAATAGTCCTCGCCCGCCCCGCCGTGGATCCAGCTGCCGGCCGGAGCGACGAGGTTGTCCCCGCCCGCATCGCCCAGGAGTACGTCCGTCCCGGAGCCGCCGCCTCCGTTGATCACGTCGGAGCCGCCGCCTCCCTCGAGGACGTTCGGTCCGGTGTCGCCGACGATGTAGTCGGCGAACGGAGTGCCCACCACATGCTCGAAGTCCGAGAAGACGGTGCCCGGGCCGCTCCCGACCGCGGCGGGATCGTTTCCGCCGCCGCCTCCGACGACCGAGCCGTTGTTGGCCACTCCGGATGCGAGGTTCACGTAGACGCCGCGCTCGGGCGAGTTGACCGGCGGGAAGTTCGGGTACGCGCTCATGCTCATGCTGGGGAAGCCGTCGGTGCCCCCGGACGCGTAGCTCAGGACGTCGGTTCCGCCCGCGTCTCTCATCCTGTCTCCGGTCGCGTCTCCCTGGAGGATGTCGTCGCCGGGGCCGCCTTCCATCGTGTCGGCGCCGAAGCCTCCGAGCAGGTAGTCGTTGCCGTCGTTGCCATACATCTCGTCGTCTTCGATGCCGCCGTAGAGCAGGTCGTCTCCGAGACGGCCGTAGATGCGGTCGGTCCCGCGCCCGCCGTAGAGGATGTCGTTGCCGTCGGTCCCGTAGATCGGATCGTTGCCCCACTCCCGGCTCATGGTCACCGTCCCCGCGCCGGCGCCGGCATCCAGTTTCTGGGCATGCCGCCTGGTCGCGTCTTCGTATGCCTTGACCTCACGGTTCAGCGACTCGATCTCGGCCGCCTGCTCGTCATTCTGAACTCGGTCCGCGCCAGGAGTGCCGATGACCTCCTGCACGAGAGGGTTGCTCTCGATTGCTTCTCGCCTGAGTTCGAGGTCCGGCTTGGCGGGCCGCTCAGCAGCTTCGGCCGCCTTCCGCAGCTGCTCGTCGACGGCCTGCAGGAACGCGGATGCCTCGTCCTCCGGAAGGGACGAAGCCGCGAGCCCGACCTGCTTCTCGGCGCCGGCGGGCAACTCACCGGGGGTCGAGGGCTCCCCGGCATCGACGACGTCGTTCCCGGCTCCGCCCATCAAGATCGCGCTGAAGCTGTTGCCCACGATGTAGTCCCAGCCCGTCCCGCCGTTGACGATCACGGTGTTCGGGGATCCGATGATCACATCGTCGCCATCGCCGCCGTCGATCGAAGTCGTCTCCTCGGCGGCGACGATCACATCCGAGCATTCCGAGCCCGTGATCTGCCCGGACCCGTCGCTTTCGGCGATGACCCCGCCGAAGCAGGGCTCCTGCGACGAAGCGGCGACCGCGGAGGGCGCGGCGACCACCGCTCCCCAGACCAAGACGACCAGAGCTGACAGGGCAACGACGAGACGCTTGGACAAGACATTCCTCCTTGAATGAGCGACTGGATCGCTCTCGGGACGCTGTTTCTCGACGCTAGCACAGCCGAAAAAGATTGTCCAAACGCTAAGGAGATCTAGTTCAATGGCCGACCCGGATCGTCTTGCCGACGATCCGGCCGCCGGCGTTGTCCGACCTCACCGCGAACTTCAGCTTCACCTTGCCGGTTCTCTTCGGCTTGACCTTGACGACGACCGTCCTGGCCGCTCCTCCCGCGACATTCCCGATCGCCTTGCCGAGACGAACGCCCTTGCCGGTCACGTTCAGCTTGACTCCCCTCGCCGGCGCGTTGCCGGAGTTCGAAACAACGACCTTGAACTTCGCCACCCTGCCCTTCCTGACCTTGGCCGGCCCGCTCACCTTCACCTTGCCGATGGCGGCGTACGGCCCGGGGCTTCCCGTGGCCCCGGTCGGACCCGTGGGCCCGGTGGGTCCCTGAGGCAACGGCCCCGCGATGCCGGAAAGAGCGACCGACGTGGTCGGGGCGTTCGAGAGGAGCTCGAGGTTCGCCTGCCGTTCCCCCTCCGCCTGCGGGAAGAAGCGGACCCGGACCTGGCAGGAGCCGCCGGGCGCGATCGGACGAAGGCAGTTCTGCGTTCCGGTGTCGAAATCGTCCGCGTCGGCCCCGGTGATCTCGAAGCCCGACACCGTCACGGGTGCCGAACTGTCGTTGGTGACGGTGACCGTCTGCGGGGCGCTCGCGGTGCCCTGCGGCACCGGGCTGGCGGCCGAACCGAAGGTGAGCGATGCCGGCCCGAGCTGAGCGGTCGGTGAGTTCATGAACACCGACACGACATTGGTGGCGGACGCGGCGAGATCGGGGGCGCCATCGCCGTTGAAGTCCTTCGCGACGATCGAGTGGCCGCCCGCGATGTTGCCGATGATGGTGGTTGGGCCGAAGGTGCCGTCACCTTCACCGAGGATCACGGAGACCCTCCCGGCGTCCTGGCTTCCGGCGGCGAGGTCCGGGATGTCGTCACCGCTGAAGTCGGCCGAGACGACGGACGACGAACCCGGGGCGATGGCGTACTCGGTTGACGATCCGAAAGTCCCGTCGCCGTTGCCGAGCAGCACCGAGAGATCGTTGGAATCGGCGTTCGCGGTAGCGAGGTCGCGGATGCCGTCCCGGTTGAAGTCGGCCGAGGTCACCGATTCGGGCCGGTCGCCGGCCGCGAAGTCGCTCACCGGCCCGAAGGTGCCGTCCCCCACGCCAAGCGCTACCGAGACCGATGCATCGAACGCGTTCGCCGTAACCAGGTCGCGAATGCCGTCCCCGTTGAAGTCCGCCGATGCGACCGACCAGGGCGAGCTCGTCTCGACCTTGATGCTCGGGGCGAATGTCCCATCGCCGTTGCCGAGCGCGACCCAGGTGTAGGGGGGCGCGGTGTAGGCCAGGTCCGCTTTTCCGTCTCGGTTGAAGTCGGCCGAGATGACCGAGAAGGGCCAGTATTGGGGGACGTAGCTGGATGGCGGACCGAAGGTGCCGTCGCCCATCCCGAGCAAGACCGTGAGGTCGTTGGACACGAGGTTCGCCGTGACGAGATCCGCGTGGCCGTCCCCATTGAAGTCGGCCGAAGCCACCGAGTAGGGCTGGGCTCCGGCACCGAAGCTGGCGGGGGGACCGAAGGTGCCGTCGCCCTTTCCGAGCATGATCGCAACAGAGTTGGCCATGGTCGTGGCCGAAGCGAGATCCGCGACCCCGTCGCCGTCGAAGTCACCCGTCGTGACGCTGAACGCGGTGTCCGATCCCGCCGGGTAGTCGAACTGGGTCAAGTTCAGCTGCGCCGACGCGGGGGCGACGACCGCAAGGCCCGCCAGAAGGGCGCAGGAGACGAACAGGAACAGTCGTGTGAACACGGACGGCAAATCGCACCAACTTTCTCGACGGAATGAAACGAATCGCCGCTGCCGAAGCAGCGGAAGACCCCCCCTACCAGCGGGCCAAGGTTACTGCCGCCGAGGACCGCGGCTTGGCCTCGCGGCGGAGCCTCGTTAGATCCGTAGCAGATCATTTCGCACCGGAACGACCCTGTTACCCTGTGTTCATGGGCAAAGCGGCTCAAACCACGGAACTGCCGAGCTCCGGTTCGTCGGACGTGATGTCCGGCGACCTGGGGTGGCTGCTCGCTCAGACCGCCCACAATCTCGCGGTCGAGCAGACCGCGCGCATGGAAGGCCTCGGCATCGCCCCTCGCGGCTACTGCGTCCTCCGGGCCGCCCTCGACGGTGAGTACACGCAGGGCGAGATCGGCCAGATGATCGGCGTCGACAAGACGACCATGGTCGTGACCCTGGACAGCCTCGAGGCGGCCGGCCTGGCCGAGCGCAGACCGTCGAAGACGGATCGACGGGCCCGGGTGATCTCGGCGACCGCGAAGGGCCGCAAGAAGGTAGCCGAGGGCGAGCGGATCACCGCCGACCTCCACGAGGAAGTGCTCGCCGAACTGAGCAGCGAGCAGCGCGAGGTCCTGCTCGACGCGCTCAACCAGCTGCAGCTCGGACCGCTCTCCGACGCATCCCCCTGCCAACACAAGCCGCGGAAGCGCGCCCCTCGCCCCTGACATAGTTCCACAACAAATAGTTCCGAACGGATCTATTTGCTACGGTTCTTTCTTCGATGAAACGAACCCGAGGAACCGATGTCTGAAATCGCAGCACCCAGCAACGCCTCTCCGACCCCCGAGTCACCCCCGTCGGAGCCGGCGCTCGGCTTCCGCGAGCGCTGGATCGCCCTGATCACCCTCTGCGCCGGGATGCTGATGATCATCCTCGACGGCACGATCGTGAACGTGGCGCTGCCCTCGATCCAGGATGACCTCGGGTTCTCCCAGTCCAATCTCGCCTGGGTCGTCAACGCGTACCTGATCCCGTTCGGCGGGTTGCTGCTCCTGGCCGGTCGCCTCGGTGACCTGCTCGGGAGGAAACGGCTCTTCACGACCGGGCTGCTCGTCTTCATCGGGGCATCCCTGCTCTGCGGCCTCGCCCAGAGCGAGGCGATGCTGATCGGCGCGCGGTTCCTCCAGGGCGTCGGTGGCGCGATGACCTCGGCCGTGATCCTCGGGATGATCGTGACGATGTTCCCGGACCAGAAGGAACAGGCTCGGGCGATCGGCGTCTACAGCTTCGTCGCCGCGGCCGGAGGCTCACTCGGCCTGCTGCTCGGCGGCGTCCTCACCGAAGCCCTCTCCTGGCACTGGATCTTCTTCGTCAACCTCCCGATCGGGATCGTCACGGCGGTCATGGCCCGCCGGGTCCTCCGGCACGAGGACGGGCTAGGACTGCACCACGGCGCGGACATCACCGGGGCCGGGTTGATCACGGGTTCGATCATGCTCGCCGTCTACACGGTGGTCCAGGTTGCCGACACGGGCTGGGGCTCGGCGACCACGCTGACCCTCGGAGCGGTGTCCCTGGCGCTTCTCGCCGGCTTCATCACCCGCGAGGCGACAGCGAAGAACCCGCTGATGCCGCTGTCGGTGTTCAGGAGCCGCAACGTGGCCGGGGCCAACCTGGTCCAGATCCTCATGGTGGCCGGCCTCTTCGGCATGTTCTTCATGGGCGCGCTCTACCTGCAGCGGGTCCTCGACTACTCCGCGATCGAGGTAGGCGTGGCGTTCCTGCCCCTCTCGATCGGCATCGGCGCGATGTCACTCAAGTGGGCCCCGATGCTGGTCAACAAGTACGGGCCGCGGCCGGTGCTGATCCCGGCGTTGCTCCTGATCGCGGTGGCCCTGCTCCTCCTGTCGCAGGTCTCCGTCGACGGCCACTACGCGACCGATCTCCTGCCCTCGATGCTGATGATCGGCATCGGAGCCGGCCTCGGCTTCCCGGCCCTGATGACCCTGGCGATGTCCGGCGCGACCGCCGAGGACGCCGGTCTCGCGTCGGGCCTGGTCAACACCTCCCAGCAGATGGGAGGGGCCCTAGGCCTCGCCCTCCTGGTGACGATGTCGACCACCCGCACCGACGATCGCCTCGCGGACGGCGTCAACCAGGCCACCGCCCTCACCGACGGCTACCAGCTCGCCTTCGCGATCGGCGCAGGCCTGGTCCTGTTCGGAGTCCTCCTCGCCCTGACCGTCCTCGAGAAACCCGATCCCACCCCTCAGGAAGCAGAGGACCCGGAGCCCCGACCCGCCTACGACGGGGCTTGACCGCGCCCACGCTCCCAACGAGCGCGAGTGGGCGGTACTGGGCTCGAACCAGTGACCCCCTGCGTGTAAAGCAGGTGCTCTTCCAACTGAGCTAACCGCCCGGAGCGGTTGATTATGCCCGGCTGGGGCGGGTCGGGCGCTCCGGTCAGCCGGTGGCGGTGGCGCAGGTCAGGGACTCGGCCGAGACCGGGGTGACTCCGGCCGGAGGGGCCGGGGGCCTGACCCGCTTCGGCCTTGCGTTGGGCGGTCTCAGGTAGGCCCGGAAGAAGCGGGCGATCGCGCCGCGTTGGGAGGCGATCGAGGCGGCCGGATCGAGGTTGCCGATGATGATCGGGTAGAGCGAGGCGAAGGGCCAGTCCGGCTTGGCCGCCGCGATCTGCGGGGCCAGGGTCTGGAAGTCGCTGAACGAGAGATGCTGGGAGCCGGTCAGCTGCCAGGCCAGCTTCGGTTGGGCGGCGGCGCCGAAGTAGGGGCAGGACTTGTCCTGCGGGAGCACCGAGCCGAGCCCGCCTTCCGAGACGAAGAGCAGGAAGGGCTTCCGGCTCTTGGTGGTCAGGGGCCACTCACCGAAGAGCGAGCCGTCGACGTCGGCCGAGGCCCGGAAGCGCCGGTCCACGGTCGCGACCCGGGCAGCGGTCGCGCCGCCGAGGGAGTGCCCGAAGACGCCGATCCGCTTCGGGTCGATGCGGCCACCCAGCCAGGAGCGGCGCAGCCGGTTCTGCTTGAGCAGCCAGGTGGTCACGAAACGGACGTCACGGGTCCGGACGTTGACCAGCTTGACCAGCTCCGCCTCGTCGATCGGCTTGGACGAGAGCGGGCTGCCGTAGACCCCGTCGACGACCCGGCCGGACGGGAACTCCACCGCGAAGGCGTCCGAGGTGTGGTCGATCGAGGCCACGATGAATCCCCGGCTCGCCAGGTCGGCGACCAGCGACGTGTAGACCGCGCGATCGGCCGTGTAGGCATGCGAGAAGACGACGAGCGGGAGCTTGCGCCGGACCACCGGCCCTCCGGCGCAGGTCCCGGTGCGGATCTCCACCTTCTGACCTTCCAACGCGAGGTAGGACAGCAGGCGTTCGGCCGTGCCGTCGGGCAGGTACGACGCCCCCTGGCAACGTCCCGGGCGGCGGGGGTAGGTCACCTGGACCATCAGCCGACGCGGCCCGGTCTGGTCGAAGCCCGCCGGGCGGGAACGATCGACCAGCGGGAACGAACGGGTTCCCACCTTCGCGTTCCCGGTCAGATCCGGGATCGCCAGCTTCAGCGGCTCATCGGCCGCGGCCGCGCCGGGCGAGAGCCCAGCCACGAACAGACCGAAAACGACGAATACCCATGCCAAACCCCTCCAGGTTCCCATGACCTGAAGGTAACGGACCGGCCCCCGTCAGGCAGTGGCGACCTGATCCGCCGGCCGGGCGAGGGTGCCGTAACGGTTCCGCACGACCAGGATCCAGATCACGCCGACGGCCATCATCCCGAGGCTCTCCAACTGGGCGGCGGTGAGGCCGAGGAAGGCGTCGGTGTTGCGGCGGAGGAACTCGACCAGGAACCGTTCGGCCCCCGCGTAGATCAGGTAGATCGCGAAGAGGATGCCCAATCGGAAACGGTCTCTGAGCCGCCAGAGGATGTAGGCGCCGAGCCCCATGGTCAGGGTCTCGTAGATCGGGGTCGGGTGGACCGTGACGCCGGGCGGGGTCGGCACCGTGCCGTCCGGGTAGCCCATCGCCCAGGGACCGTCCCAGGGCTTGCCGTAGTCGCCGTCCCCGGAGAGCTGGCAGCCGATCCGGCCGACCGCGTACCCGGCGGCGAGCGCGGGTGCCGCGGCGTCCATCAGCTGCAGGCCGAGGAAGTCACGCCACCAGGCCCACAGAACCACTCCGAGCGCGCCACCGATCGCCCCGCCGTACCAGGTCAGTCCGGCCCCGGAGAAGATGTTGCCGAGCAGGTCGTCCTTGACCGAGTCGTAGTTGTCGACCAGGAAGTAGACACGGGCTCCGATCAGGCCGCCGATCAAGGCGGCGAACACCATCTCGTAGGCCCAGTCCGGCGGCTTGCCGATCTCGCCGAGCCGCCGATGGACGATCGCGCCGGAGACGACGAAGGCCGCCGCGAACATCAAACCGAAGGTCTGCAGGGTCAGCGGGCCGATCGAGATCTCCGGAATCACGTCCCGGACCCTACCGATGGCCTACCTTCGAGGACGGCGGAGAGTAGCCCCGGCGGGAGTCGAACCCGCGCTTCCAGGTTGAAAACCTGGCGTGCTAACCGTTACACCACGGGGCCGCGCGGCGCACATTCTCTCAGTTGATCGTCCGGCGTGCCGTCAGGACGCGAGCAGGTACTCGAGCAGCGCCTTCTGAGCGTGGAGGCGGTTCTCCGCCTGGTCCCAGACCGCCGACCGATCGCCGTAGAGGACGTCGGCGGTGATCTCCTCACCGGGGTGAGCCGGGAGGCAGTGCATGACGATCGTCTCCCGCTTGGCATGCGAGAGCAGATGCCCGTCGATCCGGTACGGAGCGAGGTCGGCACGGCGTTGATCGGCCGTCTCCTCGTCACCCATGCTGACCCAGACGTCGCCGTAGATCGCGTCGGCGCCATGGACCGCTTCACGCGGATCGTCGGTCAGTTTCGCCGGCACGTCGGACTCGAGCTGATAGCCCTCCGGCGCCGCCACGACGACCTCCACCCCGGTCAGCGAACCGGCCACGGCCAGCGACCGGGCGACGTTGTTGCCGTCCCCGACGTAGGCGAGCTTCAGCCCGTCGAGGTTGCCGAACCGCTGCTTCAGAGTCTGCAGATCGGCCAAGGCCTGGCAGGGATGGAACATCGGGGTCAGGGCGTTGACCACCGGCACGCTCGCGTACTCGCCGAGCGTGACCACGTTCTCGTGGGAGCCGGAACGGATCACGATCGCGGAGACGAACCGGGAAAGCACCCGTGCCGTGTCCTCGACCGACTCCCCTCGCGAGAGCTGCATCTCGTCGCCGCGCAGCACCACCGGGTGACCGCCGAGCTCGACCACGCCGACCTCGAAGGAGATCCGAGTCCGGGTCGAGGGCTTCTCGAAGATCAACGCGACCGACTTGCCGGCGAGGGCGCCGGAGCCTTCCTGGGGGCGTCCGTTCCGCAGTTCCTCCGCCCGGTCGATCAGGTTGACCAGCCGGCCGCCGGAGATTTCGTGGCCGTCGATGTAGTGCCTGGGGGCGTTCTCGCTCAAGGGCGGGATACTACGCCCGCTTTCTGCCTGAGATAGTGGAGAGTCCAATGTCTGCAACGAAACCCACGAATCCTCCGGTCCGCCTGCGCCGTGGCGAGACCTTCGAAGCCCCGATCGAGACCCTCGCCTACGGCGGCCGAGGGATCGCCCGCCCGGGGGGATACGTGGTCTTCGTCGGCGGCGGCCTGCCCGGCGACACGGTTCGCGCGGAGGTCACCAAGTCGAAGAAGGGCTACGCCGAGGCGAACGCGCTGGAGATCCTCAGCCCCAGCCCGGACCGCCTCCCGGACGTCGACCTCCACCAGGGCGAGCCCTGCCCCGGCGCCTCCTGGCAGGCGCTCAGCTACGAACGCCAGCTCGCCTTCAAGGAGGAGCACGTCGCCGACGCGCTGACCCGGATCGGCCGGATCGAAGGCGTCAACATCGACCCGATCGTCGGCGCCGACGAGCAGTGGCGCTACCGCAACAAGGTCGAGTACTCGTTCGGCGAGCAGGACGGGGAGCTGGTCCTGGGCTTCCATCCCCGCGGACGCTGGGACGAGGTGCTCGACATCGAGGACTGCCATCTCTCCTCCGAGGCGACCAACAAGGCCCGCAACGAGGTGCTGGCCTGGGCGAAGTCCGAGGGCCTCAACGCCTACGACCCGCATGACCACCGCGGCATCCTCCGCAACCTGGTGATCCGCGAAGGACGGCGCACCGGCCAGGTCCAGACCCGCCTGGTCACCTCGAAGGCCAACTTCCCCCGCCCGCCGGTCGACCTCCACACGATGATCGAAGGGCCCTCCGGCTCGACCTCCGGCCCGACCGGGGTGCTCGGCGAGGAGTTCCTGCGCGAGCGGATCTTCGACCTCGACATCATCCTCTCCCACGACGCCTTCTTCCAGACCAACACCGAGATGGCCGAGAAGCTCTACGGCCTGGCCGCCGAGTACGCCGGCCTGACCGGGACCGAGAAGCTGTTCGACCTCTACTGCGGGGTCGGCACGATCGGGCTCAGCATGGCCCGCCAGGCCGGGCAGGTCTGGGGCCTCGAGATCGTGCCGGAGGCGATCGAGAACGCGAAGCGGAACGCCAAGGCGAACGGGATCACCAACGCCCGGTTCGTCGCCGCCAACGCCCGCACCGGGATGCGGCCGCTGATCGAGGAAGCCGGCCGTCCTGACGTGATCACCGTCGACCCGCCCCGGGCCGGCCTCTCGGCCAAGATCGTGCGTCGCCTGATCGAGTGCGAGGCGAAGCGGATCGTCTACATCTCCTGCAACCCGACCACACTGGCCCCGAATGCGGCCCAGTTGATCGAGGCCGGCTATAGGCTGACTCGCGTGAGACCTGTCGACATGTTCCCCCAGACCCCGCACATCGAGTGCGTCGCCCAGTTCGATCTGGTCGGCGAGGTGAAGTACGTCGAGTCGCCGAGCGAGCGCAAGCGCCGCGAGCGCGACGAGCGCCGTGAGGCGGCGCAGGAGGCCGGCGAGTGAGCCGCCCCGCGCAGCAGCGCGCCTTCGGGGTCGCGGCCGGTCTGCCGGAAGAGGTCTGCGCGCCACTCGCCGCGGCCTGTGAGGAAGCCGGCTACGCCTCGATCTGGGCCAATGACCATCCGCTGGCCAAGGGCCTCGACACCCTGGCCGAGTTCGCCAAGGGCGCGGACGGGATCGAGCTCGGCGTGGCCGTGATCGCCCTGGACCGGCACGACCCGAAGGCGATCGCCGCCGACATCGAGCGGCTAGGGCTGGACCCGTCGCGGCTCTGGATCGGCGTCGGCGCCGGCTTCAGCAAGAAGCCGCTGACCTTCATGACCGAGCAGATCGAAGAGCTTCGCGCGGCGCTTCCGGGCGTCCGCCTGGTGATGGCGGCGATGGGCCCGAAGATGTGCGCCCTGGCCGGTTCGTCCTACGACGGGGCCTTCTTCAACTGGATGACCCCGGATTTCGCGGCCGATGCCCGGACCAAGGTGGAAGCCGGCGCCGCGGAGGCCGGCCATGACTCGCCTCCGGTCTTCGGCTACGTCCGCACCGCGGTCGGCCCGGACGCGGCCGAGCGGCTGGCCAAGGAGGAGTCCTTCTACCGCGACCTCCACGACGGCTACCGGAACCACTTCGCCCGCCTCGGCGAGCCGGAGGGCACCGTGGGCGTCGCCGCGGCCGATCGCGATGACGCGCAGGCCAAGCTCGCCGCCTACGAGGCGCTCGACGTGATCGTGGTCCGTGGGCTCGCCTCGGCCCGGATCGACCCGATGGTCGAGCTGGCCCGAGCCGCCGCACCCGCCTGAGCCGGCGCCGGCTCAGGCCGGCCCGGCGTCAGACCACGCCCATCGCCAGCATCGCGTCGGCGACCTTGACGAAGCCGGCGTTGTTGGCGCCGATCACGTAGTCGCCGGGCGCCCCGCAACGCTCCGACATCTCGTAGCAGGAGGTGTGGATCTCCTTCATGATCTCGACCAGGCGGGCTTCGGTGTGGTTGAAGGTCCAGGAATCGCGGGAGGCGTTCTGCTGCATCTCGAGCGCGCTGGTCGCGACCCCGCCCGCGTTGGCGGCCTTGCCGGGACCGAAGAGCACGCCCCGGTCGCGCAGCACCTCGACCGCCTCGATCGTGCACGGCATGTTCGCCCCTTCGGCGACCGCCTGGACCCCGGCGTCGGCGAGCTTCACAGCGTCCTCGGCGTCGAGCTCGCCCTGGGTGGCGCAGGGCAGGGCGACCTCGGCCGCGACCTCCCAGACCTTGGCCCCGGGCACGAACTCGGCCCCGGGCCGGCGGTCGGCGTAGACGCTGAGGCTCTCCCGGGACTGCTCCTTGACCTCCTTCAGCAGGTCCAGGTCGATGCCCGCCCGGTCCAGCACGTAGCCGCCCGAATCGGAGCAGGCGACCACCTGGCCGCCGAGGTGATGCACCTTCTCGATCGCGTAGATCGCGACGTTGCCGGAGCCGGAGACGACCACGGTGCGATCGTTCAGGGAGGAGCCCATCGTCCGCATCATCTCCTGGGCGAAGTAGGCGCAGCCGTATCCGGTCGCCTCCTTGCGCACCCGGGCGCCACCCCAGGCCAGGCCCTTGCCGGTCAGCACGCCCGGCTCGTAGCGGTTGGTGATCCGGCGGTACTGGCCGAAGAGGAAGCCGAGCTCGCGCTCACCGACCCCGATGTCGCCGGCGGGCACGTCGGTGTGCTCCCCGATGTGACGGTGGAGCTCGGTCATGAAGGACTGGCAGAAGCGCATGATCTCGCCCTCGGAGCGGCCCTTCGGATCGAAGTCCGAGCCGCCCTTGCCGCCGCCCAGCGGGAGCCCGGTCAGGGCGTTCTTGAAGACCTGCTCGAAGGCGAGGAACTTGACGATGCTGGAGGTGACCGAGGGATGGAACCTGAGCCCGCCCTTGAACGGGCCGAGCGTGCCGTTGAACTCGACGCGATAGCCGCGGTTGACCTGGACCTGCCCGGCGTCGTCGGTCCAAGGCACCCGGAAGATGATCTGGCGCTCCGGTTCGCAGATCCGTTCGACCAGGCGGGCATCGAGATACTCGGGGTGGTCGCGGATCACCGGGCCGACGGTTCGGAGCAGCCGCCAGACCGCCTCGTGGAACTCGTTCTCGGCGGGGTTGCGACGCAGTACGGACTCGACTACGGGTTCGAGTCGAGGGTCGATGCTGGTGAACACCGGCGGGGTGTCCATCGAGGTGTCCATGGGCTCTCTCTCGGTCATCGGTGGGCCGACCAACCGTAGCTTGACTCCAGTCTGATTGGATTCCGGACCCATGTCGCAGGAACCCGAGCGCACCGAGTCCCAGATGGCCCCGAAGCCGGAACGGCCGAAGACCCCGGCCGGCACGATCGGCTGGTCGATCTTCGCCAGCCGCTGGCTCCAAGCCCCGCTTTACATCGGATTGATCGTCGCCCAGGCGATCTACGTCGTCAAATTCTGGAAGAAGCTGGTCGACGTCACGATCGATTTCCCGCACATGTCGGAGAACGACATCATGCTGGCCGTGCTCGGCCTGGTCGACGTGGTGATGATCGCCAACCTGCTGATCATGGTGATCATCGGCGGCTACGAGACCTTCGTCTCCCGGATCAAGGTCGACAACCATCCCGACCAGCCCGAGTGGCTCTCGCATGTCAACGCCAACGTGCTCAAGGTGAAGCTGGCGATGGCGATCGTCGGCATCTCCTCGATCCACCTGCTCAAGACCTTCATCGAGTACGGCACCGAGGGCACGGCGATCACCGAGACCGAGGTCATGTGGCAGACGATCATCCACATGACCTTCGTCATCTCGGCGATCGGGCTCGCCTTCATCGACCGCTATCTCTCGCCGACCAAGGAAGACGGCATCTAGCTCCGTCGCCGGCGCCCGTCGGGCGGCCGTTAGAGTCGGGGTCATGCCCGACCGCGAGAAGATTTCCCGTTACGCCAAGGCCAAAGCGAAGGAAGGCAAGGGAGGCGAGCTGGCGGCGATCCTGCTCGAGGCCTCCGAAGCCAACCGAGAGTTCGAGGGCTGCCTCCAGTACGAGGTGCACCAGTCGGTCTTCGATCCCGACACGATCTGGGTCACCGAGGCCTGGGCCGACCAGGCCTCGATCAAGGCCTCTCTCGAAGCCGACTCGAACAAGGAGCTGATCGCCAAGGCCCGGCCGCTGATCGAGGACATAGAGGTGATCGAGCTGGTCCCGCTGGGCGGGATCGAAGCCCGTCTCGCCGACCCTCGCACCGCGACTGCCAAGCCCGGCTACAAGCTGCTCCAGGTCGACGAGATCGAGGACTCCGGCGCGAGCCACGGGCTGGGCGAGATCCAGGAGGCCCGCTTCCCGACCAGGGATCTCGAGGCGAGCCAGGTCGGAGTGGCCGCGTTCCGGATGAAGCCGGACCAGCGCCAGCCCTTCGGCCACCACCACGACAAGGCCGAGGAGATCTACTTCGTGGTCTCCGGCTCGGGCCGGGTCAAGCTCGACGACGACATCGTCGAGCTGCGCGAGGGAAGCCTGCTCCGGGTCGGCCCGGAGATCACCCGCTGCTTCGAAGCCGGCCCGGAGGGGATGGTCTACTACGCCGCCGGCCAGCACATGACCGGCGACGGAGACATCGAACCCGGCTGGTGGACCGACTAAAACCCGCGAAATCCTGCCCGGAAACATACGCCGGGCGTATGTTTCCGGGCGGAATTTCTCTGGGGGCTAGGCGTCGACTATCGCGAGGACGATGATCGAGACGATGAAGATCGCGCTGAGGGCGGTCGTGATGATGCCCATCACGAATCCGGCCTGAGCCTGGCCGCGTCCTTCGAGCTCCGGGTTGTCCCGGATCTCGTTCTTGGCGATCGCGCCGAACACGATCGCCAGGATGCCCAGGACCAGTGAGAGCAGGCCGAGCGTGAAGAACGAGCAGAGAAAGACGCTGACCAGCCCGCAGATCCCGAGCACCATCGCGGCGGTCGCCTTGCCGGCGGTCGGCGGCTTCGGCGGGATCGGCTGGGACTGAGGGTGAGCCATGCCGGGCTGCGGCGCGACCGTCTGAGGCGGCGCGTGGTGAGGCTGGGGCTGTTGCGGCGGCTGAGGCTGCTGAGGCGGCACCGGCGGCTGATCGGACATCACGGATTCCCTTCACGTCTGGACGAGACCGAGCCGGATGCCCGGCGGTCGGCGACAATATATCCCGCATGGACGCCGGCCCCGACACCGCTCACGACCGCCGCGACGGGCTGTTGCTGGCCGCGGCCGGCCTGGCCCCCTTTGCGATGGGAGGCATCTATGCGGCGACCGGCGGCGACGGGTTCGATTCGGTCTGCCCCTTCCACGAGGTGACCGGCCTGCCCTGCCCGCTCTGCGGCGGCACCCGGGCCTTCGGTCTGGTCGCCCAGGCCGACCCGGGCTTCCTCCACTTCAACTTCTTCTGGGTGATCGCGGCGACCGCCCTCGTCCTGGCCGGGCTCGCCGTGGCCTTCACCGGACTCTCGTTCCGAGGCTTCTGGTCACGCGCCAGAACCCCGCTGCTCCTGATCGGCGGCGCGATGCTCCTCGGCTGGATCACCGCCCTGGCCAACCAGGGCAGCATCTTCGCCTGACCCAGGCCCTGGCCCGGTCCAGACCACAAACGGTGCAGAAACATTCGTATGACGAATGTTTCTGAGCGGTTTGTGCGGTTTAGTAGGGCGGGAGGTCGTCGTGCCAGCGGCCGAGGGTGCGGAAGGCGCGCCAGAAGCGTCGCTTCGCGGTCTCCTCGTCGAGGGCGCCGTCGATGTCCGGGGTGAAGATCGCGTCGCAGGCCGGGGTGAAGGCCTGAATCTCGCCCTCGCGCGCCTCCAGGGTGCGGGCCAGCGGGAGGCCGAGGCCGTTGACCGTCTCGAGCGCGGCGTCGCCCATCACCACGACGATCCGCGGCTGGACGATGTTGAACTCGTCGGCCAGGCGGGCGATGCACTCGGGGTCGGCCTGGCTCGGATCCTCGACCGGGCACTTGGCGCAGAGCGTGCCGTAGATGACGGTCGGGTCGATCGAGAGCCGCTTGAAGCTCTTCATGAGGGCGTTGCCGGCCCGGCCGTAGAAGGCGACCCCCTCCTCCACCTCGGCGGTGGTGGGGGCGAACTTGACCAGCATGATGTCGGCCTGCGGGTGGCCGGAGCCCAGCACCGGCATGACCCGGGTGGCCAGGCAGGCCTCGCAGCTCTGCAGGTCCCGGCTGAGCTGATTCAGCTCCCGGATCGCGCGTTCCAGATACTTCTCTTTGATCTCGTTGTCGGTGACAGGCATCGCTGGGGTTCTCTTTGACGCCCCGGGCGGTGCTCCTCCCCCGCCCGCCCGATCACCGGGGCCGTGCATCAGCTCTTGCCTGCTGCACGTTTCGAACCACGGGACTTGCGGCGCCCACCCTTGGCCGGGCGGGCGTCATCGACCTGGCGTTTGGCGGCCTTCGGGCGGCCCGTGGTCTGGATGAACTTGAGCGCCTGGACGTAGACGAGGTTCTTGTGGCGCCGGGTGATCTCCGCTTCCCGCATCGACTCGAGGAACTCCTCAGGGCCGTCGAAATCATGCAGCCGGTTGCGGACCGCGCCCAGGCCCTGGGCGACATGGCTGTCGGATCCGGCGGCCGGGATGATGTTGTACTTGCGGGCGAAGCGCTCCGCCTCCTCGTTGAAGGACGAGATCGCGACCCGGGGGTTGAAGACCTCCATCAGGTCGATGTCCTCGACGATGTCGAGCAGGTTCTCGTAGTCCGGGACCGAGTGGAGCCGGTCGAAGGGATGCGGCACGTAGACGAGGCCGCCCTGCCGCCTGATCTCCTTGATCGTGTCCTTCATCGAGGTGCCCTTCGGGATCTTCTCCTTCAGGAACAGGCCGATCACCTCGCCGGCGTCGCCGGTCATCACCTCCTCGGCGACGATGATCTTGAAGTCGTCCATCTCCTCGACGATCCCGGCCGCTTCCTGGGCGCCGGAGACCTCGTTGTGGTCGGTGACCGCGATCGCCCCGAAGCCGCGGTCGCGGGCGGTCTCGATCAGCACCTTGACCGGGGTCGCGCAGTCGCTGGAGTGGTCCGTGTGCATGTGGAGGTCGACGTCGATCAGCGGCCGTTCACGCAGCTTGGCCCGCAGCTCCGGGTTGCCGGTCGGGTCGTGCCGGCGGGCGACGAGCCGCTCGTAGATCTCCTCGAACCGGGCCGCCACCTCGGGCCAACTCTCGACCTCGAAGTCGCGCCCGGCGGAGCGCAGCCGCGAGAGCAGGCCCTGGTCCTTGCCGAGCCGCTCGATCTGACCGGCCAGGGTGACCGGGTCGCCGGCCGGGAAGAGCAGGCCACGCTGGCCGTCCCCGACCAGCTCGACGTAGCGGCCGATAGTCGTGCTCACCGGCACCGCGCCGGAGGCGATCGCCTGGCGCAGCGCGGCGGGATCGGGCCGGGGCCCGTTCGAGGCGGCGACGAAGACATCGGAGTGCGAGAGCAGCTCGGCCAGGGTCGCCTGCTCCGGGCCGATCACCTTGATCCGCTCCCGGACCTGCTTGGCGACCCGCAGCTGGACCTCGCCGGGCTGCTCGGCGTAGACCGTCGCGGTCCAGTCGAGCTCGGTCGGCAGGCGGCGGAGGGCGCGCAGGAAGAGACGCAGCGCTCCCGGCTCCTCCCGTTCGGAGAAGACGATCTTGAGCGGGGCCTCGCCGGTCTGGGCCGGCTCGACCGGGTCGATGCCGGGATGGGCCAGTTCGTAGGAACCGGGGAAGTAGCGGTTCAGCAGCTTGGCCGAGGCCTTCGAAGAGGTGGTGCGGGCATCGAGCCGGCCGAAGAAGATCTCGAGCAGCGGCCGGGCGAACTGGGTGGCGAAGGGCCGCTCCTCGGTCTCGTGGAAGGTGCCGACGTTGAGCGAGAAGGAGTGCCGGAGGGCGGTCGAGGAGAAGCCCGGAACGAAGGGGTCGTGGACGTGGACGATGTCGAAGCGACCGGAGCCGAGCAGCGCCTCGACCCGGTTGCCGACGTCGACCGAGACCGGGGCCTGGCGCTTGCCGGCACGGGGGATCTTCACCCCGCCGCCCATCGAGAGCACCCGGGGCTCCTCGCCGGGCGCGAACAGGGCATCCGGGTCGTCGGGGAGGGCGGCCAGCGCCGCCTTGGTCTCGGCGATCGCCTGACGACCGCCGGATGGTGCCGCGATCAGCACCGAATGACCGCGCCGGGCCAGCTCCTCGCTGACCCGGCGCGTGTACTCGTTCAGTCCGCCCCGTTCAGATACGGGGAACGGAGTGAACTGGACTATCGAAAGGGGAGCCAATCAGGCTTCGGACTTGGTGTCCTCGGCCACCTCGGCCACCGGCTTGGCGCCGCTGATCGGCGAGTTGCCGCGGGCGTTGTCGGCGATGAAGCTCTCCGTCTGCTCCCGCGCCTCGGCGTCGGGACGCTGATTGTGCGGCGACTTCATCAGGTACGAGGACGGGCCGTCGAGCTGGCCGGCGATGCCGTTGTTGAGCGCCAGCTTGATGCAGCGGACCGCGTCGATGACGACGCCGGCCGAGTTCGGGGAGTCCCAGACCTCGAGCTTGAGCTCGACGTTGAGCGGGACGTCGCCGAAGGACTTGCCCTCGAGGCGGATGTGGGCCCACTTGCGGTCGGTCAGCCACGGCACGTAGTCCGAGGGGCCGACGTGGACGTCGCGGTCCTCGAGCTTGGTGCCCATGATCGAGGTGACGGCGTTGGTCTTGGAGATCTTCTTCGAGTCGAGGCGCTCGCGCTCGAGCATGTTGAAGAAGTCCATGTTGCCGCCGACGTTGAGCTGCGAGGTGTGCTGCATCTCGACGCCACGCTCGTGGAAGAGGCGGGCGAGCTGACGGTGGACGATGGTCGCGCCGACCTGGGACTTGATGTCGTCGCCGATGATCGGGAGACCGGCCTCCTTGAAGCGGTTGTCCCAGTAGTCCTCGCTGGCGATGAAGACCGGCAGGCAGTTGACGAAGCCGACGCCGGCGGCGATCGCCTGCTCGACGTACCACTTGACCGCGTCCTCGGAACCGACCGGCAGGTAGCAGACCAGGACGTCGGTCTTGGTGTCCTTGAGGATCTGGACGATGTCGGCGGTCGGACCGGGGGCCTTGGTGATGACCTGCTTGAGGTACTTGCCCAGGCCGTCCAGGGTCATGCCGCGCTGGACCTCGACGCCCAGGTTGGGGACGTCGGCGAACTTGATCGTGTCGTTCTGACCCGACCACATCGCCTCGGAGAGGTCCTTGCCGACCTTCTCCTGATCGATGTCGAACGCCGCCACGAACTCGATGTCGTTGACGTGGTAGCCGCCGAGATCGACGTGCATGAGACCCGGGACCTGATCGGCCGGATCCGCGTCCTTGTAGTACTGGACTCCCTGGATGAAGGAGTTGGCGCAGTTGCCGACGCCGACGATCGCTACTCGGACCTTGTCGTCACGGCGATCCGCGCCGTTGCCGTTAGATCCGTTGTTGTTGCCACTCATAAGTTTTTGAATCCTCCTGGTTTCAGGTGCGACGGAAAGACACCCGTAAGGCGTCCTGGTTACACCTCAATCGACATTTCTCTCGGTACTCAGCTCCCGGCGGACGTGCCAGACACGCTGGATGACGGTGATGGTGGTCAGCGCGGCCATCACGTAGATGGCCGGGGCAAGCAGATCGAAGTCACCGATTCCCGCACCAGTGGCGAAAACGATGCCGATCGAAAGTAGCACCACCCGGACCGGCCGGGTAGCCAGACCGACCTTGCACTCCACGCCCAGAGCCTCGGCCCTGGCCCTGGTGTACGAGACCATCAGGGAGCCCAGGACCACGTACACGCAGCCCGCCGCGGCCAGCGAATCGCCCTGCTCGGCGAAGTACCAGGCGATCGCGGTCAGGACCAACCCCTCCTCGATCCGGTCGAGGGTCGAGTCGAGGAAGGCCCCGAACAGCGTGCCCTTGCCCGACATCCGCGAGTAGCGGCCGTCGAGCGTGTCCATGATCGAGCCGAGGATGAAGGCCACGCCCGCGAGCACGAACATCTCCTGGGTGATCAACACGGCGGCGATCACGTTGCCGACCAACCCCACCATCGAAATGGCATTGGGAGTGAGGCGGGACTGGATCAGCCGGTTGCGGGCCTGCTCGCGGAACTCCTGGGCGGGGCCGTTGCGCTGGCCATTGCGACCGCCAGCGGGCGGTCCGGGCGAAGACTCCATGCCCGGCAGCTTAGAGGCTCATCGCTCGGGACGGCAGTCGCGGTCCGCGCCGAATCTCGCCCCGGGACTGAAATCGGCATCGACCCGCACCGAGCCGGGATGGTCGAGGCTGACCCTGGTCCAGTCGGTTCCGGTGGTCCAGACGCATCCGGCCCCGCCCTTGACCCGCCAGTAGGGGGTGGAGCGGATCCGCACCACGTAGCTGCCCGGGACCGGGGAGCTGACCGTGAACCCGTTCGTGTCGAGAGCGGTCAGGCGGGCCGGACGGGCGACCATCGGGACGGCCCCCAGCACCTTGAACAGCCGCCATCCGGGACCGACCGGGATCTCCTTCAGGTAGGGCAGGCCCTGGCGGATCAGGGCCGCCTCGTTGGTGCCGGCGTAGTCGAGCTTGGCCTCCGGCAGGGCGACGTACCCGACCGCGAGCCGATCGAGCCAGCGCCGGTAGCGGGCCGGGCCGAGATGGTCGGCGTAGAAGAGCGGGTTGAGGTTGCGGTCGGTCTGGCGCTCCCAGCCGCGGGCGAGCGGGAACTCGGGCGCGGCCCTGGCGGACTCCCAGTGGGAGACGACCGGGACCACCTCGACCCGGGCGGGCTCGCGGACCAGCCGCGGTTCGAGCGCGTCGACCAGCGGCGCGTAGAAGGCGGCCTTCACGGTCGGGTCGTCGTGGACCAACTCGAGATCCCGGACCACCGGGCTGACCTGCCAGTAGGCGATCAGCGGCAGCAGCAGGACCAGGGCGACCCGCCGGCTGAGGTTCTTGGTCAGTGGCTCGGCGGCGAGGGCGCAGAGCAGCAGCGGCCCGAGGAGCAGGGTGCCGAGCCGGTTGACGTTTCCGCCCATCGGGGTGCTGAGCACGAACGAGGCGACCAGGGCCGCGGCGTAGACCAGCATCCCGATCCGCACCAGGCGCTGGCCCGGCGGGACCATGGCGGCGCTGACCAGGGTCAGGCCGATCGCCGGCAGGAAGCTCGAGAAGACATACGGCTCGTCGCCGCCGCCGGGGAACATGAGCGCGACGACGCCGGCGACCAGGAAGGAGACGATCGCGAGCTCGAGCCCGCGCCGGTCGGGCCGCTCGGACAGGAAGTGCGAGAAGCCGACGCAGGCGAGGAAGAGCGCGGCGACGGGGCTGGCCAGGCCGACCGTGCCGGCGATCACGATCGCCGTGACCCGCAGGTCGCGCTGGGCGCAGAAGACCGCCGCCATCGCCAGCATCACCCCGAGCGCGAAGGTGAGCCGCCCCGAGAAGAGGCTGATCGTGGCGGCGAAGGCGAACCAGATCGCTCCGGCCTGGGAGCGCTCTCCCCAGTGCCGCCTCACGATGAGGGTGAAGAGCAGCACGGTCGCGACCACGGCGAGGGTGCCCATGATCCGGAAGCCGAGCCAGGCCCCGAGCGGGGGCGCGAGCAGCGAGTAGGTCGGCAGGTAGTGGCCCGCGAACCAGTAGTTGTTCCAGACGGTCGGCCCGGAGATCTCGAAGAGCTCGGTCCGGAAGGTCTGCGCGGCGTGGTCGGCGCTGAGCGGCGCCATGACCAGGTAGATCACGGCCAGGCAGACCGCGATCGCCAGCGGGGCCACCAGGAAGCTCCACGGCCCGGGATTGTTCAGAAACCGGAGCCTCATGCCGGCCTCAGGTCAGGCCCCGGCCCGTTGCCGCTCCGCCTCGCGGCTCCAGGCCCAGGTCTCCGGCTTGATCTCGGCCAGCACCCTGGAGGCGACCAGGAACGAGGTCAGGGCGACCAGCCAGCCGAGGAAGGCGTCGACCCAGTAGTGGTTGGCGGTGACCACGGTGACCCAGGCGACGACCAGCGGCCAGGCGGCCCAGAACGAACGGGCGAACCAGTTCTTGCAGACCATGAACCCGGTGCCGCCGATCATCAGCGCGACCGCGCAATGCATGGACGGGACGGCGGCGAAGGGGTTGATGAAGAGCTTGGCCAGGGCCGAGTCGTGGTTGACGCTGGACTGGGCGTTGACCGTGTCGATGAAGCCGTACTCGGGGTACATCCGCGGCGGCGCGGTGGGGAACCCGATGTAGCCGACCAGGGCCAGGCCCATCGAGACGAAGAACATGTTGCGGAAGAAGTAGTAGTAGTCGTTGCGGAACAGGTACAGCCAGATCAGGAAGCCGATCAGCACCGTGAACTGGCTGTTCAGGTAGATCGTGTTGGCGATGTCGATCAGCCAGTGGAAGTTCATGATCGTGCCCTGGAAGCTGGGTTCGAAGAAGAGCCCGAGGGTCCGTTCGACGTCGATCACCCGCTCGCCGTTGGCGAAGGCGACATTGGCCCGGCCATCGGCAAGACCGCGGGCCACCTCGTAACAGGTGTCCGCAAACAGGTAGAGCAAGAGCTGCCGGAATAGGTCGAACCAGCCACGTGGCAGCCAACCCCCGATGCGGTTGACAAGCGCAAGCACGATTCTTCAGTCTAGTGGCGTGTAAAGAAATGGCTGTCGCGGCCTCGGATAGGCTGCGGCATTTCAGCGATGGAAAGCCGCCGGCCAAACCGATCCGAGCCTGTCGAGGCGCCGATTGCCTGCCTCGGCGAGGCGATCACCGACCTGATCTGCGAGCGCAATCTCGCGGCCGGCGAAGCCCCGTCCGAGTTCGTCCCGCATCCCGGCGGCGCCCTCGCGAACGTCGCCGTGGCGGTCGCCCGGGCCGGCCATCGGTCCGCCCTGATCGGCGGGGTCGGCGACGACGGATGGGGACGGTGGCTGCGGGACGGACTGGCCCGCGAGGGGGTCCACACGGGGTGGGTCGCCTCCCTCCCCGGCGTCGACACGCCGCTGGCCCTGGTCGAGTTCGGGCCGGACAACGAGCCCGCCTTCCAGGTCTACGGGGAGCACATCGGGCCGACCATGGCCGCGACCGCGCCCTTCCTCGAGGTGGCGATCGAGGACTCGCAGGCCCTGGTGATCGGTTCGAACACGATGGTCGGCGAGCCCGAGCGGCGGATCACCCGCCGCGCGGTGGAGCTGGCCCGGGCGGCGGGGCGGCCGGTGCTGCTCGACCCCAACTACCGGCCGAACCGCTGGGAGGAGGCGACCGCCCGCGAGTACTGCCGGGAGCTCGCCGCCGCCTCGGACATCGTCAAGGCGAACCGGGCCGAGGCCCGGCTGATCACCGGCATCGACGACCCGATCGAGGCGGCCCGCGAGCTGGCTCGCATGGGCCCGTCCCTGGTCGTCGTCACGGCCGGCGAGGGCGAGATCCTCACCGCCGGGGCAGTCGAGGCCCGGCACAGTCCCGAGCCTCGGGTGCCGGTCAGCCCGCTCGGCGCGGGCGACGCCTTCATGGGGGCCCTGGCGGCCGCGCTGTCCGGGCTCGCCTGGGACCTGGCCCGAGCCGCCGAGGCGCTGCCGGTCGCCGCCGAGGCCGCGGCCGGGGCCTGCGCCGGCTGGGGAGCCCAGTAGGGGTGGCGGCCTGGCGGGAGAAGGTCGCGCGAGCGGATTGGAAGCGACCCTCCCGGGCCCGGGTCCGGGCGATCCGCGACCGGCTGCGGGAGATGTACGGACGGCCGGTCAACCTGCCCCACCGCGAGCCGATCGACGAGCTGGTCCGGACCATCCTCTCCCAGGCGACCAGCGACGCGAACCGGGACCGGGCCTTCGCCGGCCTCAAGGATCGCTTCGACGATTGGGAGTCGGTCCGCGACGCGCCGGAATCCGAGGTGGAGGAGGCGATCCGCCCCGGCGGGTTGAGCCGCCAGAAGGCCCCGCGCATCCAGGCGGTCCTGCGGGAGATCGACGATCTCGACCTCGACTGGCTCGAGCACGCGGATCGGGTCGAGGCGATGGAGTTCCTGACCGGCCTGCCCGGGGTCGGCCGCAAGACGGCGGCCTGCGTCCAGGTATTCACCTGGAACCGACCGGAGATCCCTGTCGACGTCCACGTCTACCGGATCGGCGGCCGGCTCGGGATCTTCCGCCCGAACGCCACCTTCGAGGAGGCCCACGACGAGATGCTGGCGCTGGTCGACCCCGAGGACTCCTACGAGTTCCACATGAACCTGATCCGCCATGGCCGCACCCTTTGCCGGCCGAAACCGCTCTGCCGGGAATGCGCGTTGAGGCGCATGTGTCCGTACGGCCGCGGGCCCGGCTCCGACGGGTGAGTACGCGAGACGAGGTCCGACGGTAATATTCCGACCCGTCCGGCGCTCAATCCATATCGGCGCCGACCTGCCATGAACAAGAAGCCTTTCGTCATATTCGGTCTCGTCCTCGTCCTCCTCGCAGTGGTGATCCCGTTCTGGGCCTTCCAGCGCGACGGCAACCCTTCCAAGAACGAAGGGATCCCGAGCGACAGCACCGCCGGCAAGGAGATGTTCCAGACCCAGTGCGGCAACTGCCACACGCTCTACGCGGCCGGCACCGACGGTGACTTCGGCCCGAACCTGGATCAGAAGCTCGCCCCGGCCGGCCCGGCCACCAGCAAGGAAGCCGTCGACGGCATCCGCACCCAGGTCATGGCCGCCCTCGAGAACGGCGCCGACGACCCGAGCGTCCCGGGCCGCATGCCCGCCGGCATCGTGACCGGCACGGTCGCCGAAGAGATCGCCGACTTCGTCGCCCAGAACGCCGGCAAGGGCTGATCCGCATCTCCCGGCCCTGAGCCGGGTTTATCCTCTCGCAGACGGTTTCTCAGACCGTCGCCCGTGACGTGACGTTGCCGCGCGCGCACGGACCCACGAGAGGAGAGTCACATGAGTTTCCACCCGGCCGGCCTCGCCGGCTCCCGGCGCGCCACCCTGGCTGTCGCCTTCGCCCTGATCGGCGCCCTGGCGCTGGTCCTCTGCTTCAGCCACCCGGCCGAGGCCAAGCGCCCCCACAAGCCGAAGCGCGTCAACTCCGCCAAGGTGATGACCCGCAACCTCTATCTCGGCGCCGATCTCGCCCCGGCGATCAACGCCACCAGCACCGACGACTTCATCGACAAGAACGGGCAGATCCTGCGTGACGTCGACACCAACGACTTCCCGCTCCGCGCCCGCGGGCTGGCGAACGAGATCAAGTCGGTCTCGCCGGACCTGGTCGGCCTGCAGGAGGTCGCGCTGTGGCGGACCGGGCCGGTGGATCTCTCCGCCCCGGTGACCGGGGACTTCAAGGCGTCGACCGTCCACGTCGACTACCTGGCCGAGCTCATGGCCCGGCTGAACAAGGGCAAGAAGCGCTACCGGGTGGTCAAGGTGCAGCCGGAGTTCGACTTCGAGGCTCCCGCCGACTACAACGGGGTGCCCGGTGACGGCACCGTTCCCGGCGTCAACTCGAACGGCGAGATCAACGGCCGCCTGACCATGCGGGACGTGATCCTGGCCAAGGTCGGGGCCGGCGTCCGCACCCGGAACGTGAAGGGCGCGCACTACGCGAACATCTACAAGCCGCTGATCTCCGGGATCCCGGTGAACGTCGAGCGCGGCTGGCTCTCGGCCGACGTCAAGGTCCGCAAGGGCAAGTGGTTCCGCTTCGTCGACACCCACTTCGAGGCCTTCGGCGCGCCGGAGATCCGCGAGGCCCAGGCCAAGGAGCTGCTGGCCAAGGGCGGGCCGCTGCGCAGCGGCCGTCTGCCGGCGGTCCTGGTCGGCGACCTCAACTCGGACGACGACACGGTCGCCGGCCCGGACCGCCTCGCCTACGACGCCCTGAAGAAGGGCGGCATGGTCGAGCGCGGCTTCAGCGGCAAGATGACCTGGGGCGTCAACGCCGGGATCATCACCGCCGGCGCCCCGACCGATTGGAGCCAGTTCATCGACCACGTGATGACCAACCGACCCCGGGCGGTGCGGACGATCAAGGCCGGGGTGACCGGGACCAAGCCGGTCAACGGGCTCTGGGACTCCGATCATCGCGGCGTCTGGGCGAATCTGCGGATCCCGTAGCTCCGCGATTCGAGGATTCATCGAGAAAAGGCCCGCATTTGCGGGCCTTTCTCATTTAACTAGACAATCTGTAAGAAATCTGACACAATCTCACTTAGATTTCATCATTGGCCGTACCCTCATGCGGCCGTCAAACAGGAAACCAGGAGAAACACAGTGGGAAAGACGATTGGAATTGACCTCGGCACGACCAACTCGTGCGTAGCGGTTCTGGAGGGCGGCGAACCGACCGTCCTCGAGAACTCCGAGGGCGGGCGCACCACCCCGTCGGTGGTCGCCTTCAACGACAAGGACGAGCGCCTCGTCGGCACCGTGGCCAAGCGCCAGGCGGTGATGAACCCGGAGAACACGATCTTCTCGATCAAGCGCTTCATGGGCCGCAAGGAGGCCGAGGTCAAGGAAGAGGAGACGATGATCCCGTACAAGGTCGAGGCCGGCCCGAACGGTGACGTCCGTGTCGACGTGCGCGGCAAGCAGTACTCGCCGCCGGAGATCAGCGCGATGATCCTCCAGAAGCTCAAGACCGACGCCGAGGCGAAGCTCGGCCAGACCGTCGACTCGGCCGTGATCACCGTCCCGGCCTACTTCAACGACGACCAACGCCAGGCGACCAAGGACGCCGGCAAGATCGCCGGCCTCGACGTCAAGCGCATCATCAACGAGCCGACCGCGGCCTCGCTGGCCTACGGCCTCGACAAGGAAGACACCGACCAGACCATCCTGGTCTTCGACCTCGGCGGCGGCACCTTCGACGTGTCCGTGCTCGAGATCGGCGACGGCGTCTTCGACGTGAAGTCGACCGCCGGCGACAACCACCTCGGTGGCGACAACTTCGACAAGGCGATCGTCGACTGGCTGGTCGCGGAGTTCAAGAAGGACCAGGGCGTCGACCTCGCGGCCGACAAGAACTCCCTCCAGCGCCTCTACGAGGCCGCCGAGAAGGCGAAGATCGAGCTGTCCTCCGCCCAGGAGACACAGATCAACATCCCGTTCATCACGGCGGTGGAAGGACAGCCCAAGCACCTCGACGTGAAGCTGACCCGGGCCAAGCTGAACGAGCTGACCTCGGATCTCCTCGACCGCGTGGTCGGGCCGGTCAAGCAGGCCCTGAGCGACGCCAACGCGAGCGTCGACCACGTGGTCCTGGTCGGCGGCATGACCCGCATGCCCGCCGTCCGCGAGAAGGTCACCGAGCTGACCGGCAAGGAGCCCCACCAGGGCGTCAACCCGGATGAGGCCGTCGCCGTCGGCGCTGCGATCCAGGCCGGAGTCCTGGCCGGCGACGTCAAGGACGTGCTGCTGCTCGACGTCACCCCGCTCACCCTCGGCATCGAGACCAAGGGCGGCGTGATGACCAAGCTGATCGAGCGCAACACCACCATCCCGAGCCGCAAGTCGGAGGTCTTCTCGACCGCCGAGGACAACCAGCCCTCGGTCGAGATCCACGTCCTCCAGGGCGAGCGCGAGATGGCCGCCTACAACAAGAGCCTGGGCAAGTTCCAGCTGACCGGCATCCCGCCGGCGCCCCGCGGCATGCCGCAGATCGAGGTCACCTTCGACATCGACGCGAACGGCATCCTCAACGTCGGCGCCAAGGATCTCGGCACCGGCAAGGAGCAGAAGATCGAGATCAAGTCCGGCTCCGGCCTCTCCGACGACGAGATCCAGAACATGGTGAGCGACGCCGAGGCCCACGCCGACGACGACAAGAAGCAGCGTGAGCTGGCCGAGGCCCGCAACATCGGCGAGAACGCCGCCTACACCTCCGAGAAGCAGGTCACGGAGCTCGGCGACAAGATCGACGCCGCCAGCAAGACCGAGATCGAAGACAAGATCGCGGCCCTGCGCGGCAGCCTCGAATCCGAGGACGCCGAGGACATCAAGGCCAAGACCGAAGCGCTCCAGGCCGCCTTCCACAAGGTGTCCGAGCAGGTCTACCAGGCCGCTCAGTCCGAGGCTCAGGCCGCCGGCGACGGCGCCGCGGCCGATTCCTCCTCCGACGAGGAAGAGGTGATCGACGCCGAGGTGGTCGACGAGGACGAAGGCAAGTGACCCAGGAGCCGGAAGAGACCACGGGCACGCCCGAGGTGGAAGAGGTCGTCGACGCCGAGGTGGCGTCGACGACCGAGCTCCCCACGGATGGCGAGGCGGCCGAGGCCAGCGTCGAGCAGGACCTCAACGCATTGGTCGAGGAGGCCCGCAGCCAGCGCGACGAGTACCTGCAGCTGGCCCAGCGGACCAAGGCCGACTTCGACAACTACCGCAGACGGATGGCGGCTGAGAGCCAGGCCCAGGTCGAACGCGGCCGTCTCGAGGTGGTCGCATCGCTGATCGAGGCGATCGACAATCTCGAACGAGTCCTCGACGCGGCCGAGATCGACCGCGCCGCCGCCCTCGAGGGCGAGCTGCCGGCCGAGGCCCCGGTCACGGAGCAGGGCGTGATCGTCAGCTACCGAGACCTGCAGGGCGTGCTGCGCAAGGCGGGAGTCGAGAGCTACGAACCCAAGGGCGAGGCCTTCGACCCCAACCTCCACGAGGCGCTTCAGGCGATGCCGGCCGAAGGAGTCGAGTCCGGGGTCGTGATCGAGGTGCTGCAGACGGGCTACCGCGCCGGGGAGAACGTGATCCGTCCCTCGCGTGTGGTGGTTAGTCAATGACGGTCAGCCGGTGAGAAGAGAAAGAGACGAATCCCCGACCGATTCGGGGAGGTGACGCAGATGGCCCAGGACTACTACGACGTGCTCGGAGTCGGCAAGAAGGCTTCGCAGGACGAGATCAAGAAGGCGCACCGCAAGCTGGTGCGCCAGTACCACCCCGACCGCAACCCGGACGACAAGGCGGCCGAGGAGAAGTTCAAGGAGATCCAAGCCGCCTATGACGTGCTGGGCGACGAGGAGAAGCGCAAGCAGTACGACTCCGGCGGGGGGATGTTCGGCGGCTTCGGCCAGGGCGGCGGCAACCCGTTCGGCCAGGGCGCGGCCCAGGGCAATCCGTTCGGCCAGGGCGCCCCGAGCGGCTTCGGCGACATCTTCTCGACGATCTTCAACCGGGGCGGCGGCGGGGCGGCCGGGCCGGAGCGGGGCCGTGACCTCGAGACCGACGCCCGGATCTCGTTCGACGACGCGATGGCCGGCACCCAGATCACGGTCACGATCCCGAAGTCCGAGCGCTGCCCGACCTGCGCCGGCTCCGGGGCCGAGCCGGGCACCAGCCCGGAGACCTGCCCCCGCTGCGGCGGGCGCGGCGTCGAGGCCCAGGGCCAGGGCTTCTTCTCGATCAGCCAGCCCTGCCCGCAGTGCCAGGGCACCGGCCAGATCATCCCCACCCCCTGCCACACCTGTGGCGGCTCGGGACTGACCCACCAGACCAAGCGCTACAAGGTGAACATCCCGGCCGGGGTCAAGGACGGCACCCGCATCCGGGTCGCCGGCAAGGGCGAGGCGGGCTTCCGCGGCGCCCCCTCCGGCGATCTCTTCGTGACGATCCAGGTCGCTCCCTCACCGATCTTCAAGCGGCTCGACGACGGCAACCTGGAGGTCGAGGTGCCGATCAGCGTGACCGAGGCGATGCGGGGCGGGACGGTCGAGGTGCCCACCCTTTCCGAGACCAAGCGGATCCGGGTCGGCGCCGGCACCCAGAACGGGGCGATCCAGCGCCTGCGCGGCGAGGGCCCGCCGAAAAGCGGCGGCAAGAGCCGTGGCGACATCCGCTACCGCTTGAATGTGGTGATCCCCAAGGAACTGACCGATGATCAGCGCCGGGCCGTCGACCAGCTGGCCGAGGCCATGAACGGCGAGGACCCGCGCGCGGAGCTGCTCCGCGGCGCCCGATCGAAGGCGGCCGACAATGGCTGAGCGCCGACAGACCAGGATCGAGCTCGCGGTCGACGAGGACCGGGGCGTCTTCATGATCTCGGTCGCCGCCGAGCTGGCCGACATGCATCCGCAGACCCTGCGGATCTACGAGGCCCGCGGCCTGATCACCCCGAAGCGCTCGCCGAAGAACACCCGGCTCTACTCGCAGCGCGACGTCGAGCGGCTCAAGCGGATCCAGCACATGACCAACGAGGAGGGCCTCAATCTGGCCGGGGTCGAGACCGTGCTGGAGATGGAGGCGCGGGTCGAGGCGATGCGCGGCGAGCTGGAGGCGATGCGCCGGCGGACCCGGGAGCTGGAGGCCCAGCTCACCGAGGAGATGCGACGGGTCCACGAGCGCCTCCACACCGAGATCGTCCCCTACGGCGCCTACGAACCCGAGGCGCCCGCCCGCATCCCGGTCCGCCGCCCCGAACCTTCCTGAGCCTCCGAGCCCGCGAGATGTAGATTGGGTGCGCCATACGGCGCCAATCTGCATCTCGCGGGCTCCCGGTTTTAAGATCTAAGTGTGAGCGGCTTAGATCTCTTGACATTCTGCCACTAAGCTCGTACAATTCGTTACGTGCAACCAGACAGATTCACAGTGAAATCACAGGAAGCGATCCAGACCGCGCAGCGTCTGGCTGCCGCTTCGCGAAACCCCGAGATAACCCCTTCGCACCTGCTCGTCGCCCTCCTCGAACAGGAGGACGGGTTGGTGCCCGCCGTGCTGAACAAGCTCGGCGCCGACCTTCCCTCCATCAAGTCCCGCGCCCGTCAGCGGATGGCCGACCTCCCCACCCTGGGTGAGGGTGCCCAACAACAATCTTTGGACCCGCGCCCCTCCTCCGCCCTCTCCGACGTGCTGCGCCGCTCGGAGGGCGAGATGGCTCAGATGGGGGACGAGTACGTCTCGACCGAGCACATGCTGCTCGCGATCGCCGACACCCAGACCCTCGCCGACCTGCTTCCCGACCGCGACTCGCTGGCCAAGGCGATCGACGAGGTGCGCGGCCCCCACAAGGTCACGTCGCCCAACCCCGAGGATCAGGTCCAGGCCCTGGAGAAGTTCGGCCGCGACCTGACCGCCGACGCGGCCAGCGGCAAGCTCGACCCGGTCATCGGCCGGGACGAGGAAGTCCGCCGCGTGATCCAGGTGCTCTCCCGCCGGACCAAGAACAACCCGGTCCTGATCGGCGAGCCCGGGGTCGGCAAGACCGCGATCGTCGAGGGCCTGGCCCAGCGCATCGTCTCCGGCGACGTGCCCGAGAGCCTGCGCGACCGTCGCGTCATCGCGCTCGACATCGGCGCCCTGCTGGCCGGCTCCAAGTACCGCGGCGAGTTCGAGGAAAGGCTCAAGGCCGTGCTGACCGAGGTCCAGGACGCCGAGGGCCAGATCGTGCTCTTCCTCGACGAGCTCCACACCATCGTCGGCGCCGGTGCCGCCGAGGGCGCGGTCGACGCCGCCAACCTGCTCAAGCCGATGCTGGCCCGCGGCGAGCTCCGCGCGGTCGGCGCGACCACGCTGGACGAGTACCGCCAGCACATCGAGAAGGACGCGGCCCTGGAGCGGCGCTTCCAGCCGGTGCTGGTCGGCGAGCCCGACGTGCCCGACACGATCGCCATCCTGCGCGGGCTGAAGGAGCGCTACGAGGTGCACCACGGAGTGCGGATCGCCGACTCGGCGATCATCGCCGCCGCCACCCTCTCCGAGCGCTACATCGCCGACCGCTTCCTGCCCGACAAGGCGATCGACCTGATCGACGAGTCGGCCTCCCGCCTCAAGATCGAGATCGACTCGATGCCGACCGAGATCGACGAGGTCGAGCGGCGCATCCAGCAGCTCGAGATCGAGCGCGAGGCCCTCAAGGCCGAGACCGACGAGGCCTCGGCCGGGCGCCGCGACGCCCTCGAGGAGGAGCTGGCCGAGCTGAACGAGAAGTCGAGCGCGATGAAGGCCCGTTGGCAGACCGAGAAGGGCCTGATCGAGGCGATCAAGGAAGCCAAGGCGCGCCACGAGGAGGCGAGCCGCGAGGCCGAACGGGCCGAAAGAGACGCAGATCTTGAAAGGGCGGCCCGGCTCCGCTACTCGGAGATCCCCGAGCTGGAGGGACAGGTCAAGGACGCCGAGAAGAGGCTGACCGAACTGCAGGCCGAGGGCGGCACGATGCTGACCGAGGAGGTCACCGAGCAGGACGTGGCCGAGGTGGTCGCCAAGTGGACCGGGATCCCGGTCACCCGCCTGATGGAAGGCGAGGTCGAGAAGCTGGTCCACATGGAGGACCGCCTCCACGACCGGGTGATCGGTCAGGACGAGGCGGTCTCCGCGGTCGCCAACGCGCTGCGCCGCTCACGGGCCGGGCTCTCCGACCCCGACCGGCCGATCGGCTCCTTCCTCTTCCTCGGACCGACCGGCGTCGGCAAGACCGAGCTGGCCAAGTCCCTGGCCGAGTTCATGTTCGACACCGAGCAGGCGATCGTGCGGCTCGACATGTCCGAGTACATGGAGAAGCACACGGTCGCCCGGCTGATCGGCGCTCCCCCCGGCTACGTCGGGTACGAGGAGGGCGGCCAGCTGACCGAGGCGGTGCGCCGCCGGCCCTACGCGGTGGTGCTGCTCGACGAGATCGAGAAGGCCCATCCGGACGTCTTCAACACGCTGCTCCAGCTGATGGACGACGGTCGCCTGACCGACGGCCAGGGCCGCACGGTCAGCTTCACCAACACGGTGTTGATCATGACCTCGAACGTGGGCTCCCAGGAGATCGCCGGCGAGAACGTCGACGAGCGGATCCGGGAACGGGTGACGGAGGTCTTGGAGACCACCTTCAAGCCGGAGTTCCTCAACCGGATCGACGACACGGTGATCTTCCACCGCCTCTCCAAGGACGACATCGGCCGGATCGTCGAGATCCAGGTGGACGGCCTGACCAGGAGGGTCGCGGAGCGCGACATCGAGATCGAGCTGACCGACGACGCCAGGACCCTGCTGGGCAACCTCGGCTACGACCCGACCTACGGGGCGAGGCCCCTGAAGCGGGTGGTCCAGAAGCAGCTGGTCGACAAGCTCGCCCTGAAGATCCTCGAAGGGGACTTCACGGAGGGCGACGCGGTCCTGATCGACGCCGCCGACGGCGAGCTGGTCTTCACCAAGAAGTAGCCCGGGGCGGGATGAAGAATCCCGCCCCTTAACCGCTCCTTTACTTCCTCTTTCGGGTTGCCGTACTACCCTGTGACGCCCGCTGTCAGCCTGGAGAGACGTCTCTCCGCAAGCGGGAATACGGCTTCAAACTCGATGCGAGAAGAACAGAACCACAACCAACAGGACGAACCCGACGTTCCGAGCGGGCTGGTCTGGGGGATCCGCCGGTTCGGCTGGTTCCTGGAGAAGTACGTTCTCTGGCCGATCGGGGATTCCTTCCGGCGCATCGCGAATGCCTTCCGCTATCGCAGCCCCTTCGCCTACATCAGCGCCACCCTGCTGGTCACCGTGACCGCCGGCGCGGTCGCCGCCGCCGTCTACTTCTACAACCAGGCCGAGGACAAGGACCCGACCCCCACGGTCGCCGATTCGGCTCTCTCGACCGAGACCGTCGTGCCGCCGGTGCCGACCCCGACCCAGGCTCCGACCACGGTCACCGACACCACCCCGAACTCCGGCGACGGCGACAAGACCCTCCAAGGCGTGGTCCCGAACTTCACCACCGCCGGCAAGCAGAAGAAGCAGCAACAACAACAGGGCGCCGACGACAACGCGAACACCCAGCTGCCGAACACGGTGGTCCGACCCGCCCCGGTGCCGAAGTCGCCGCCGCTCAAGGTCGCCCACAAGTTCGCCACCACCTTCGTCGGCTACGAGATCGGCGAGAAGGGCGCGGCCAAGCAGTTCGCCGCCACCGCGACCCCCAAGCTCGCCAAGGAACTGAAGCAGGATCCCCCCAAGCTCCCCTCGACCGGCCAGATCCCGAAGGCCAGCGTCGTCAACGTCGTCCGCGGCAAGAAGAGCGGCGACAGCCTCGACGTCAGCGTCTCCCTGATGCGCTCCGGCGCCGCCAGCGAGCTCCGGCTCGCCCTCACCCGTGAGAAGGGTCAGGGCTGGCTGGTCAGCGAGGTCCGAGGGTAGGACTCGGGATGGGGAGGTTCCGGACAGCCCTGGCGACGATCTCGGTCGGCGCCCTGCTCGCCACCGGCCACGCGGCCAGCGCCGAAGGCGCGACGCCGATCACGGACGAGCCCACCGCCACCTCACCGCAGGACGGCGGGGTCACGCCGACCGGGCCCACCGGCCCGACCGGCACCACCACCGATCCCGGAACCGGGACCGGAGGCAAGAAGAACCCCGGCGGCTCCGGCAAGAAGAACACGGGCGGGAAGAAGAACTCCGGGAACAAGGGCGGCAAGAAGGACGTCAAGCCGCAGACCCCGGACCCCAAGTCGGGCGAGAAGGCCCCGGCCGACATCGTCCCCGAGACGGACCAGCCGCTCTCGGCGGAGATCACCACCAACCCCAGCTTCGGCCTTTCCGGCGACTCCACCCCGGCCCCGGCCTGTGACGGCAGCGCCGGCCCGCCGCGCAACCTGATCCCGATCTACATCGAGGCGGCGAACCGCTACGGCCTCGGTGAGCGCGGCCCGCAGATCCTCGCCGCGATCAACAGCATCGAGACCGACTTCGGCCGCCTCAACAACGTCACCTCCTACGCCGGCGCGATCGGCTGGATGCAGTTCATGCCCTCGACCTGGGACTCGTACGCGACCGACGGCGACGGCGACGGCAAGAGCGACCCGTACAACCCGCATGACGCGATCCACGCCGCCGCCAAGTACCTGAAGGCGGCCGGCGCCCCGGAGAACTGGTACGACGCGGTCTGGGCCTACAACCACGCCGACTGGTACGTCGAGGACGTGCTCGACAAGGCCGCCTGTTACGGCGCGCTCCAGGACACCACGACGGTCGAGGAAGAGCTCAAGACCTACACCTGCAAGGCCTCCGACGGCCGGGTCCTCGAGATCCCGAACTACTACATGCGAGGCTTCGAGGACGCCGCCTCCCGCTACCAGCTGGGCCAGCGCGGCGTCTGGGTCATGGCCGCCGTGGCCCGCCTCGAATCCGACTACGGCCGTGGCATGACCCCGAAGCAGCTCCAGGAGACCGGGCCGATGGGCCTCTCCCGCGACGAGTGGAAGGAGTACGGGGTCGACGGTGACGGCGACGGCTACGTCGAACGCGACGAGCCCTGGGACGGCATCGCCACCTTCGCCCGCATGCTCTGGTCCAAGCCGACCCTCGAGGCGGGGCTCTTCGAGCACAACCACGCCGCCTGGTACGTCGAGGCCGCGGTCCAGGATGCCGGTCGGATCGCCGGTGACTGCGACACCGCCAAGACCGAGTGGAACATCGCCTACCCGCTGCCGACCAACTCGACCGAGATCAACTGGGACAACCTCCAGATCCTCAACCCGGCGGCGCAGCAGGACATCCAGAACGGGCTGATCGACCAGCGGGTGATCAACCTGCTCGCCATCCTCACCCAGAAGTACAGCCTGCTGATCTCCGCCCTGCGCTCCGACCACAGCGAGATGACCGCCTCCGGCAACGTCTCCAACCACTACGGCGGCCGCGCCATGGACATCGCCGCGGTCAACGGCGTCCCCTGCACCGACCAGTCCGAGAGCAGCCCCTGCACCGAGGTCGCGCGACTGCTCGCCAGCCTGCCCGACGGCATCAAGCCGACCGAGCTGATCTACGGCTGGGACGTCGACGGTTCCGGACCGGCCTTCGCGCTGGCCGACCACAACAACCACATTCACGCCGGCTTCGGCCTGTAGACCGCCCCGGCGACTGGGAGTAGAGTCCCGGTCAACCAACCGGGGAGGTTCTGAGTGAGTGAGAAGATTTCGCGCCGTCGCCTGGTTCAGGCCGGCGCCGTCGCCGCCGCGGGAGCCGCCCTGCCGGCCACCGCCGAAGCTCGCAACCGCCGTCGCCGCCGGCCGATCCAGGACGTGGTGATCGTCGGGGCCGGGCTGGCCGGGCTCTCCGCCGCCCGGGCGCTGACCGCCAAGGGCAAGAAGGTCAAGGTGCTCGAGGCCCGGGGACGGGTCGGCGGGCGCACCTACAGCCCCAAGGCCGGCGGCGTCACCCTCGACGTCGGCGGGCAGTGGATCGGCCCGACCCAGGACCGGGTCGCCGCCCTGGCCAAGCAGCTGAAGGTCGAGACCTTCAAGAGCTACTGGACCGGCCAGGCCGTCTACCAGCGCAGCGGCAGCCGCACGCTCTACGACGTGACCTCGCCGATCCCGCCGGACCCCGACGCCGGCGACGCGCTCGGCATCGTGCTCGAGCTGGAGAACCTCGGCGGCGACATCTCCCGCTCCCAGCCCTGGGCCGACCCCAAGGCCGACGAGTACGACGGCCAGACCTTCGAGACCTTCAAGCTGGCCCACACCAGCACCGACGGCGGGCGCTTCCTCACCGATCTGGCCACCAACGCGGTCTGGGCCTGCGAGCCGCGCGACATCTCCCTGCTCCACCTCCTCTTCTACATCTCCTCGGCCGGCAACGAGAGCACCAAGGGCAGCTTCATCCGCCTCACCTCGACCACCGACGGCGCCCAGGAGTCGCGCTTCGTCGGCGGCTCGCAGCAGCTCTCGATCCGCATGGCGAAGAAGCTCGGCCCCAGGGTCGTGCTGAACGCGCCGGTCCGGCAGATCCGGCAGCACCGCGGCCTCTGCCACGTGACCAGCGACAAGGGGGTCTGGCGGGCCCGCCAGGTGATCGTGGCCGTGCCGCCCGCGGTCGGCGCCTACATCGACTACGACCCGATCCTGCCGGCCGATCGCGCCCAGCTCCTGCAGCGCTTCCCCCAGGGCAACGCGATCAAGGTGCAGGCCGTCTACCCGACCCCGTTCTGGCGGGAGGAGGGTCTCTCCGGATACGTCAACTCGGACGAGGGGCCGGTCAAGCTGATGTACGACAACTCCCCCAAGGACGGGTCGGCCGGGGTCCTGCTCGGCTTCATCGAAGGCCAGGAGGCGCGGGTCGCGGGTCGCATGAGCCCCGCCGCGCGCAAGGCCGCGGTGCTGGAGAACTTCAAGAAGACGATCGGTGCGCGGGCCGGTTCGCCGAAGGCCTACGTCGAGATGAACTGGGCCTCCGAGGAGTGGACCCGGGGCTGCTACGGCGGGTTCATGCCGCCGGGGGTGCTGACCGGGTTCGGCCCCGCCCTGCGCCGCCCACATGGCCGCATCCACTGGGCGGGCACCGAGCACGCGGAGATCTGGAACGGCTACATGGACGGCGCGATCCGCTCCGGCGAGACCGCCGCGAAGGCCGCGCTCAACCGGCTCTGAGCGTCTTCTCCTGAAGCTTGCGGCAGGCCTCCAGGGCGTCCCATCCCGGGGCGCCCGCGGTCAGCTTCGAGGGATCCCCGAAGACCGCTCCGTCCTCGATCTCGCGTCGCAGGTTCCGGCCCAGAAGCGCCCCGGCGGACTCGACGCCGCCGCTCATCGCGCCGACGATGCCGTGGCCGCGGCGACTCGAGACGCCGCCCAGGACCAGCCCCTCGATCGGGGTGCGGTACTCGAGCCGCCGAGGCCCGAACTGGTCGGTGGCGAGCTCGATCCCGTATGACGACCCACCCGAGGAGAGCGTGTACCGGGTCTGGGTGAACGGGCTGGCCGTCTCCTTCCAGAGGATGTGCGGGCGCAGGTCGCCCAGCACCGTCTCGGCCCGCTCGATCAGCTGGTCGGCGATCCGGTCCTTGGCCTCGCGGTAGGCGGCCTGCCGGCTGTATCTCGGCGCGTCCGCCTCATCCGAGACGCCCCAGGCGGCGGGGTCGGGGGTGGCCCAGGTCATCAGCTCGACGGTCGAGCATCCGGGCGGCGCATGCCCTTCGTGCTCCGGGTCCTTGGCGCTGGCCGACGAGATGTAGACCGGCGGGTCGGAGTCGAACTCGCCGGCCGCGATCGGCTCGTAGTAGGCCTCGGGGTCGAAGCGGCTGTGGACCCAGAAGTTGGTCGCCGGCATCCGCTCGGTGATGTCGAAGTCGAGGCCGAGATAGACGGTGAAGAGCGGCGTCGCCATGCGGTAGCCGCCGACCTGTTCCCGGATCGCCTCGGGGACGGCGGCCGGGTCGAGCAGATCGAGGAAGAGGCGCTTGATGTCGCCGGTCGCGATCACCCGCCCGGTCGGCAGGATCTCGCCGCCGGCCAGCTCCACCCCGGTCACCCGATGCCCGTTCCCCGACTCCTCGGTGAGGATGCGGGCGACCTCGGCGTGGGTGCGGACCCTGCCGCCGTTGGCGTGGATCAGGTCGACCAGGTGGCCGGCCAGCTCCTGGCCGCCGCCGCGCACGTAGAAGGCGCCCTCCTGGAGATAGTGATCGACGACGCCGGCATGCAGACTGACCGGGGTCCGCGACGGCGGCGTCGCGTAATCGCCGGCCTGGCCGAGCAGGACGCCCCGCGCCCGTTCGCTCAGATAGTGCTCGTCGAAGAGCTCGGTGACCGGGCGCATCCCCCAGGCGACCACGGTCGGCGCCCGGTCGACGTAATCGACCAGATCCGTCCCGGCGTCCGGGATGCCGACCTGGCGCAGTTCGTCCATGACGTTCCTCATCACGTCGGTCGCCGCCCGCAGCCCTTCCTCCTCGTCCGGGAAGGCCTCGACCAGCCGTCCCACGTAGGCGTCCCAGCCCTTCGGCACCCGGAACTCGAGGTCGGGGAAGACGAAGGTGTCGAAACCGTCCGGGTCAAGTTCGGTGAACTCGATCCGGCCGTCGAGACCGAGCCCGGCCAGGATCCGGCCGATCTCCCCGTTCTCGACACCGCCGATGTAGTGGAGCCCGACGTCGAACTGCCACTGGTTCTTGCGTCGGAAGGTCTGGCTGCAGCCGCCCGCGACGTCGTCCTGCTCCAAGACCAGAACCCGCTCGCCGAGCGCCGCCAGGTAGGCCGCCGCGGTCAGGCCGGCAAGTCCGGAGCCGATCACCACCACATCCGGGTCGGCCGGCATCGGCGGCACCACCCGGTTCCAGGTCTCTTCCCTCATGGCCTCTTTATACGGGCCGACGGGGCGGTCCGTGCGGCGAGACCGATACTTTTGACCGGCAGGCGTGCTCCAGGGGAAGCCCACCCTGCCGTCCGGAACGGACACCGTGAAGAGTCTTGCCAGAAAAAGCCGGGGAACCTCGGCCCGCTGCGGTCAGCTGCTCGCGGGAGCCTTGCTGCTGCTCGCGCTCGCGCTCAGCGCCCCGGCCCAGGCCGGCGCCCTACCGGCCAACGTGGTCCTGATCCAGGTCGACGACATGGCCCGCAGCCTGCTCCGGGCCAAGGTCCGGCAGAACGGGCGCCCGGTCCCGGCGATGCCGAATCTGCTCCGCGGGGTCGGTTCGCGCGGGGTCGAGCTGGGCCGGTTCTACGCCAGCGACCCGATCTGCGGACCGTCCCGCGCCTCGCTGCTCAGCGGCCGGGCGGCCCACAACCACGGCATGCGGATCAACGCCTACCCGTACGGCTACTCGGTCTGGCAGCACAGCCAGCTCTACGGCTCGAACCTCCCGGTCTGGCTGCAGCGGGCCGGCTACCGCACCGCCCACATCGGCAAGTACATGAACGGCTACGGCTACGCCCCCGAGGACGAGGTGCCGCCGGGCTGGGAGCGATGGGTCACGCCCCTGCGCGATGCCGGGGCCAGCTACTACGGCTCGATCCTCAACATCGACGGCCGGCTCGTCGACACCGGGTCCAGCTGGCACTCGAGGGACCTGCCCGGCTGCGAGCCGGTCTTCTACACCAAGCCCGGCGCCTGCCTGCACTCGACCGATCTCTTCACCTCCTTCGCCCTGAAGGAGATCTCCCAGGCCCGGCGCGAGGGCCGTCCCTTCTACGTCCAGCTCGACTACGACGCGCCGCATGACGACGGCCGGCTCGACCCCGGCCCGATCCCGCCGGCTCGACTGCGCGGCCTGGCCCGGCGGGTCATCCCAAACTACGACCTCCACGACGTGGCGCCCGGACCGACCGCACCGACCTTCATCGCCGACCAGCCGCCGCTCACGCCCGAGATGAAGTCGGAGATCCGGACCCGCTTCGCCAACGAGGTCGCCTCGCTGGCCGGCGTCGATCAGGGCATCGGGCGGATCCTCGGGCTGCTGAAGCGGACCGGGCTCGACAAGAACACCTACGTCGTGTTCGTCTCCGACAACGGCATGTTCCACGGCGAGCACCGCATCGCCTACGGCAAGTACCTGCCGCATGAGCCGTCGGCCCGGCAGCCGCTGCTGGTCCGCGGCCCCGACCTGCCGGCCGGCAAGGTCAGCGCCTCGTCCGGCTCGACGCTCGACCTCGCCCCGACCGTGCTGGCGATGACCGGGGTCACGCCGCCGCAGGTGATGGACGGCCGCTCCCTGCTCGGCGAGCTGCGCGCCCCGCGACGGGTCTCGAAGGTGCCGGTGCTGCTCGAGGGGTTCAGCGGGCGCGGCCCCTCCGTGCCCGAGCAGTTCCTCGACGGCTCCGGCCAGAAGCGCCCCAACCAGGCCGTGGTCGTCAACTACAACGGCTTCGTGGCCGGCGACTGGAAGTACATCCGCTACTGGTACGGGCAGAACGAGCTCTACGACCTGAAGCGCGATCCCGGGGAGATGCACAACCTCGCGACCGCGGCCCGGATGGCGCCGGTGGTCGAGTGGGCCGATCAGGTCGTCGACCGGCTCGCGATGTGCTCCGGCTCCTCCTGCCGGGTCCCGGTGGCGCCGCCCGCGCGACCCTGACCGCCGGATTCCCGGGCCGTGCTCGCGCTCGCATATGCTGGGCGGCAGACCGCCTGCGGTCATGCCAGAAGCAGTGAATCCAACGGAGAGGAACGAGATGCCTACTTTCGTGATGCTGACCAACCTGACCGCCGAGGGCGTCAAGACCCTGAAGACGAACCCGGGCCGCGTGGCCGAGGTCAATCGCGAAGTTGAGGCGCTCGGCGCCAAGGTCGTCGCCCAGTACTCGACCCTCGGTCAGTACGACTTCGTGACGATCATCGAGGCCGATTCGGAAGAGACGATGGCCCGCGTCTCGGTCGAGATGGGCTCCCGCGGCACCATGACCAGCCAGACCCTGGCCGCCATCCCGGCCGGTCGACTCGCCGAAGTTCTTTGAGTTCCCGCATCCTCGTCCTCGGCGGCGGCGGCCGCGAGCACGCCATCATCAAGGCGCTGGCCCGCTCCCCGCAGTCGCCGGAATTGTTCTGCGCGCCCGGCAACCCGGGCATCGCGGCCGACGCGACCTGCCTGCCCGACCTCGACCCGGCCGACCCGGCCGCGGTCGCGGCGAAGGCCGGTGAGCTAGGGATCGACCTGGTCGCGGTCGGCCCGGAGGCGCCGCTGGTCGCCGGGGTCGTGGATGCGGTGAACGCGGCGGGGATCGCCGCCTTCGGGCCGAGCCGGGAGGCCGCCCGCCTGGAGGGCTCGAAGTCCTTCGCCAAGGAGGCGATGGCGGAGGCCGGGGTGCCGACCGCCGGCTACGGCGTGGTCACCGACCGCGAGTCGGCTCTCGCCAAGGTGGCCGAGACCGGCTGCCCGGTGGTGCTCAAGGCCGACGGCCTGGCCGCCGGCAAGGGCGTCCTGATCTGCTTGGACGAGTCCGAGGCACACGAGGCGATCGAGGTCTTCTTCACCGAGCAGCGATTCGGCACCACCGAGGTCGTGGTCGAGGAGTTCCTCGAGGGCGAGGAGCTCTCGCTGCTGGCGATCTGCGACGGGGAGCGGGCGATCCCGCTGGCCCCGGCCCAGGACTACAAGCGGATCGGCGAGGGCGACACCGGCCCCAACACCGGCGGCATGGGCAGCTACTCGCCGGTGCAGACGGTCTCCTCCGACCAGCTGGCGGAGCTCTCGGCGCTGGTCCACCAGCCGATCGTCGATCTGATGGCCCGGCGCGGGCACCCCTTCCACGGGGTTCTCTACGCCGGCCTGATGATGACCGCCGACGGGCCCAAGGTGCTCGAGTACAACACCCGGTTCGGCGACCCGGAGACCCAGGCGGTCCTGCCCCGCCTGGAGTCGGATCTGGTCGAGCTCTTCGACGCCGCCTCCGAGCCCGGCGGCCTCGCCGGAAAGTCCGTGTCCTTCTCGCCCCAGTGGGCGGTCACGGTGGTCCTCGCCTCCGCCGGGTACCCGGCCTCCTCCTCGAAGGGGGATGTGATCACCGGGCTGGACGCGGCGGCGGCCACCGCCGAGGTGGTTCACGCCGGCACCGCCGAGCGGGACGGGCAGATAGTCACCGCGGGCGGACGGGTACTCAACCTGACGGGGCTCGGCCCCGACGCCGCAACCGCGCGGGATCGCGCTTACGATGCGGCAGGCAAAGTCAATTTCGATGGCAAACAGATGCGACGTGACATCGCCGAACGGGCGGTCCGGCGCGAGAGAGACCAGGAACAATGAGCGAAACGCAGCCTTCAACCCTTTCCTCAGTCGAGCAGCTCTTCGAGGAGATCGAAGTGGAAGCCCCCCAGGTCGGGATCATCATGGGCTCCAAGAACGACAAGCCCAAGATGCAGCCCGCCGGCCAGGCCCTCGAGGACGCCGGGATCGCCTATGAGGTGCGCGTCATGTCCGCCCACCGCGATCCGCAGATGGTCACCGAGTACTGCACCAACGCGAAGATGCGCGGCCTCAAGGTGATCATCGCCGGGGCCGGCATGTCGGCCGCCCTGCCGGGTGTCGCCGCCGCCCACACCGAGCTGCCCGTGATCGGCGTGCCGATCCTCGGCAAGTCGCTCGGCGGTCTCGACGCGCTGCTCTCCGCGGTCCAGATGCCTCCGGGCGTCCCGGTGGCCTGCGTGGCGATCGACGGCGCCAAGAACGCCGGCGTGCTCGCCACCCGCATCATCAATCTCGCCGCCTAGAACCGCATGATCGAGCGCTACACCCGCCCGGAGATGGGCGCGGTCTGGACCCAGCAGGCCAAGTTCCAGTCCTGGCTGGACGTCGAGCTGGCCGCGACCGACGCCTGGGCCGCGGAGGGCGTGGTCCCGGCCGAGGCCGCCGCGACCTGCCGCGAGAAGGCCGCCTTCACGGTCGACGCGATCAACGCCCGCGAGGAGATCACCAACCACGACGTCGCCGCCTTCGTCGACGTCGTCGCCGCCTCGATCGGCGAGGAGGGCCGCTGGATCCACTTCGGCCTGACCTCCTCCGACGTGCTCGACACCGCCCTGGCGGTTCAGCTGACCAAGGCCGGGGAGATCCTGGTCGCCGGGGCGAAGACCTACCGCGACGCGCTGATCGAGCGCGCCTTCGAGTTCAAGGACACGCTGGCGATGGGCCGCACCCACGGCGTCCACGCCGAGCCGACCACCTTCGGTCTGCGCCTGGCCGGTTTCGCCTTCGAGGCCGACCGCAACTGGAAGCGGCTCCAGCAGGCGACCGCCCAGGCCGCCCGCGGCAAGCTCTCCGGCGCGGTCGGGACCTACGCCTCGGTGCCGCCGGCGATCGAACGGCGGGTCATGGACGCGCTCGGTCTCGAGCGCGAGGAGATCGCCACCCAGGTGGTCCCGCGTGACCGTCACGCCGAGCTGCTCAGCGCGATCGCTCTGGCCGGCGCCGGGATCGAGCGCTTCGCGACCGAGGTGCGTCACCTGCAGCGGACCGAGGTCCGTGAGGCGGAGGAGCCGTTCGCGACAGGCCAGCAGAAGGGCTCTTCGGCGATGCCGCATAAGCGCAACCCGATCCGGACCGAGCGGATGACCGGCCTCGCCCGGCTGCTCCGCGGCTACGCCCAGACCGGCCTGGAGAACGTCGCCCTCTGGCATGAGCGGGATATCTCGCATTCCGGCGCCGAGCGGGTGATCCTGCCCGACGCGACGATCTGCCTCGACTACATGCATCACGTCATCACCCAGGTCGCCTCGGGCCTGGTCGTCCACGTCGACCGGCTGCAGGCGAACCTGGAGCAGACCAACGGTGCGATGTTCAGCCAGCGGGCCCTGACCGCGCTGGTCGAGTCGGGCATGACCCGCGACGACGCCTACCGCACGGTCCAGGCCGCGGCCCACGAGGCCTTCGACGGGGACACGCACTTCCGCGACCTGATCGGCCAGGCGGCGCCCCAGCTGGATCTCGACGAGATCTTCGACTACAACGCCTACCTCACCCACCTGCCCGAGGTATTCGAGCGGCTGGAAGCCATCCGCTGAAGCCCGCGAGACCCGGATTCTCGGGGGTTATCCCTGAGTATCCGGGTCTCGCGGGCTCAGATGGCTGCCAGGAAGGGGGCCATCTGAGGCGAGCTGTTGTCCCGATGCCGGACCGCCAGGATGGCCGTCCGGGGCGAGGGGTCCAGGTCCACGTAGTGGATGCCGACGAAGCCGAGGGCCCGCACGGAGGCGGGCAACAGGGCCACTCCCAGCCCGGCCGAGACCAGGCCGAGGATCGACAGGATGCTGGTCGCCTGCTGGGCGATCTCCAGTCCGGTCCCGTGCTCGCGGGCGAGAGCCACGGTCTCGTCGTAGAGGCCGGGGATCTGCTCCCGCTCGATCACGATCAGCGGCTCTCGCACGACCTCGGCCGGATCGAGCCGTTCCCGTTCCGCCAGCGGGTGCCCGGCCGGCAGGGCGGCGACGAACCCTTCCTCGATCACCCGTTCGACCACCAGGTCGCGGTGGCCCGGCTCGGTCCGCACGAAGCCGAGATCGAGGTAGCCGCGGATCAGCTCCTCGGCCTGCGCCCGGACCGGCAGCTCGCGGAGCTCGAGGGTCACCCGGGGATGGGTGCCCCGGAAGCGCCGGACCGCGTCGGGCACCAGGCTCACCGCCGCGGTCTCGATGAAGCCGACCGCGAACCGGCCGATGATCCCGCCGGCCGCGTCCCGGGCGGCGGTGATCGCGGCGTCGACATCGTCGAAGGTGCGCCTGGTCCGGGCGGCCAGCGCCCGACCCGCCGGGGTGAGCTCGATCGAGCGTCCGCTGCGATCGACCAGATCCACCCCGACCATGCCTTCGAGCTTGCGGATCTGCTGGCTGAGGGACGGCTGCGCGATGTGCAGCCGCTCGGCGGCCCGGCCGAAGTGCATCTCCTCGGCCAGGGCGGCGAAGTAGCGCAGATGTCTTAGTTCGACACTCATAGGCAATACCTATGAAAAGGGACAGAAATGGATATTAGACATTAAGTATCGATCGTCCTAGCTTTCGCCCTCCATGGAGGGCACCACCACAAGCACCACTCCAGCGGCGTCGCGCGGCCACCTCCCGATCGCCAGGATGGCCATCGGCACGGTCGCCGGCGCCGCGATCGGGTTCTTCCTCGTCATCGGCTTCCGAGCGCTCGCCGGGCTCGACCTCTTCCAGACCGAGCAGACCGGCTACCCGCATGTCGTGGTGCCGCTGGTCACCGCGCCGTTCGGGTTCCTCTGGGGCCTCGGCTGCTTCGACTACTGGCTGAAGTGGGCCTTCGGCGCCAAGCAGCTGCCCGACGAGCACGGCGAGCACGGGGCCTACGGATGGCGCGACTACTTCCGCTTCAACACCGACCACAAGGTGATCGGCATCCAGTACGTCGTCACCACCCTGTTCTTCTTCCTGATCGGCGGCCTGCTCGCGATGCTGGTCCGGGCCGAACTGGCCCAGCCGGGCAGCCAGATCTTCGCCGCCAACACCTACAACGGGCTCTTCTCGACCCACGCCACGGTGATGATCTTCATGTTCATCATCCCCGCCTTCGCCGGGCTCGCCAACTACGTGCTGCCGCTGATGATCGGCGCGCCGGACATGGCCTTCCCGCGCCTCAACGCGCTGTCGTTCTGGCTGCTGCCGATCGCCGGGGTGATCTTCCTCGCCAGCTTCCTCGCCCCGGGCGGAGCCTTCGACGCCGGCTGGACCGGCTACGCGCCTCTCTCGACGGGGGCTCCGCTCGGACAGTCCTTCTTCAACATCGGCGTGCAGTTCGCCGGCTTCTCCTCGATCTTCGCCGCGGTCAACTTCCTGGTCACGATCATCAGCATGCGGGCGCCCGGCATGAACCTGTGGCGGATGCCGCTGCTGGCCTGGGCCAACCTCGCCACCTCGCTCCTGATCGTCGGCGCGACGCCCTTCATCGCCGGGGTCCAGCTCATGGTTCTCCTCTCACGGCTGCTGGAGATGAACTTCTTCAACTTCCTCCAGGGCGGGGATGTCGTCTCCTACCAGCACATCTTCTGGTTCTACTCCCACCCCGCCGTCTACATCATGATGCTGCCCGGCTTCGGGATGGTCAGCGAAGTGATCGCCACCCACGCCCGCAAGCCGATCTTCGGCTACCGGCTGATGGCGCTCTCGCTGATCGGCATCGTGGTCCTGAGCTACTCGGTCTGGGCCCACCACATGTTCGTCTCCGGGATGTTCTCCTGGCTGCGAGTGCCGATGATGATCACCTCGACCCTGATCGCGGTGCCGACCGGGATCAAGATCTTCTCCTGGCTCGCGACCCTCTTCTACGGGCGGATCCACTCGAACCGGACCGCGATGCTCTTCGCGCTCGGGTTCATCATCAGCTTCATCGTCGGCGGCATCAGCGGGGTGATGATCGCCCTGGTGCCGATCGACATCCACGTCACCGACACCTACTTCATCGTCGCCCACATCCACTTCGTGCTCTTCGCCGGTTCCGTCTTCACGATCTTCGCCGGCATCTACCACTGGTTCCCGAAGATGACCGGGCGCATGTACGACGAGCGGCTCGGTCGGATCCACTTCTGGCTGACCCTGGCCGGCACCTGGCTCACCTTCGCGCCGATGCACTGGATCGGCATGGACGGCATGCCGCGACGCGTGGCCGACTACGCCAGCCAGTACGGGGACTGGAACCTGCTGATCTCGGTCGCCTCCTTCATGCTCGGGGCCGCGCAGCTGGTCTTCGTCTACAACATGATCGTCAGCTGGCGGTTCGGCCCCAGAGCCGGAGACAACCCGTGGCGGGCCCACTCGATCGAGTGGCAGGTGTCCTCGCCGCCGCCGGTCTACAACTTCGAGCGCATCCCCCGCGTGGTCGGCAGCCCCTACGAGTTCGGCGTCCCCGGCTTCCGCCACGCCATCATGGAAGAAACCGCGAGCGATCCGGTCTTCGCCGGATCGCAACGGGAACCCGCCGGCCCATAGCCGGATCTGGGCTAGGCTCCCCGGCCATGATCCTTTACACCTGCGGCACCACGACGGCGGGGCCGGGCGCCCTGCATCCCTGCGCGAAGGCCGGGAAGGCACTCGAGGCGGCCGGGCACGAGTACGAGATCAAGAAGGTCGGCGGCTACCGGCTGATGCCGTGGACCTGGCGGACCCGGACCCGGGACCGCGAAGAGGTGCGGGAGCTCTCCGGGACCGACGAGGTGCCGATCCTGCTGCTCGACGACGGCGAGGTGATCAGCGGCTCCTCGACCATCGCCCAGTGGGCGAAGGAGAACCCTGCCCTGGTCTCCTGAGGCCCTCCCGCTCGGCCGGGCCGAGTCGGAAGCCGCGGCCGACGCCGTCGCCCGAGGCTTCCAGGACAACGAGATCTGGGCCTGGCTGCTGCCCGACGACCGGGTCCGGGCCCGGGTCGAACGGCGTTCCTACCGGGCCCTGGTCCGTCACGTCTTCCTGCCGCGCCGGTCGGGCTGGTTCTCGCGGAACCCGGCCGGTGAGGTCGCCGGCGCCGCGCTCTGGTACCCGCCGGGGACCAAAAAGCACAACCTCCGCGAGACCCTGGCCGAGAGCCTGCCCTTCCTCCCGGCCGGCATCCCCCACCTCGGCAAGGCGTCGAGGCTGCAGCGGCTGGTGGTGGCGAACTGGCCCCGGGAGCCCCACTGGTACCTCTCGGTCCTCTCGGTCTCCCCGGAGTCCCAGCGACAGGGTCACGGCGGCGCGCTGATCCGACCCGGCCTCGAAGCGGCCGACGCCGACCGGGTCGGCTGCTGGCTGGAGACCCAGCGGGAGAGCAACGTCCCCTTCTACGCCCGCTTCGGCTTCGAGCTGATCCGCCGGATCGAGATCGACCCGGAGATCCCGCTCTGGCTGATGTGGCGCCCGCCGCCGCCCTGAGCTAGGACGCGCAGGGCGCGCTCTGGGTGGTGCCGTCGGGACAGGTGACGTTGATCCAGACGGCGTGAGGAAAGACCGCCCCGGCGAACTCCGCTCCGGCGAAGCCCGAATTGATCAGCACCACCGAGCCCAGTGAGGCGTTGGTGAAGTTGGCGCCGTCGAACGAGGAGATCTGCATCGAGCTCGCGTGCATGAACGCCTGGGCGAAGTTCGATCCGTCGAAGATGCCGCTGCTCAAGTTGGCCGAGTAGAGAAGCGCCCCGGTGAAGTCGGCGGGGCTCGGCTGGGCGACCACCCCGTACAGGTTCGCGTTCTCCAGGTTGACGTTGGTCAGGTTGGTGCCGGAGAGGGTCGCGCCCCAGAGGTTCGCGTTGATCAGGTTCGTGGTCAGCTTCGGCTGCTCGTTCGAGAACGGCGGCGGGGGCGGCGGCTGGTTGCTCCCGGTCAGGTTCGCGCCGGTGAGGTCGGAACCGTAGAAGCTGGAGTTCGAGAAGTCCCCGTTGCTGAGGGTCGCGTTCCGCAGCGTCACGCCGTACAGCCTCGCGTTCTCGGCCGAGACCCTGGTCAGGTTCGCGCGGGTCAGCGTCGCGTCGGTCAGATCCGCGGAGGTCAGCTTCGCTCCGTTGAGCCGGGCGCCCGTGAGGTTCGCCCCTCTGAGATCCGCCGCCGTCAGGTCGGCCCCACGCAAGTTCGCGTTGCGGAGATCGGCATTGCGCAGGTCCGCCCCGCGAAGCTTGGCCTTGCCGAAGTTCGCCCCGTTCAGCCGACCGTGGAAGGCGAGGCGCCAGTTGAGGTTCTTGCCGGCGCACCGAGCCTTCGGCTTGAGCTGACAGCCACTCGGCGCCTTCGCCTGAACGGCGGGGGCCAGGACTGCGGCGAGGACGAAGACGGTGGCGAGAATCGGGAGACGGCGCATGTCGCGCACCCTAGGGCGACATGCCGCCGCCGCCACGATTTTCGATCAGCCGGGAAAGGCGGCCCGGCGGGCGCCCTTGATCTCGACGATCTCGCCGCCCCAGCCGGCCGCGTAGAGGTTGGCCGAGCGGAAGCCGCGACGGCCGCCGCCGAAGGTGACCGAGGAGGGCTGGGTGATCCCGGTGGCGACCGCGCAGGCCTGGCCGTCGCCGCCGATCTTCCAGATCTCGCCGATGCCCCAGGCCGCCGCGTACAGGTTGCCCTTCTCGTCCCGGGTCAGGCCGTCGAGCAGGACGTTGGCGCCGCCCTGGTCCGCGGTCGAGTAGTAGGTGGTCACATTGTCGGGATGGGCGATCTCGATCCTGGCGATCGCCGACGGGGTGACCGTCATCTGGTTGGCGTAGAGGTACCGGCCGTCCGGGGACACGGCCAGCCCGTTCGCGCCGGGCAGGGTAGCCCAGCCGTTGATGGTCTCGCCCTGGGGCGTGATCCGGTCGAGCTTCTGACCGACCGAGTTCGAGGCGAAGATCGACCCGCCCTTGCCGCGGGCGATCCCGTTCGCCATGCCGAGCTTGCTCGACACCGTGAACCGCCTGCCGTTGACCGGGTTGAGGCTGTAGAGGCCGGCCATCGGGTTCAGGTCGCCGGCGCTGCCGTTGGTGAAGGTGTTGCCGTAGCCCCAGAGCAGGCGCCGGCCCGCCCAGGCGAGGCCGCCGGGGCCGGGCTCGGCCCGTGAGATGTCATAGGTGGCGGCGCCGGGCTTCGGGTACTTGCGCAGGAAGGCGTCGCCGGTGCCCTGGTCGGTCCCCGACACGTAGAGGCGGCCTCCGCTGCCCGCGGTGACCGATTCGAGGACCCCCTGGCCGGTGTAGATCACCCGTTGGCTGACCGGCCCGGAGCATTCGGGGACCGCGGCCGTGGCGGGCGTCGCCGCCAGACCGAGACCCAGGAGCAGAAGACAGAGTTGGACGAGAGGCTTGCGCATGGCAGAGACCCTAACCGCGATTCCCTGCTCCGATGCGGATGCCTTGTAGAGTCGGACGCAATGAGCCTCTCGATTGAAGATTTGAAACTCGTCAACTCCGGCAAGGTGCGTGAGATCTACGAGATCGAGGACGATCTGCTGCTGGTCGCCTCCGACCGGATCTCGATCTACGACGTGATCATGCCGACGGCGATCCCCGACAAGGGCAAGGTCCTGACCCAGATGTCGAACTTCTGGTTCGAGAACACGACGGACATCGTGCCGAACCACTTCATCTCGAATGACGTGCCGGAGGAGGTCGCCGGCCGCGGCGTCCGGGTCCGCAAGCTCGAGATGTACCCGGTCGAGTGCGTGGTCCGCGGCTACCTCTCCGGCTCCGGCTGGAAGGAGTACCAGGAGAGCGGCTCGGTCTGCGGCGTCGGCCTGCCCGAGGGCCTGAAGGAGTCGGACAAGCTGCCCCGCCCGATCTTCACCCCGGCGACCAAGGCCGAGATGGGCGACCACGACGAGAACGTCGACTTCGACCGCGCGGCCGAGATCGTCGGCGACCGGCACCTGATGGAGGAGCTGCGCCGGATCTCGATCGAGCTCTACGAGTACGGGGCCGCCCACGCCGCCGAGAAGGGCATCATCCTGGCCGACACCAAGTTCGAGTTCGGCAGCTACGCCGGGGCCGAGATCGTGCTCGGCGACGAGGTCCTCACCCCGGACTCCTCCCGCTACTGGCCGGCCGACCAGTACGAGCCCGGCAAGACCCAGCCCTCCTTCGACAAGCAGTACGTCCGCGACTGGGCCAACGCCGCCGGCTGGGACCACAACCCGCCCGCGCCGGAGCTGCCCGAGGACGTGGTCGCCCAGACCCAGGCCAAGTACCGCGAGGCCTACGAGCGCATCACCGGGAGGGAACTTTGATCCAGGCAAGGATCCTGATCCGCCCCAAGGAGGGCATCCTCGACGCCCAGGGCAAGGCGGTCGAAGCCGCCCTGCCGGCCCTCGGGTTCGAGGGCGTCGGCCACGTGCGGGTCGGCCGGATCGTCGAGCTGGAAGCTGAGAGCATCGATCGGCTGGAGGAGCTCTGCGAGAAGCTCCTCGCCAACCCGCTGATCGAGGACTACGAGATCGAGACCATCGGCTGATGAAGTGGGGCGTGCTGCAGTTCCCCGGTTCCTGCGACGAACGGGACGCGCTGAACGCCTGCCAGCTGGCCGGCGGCGGTGGTCCCGGCCAGGCCCGTCTGGTCTGGCATGAGGAGACCGACCTCTCCGGGTTGGACGGCATCGTCGTCCCCGGCGGGTTCTCCTACGGCGACTACCTGCGGGCCGGCGCGATCGCCCGTTTCTCCCCGGCGATGACCGCCGTGGCCGAGTTCGCCGCGAACGGCGGCCCGGTCCTGGGGATCTGCAACGGCTTCCAGGTGCTCTGCGAGAGCGGCCTGCTGCCCGGCGCGCTCCTGACCAACGAGCGGACCCGTTTCATCTGCCGCCAGGGCGACCTGATCGTCGGCGAATCCGACTCACCCTTCCTCGCCGGCCTCGAGGCCGGCTCCACCATCTCCATCCCCTTCAAGCACCAGTCCGGCCGCTTCTTCGCGCCGCCGGAGCTGCTGGAGCAGATCGAATCCCGAGGCCAGGTCGCGTTCCGCTACGCCCCCGGCCAGAACCCGAACGGATCCTTGAACGACATCGCCGGAGTCACCAACGAGGCCGGCAACGTGCTCGGTCTGATGCCCCATCCCGAACACGCGGTCGAAGCCTTCAGCGGCTCGACCGACGGTCTCGCCATCTTCCAGGGCCCCGCCCTCGCCGGAGCGGCCTCGTGAGCGAGCAGAGCCCCCACCGCGAGAATTCTGATGTCCAGAGCCCCCACCGCGAGCTCGGCCTGACCGATCACGAGTTCGAACTGATCTGCGAGAAGATGGGCCGCGAGCCGAACGGGGTCGAGCTGGCCATGTTCTCGCTGCTCTGGTCCGAGCACTGCGCCTACAAGCACTCGCGCAAGCTGCTCAAGAACCTGCCGACCGAAGGTCCTCGCGTGGTCATGGGGCCGGGCGAGAACGCCGGCGCCGTGGACATCGGCAACGGCTACTCGGTCGCCTTCAAGGTCGAGTCGCACAACCACCCCTCCGCGGTCGAGCCCTTCCAGGGCGCCGCGACCGGGGTCGGCGGCATCCTCCGCGACGTCATCGCGCTCGGCGCCCGCCCGATCGCGCTGCTCGACTCGCTGCGCTTCGGCGAGCCCGACACCGAGCGCACCCACTACCTGGTCGACGGCGTGGTCCGCGGGATCGGCCACTACGGCAACTCGATGGGCATCCCCACGGTCGGGGGCGAGATCTACTTCGAGCCGCCGTACGAGCAGAACCCGCTTGTCAACGCGATGTGCGTGGGCCTGGCCCGCACCGACGAGATGGTCCGCGCGGCCGCCGCCGGGGCCGGCAACAAGGTCGTGCTGTTCGGTTCTCTGACCGGCCGCGACGGGATCGGCGGGGCCTCCGTCCTCGCCTCGGCCGAGCTCGACGAGGGCGACGACGCCAAGCGCCCGACCGTCCAGATCGGCGACCCCTTCGAGGAGTCGAAGCTGCTCGAGTGCTGCCAGGAGCTGCTGGCCGAGGACCTGCTGGTCTCGCTGCAGGATCTGGGCGCCGCCGGGCTGACCTCCTCCGCCGGCGAGATGGCCTCGGCCGGAGGCACCGGCATCGACATCGACGTCGGCCTCGTGCCGCTGCGCGAAGCCGACATGGAGCCCTTCGAGATCATGGTCTCCGAGTCCCAGGAGCGGATGCTGGCCGTGGTCGAGCCGTCCAAGGTCGACGCCGTCCTCGCCCTCTGCACCAAGTGGCAGACCGCCTCCGCCGTGATCGGCGAGGTCACCGACTCCGGGACCTTCCGGATCCTGAAGAACGGGGAGACGGTCGGTGAGATCGAGGTCGAGGACCTGGTCGACGGCTGCCCGCTCTACGACCTCGAGCCCGAGGAACCGGCCGAGTGGACCTACCCGAACCGGGAGACCATCGCCGCCGACGCCGCGGTCCTGAACATCCCCGAGTCCGACCGGGCGATCGCCGTCGCGATCGACGGCAACGGACGCCGGGTCGCCTGTGATCCCTTCCAGGGCACGGTCGAAGCGACCCTCGAATGCGCCGCCAACCTGGCGACCGTCGGGGCGGAGCCGCTCGGCGTGACCAACTGCCTCAACTTCGGCAACCCCGAGAAGCCGGGCGTCGCCTGGCAGCTCGGTCGCGCGGTCGAAGGCCTGGCGGCGGCCTGCCGCGCCCTCGAGGCGCCGGTCGTCGGCGGAAACGTGTCGCTCTACAACGAGACCCCCCAGGGCCCGATCTACCCGACCCCGGTGGTCGGCATGGTCGGCGAGCTGCCCGACCCGACCCGGGTCGCCGGCAGGCCCTGGCAGGACGGCGACGCGATCGCCCTGATCGGCCCGTTCGACCCGTCGCTGGCCGGCTCCGAGCTGGAGAAGCAGCGCGGACAGCTCTCGAAGGGCCTGCCCGCCCATGAGATCGCGCCGATCAAGGACGCGATCTCACTGGTCCGGGACGCGGTCCGCACCGGCGCCGTCCGCACCGCCACCGACGTCTCCGACGGCGGGGTCGTCACGGCCCTGGCCGAGCTGGCGATCTCTTCCGGCATCGGCTGCGAGGCCGGCCTCGACCCGGTCATCGCCCGCCGCGAATGCGACCCCGAGGACGCCCTCTTCGGCGAGGGCCCCGGCGGCTTCATCCTGGCCGGCGACAAGGCCGAGCTGGAGAAGCTGGGCGGCCAGGGGGTCGACTTCGAGCTGATCGGACAGGTCACCGGCAACGAGGTGATCGCGGCCGCCGGCGAAAGCCGGGTCGAGATCCTGGTCGACGAGGCCCGAGCCGCCTTCGAGTCCCTCGAGGAACGCATCGAGTCCGACCAGGCTGGCCTCACGCATTAGATAGGTTCCATGGGGCCTTGGCCAAGCCCCATCACGATCCGGAGACCACTGAGAGCAGGCGCGACCTCGCGGCGCAGGTCGCGAAGCCGATGCGGCAGTTCCTGGCGACCGAGTCCGGCAGCGCCGGGCTGCTGCTGTTCGCCGCCGTGGCCGCGCTGATCTGGTCGAACTCGCCCGTCGCCGACTCCTACTCCAGCTTCTGGAACACCAACGTCAGCGTCAACATCGGCGACCTCTCGATCGCCCACAACCTGCGCTACTGGATCGACGAGGCGCTGATGGCGATGTTCTTCTTCGTGATCGGCATGGAGGTCCGACGGGAGATGGCGATGGGCGAGCTGACCGACCGCAAGCGGGTCGCGGTGGCCGCGCTCGGCGGGATCGGCGGCATGATCCTGCCCGCCCTGATCTACCTCGCGATCAACTCCGGCAGCGGCCACGAGCACGGCTGGGGCATCGTGATCGCCACCGACACCGCCTTCGTCCTCGGCGCTCTCGCCCTGGTCGGCCCCAAGTTCCCGACCCAGCTCCGGGTCTTCCTGCTGACCGTCGCGATCGTCGACGACATCGTCGCGATCACCGTGATCGGCCTCTTCTACTCGGAATCGCTGGACACCACCGCGATCGCGATCTGCGTCGTCGCCCTCTTCCTGATCTGGTTCTTCCCCAGGATCGGCGTCTGGCGCTCCGGGGCGTACTTCGCCGCCGGAGCGGTCGCCGTGATCGCGGCGATGGAGTCCGGCTTCCACGCCACCCTGGCCGGGATGATCGCCGGCCTGCTGGTCGCCGCCTACCCGCCCCAGCCGAAGAAGGTCGAGAAGGCGGCCCGGCGGGTGCGCGCCTTCCGCCAGTCGCCGCTGCCGGAGGTTGCCCGCTCCGCCAACCTGAGCGTGCAGCAGGCGCTCTCGCCGAACGAGCGCTTCCAGACCGTGCTCCACCCGTTCACCAGTTACCTGGTGGTCCCGCTCTTCGCCCTCGCCAACGCCGGCGTCGACCTGCGGGGCGGCGTGCTGACCGACGCGCTCGGCTCGACCCTGACCTGGGGCATCGTCGCCGGCCTCGTGGTCGGCAAGTGCCTCGGCATCACCACCGGCGTGGTCGGCGCCCTCAAGACAGGGGTCGGGAAGATGCCGCCCGGGATCGGCAAGGGCCAGACGGTCGGCGGCGCCGCCCTCTCCGGGATCGGGTTCACCGTCTCGCTGCTGATCGCGCGGCTCGCCTTCGACGACCTCGAGGTCCAGGACCACGCCGTGGTCGGCATCTTCCTCGCCTCGGTGATCGCCGTGGCCCTGGCCTGGGCGATCTTCAAGCTCGCGGCCGTCTTCCGGGGCGAGGTCAGCGCCGGGCTGCCGCGCAAGCTCGACCTCCCGGTCGACACCGAACGCGACCACTACGTCGGCAACCCGGACGCCCCCTACGTGCTGGTCGAGTACGGCGACTACGAGTGCCCGTTCTGCGGCCGCGCGACCGGAATGATCCGCGAGCTGCGGGAACGGATGGGCGACCAGCTGCTCTACGTCTACCGCCACCTCGCCCTGGTCGACGTGCACCCACACGCGGAGCTCGCCGCGGAGGCGGCCGAGGCGGCCTCGCAGCAGGGCAAGTTCTGGGAGATGCACGTCGAGCTCTACGACCACCAGGGCGATCTCGACATCGAGGATCTGATCGGCTACGCCGCCAAGCTCGACCTCGACGTGGACAGGTTCGTCGAGGACGTCCAGGCCGGCCGGAACGCCCGGCGGGTCCAGGAGGACGCCGCCTCGGGCGACGCCAGCGGAGCCCACGGCACGCCGACCTTCTTCGTCAACGGGATCCGCCACACCGGCGCCTACGACGCGGTCAGCCTGGCCGAGGAGCTGCGCAGCGCCGAGTCGGCTCCCGCCCTGCCCTAGGCAAGGCCGCCACGATGTGTTAGGCCTTTCCCCACGGGGGACGTCCCCGCCCGACCGAAGGGCCAGGACCCATGCTTCAAAGACTTCGTCTCTTCCTTCTCGTCCCAGCCGCGCTCGCGATCTTCACCTGCGCGGCGGCCACCGCCTCGGCCGCCCCGACCAACGACGACTTCGCCGCCCGCCACACGGTCGTCGGACCGTTGCCGATCACCATCGCCGGCAACAACATCGGCGCCACGGCCGAGGCCGGCGAGCCGGACATCTACAGCAACAGCGCGATGAAGACCGTCTGGTATTCCTGGACCGCCACCGCCGAAGCCGACCTGGTGATCGACCGATGCGACGACGGCTTCACCGGCAACCCCAATCCCTTCGTGGACATGGCGGTCCGGACCGGCACCACCCTCGGGTCGCTCGTCCTGGTCAAGGAATCCGCCGGCCGTTGCCTGCTCCGGTTCCACGCCATGGCCGGCACCACCTACAACTTCCAGATCGACTACCGGCACGATGAAGGCAGCTTCAACCTGAAGATGAGAGCCCAGGCGCCGCCTGCCAACGACAACTTCGCCTCACCGACCGTGCTCGGCCCGAGCCTGCCGGTCACCAAGAACGGCACCACCGTCGACTCGACCTGGGAGGTCGGCGAGCCGGCCTCGCTCGGCGGCTCCAGCGAGTCCCGTTCGGTCTGGTACAGCTGGACCGCGCCGACCGCCGGCCGGGTCCGGCTCAGCCTCTGCGACAAGACCATGGTGGACGGGCCGCTCAACGACATGACCATCGTCTACACCGGGACGACCCTCGCGACGCTCGTGCCCGTGGCGACCCTCACCTCCAGCGACTGCAACATCGACTTCCCGGTCACCGCCGGGACGAACTACCGGATCGCGGTAAGCGGCTACATCATCGGCGACTTCGATTTCACGCTCGGGCTGAAGGCCGCCCCGCCACCGACCAACGACGACTTCGCGAACGCGCATACGATCGGCCCGGGCCTGCCGATCCACGCGACCGGCAACAACGACTTCGCCACCGAGGAGGCCGGCGAGCCGAACCACGGGGGCTACCCCGACACGAGCAGATCGGTCTGGTTCAAGTGGACCGCCGGGGTGTCGGGACGGGTCCGGCTCAAGACCTGCGCCCGGGACCTCAGCTTCTTCACCGGCGTCTACACCGGGACCATGCTGACCGCGTTGACCGAGGTCGGCGAGCGTTTCAGCAACTACGCACCCTGCAGCACCTTCTTCGATGCGGTCGCCGGCACGACCTATCGGATCGCGGTCGCCGGAGCGCCGTTCACCGACACGCACGGCCCCTTCGACCTCGACCTGAAGCCGGTCTCGATCCCGCCCAACGACGCCTTCGCCTCCGCGATCGACCTCGGTTCCGCGTTGACGGTCGAGCGGAACGGCACCACGGTGGATGCCACCGTCGAGGACGACGAACCGGGCCATGCCGACGGCTACGGCGGCGGCTATGGCGGCTCGGTCTGGTACCGCTGGAAGGCGCCGAGCGACAACCCGGCCGTGCTCCAGGCCTGCTCGGCGACCGAGCCGAACCTGATCGCCGTGTACCGGGAGGACCCGGAGGCGGAGTCGCCGCCGCCCGGCAACCTCCACAAGCTCGACAACGACGACGGCGACTGCCGGAACGGGACCAAGGGCGGCCGTCTCGCGATCGCCCCGGTCAAGGGCACCACCTACTTCATCGCCGTGGCCGCGGCGGTGGCCGACTACGAGTCGCCCTTCGCCCTGGAGATCCGGACGAGCGGGCCGAGCGGCAAGCCCGGCGGCTTCAACCTGAAGCGGGCGATCGCCAAGTGCCGCAAGCTCAAGGGCAAAAAGAAGCGGGCCCGCTGCATCAAGGCCGCCCGGAAGAAAGCCGCCCTGATCAAGTGCAAGAAGATCAAGAACGGCAAGGCACGGGCGAAGTGCGTGAAGAGCGCCAAGCGGCGCTTCCATTGATTGCCTGATCTCGGGGCCGGGTAGGCCAATGGCATGGAACGTAGGAGGCGTGTCCGTCTGATAGCGCTTGCCTGCGCCGGCATCATCGGCGCGGCGGCCATCGTCGGATGTGGCGGCGATGAGGGCGGTCCGGTCTCACTCAAGTGGTTCATCGCGATCCAGCCGGGCGGCTCGATCCAGAAGGTCGCCCAGACCTGTTCCGAGGAGTCCGGCGGCAAGTACGACATAGACCTGGAGCTCCTGCCGACCGACGCCTCCCAGCAGCGTGAGCAGCTGGTCCGTCGCCTCGGCGCCGAGGACTCCTCGATCGATCTGATCGGGATGGACGTGGTCTGGACCGCCGAGTTCGCCAACGCCGGCTGGATCCGCAAGTGGTCCGGCCCGGACGCGAAGCAGGTGACCAAGGGTGTCTTCAAGCCGGTGATCGAGACCGCCAGCTACGAGGGCGACCTCTACGGCGCCCCGTTCAACTCGAACACCCAGCTGCTCTGGTACCGCAAGGACCTGGTGCCGAAGCCGCCGAAGACCTGGGACGAGATGGTCCGCATGGCAGAAAAACTGGGGCCGGAGGACGGCGGCCAGATCCAGCTCCAGTCGAACAAGTACGAGGGCTTCACGGTCTGGGCCAACGCGATGATCGAGTCGGCCGGGACCCAGATCCTCTCCGGGCCCGAGGAGGTCGACCTGGCCCAGGGCCCGACCGAGAAGGCGCTCGCCTCGATGGGCCTGATGGCGAACTCGTCCGCGGCGGCGCCCAACCTCACGACCTCGGACGAGGACACCTCCCGGCTCGGTTTCGAGGCCGGGGCGGCCTTCATGGTCAACTACACCTTCGCCTACGGCAGCGCCAAGGAGAACGCGCCCGACGTGGCCAAGAACATGGGCGCGGCCCGCTACCCGGGGATCGAGCCGAACCGGGAGAGCAAGCCGCCGCTGGGCGGCTTCAACCTCGGCATCAGCTCCTACTCGAAGCATGCCGACCTCGCCTTCGACGCGGCCAAGTGCCTGACCTCGGAGAAGCAGCAACTGACCGTGACCAAACTCGATGGCCTGGCTCCGGCCCGGTCCGGGCTCTACGACACGAAGATCGTCAAGGACGCCTTCCCTGGCTTCGCGGATCTGGTCCGCGAGTCGATCGAGACGGCCGGACCGCGCCCAGTCACCCCCGCCTACCAAGACGTCAGCCTGGCGATCCAGGACGCCCTGCATCCGCCGACCAAGATCGACCCCGACGACCCCGGCCCGGCCTATGACGAGCTGAAGGACAAGGTCGAGCAGGGGGTCAAACGGGAGGGGCTGCTGTGAGTCAGGCGAAGGCAGAGCACAAGGAAGACCGTCGACGCTCCCTTCGGGAGGTCTCCTAAATGTCCGATCGGGTCAAATCCGAGCGCCGGCTCGGCTGGCTGCTCTGCGCGCCGGCCGCGATCGCGATGCTGGCGGTCACCGCCTACCCGATCGGCTACGCGATCGTGCTCTCGCTGCAGCAGGTCGATCTCCGCTTCCCCGACGAGGGCGGCTGGGTCGGGCTGCAGAACTACGGCGCCGTCCTCAGCTCCGGCCTCTGGTGGACCGACCTCTTCAACACGGTCTTCCTCTCGGTGATCTCGGTCTCGATCGAGCTCTGCCTCGGCATGGCGATCGCCCTGGTCATGCACCGCGCGATCTTCGGGCGCGGCCTGGTCCGCACCTCGGTCCTCATCCCCTACGGCATCGTCACCGTGGTCGCCGCCTTCTCCTGGCAGTTCGCCTTCGCCCCCGACACCGGCTTCGTCAACCACCTGCCCTTCATCGCCGACGACAAGGACTGGTTCGGCGAACGCTTCAGCGCCTTCTCGGTGATCATCATGGCCGAGGTCTGGAAGACCACCCCCTTCATGGCCCTGCTCCTGCTGGCCGGCCTGACCACGATCGACGACGGCCTCTACGACGCGGCCAAGGTCGACGGGGCCAGCGCCTGGCAGAGGTTCACCCGGATCACCCTGCCGTTGATGAAGCCGGCGATCCTGGTCGCGCTGCTGTTCCGCACCCTCGACGCGTTCCGGATCTTCGACACGATCTTCATCATGACCAACGGGGCGCAGGACACCCAGTCGGTCTCGATCCTCGGCTACCAGCAACTCATATCCAGGCTCAACCTCGGTCTCGGCTCCGCGGTCTCGGTGCTGATCTTCATCTGCGTGCTGGTGATCGCCGTGTTCTTCGTCCGGGTCCTCGGAGCCCGCCAGCCGGAAGGGAGCCGGTGATGGAACACACCGCCCGCGAGAAGGCCCTCTGGACGATCTGCCTGACCCTGGTCCTGATCTTCGCGCTGATCCCGGTGCTCTGGATCATCTCGCTCTCCTTCAAGACCCCGGCCACGATCACCGACCAGAGCTTCATCCCGACCGAGTTCTCCTTCGACAACTACAAGAGCCTGTTCGAGGGCGGCATCTCCGAGAGTCCCTTCATCAAGCCGCTGATCAACTCGCTCGGCATCGCCCTGATCACCACCTTCATCTCGATCATCCTGGCCAGCTTCGCCGCCTACGCGATCGCCCGGCTCGACTTCCCGGGACGCAGCGTGATGCTGGCCGGGGCACTGGCGATCGCGATGTTCCCGCCGATCTCCACGGTCGGCCCGCTCTTCGACATGTGGCGTTCGCTCGGCCTGTACGACACCTGGCCGGGGCTGATCATCCCCTACCTGACCTTCTCCCTGCCGTTGGCGATCTACACCCTCGTCGCCTTCTTCCGGGAGATCCCCTGGGATCTGGAGAAGGCCGCGCAGGTCGACGGCGCAACCCCCTTCCAGGCGTTCACCAAGGTCATCGTGCCCCTGGCCGCGCCCGGCATGTTCACGGCCGCGATCCTGGTCTTCATCTTCGCCTGGAACGACTTCCTCTTCGCGATCTCGCTGACCTCGTCGGACGCGTCGCGGACGGTGCCGGCGGCCCTGGCCTTCTTCACCGGGGACTCGACCTTCACCCAACCGACCGGCAGCATCGCCGCGGCGGCGGTGCTCGTGACCGTGCCGATCATCATCTTCGTCCTGCTGTTCCAACGCCGGATCGTGGCGGGACTGACCTCCGGAGCCGTCAAGGGCTAGGAAAGGAGCAGCAATGGCGGACATAGTTCTCGACCACGTGACCAAGAAGTACGGCGACGGCTACGAGGCCGTCAAGTCGATGGACCTGGAGATCCAGGACGGCGAGTTCATGATCCTGGTCGGCCCCTCCGGCTGCGGCAAGTCCACCGCGTTGAACATGATCGCCGGGCTCGAGGACATCTCCGACGGAGAGCTCAAGATCGGCGGCGAGCTGGTCAACAACCGGGCGCCGAAGGACCGTGACATCGCGATGGTCTTCCAGAACTACGCGCTCTACCCGCACATGACCGTGCGGGAGAACATGGGTTTCGCCCTCAAGCTCGCCAAGGTCGACCAGAAGGAGATCAACCAGAAGGTCGAGGAGGCGGCGAAGACCCTGGACCTGACCGAGCACCTCGACCGCAAGCCGGCCAACCTCTCCGGCGGCCAGCGCCAACGGGTCGCGATGGGCCGGGCGATCGTGCGCGAGCCGAAGGCCTTCCTGATGGACGAGCCGCTCTCCAACCTGGACGCGAAGCTGCGGGTCCAGATGCGGACCGAGGTGGCCGAGCTCCAGTCCCGGCTCGGCACCACCACCGTCTACGTCACCCACGACCAGACCGAGGCGATGACCCTCGGCGACCGGGTCGCGGTGATGCGCAGCGGGGTGCTGCAGCAGGTCGACACCCCGGCCGTGCTCTACAACGATCCGGTCAACCTGTTCGTGGCCGGCTTCATCGGCTCCCCCTCGATGAACTTCATCCACGGCCAGATCCGAGGGGACGAGATCGAGCTGCCCTTCACGACCCTGCCCCTGAGCGACGAGCTGAAGCGGGCCGCGAGCGGTGACCGCGAGGTGATCGCCGGTCTCCGCCCCGAGCACTTCGAGGATGCTGAGCTGGTCGGCGACCACCTCGGGGAGGGCGTCACCTTCGAGGCGAAGATCGACCTGGTCGAGTCGATGGGCTCCGAGCTCTACGTCTACTTCGATGCCGGCAGCGACAAGGCCGACCGGGTCGAGCAGGCCGCCTCCGAGGCCGGCCTGGAGGAGCTGGCCGGGGGCGACAGCAACCAGATCGTGGCCCGGCTCTCGCCGGAGAGCTCGGCCAAGCGCAGCGAGACCCTGAAGCTCTGGGTCGACCCGGAACGGCTCCTGCTCTTCGACCCCGACTCGGGCGAGCGGATCCGGGCCGAGGGCGGCTCAGGCGACGCCGGCCAGTGAGGCCTTCGCCTCCTCCTCGGTGATGCCCCGCCCGTTGCGGGAGGCGATCGCCGCCGCGACCAGGCCGACCGCGACCCAGCCGAGCAGCACCAGCAGCTGCGGCCAGAGCGAAGCCTCCGGGAAGTAGGCGGCGCTCCGCACCGCCTCGGTCGCGGCGCCCGAGGGCGTGAGCGGGCCGAGCTCCCGCCAGATCCCGGGCAGCAGCTCGGTCGCGTAGGCGCCGCCGGCGGCCGGGTTGCCGAAGACCACGAAGATCAGGATCGCGACGCCGGTCCCGATGATGCCGAGGAACTGCTGCAGCGCGACCGTGATCGTGCCCGTGGCCATGACCGTGAGGAAGCCGATCAGGACCAGCTTCAGGAAGCCGTGGTCGTAGCCGGCGAAGCCCTTGGCGATCGCCGCGCCGCCGATCCCGACGATCAGGCCGAGGGTGGCCAGCGCCGCGAACCTCCACGCGACCCGGCTCAGGCCGGGGCTGGTGCCGAAGACGAGACCGAACAGGGTGGCGCCGAGATAGCCGGCGATCGCCCAGCCGACCACCGTGTAGAACCCGACCAGGCCACGGGTGTCGGAGTCCGGCAGGGGATGGACCGTCTCGACCTGGACCGGCAGCCCCTGCCGGCGGAGCTGCGGCGCGACCTTGCCGGTGAGGAAGTCCGCGATCGCGGCCGAGGCGGCAGGGGCGACCACCACCTCGAGCTTCCGACCGGCGGGCACCACCGCGCCATAGACATCACGCCGGTTGATCTGGTCGAGCGCCGCGCTCCGGTCGGCCGCGTCGTGGGCCTCGATCGAACCCCCGGACTCCAGCCCGGCCGTGACCTGGGCCGGCACGCCGGCGGCGACCGCGACCGGCACGTCATGTGGCTTCGGTTGATGGAGGGCGCCCGCGTAGGAGGCGATGAAGAGCATCGCCAGCAGCGAGACCGCGGCGATCGCGGCCGATGCGAGCAGGAAGGTTCGGCGATCGGGGCGTTGAGAGGCCATGTCTGATCCTAGAAACCGTGGAGGTCGCGAAGGACGCTTCGGGGCCGCTCTCAGCCCCTGAAGTGGGCGGCGGTCAGGCCGATCTCGCTGGGCGGGATCCTGGTCCGGATCTCGGTGACCCGGGCTTCGATCACCTCGTGGCCGAGTTGCCGCGCGACCGAGACCCGGTGGTGACCGTCCTCCACGAAGTGGACGGTCCCGACCCGGTACACGTCGATCGGCGGGAAGTGCTCGCCGCGACGGGTGGCGCCGGCAATCCGCTCCCACCTTCCCCGCACCCGTTTCGTGGTCGGGCGGAACTCGCCATCGAAGCCGTGGCCACGGTCGACGGTGCCGACGATCGAATCGATCGGGATCGATCTGAGACCCAGCCGTCGGGTGCCTTCGTTTCCCAGCGCTTCGACCACGTCGTCGAGGAACAGGATCGGGCGGCCGCCTCCCTTCACCTTCGCCGCGAGCGCCTTCAGGACCTGGCCTCGCCGCGCCTTGGCGAAGTCGGACTGGGCGTCGTGCTCGGGGAACCCGGTGTTACCCGCCATACGGTCCGGCTACCCGCAGCCGGTCGGGGCGAACCCGGGTCAGGGAATCTGGGTGACCTTCAGATCGCCATAGGTCTTGATGAAGCCCGAGTCGGAGTTCGTCACCTGGATCCTCACCTGATCGCCGGGGGCCAGGTCATAGGCGGAGGTCGAGGAGGTCTGCGCGAACTGGAGCGGCGTGGTCAGGCTCAGCAGCGCGGGGATGCTCACGTTCAAGAGGGGGAAGTTCTGGACGTGCCGGTCGACCCCGTTGACGTCGGTGATCAGGACAGGTGCCGGATTGCCGGCAAAGGCCACGGGGGCGCTCGGCCCCGTGCTCACGTTCGGCTCGAACAGGTAGTACCCCGCGGCAGGAGCGGTGAAGACTCCGGTGACGGGGTTGAAGGCGCCGGTCGAGTCGTATTCCACGGTCCAGTTCCTGATCGTGGTCGATCCGGTCCCCATCTCCTGCGGGGTGGCGGACGGGACGTTCGCCACCAAGATCGGGAGCGCCCCGGCCAGCCCGGTCGGGCCCGTCGCCCCGGTCGGCCCGATCTCGCCGATCAGCCCGGTCAATCCGGTCGGCCCGGTGACCCCCGTGATCCCGGTCAGCCCGGTCGGGCCCGTCGCGCCGGTGAGACCCGGCAGACCTACCTGGCCGGTCGCCCCGGTCATGCCGGTGGCGCCCGTGGGCCCGATCGGGCCGGTCGTTCCGCCTCCGGTTCCGGTCGTTCCCTTCGGGCCGGTCGCTCCGGTCGGTCCCGGCGAGCCCGTGGCGCCCTTCGGCCCCAGCCTCCCGATCGCCATGGTCCGGCAGATCAGCTTGACGGCCTTCTGGCGCTGTTTCTTCGGCACGCCCTTCTTGAAGGCGAAGACGGTGGTGATGGCCCGTTGGCACTGACGCTGCTTCTTGGTGATCGCGATGGAACTGGCGGGCATCGCGAAGAGTGCCGCGCAGATCAGTGCCACGAGCGCCAGCGGAGCCCTTCCCGTCTTCCCCCTGAACCCGATCACCCCACCACTCTAACTCCACAAACCCAGAAAATCGGGAAACCCGCGATTTGCGGCCATTTTCAGCGGAAAACGCCGGTTCGGGAGGGGTCGCTGCTACTCTCCCAATGTAGGCAGCCCGCCTACGCATCTTTGTTCTCCAGCTTGTGGTGGCCTGACCTTTGACTGAGCGGATCGACCTGAACCGCGAGGGACCGCGCGAAGAGTGCGGTGTCTTCGGTGTCTACGCGCCCGGACACGACGTGTCCCGTTTGGCGTACTTCAGCCTCTACGCCCTGCAGCATCGCGGGCAGGAATCGGCGGGCATCGCCACCTGCGAGGGAGGCCACATCACCACGATGCGGGACTCCGGCCTGGTCTCCCAGGTCTTCGACGAGGACAAGCTCCGCGCCTTGACCGGCGACATGGCGATCGGCCACGTCCGCTACTCGACCACCGGCGGCGGCTCCTGGGAGAACGCGCAGCCGATCTGGCGCGACGACGGCCGCGAGCTGGCCCTCGCCCACAACGGCAACCTGACCAACGCGGTCGAGTTGTACAACCGCCTGCGCCGCAAGGGCCTCGCCTTCCGGGGCACGACCGATTCCGAGATCATCGCCGCCCTGATCTCCAGCGACTACGGCCGTTACATCGAGGACGCGGTCGCGAACGTGATGCCGCAGCTCGAGGGCGCCTACTCGACGGTCGTCATGACCAAGCACGCGATCGTCGCCTTCCGCGACCCGTACGGGATCCGCCCGCTCTCGCTGGGCCAGATGCCGGACGGCGCCTATGTCTTCGCCTCCGAGAGCTGCGCCTTCGACATCATCGGCGCCAAGCTGGTCCGCGAGGTCAGCCCCGGCGAGATGATCTCGCTGAGCGAGCGCGGGCTCGAGTCCCGCCAGGTGGTGAAGAGCGAACGTACCGCCATGTGCGTCTTCGAGCACATCTACTTCTCCCGGCCCGACACCAAGTTGGAGGGCAAGCGCCTACAGGAGGTCCGCGGGCAGATGGGCGAGATCCTCTGGCGCGAGGCCCCGGCCGAGGCCGATCTGGTGATCTCGGTCCCGGACTCCGGCACCCCGGCCGCCCGCGGCTACGCCCGCGCCTCCGGCCTGCCACAGGACGACGGCCTGATCAAGAACCGCTACGTCGCCCGTACCTTCATCCAGCCGGGCCAGGAGCTGCGCAAGCACGGCCTGCGGATGAAGTTCAACCCGCTGCCCGAGATCATCTCCGGCAAGCGCGTGGTCGTGGTCGACGACTCGATCGTCCGCGGCAACACGACCCGCCAGATCGTCGGCATGCTCCGCGACGCCGGCGCCAAGGAGGTCCACCTGCGGATCTCCGCCCCGCCGATCCGTTACGGCTGCAACTACGGGGTCGACATGTCGGCCCGCGAGGAGATGGTCGCCCACGAGCGGACGATCGAGGAGATCGCCGAGCACATCGGCGCCGACTCGCTGGCCTACCTCTCGATGGAGGGCGTCTACGAGGCGGTCGGCACCCCGGCCGACGTCCACTGCGACGCCTGCTTCACCGGCAACTACCCGCTCGGCGACGATCCCGACGAGGCCGACGGCAAGTTCGACCTCGAACAGATCGCCGTCCTCCCGGTCACCCCTTAGTTCGGAGCCCCTTAGTGGTGTAGCGCCGCCTGAATCCGGGAGATGGATGCCGGATCGGCTTCGAGCTCCTCGGCCAATGGGTGGACCGATCGATCGAGTTCTTCGACCAGACGGGCGATGGTGGCCTCTGTCTCCGCCGTCGGTGGAAGCTGGGAGGTCAGACGCAGTGCGCCAACGGTTGCTTCCATCTGCTCGGCTGAGGAGAGCGGGCTCCCCTCGCTGACACCGACTTCGCAGTGATAACAGCGCCATGTGTCTCCATCAGAGCGGTACCACTCGTGACCGTCGCAGTCGTCCTTGCCTTTGGGTGACAGCCAAAGGAGCCGATAGGGCAACGCGCCGCGTAGCCGGGTTCTGAATCTGTACTTGCCATCCGCCACGGTGGTTTCCATCGTATCTCTCATTTGGTTCGTTTCTGACGATTCCGGGATTTCCTGAACTTCTCTTCCTGCCTGAACTTCCGGCGAAGCTCTGGATCGAGTGATCGATTTCGCGCCGCCTCGCGCACCTCTCCCCCGGCTCAGGTCGGTTCGCCCGGTTCGGTTCCCGCGCTGTCCGGGACCAGGACCAGCGCCAACCCGGTGCCGATCATGATCGTGAGCAGCTCTCGGAACACCGACTCGCCGCCGTAGGCGACGAAGAACTCGGTCATGAAGACGAAGGACAGCCAGACGAAGGTGCCCCAGCAGAGCGCCTGGAAGGCGTGGCCGCGACCGACGGGCTGACGCCCGAAGGAGAGCAACGCCCGCCAGAACAGGACCGCGCCGATCAGCTCGATCAGGAAGGCGCCGAGCAGCAGCAGCTTGGTCAGGCCGGCGCTGATCTCGTAGACCTTGACGATCTCCCGCATGTAGTCGAAGTTGCCCGAGTTGAGGAAGGTCCAGTGGAACACACTGAACTCGCCCATCAGATCGACGAAGTTCGTCAAGGCGACCATGCTGAAGAACATGGTCCAGAAGGCCAGCAGAAGCCGCTTGAACAACAGACCCGAAGCGCCACTCACCGCATCCATCCCAACATCTCCTCTCGGTCGGTACCCCGACCATAAGAAGGAGCTCGGACGGTGTCAGCTCGGACGCTCAGTGCGCGGCCGGGTGAACTCGCCCTCACTGAATCCGGGAAGATGGCCGGGTGAGCTCGTCCTCTTCTTTCCCGATCGTGGTGCTCGCCTCCGGGGGTGGTACCAATCTGCAGGCGATCCTCGACCGGCTGCATGGCCGGGGCGAGGTCGAGGTGGTCGGGGTGGGATCCGACAAGCCCGGCGCCTACGCGCTCGAGCGGGCGATCGCGGCGAAGATCCCGACCGCGGTCTTCCCCCGCGACGAGTTCGCCGACCGCGAGGCCCGTGACCTGGCGATCGCGGATTGGATCGAGTCGACCGGAGCCCGGCTCGTCGCCCTCGCCGGCTACATGCAGCTCGTCTCGCCGGCCTTCGTGGCACGGTTCCGGGGTCGGATCATCAACGTGCATCCGGCCCTGCTGCCCTCGTTTCCGGGCCTGGACGCGATCGGGCAGGCGCTCGAGCATGGCGTCAAGGTGACCGGCGTGACCGTCCACTTCGTGGACGAGGGCACCGACACCGGCCCGGTGATCAGCCAGAAGGCGGTTGAAGTTCCCGCAAATTGGGACCGCGACCAGCTCGAGGAGGCGATCCACGCGGTCGAGCACGAGATCTACCCCGAGGCGATCGGCATGATTGCCCGTGGCGAGGTTAGGATCGCCGACGACGAGCCGCGCAAGGTGATCGTTGAACGGAAGTGACTCCGGCCGTCCCCGGGCGCTTCGAATCCGACAAGAGGATTGATATGGACAACATGGATCCGACCAACGGACCGGTAAAGGTCAGGCGTGCCCTGATCTCGGTCTCGGACAAGACCGGCGTCGCCGACTTCGCCAAGGGTCTGGCCGCGCTCGGCGTCGAGATCCTCTCCACCGGAGGCACCGCCCAGGCCCTGCGCGACGCGGGGCTGGACGTGATCGACGTCTCCGAGTTCACCGGCCAACGCGAGATCATGGACGGGCGGGTCAAGACCCTGCACCCGAAGATCTACGCCGCCCTGCTGGCCCGCCGCTCCGACCCGGCCCACGTCGAGGTGCTGGAAGAGGAGTCGATCCCGCCGATCGACCTGGTCTGCGTCAACCTCTATCCGTTCGAGCAGACGATCGCCAAGGAAGGGGTCTCCCCGATGGACGCGATCGAGAACATCGACATCGGCGGGCCGACCATGATCCGCGCCGCGGCCAAGAACCACGAGGACGTCGTCGTCCTGGTCAAGCCCGAGTGCTACGACGCCGTGATCGAGGAGATGAACGAGACCGGCGGCGAGGTCTCCGCCTCGACCCGTCACTGGCTGGCGAACGAGGCCTTCGCCCAGACCGCCCGCTACGACGCCGCGATCTCGGCCTGGTTCTCCGAGTCCTACGAGGCCTTCCCCGAGCACCGCGTGCTCGCCTTCGAGAAGCAGCTCGACCTCTCCTACGGCGAGAACCCGCATCAGCGGGCCGCCCTCTACTCGCAGGTCGGCCTCGACTCGCATGTCCTTTCCGACATGTCGAAGCTCCACGGCAAGGCGCTCTCCTTCAACAACGTGCTCGATCTCGATTCCTGCCGCAAGCTGCTGGCCGATCTCAACGGCCCGGCCTGCGTGATCGTCAAGCACAACAACCCCTGCGGCGTCGCTCTCGGCGACTCCGGCCTCGACGCCTACGAACGTGCCCGCGACTGCGATCCGGTCTCCGCCTACGGCGGCGTCATCGCGATCAACCAGGTGGTCGACGTGCCCCTGGCCGAGTCGCTCCACAAGAACTTCGTCGAGGTCCTGATCGCCCCCGGCTACGAGCCGGCCGCGCTCGAGATCCTTCAGCAGAAGGAGAACGTCCGGATCTTCACCGACGAGGCGCCGCGCTTCCCCGACCCGAAGGAGAAGGACATCAAGCGGGTCCGCGGCGGCATCCTGGTCCAGGACCGGGACGGCGAGCCGGAGCAGCGGGAGATGATGGAAGTCGTGACCAAGGCCCAGCCCTCAGAGCAGGCCTGGGGGGACATGCTCTTCGCCTGGACCGTCTGCCGACACGTCAAGTCGAACGCGATCGTCCTCGCCAAGGACGGGGTCACGCTCGGGATCGGCGCCGGTCAGATGAGCCGGGTCGACTCGAGCCGGGTCTCGATCGAGAAGTGCCGCGACGCCCACGGCGACGAGGCCGACGATCTCCTGGCCGGCTGCGCGATGGCCTCGGACGCCTTCTTCCCCTTCGCCGACGGCCCCAGCCTGGCGATCGAAGCCGGCGCGACCTCGGTCATCCAGCCCGGTGGATCGAAGCGGGACGCCGAGGTGATCGAGGCCTGCGACGAGACCGAGACCGCGATGGTCTTCACCCGCCACAGGCACTTCCGGCACTGAGCCGATAACGGCCACCTTGTGGTCGTTATCGGTGCAAAGTTGGCCTGAGGCTCAGCCTTCGGCCTTCACCTTCTTGAGCTTCAGCAGGCGGACCTTGTCTCCGTCTGCTGAGGCGATCACCACGTAGGCCCGGCGGCCGCTGGCCAGAGGGCCGTAGTAGAGGAAGGCGACCTGGCCTCGGCGGAGGCGGTAGCCGCGGACGTACCCGCGCTCGTTGCCGCGCGGTCCGAACTCGGAGATCCTGACCCGCCAGGCCTGGCGGGCGTTCGTCTTCGAGGCGATCCGGAGCAGCTGCAGGCGCGGCTTCTTGGCGAAGAAGAAGGTCGAGCGGGACGGGGCCCGGAGGGCGTTCACCTGGATCCGGTAGGCCGACTTGCCGGCCTTCGCCCCGAAGGTGACCCGAGGCGAGGAGACGCCCTTGGCGCCGGTGACCGAGAGCGTCTCGTCCTTCGGCGAGAGGGTCGCGAAGGCGACCTTGCCCGGCCCCATGCGGACGTTCTCGACCGTCGAGTCGAAGGTCGGGCCGACCACGCTGAGCGACTCCCGGTCCCGGATCGTCATCTGCCGGCCGTCGATCCGGATCTTGAGCTTCATGCCTCGGGGCACCAGGTAGACCGGCTCCGGCGAGTCGGCGATGTTCTCGATCGAGCCGTCGTCGGCGAACGAGATCCCGGCCGAGGCCTGCGGCAGCACCCGCGCCCCCGGGATCCGGTTGACGAGCTTGCCGGCCCGGAACCCGGTCTGCCGGCCCCGTTGGTCGGTGATCAGCAGATGAGCGTGCTGATCCGCCGAGCTGGAAAGGGAGATCTGGTTGTACTTCGAGTCGAGGCCCTGACGACCCACGCAGTAGGGGCAGGGCTGAACGCCCAGAGCCGGGGTGTTGGGACGGAGGAAGAGCGTCTTCGACTTCGCGTTGCCGACGTAGACGGCCTGGGGCTGGCCCGGGTTGATCGACGCGTAGTAGCGCCAGGTGTTCTTGTTGGTGTCGACCACGACCCGGCGGGTCGCGTCATCGGGCCAGTTGTTGTCGTAGACGTGGATGTTGAAGATGCCGCCGCCCATGTCCTCGACCGCGTAGGGAGTGATCGCGTGGCCGGCCTCGAACCCCCACTGGAAGATCATCAGGTTCCAGGACTCGTGAGAGCCGTCGCCGAGATGCTTGACCAGGAAGTCGAGGATCCGGTTCGGGGTCCCCTGGATCCCCTTGTCGTTGACCGCCGGCAGCAGCTGGAAGGCGAAGGCGCGGGCGATCGACCGTTGCAGCCGCGTGTTGCCGTCCACGCCCAGGTCGAAGGTCTGCGGGCCGCCGCCGAAGGCGTCGATCGAGCCGTACCCGAAACGCGGCAGCTGATTCATGTAGATCAGCTGCGAGAGAGCCGAGAACCCGTAGCAGTGCCCGCCGCCCATCAGGTCGTTGAGGACGTCCATCCACTCCCGCATCGGCGGGTTGAGGACGCAGGTCGCGCCGCGACCGGAGAGGCAGGCGGCGCGCCCGTAGATCCGCTGCATCTCGGCCGCGTCGAGGTTCTTGTAGCCGTTCGAGTTGTCGTAGTTGTCGAACGAGAACCCGTTCGTCCCGGGCCGGAAGCCGGAGTCGGCGACGATCGTGCCGGCCTGGGCACCGGCCGAGACGCAGATCGAGATGGACAGGGACAGCAGGACGACGCGAATCAGTCTGGACACGGGGCCAACATAGCCCACCCCCACGTGAACCACCCCGTAGAGCCCTCCCAACCATCACCCGGCCTGAGTGGGAGGGCGGGTTGAGCTGGGAGGGCGAGTAGGTCGCCCGACTGCAGTTAAGCTGCGCGAGCCCCCTTAGCTCAGTTGGTTAGAGCTGCAGGCTTTTAACCTGTGAGTCCTCGGTTCGAATCCGAGAGGGGGCATTTTCTTTGCCTCGCTCCCGTGGTCATCCCAGGCCCGGGACGCCTTCCTCGGGGGTGCTGGCCTCGGCGTAGAGGCGCTTCGGGATCCGGCCCGCCTCGCGGGCGGCGCGCCCGCCCTCGACCGCGTGCTTCATCGCGGTCGCCATCAGGTCGGGGTTCCCGGCCCGCGAGACCGCGCTGGCCAGCAGGACCGCATCGCAGCCCAGCTCCATCGCCAGGGCGGCGTCGGAGGCGGTGCCGATGCCGGCGTCGAGGATCACCGGCACGCCGGCGTTCTCGACGATGATCGAGATGTTGTACGGGTTGCGGATTCCCGCGCCCGAGCCGATCGGGCCGCCCAACGGCATCACCGCGGCGCAGCCGGCGGCCTCCAACCGGGCGGCGAGGATCGGGTCGTCGTTGGTGTACGGCAGCACGGTGAAACCGTCCCCGACCAGTTCCTCGGCGGCGCGGAGCAGCTCGGGCGCGTCGGGGAGCAGGGTGCGGTCGTCCCCGATCACCTCGAGCTTGACCCAGTCGGTGTCGAAGGCCTCACGAGCCAGTTTCGCGGTGCGGACCGCGTCCCGCGCCGTGTAACAGCCGGCCGCGTTGGGCAGCACGAACAGGCCGAGGCGCTCGATCACGTCCATGACCGACCCCTGCGCGGAAGGGTCGAGCCGACGCAGCGCGACGGTGATGATCTCGGTGCCGGACAGGGCGAGGGCGCTCTCCATCGCCTCGAGGGAACGGAAGCCGCCGCTGCCCGCGATCAGCCGGGAGGTCCAGGTCCGGCCGCCCAGCTCCCACTGGCCGGAGCCGCCCTGGATCGCCGCCACCACCTCGACCGAGCAGCCGTCGCCGGGGACCGTGGAATCCCACTCGGACCGGGGCACGACCTCGCCGTCCAGCGCCACCGCCACGCCCTTGCGGTCGTCCGGGATCCGGTCGCCGGCGACCAGGCCGATCACCTCCGGCAGGGTGGCTCCATCCGCCACCTCGACCGGCTCGCCGTTCAGTTCGATCCTCATCCCAACACCTCCTGTTCGAAGCGGTCGGGCCGGGCTGCCTCGACCTGCTCGCCTGTTTGATCGCCGATCACGAGCCCACGGATCGCCCGGGCCGTCAGCGGCGCCAGCAGGATCCCGTTGCGGTAATGCCCGGTGGCCAGGAAGAGGCCGTCGATCGCGGTCTCGCCGATCACCGGCACGTTGTCGGGCGTGCCGGGCCGGAGACCGGCGGTCGCCTCGACGAACTCCATCTCCGCCACATCCGGCAGCAGGCGGTATGCCTCCCGCAGCAGCTCGTGGACGCCGCCGCCGGTGACCCGGCGGTCGAATCCCATCTCCTCGACCGTCGCGCCGATGATCAGCCTTCCGTCCGGGCGCGGCGCGAGATAGACGCGCTCCGAGCCGAGGATCCGCTCGCAGACCGGGTCGTCGGCCACGCCGCGCAACTCCACCACCTGACCCTTGACCGGGCGGACCGGCGGCCGGACCGTCTCCGGCAGCCAGGCGGCGACGCCGGCCTCGGCGCCGGGCGCGGCGACGACCTTGCCGGCGCGCCGGGCCCCGTCCTCGGTCTCGACGCCTTCGATGCCGGCGGGGCCGGTCAGGATCCCGGTCGCCTCGGCCCGCACGATCCGCACCCCGGCCGCCTCGAGCCCGACCCGGAGCGCCGCGACCAGCGCCCTCGGGTCGACCACGGCGTCGTCCTCGACCAGGACCGCCCCGGCCAGGCTCGGGCTCACGCCCGGTTCGAGGTCGCGGGCGCCGAGCGGCCCGAGCCAACTCGAATCGAGCCCGTGGCTCTTCTGCAGTTCCATCACCCGTCTCAGCTCACCGGCCTCGTCGCGATCGAGCGCCACGTGGAGCGCCCCGGTCTGGCGGTAGCCGGTGTCGAGCCCGGTCGCCGCCTCGACCGCGGCGACGAAGCCCGGATAGAGAGCCCGCGAGCGCAGGTTCAGGGCCAGCAGCTCCGGCTCGCCGAAGTCGAGCTCTCCGACCGGGGCCAGCATGCCAGCCGCGACCCGGCTCGCCCCGCAGCCCGGCTCCTCACGCTCCAGCACCGTGACCGAGGCCCCGCCGGCGGCCAGCTCCCAGGCGCAGGCGAGACCGATCAGGCCGGCCCCGACCACGATCACATCGCTGCTCTTGTCCTGTCCGTTCGGCGTCATCGGGATCCCCGTGGAGCCGTGCGCCCTTTCCCTTCTCGCCGGAATTACCCGGATCAGGTTCAGGCGGTCGGTGGCATCGTCGCCACCCTCTCAGCCCGGGCACTCGGGCTCCCGCAGGTATTCCCGATTCTAACTGGCTCTATCCTCAGGGCCATGAGCTTCGAACCGAGCGAGGGTGCGGGCAACCTCAGGCGCGAGCGCCTGAGGACCGCCAGGCTGTACTTCGTATGCGATGCCGCGCCCGACGGTCGCGACCCCGAGCCGCTGTTGCGGGCCGCGCTCGACGGCGGGGTCGACATCGTCCAGCTCCGCGAGAAAGAGGCCGGCACCCGGGTGATCGAACGGGCGGCGGACACCTTCCGCCGGGTCTGCGACACCTACGGCGTGCCCTTCATCCTCAATGACGACCCCGAGCTCGCGCTCGCCGTCCGGGCCGACGGGGTCCACATCGGCCAGGAGGACATCAGCCCCGCCGAGGCGAGGAAGGTGATCGGGCCCGACCGCCTGCTCGGGCTCTCGACCCACTCCGAGGAGCAGATCGCGGGGGCGCACCGCACGGTCCGCGAAGGGGTGGCGATCGACCACATCAGCGTCGGCCCGATCCACGAGACGCCGACCAAGGCGGGCCGGCCCGCCACCGGGCTCGAGCTGATCCGCCACGCCGCGGCCACCGCCACCCTGCCGTTCTTCGCGATCGGCGGCATCGACCCCGAGAACGCGGTCGAGGTGCTCCAGGCCGGCGCCCGCCGGATCTGCGTGGTCCGGGCGATCCGCGACGCCGCCGACCCGACCGCCGTCGCCACCCGGCTGCGCCGCGCCTTCGCCGCGGTCGGCACGGAGGTGGCGCCCGGTGGCTGAGACCGAACCCCGCAGACCGGCCCGCCGCAAGGAGCGCGGGGCCACCAAGGCATCCGGCGCCGACGCGATGAAGGCCGGCTACGCCAAGTCCGAGGTCAAGAACCAGGCCGCCCGCGACGCCCTGCTCCCGCTGAGCGAAGGCGAGCGCCCGACCGTGGTCACGATCGGCGCCGTGCTCTCCGGGATCGTCGCCGCCATCCTCTGGGTCTCCTGCGTGGTCGCCCTGGTCACCGGGGCCAAGGCCGGCGGCGAGTCGGTCAACGTCTTCCAGTGGGGATTCTTCGCAGCCGTGATCACCCTGATGGCCTGGGGCATGTGGAAGGCCAAGTACTGGGCGGTGCTCGGCTTCCAGATGCTGCTGGTCCTGCTGATCATGGCCGGCATCCTCGGCATGGTCGTCGCACCGACCCTGTTGCAGATCGTCAGCACGCTGCTCCTGACGATCGGCCTCTCGGTCCTGTTCTGGTTCATGGTCAAGGCGATGGCGCGGATCCAGATGCCGGACCGGCCCGGTTCCTGACCGCTTTTCACCACCCGGGAACAGCAACCTTTCACTTCCCGGGTAGTTTTCAGAGTCATGCAGACTTCACGCCTCGGTCTCCGGCCGATCATCACCGGACTGCTCGCCCTCCTGGTCCTGGCCTTCGGCCTGACCGCCACCGCTGACGCGAGCACGTACACGCCCCAGCAGCGCAAGGAGTACTTCGACTCCGGCAAGTACCAGCAGGACCTCGACTACGTGGCCGCGAAGGCCCGGGCCTGGATCATCCAGCGCTCCGCCAAGTCCCTGCCGCTGATCCGCGCCTGCGACAAGGCAGGCTTCCGGGTCGGCAAGAAGGATCCGGGCAAGGATCCGAACGCCGACTACCGGGTTCCGGTCGAGGTTCCGGCCGCGTACCAGCCGACCGCGCCGATCGTGACCGCGCCGAACCCCGGCCCGAGCGGCGCCGCCCCGGCCTCCGCCGGCAGCTCCTCGTTGCGCAAGGGCAAGACCAAGAGCAAGGCCGCGAAGAAGAAGGCCGCCCGCAAGCGCGCCGCCGCCCGACGCGCCCTGCGCAAGAAGTGCGCCAAGACCAAGCGCCTCGCGATCGCCATGGACATGGACGAGACCGCGATGTCGAGCTTCCGCTACGGCTCGCCACAGCCGAACTACGACACGATCTCGATGTACCGCAACGAGATCCTCGGCTCCCAGACCGCGCTGAAGCCGATGCTGGCACTGACCAAGCTCGCCCAGAAGCGCGGCATGGCCGCCTTCGTGATCACCGCCCGGTACGAGCCGCTCTCGGCCGACCCGCTGGTCGGGGCCCTGATGGGCAGCGCCGACCTCTGCGACCCGAGCCTGAGCTGGGCCGGGGCCTGCGGCCTCGACGTGAACAACTTCGACTTCACCAAGGTCACCCGCGCGAATCTCGTGGACGAGGGCTACACCGGCCTGACCGATCTCTACATGCGGCCGCCGGACTCGGAAAGCAAGGGCGAGGTCAAGAACTCGCAGCGAGCCGAGATCTCGACCCGGCGCGGATACCGGATCATCGCCATGTTCGGGGATCAGAACAGCGACCTCGAGAAGGGTTTCTACGAACGGGGATTCAAGTACCAGAGCCCCGAGGGGAGCTAAAGAGTAGTCTCGCCTCACCATGGCTGATGAATCCTTTGACGTAATCGTCGTCGGGGCTGGACCGGGCGGTTACGTTGCCGCGATCCGGGCGGCTCAACTCGGTAAGACCACTGCGGTGGTGGAAGCGGACAAGGCCGGCGGCCGCTGTCTGAACTACGCGTGCATCCCGGCCAAGACGATGCTCCACACCGCCGAGGTCCTCGACGAGGCGAAGAACAGCGCCGACATCGGGGTCAAGGTGCAGGGCGCCGAGCTCGACTGGGAGGCGCTCGGCCAACGCCGCACCGATGTCTCGGCCAGCCTCTCCGGCGGGGTCAAGGGTCTCTTCGACAAGAACAAGATCAAGTTCATCGAGGGCAAGGGCAGCCTCACCGCCGACGGTGACGTCAAGGTCGGCGACACGGTCTACGGCGCCGGCAAGGTGATCCTCGCCACCGGCTCCACCGCCCAGGCCATCCCCGGAGTCGAGTTCTCCGACCGGGTCCTGGACACCTGGGGCGCCTGGTCGCTGCCCGAGCAGCCGAAGAAGATCGCCGTGGTCGGCGCCGGCGCCTCCGGCTCCGAGATCGCTTCCGCCTACATCCGTTACGGCACCGAGGTGGTCCTGATCGAGATGCTCGACCAGATCCTTCCCGCCGAGGACAAGGACGTGGTCCGGGTCGTCGAGCGGACCTTCAAGAAGCAGGGCATCGAGATCGCCACCGGCAGCCCGGTCGAGAACGTCGAGGCCGGTTCCGGCTCCGTCAAGTTCACCTACGGCGACAACTCCGCCGAGGTCGACTACCTGGTGATCGCCGGTGGCCGTCGCCCCGATGTCGAAGGGCTCGGGCTCGACGAGGCCGGCGTGAAGCTCGACGAGAACGGTCGCGTCGCCGTCGACGAGTTCCAGAAGACCTCCAACGACAAGGTGTACGCGATCGGCGACCTGGTCCGTGGCTCCGCCCTCGCCCACAAGGCGATGGAGGAGGGCGTGGTCGCCGCCGAGCACGCCGCCGGCGAGTCGACCCATCCGGTCGACCTCGACCTGATCCCGGGCGCCACCTTCTGCCACCCGCAGGTCGCCAGCGTCGGCCTGACCGAGGCCCAGGCCAAGGAGAAGGGACTCGACGTCAAGACCGGCAAGCTGAAGCTCGGTGGAGTCGGCGCCGGCACCGTCTACGACGACAAGGACGGCATGGTCAAGCTCGTGGTCGACAAGGAGTACGGCGAGATCGTCGGCGCCCACATCGTCGGCAACCGGGCCTGCGACATGATCGCCGAGCTGGTCGCCGTGATGGCCCTCGAAGGCGGCATCCAGGAGCTCCAGCGAATCATGCATCCGCACCCGACCATCTCGGAGGCGATTCTCGATGCCGCCCGAGCGGTCGACAAGTGGGCCACCCACGCCTAGAAATCTGAGAGAAGGCGCAGAAACGCTCCGCCTAGGGACGTTTCTGCACCCTCTGTTTCAGCTGCCCAGCCCCGAGAGGAAGGTGAGGGTGCGGCGCCAGGCGTCGGCACTGGCCTCGGCGTACTCCTCGGCCCTGCGGTCGAAGAAGGAGTGGGGCGCGCCGGGGTAGACCTCGATCTCGTGCCGGACGCCGTTCGCGGCCAGGCCGGCCTCGAAGGCCTCGACCTGATCGAGCGGGATCGCGTGGTCGTCGCCGCCGAAGAGGCCGAGGACCGGGCGCCGGATCTCGGCCACACGGTCGAGCGGCCCGGGGTGGCCGAACCGTGACCCGTCGAGCGCGCCGTAGAAGGCGACGACGCCGGCCAGGTCCAGTTCCGGCTCCTCCTCGATGCCGGCCAGGAACGAGTGCATGCCGCCGAAGCAGAAGCCGACCGAGGCGACCGGGCCGTCCCCGATGCGCTTGCGCAGGGCCGCGAGCGCGGCGGCGACGTCGGCCCGGACATGCTCGGGGCGGCTCTCCAGACGGTGGGGCTGGTAGTCGAAGTCCTCGTCGCGAGGCCCGAGCCCGGCGGTCCGGCCGTAGAAGTCGATCGCGATCGCGTGATGGCCGGCCTCGGCGAAGCGGACCGTCAGCTCCAGGTAGAAGGGGTAGAGGCCGCGCACGTCGGGCAGGATCACCACCGAGGGCCCGGTCGGGTTCGGGCTCGCGGTGAAGGCGGCGGAGAAGCGGGTGCCGTCGGCGGATTCCAGCTCGAGCAACTCGGGGCCGGCCCCGCCGGCGATCGGGGCGAGCCTCAGCCCCTCCGGCAGGTCGGGCGGCAGGGCGTCGAAGTCAAAGCACATGGTTCACCTCACTGGTGGTTCGTAGTGGGAGAGCCGGTCCAGCAGGCCGACAGCCTCGAAGAGGGTGGCGGTCTCCTCCGGGCTGAGCTCCTCCTCGATCGCGTGGGCGAGCCAGTCGGAACGGTCGCGACGGGCGGCCGCGATCTCCTCTCTCCCCTCGTCGGTGAGCTCGATCAGGATGCATCGCCTGTCCTCCGGGTCGGGCCGGCGGGAGACGAGGCCGCCGGACTCGAGCTCGCCGATGGTCTGGGCCATCGACTGGGGACGGACCCGCTCGGCCTTGGCCAGGTCGCTGGTCGTGCGGGCCCCTTCGCGGTCGAGCCGGCCCAGCACCGCGCCCTGCGAGATCGGGAAGCGATGCTCGGCCCGCAGGCGTCTGAGCAGCCGTCCCAGGACGACGCGGAGCTCGCCCGCGTCGCGCTCGCCGTCGGCGGTGGGGACCTTCGCTTCCTCGATCTTCGCCATGACCAAAGAGTACAGGAGAACTGAACAGGTTACCTGTAGACTTTTCTGGATGGGCAGCGACCGTTACAAGTGGATCGCCCTCTCGAACACCACCCTCGGGGTGCTGCTCGCGACCATCGACGCGTCGATCACGCTGATCGCGATGCCGGACATCTTCCGCGGCATCCAGCTCGACCCCCTCGCCCCGTCCAACAGCGGCTACCTGCTCTGGATGATCCTCGGCTTCCTGGTCGTCTCCAGCGTGCTGGTGGTCAGCCTGGGCCGCCTCGGCGACATGTTCGGCCGGGTCAAGATGTTCAACCTCGGCTTCGTCATCTACACCGCCGCCTCGCTGATGCTGACCATCGACTGGATGACCGGCCCGGCCGGGGCGACCTACCTGATCGCCTTCCGGGTGGTGCAGGGCGTCGGCGCCGCCTTCCTGATGGCCAACGCGGCGGCGATCATCACCGACGCCTTCCCCGCCGACCAACGCGGCATGGCGCTCGGCATCAACAACGTCGTCGCGGTCACCGGCATGTTCATCGGGCTGGTGCTCGGCGGCCTGCTCGCCCCGATCTCCTGGCGCATGGTCTTCCTGATCTCGGTCCCATTCGGCCTGTTCGGGACGGTCTGGTCGATCCTCAAGCTGGAGGAGCGCGGCACCCGCAAGGCCGCCCGGATCGACTGGGCCGGGAACGTGCTCTTCGCGCTCGGCCTGATCCTGGTCATGACCTCGGTCACCTACGGCATCCGGCCCTACGGCGACTCGCCGCTCGGCTGGGGCAATCCGCTCACCCTCGCCTTCCTCGGCACCGGCCTCGCCTGCCTGATCGGGTTCGTCGCCGTGGAAAGGCGCGTTCCCGACCCGATGTTCCGACTCGACCTGTTCCGGATCCGTCCCTTCACCTTCGGCACCTTCTCGACCTTCCTCGCCGCGGTCGCCCGGGGCGGCCTGATGTTCATGCTGATCATCTGGCTGCAGGGGATATGGCTGCCGCTCCACGGCTACGACTTCGAGTCGACACCGCTCTGGGCCGGCATCTACATGCTGCCCCTGACCTTCGGGATCCTGCTGGCCGGGCCGGTCTCCGGCTACCTCTCCGACCGTTTCGGCGCCCGGCCCTTCGCCACCGGCGGCATGCTCGGCGCGGCACTCAGCTTCCTGCTCCTGATCATGCTGCCGATCGACTTCCCCTACCCCGCCTTCGCCTTCGTGCTGCTGCTGAACGGGATCTCGATGGGGATCTTCAGCTCACCGAACCGGGCCGGGGTGATGAACAGCCTGCCGGCCGGTGACCGAGGCGCCGGCGGAGGCATGAACCAGACCTTCCAGAACTCCGCCCAGGTGCTCTCGATCGGGATCTTCTTCAGCCTGATGGCGATCGGCCTGGCCGCCACCCTGCCCGAGGCCCTCAGCCAGGGCCTGCAGCAGCACGGGGTCGGAGCCGCGGCCGCCCAGCGGGCCTCGGACGCGCCGCCGATCTCGGTGCTGTTCGCCTCGTTCCTCGGCTACAACCCGGCCGAGCACCTGCTCGGCGCCCAGACCATCGCCGCGCTCCCGCCCCATGCGGCGGCGGTGATCGACGGCCGGGCCTTCTTCCCCAACCTGATCGCCGGGCCGTTCGAGGACGGCCTGCACAAGGCCTTCCTCTTCGCCGCCTTCGCCTGCCTGGCGGCGGCCGCCTCCTCCTGGTTCCGAGGCGGCCGTTACGTCGAGGCCGAGCAGGGAGAGGCAGCCCGCGGACTGCCTCTCCCCACCACCGCTTCCGGCAGCGGTCAGGTCCGGACTCGGTAGACCGTCCCGGTCAGGTCCCCCATGTAGAGGAAGCCGCCGTGGTGGTTGGCCAGGAGCACCGGGGCGACGAAGCCGGTCACGAAGTCCCGGATCTTGGTGCCGCGCACATTGGTGGTCATGATCTCCGGGCCGACCGGGCCCTGCTTGGTGTGCAGGCCGTTGAACAGCGCCACGTAGAGCTTGCGTCCCTCGGCCGTGATCCCCATCGGCGAAGGCGAAGGCGACGGCTCGAGGACCAGGACCGGCGTGTCGAAGCGCTTGTTGCAGCGATCGAAGTTGGACCAGTTGCAGCTCGGGAACCCGAAGTCGGATCCCTGGGTCGCCTTGACGATCAGATCCGGGGCCTTCGTGCCCTTCGGGGTGTCCTGGCCGAGGACCGAGACGAACGGGCTGCGGATGCCCTTGGCGAAGGTCATCATCCACGGTTGGCGCAGGCCGGTCGCGACCGTCCTCAGCTTGCCGCCGCGCGGACTGATCGAGACCACCGAGTTCGAGAAGGGCCGTTTGCTGGCCTTGCGGTCGAACTGCAGCGTGACCCCGGTGTAGAGCCGGCCGTCAGGGCCGAAGGCGAGGCCGGTGAATCCGTTGAACCGCTTCGGGTTGAAGGCGATCAGGGTGCGTGAGCTGCGGAAGCCCTTGCCCGTCCAGCCGCTCAGGGCGACCAGCTTGGTCCCGTAGTTGACGTAGAGGCTGCCGCCGCGCCAGGCGACGCCGAAGGCGTTCGACGGCGTCCGCGGAACCCGCTTCGCCTTCTTCGCCCCGGGGGCCACGTAGTACAGGCCTCCCTTGACCGGCCCCTCGGAACCACCCGAGATGAAGGCCGTCCGGCCCTTGAACGCGATCTGGGTCGGGACCGCGACCCCGGTCGCGAACACCTGGACCTCGTTGCCGTTGGCCGCCACCGGCAACGGCGGCCCCTCCGCGGCGCCTGCGCTCTGAGCCATCCCCGCCCATCCCAACACGGCGACCGCGGCCGCCAACACTGCTGAAAGTCTCTTCACTGTCGTCTCACTTTTCCTTCGATTAGGTCCAACCAGCCCACCCTAACCGCTGCAAGACGAAGGGGCGGATGCCATCCCTGGAGATGGCATCCGCCCCCTTCCTGGCCCCGGGACTGGGCCGGGACCGGGCCTGTCGACTCGCCTCTAACCGCGAACCTTGTAGATGGTTCCGGTCAGATCGCCGACGTAGACGAAGCCGCCATGGGTCGCCACCGAGAGCACCGGGGCGACGAAGCCGGTCAGGAACGGCGCAGTGCCGGTCCCGTCGGTCTTCAGCTTCATCACCTGCGGGCCGGCCTCGGCGGTGCCGTTGAACAGGGCGACGTAGAGCTTCGAGCCGATCGCGCCGATGCCCATCGGCGACTGCTGGTTGAGCGAGTTCTTCGGGCCGGGCTGCGCCTCGAGGCGGACCAGCGGCTCGGTCTTGCCGTCGCAGGTCGTGATCGAGAGCCAGTCGCAGGCCGGGAATCCGAAGTCGGAGCCCTGGGCCGCCTTGACGATCAGGTCCGGGGCGCCGTTGTTCCGCGGCAGGTCAGGGCCGAGGACCGAGACGAACGGGTCACGGATGCCGGGGGCGAAGGTCAGCATCCAAGGCTGACGCAGGCCCTTGGCAACGACCTTCACGTCCTTGCCGGTCCGGCTCATCGAGAGGACCGAGTTGCCGTAGGGCGAGGGATCGGCGACGTGGTCGAACTTCTGGTTGAGGGAGACACCCCCGTAGAGCCGGCCGTTCGGGCCGAAGGCGAGGCCGCTGAGGCCGCTGAACTTCTTCGGGCCGGTGAAGATCCGCTTCGAGTTGCGGAAGCGGCGTCCGTCGAACTTCGAGTAGGCGATCACGTTGCGGCCCGAGCTCACGTAGACGCGACCGGACTTCGCGGCGATGCCGAACACGCTCTTCGGGGTGCCGGGCACCTTGACCGCCTTCTTGGATCCGGGCCGGACGACGAAGACGCCACCCTTGAACGGTCCTTCGGCCGCGCCGGCGACGAAGGCGTTCTTGCCGGAGAAGGCGACCTGGGTGGGGATGCCGACCCCGGTCGCGAACCGCTTGACCTTGGCGCCGTTCGCTGCCTTGGGCAGCGGCGGCGGTCCGTCGGCGGCAGCGGCCGAGGCGGGGGCGACCAGGCCGGTGGTGAGGAGCGCGGCCAGAACGGCGCGGCGAATCGATTGCTTCATGGGTT
>JAFKLL010000007.1 GCA_017304845.1 Solirubrobacterales bacterium
CATGCCGTTGGCGTCGACCAGGCTCGGGCACAGGCCGGCCTGGGTCGAGGTCGTCACCGCGGCCGCTCCGGCCGCGCCCTGGCTCGTCTGCGCGCTCTGGGTGCCCTCGCTGCTGCTGCTCTGGCTGCCGTAGCCGTAGGAGGTCTTCGCGGTCGAGCTGCCCTGATCGGTCGACGCGGTCGAGCTGGAGCCCGAATCGTTCGAATCGCCGCCGCCGCAGCCGGCCAGGATCGTCGCCGCGGCCAGCGCGACTGCGACCGTGGCCAGGCCCGCTCTGGGGAAAATCGCTGAAGGGTTCATACCTGGGCATACGACCCCGGGCCGAAAAGGTTCAGAACCCCTGCAAATCGCGCTGGTCGGGCGATGGCTGTACCCTTGTAAACGACAAGGGAACGACAGTTCTAGAACAGATGGCCGCCAACCGGGCGGCCGGAGGAAAAACGAATAGCCCAATGAGCATTTTCGAAACGACGCGCGTTGAGACGCGTGTCGGCGACGCCGACATCTCGTTCGAGACCGGCAAACTCGCCAAGCAGGCCAGCGGTTCCGTCGTAGTACGCAGCGGCGACACCATGGTCCTCTCGACCGCCACGATGGGTGGTCTGCGCGACGTCGACTTCCTGCCCCTGACCGTTGACGTCGAGGAGCGCATGTACGCCGCGGGCAAGATCCCCGGCTCCTTCTTCCGTCGCGAAGGCCGCGCCGGCGAGAAGGCCACGCTGACCGCCCGCATGATCGACCGTCCGATCCGTCCGCTCTTCCCCAAGGGCTGGCACTACGAGACTCAGCTCGTGACCATCCCGATGTCGGTCGACCAGGAGCACCCCTACGACATCCTCGCCATGAACGGCGCCTCCGCGGCGCTCGCGATCTCCGAGATCCCCGTCGCCAAGCACGTCGGCGCGGTCCGCATCGGCAAGCTCGACGGTGACTTCGTGATCAACCCGAACGAGGAGGATCACGCCGATCTCGACCTCGACCTGATCGTGGCCGGCACCGACGAGGCGATCCTGATGGTCGAGGCCGGCGCCAACGGCGTCACCGAGGCCGACATCCTCGACGCCCTCGACATCGCCCACGGTGAGATCAAGAAGCTCGTCGCCGCGATCGAAGAGCTGCGCCAGAAGATCGGCAAGGAGAAGCTCGTCATCGAGGCCCCGAGCATCGACGAGGGCCTGCTGGCCGACATCCGCTCCTCGCACGGCCAGGCTCTGGTCGACGCGATCGCGACCACCGGCAAGCTCGAGCGCTACGAGGCCATCGACAAGGTCAAGGAGGCCGCGGTCGAGCAGTACGCCCCGGCGACCGGCGACGAAGACGCCGACGCGGCCCGCAAGGCCGAGGTCGGCAGCGCCTTCGACGCGATCGAGAAGGACACGATCCGCAAGGCGATCGCCGTCGACAAGAAGCGCCCCGACGGCCGCGCCCAGGACGAGATCCGTCCGATCGAGTGCGAGGTCGACGTGTCGCCCCGCGTCCACGGCTCGGCTCTCTTCACTCGTGGCGAGACCCAGGTGCTCGGCAACGTCACCCTCGGGACCACTCGCATGGACATGCGGGTCGACGGTCTCGGCCTGGAGACGACCAAGACCTTCTGGCACCACTACAACTTCCCGCCGTTCTCGGTCGGCGAGGCCGGCTTCATGCGCGGCCCGAAGCGTCGCGACATCGGTCACGGCGCTCTCGCCGAGCGCGCCCTGGCGCCTTCGGTCCCGGACCAGGAGGACTTCCCGTACGTGGTCCGCGCCGTCTCCGAGACGCTCGAGTCGAACGGCTCCTCGTCGATGGGCTCGGTCTGCGCCTCCTCGATGGCCATGCAGGCCGCCGGCATCCCGGTCTCCGCGCCGGTCGCCGGCGTCGCCATGGGCCTGATCAAGGAAGGTGACGACTACATCGTCCTGACCGACATCGCCGGCGTCGAGGATCACCTCGGCGACATGGACTTCAAGGTCGCCGGTACCGCGGACGGCATCAACGCCCTCCAGATGGACATCAAGATCACCGGCGTCACCTTCGACATCCTGCAGGACGCGCTGGAGCAGGCCCGCAAGGGTCGTCTGTTCATCCTCGGCAAGATGGCCGAGGCGATCGACGGTCCGCGCGAGCAGCTCTCCCCGCATGCCCCGCGCATCGAGTCGATCAAGATCGACCAGGAGAAGATCGGCGCCGTCATCGGCAAGGGTGGCGAGACCATCCGCGGCCTCTGCGAGGAGTTCGAGGCCGAGATCGACGTCGAGGACGACGGCACGATCCGGATCTACGCTCCGACCGGCACCCAGGTCGAGGACGCGGTCGCCCGCATCCAGTCGATGACCAAGGAGGCCGAGGTCGGTGACCGCTACACGGCCGCCAAGGTCGTGAAGACGACCACCTTCGGCGCCTTCGTCGAGCTGACCAAGGGCACCGACGGTCTGCTCCACATCTCCAACGTCAAGCCCGGTGGCCGGGTCGAGACGGTGGAGGAGGTCCTCGAGCAGGGCCAGGAGATCGACGTCACCGTGGCCGAGGTCGACCGCGAGCGCGGCCGCATCGGCCTGCGCATGACCGACGACCCGGCGATCGCGGGCAAGAGCCCCGAGGAGATCGCCGCCCTGTCCGCCAACGGCGGCGGCGGTGGCCGTCGCGGCGGTGACCGCGAGGGCGGACGCCGTCGTCGCGACCGTGGCGATCGGGACCGTCGATAGGTACCCGTAGATGACGGAAGAGCCGCGCCTCTCGGAGACCAGCTCCGGCGTCCGGGTCATCACCGAGGAAGTTCCATCGGTGCGCTCGGTCGCCCTCGGTCTCTGGGTTCGAACAGGTTCGCGTGACGAGACCCCCGCTCAGGCGGGGGTCTCTCACTTTCTGGAGCATCTGCTCTTCAAGGGGACGCCGAACTACTCGGCGATCGAGATCTCGGAGCGCTTCGACGGGCTCGGCGCCGCCTTCAACGCGGCGACCGGCAAGGAGACCACCCATCTCCACGCCCGTTTCCTCGACGAGCACACCGAGGACGTCTTCTCGCTGCTCGGCGAGATGCTGCTCGAGTCGACCTTCCCCGACATCGACTCGGAGCGCGATGTCGTGCTCGAGGAGATCGCGATGTACGAGGACGAACCGTCGGATCGGGTCCACGACTACCTCGCTGACGCGATCTTCGGCGACACGCCGCTGGGCCGCCGCATCCTCGGCCGCTCCGACGTGATCTCGAACATCCCGGTGCCGGACATCGCCGCCTACCACCAGGCCCGCTACCGGGCCGGCAACATCGTGGTCGCGGCCGCGGGCAACGTCGACCACGACGAGATCCTGGCGATGGCGGAGAAGCTCGCGCCGGGCGACGGCAGCGGCGACCAGACCCTGGTCCCGCAGAGCCCGAGCCGGACCGGGCGCCTCGAGTTCGCCGTCAAGGACACGGAGCAGTACCACGTCTGCATCGGCTCGCCCGGCATCAACCGAGCCGACGAGCGTCGTTTCGTGCTGGCCGTGCTCGACTCGATCCTCGGCGGCTCCAGCTCGTCGCGCCTCTTCCGCGAGGTGCGCGAGAAGCGGGGCCTGGCCTACTCGGTCGGCACCTACTCGGAGCAGTTCACCGACACCGGCGTGGTCGCCACCTACGTGGGGACCCGCGAGGACAACGTCGAGGAGGCCTGCGAAGTGATCGGCAAGGAGCTCAAGCGGGTGCAGTGCGAGCCGGTGACCGCCGACGAGCTCGACCGGGCCAAGGAGCACGTCAAGGGCCGTCTGGTGCTCTCCGGCGAGTCCACCGCGGCGCGCATGTCGCGGATCGCCCGCGCGGTGCTCCACGACATCCCGTTGCTGAACCTTGACGAGATGCTGGCCAAGGTCGATGCTGTGAGCGTGGAAGACGTGTCCACTCTGGCCTCTGAGCTCTACGGAGAGGAGCACCTCTCCGCCGCCTGCGTGGGCAGGGACGAGGATCGCTTCCGTGCCGCCATCGCTCCGGTCAGCGAGGCTCTGGCCTCATGATCAGCGTGGCAGTGGCCGGGGCCGCCGGACGCATGGGAGCCACGGTCTGCGGGGCCGTGGAGGAAGCCGAGGGGATGGAAGTCACCGGGCGGGCCGATCCCGCCCTCGGGGTCGAGCTGGCCGACGTGCTCGGCGACGCCGATGTCGTGGTCGAGTTCACCACCCCGGAGACCTCTCTCGCCAACTCGATCGCCTGCCTGGAAGCGGGCGTGAACGTCGTGGTCGGAGCGACCGGATTCGACCTCGACCGTCTGCGCGACGCGGCCGAGAACTCCGGGACCGGGGCGAACTGCTTCGTGGCCCCGAACTTCGCGATCAGCGCCGTGCTGCTCATGGAGCTGGCCCAGAAGGCGGCCAAGCACATGCCGGAGTGCGAGATCATCGAGCTCCACCACGATCGCAAGCTGGACGCGCCGTCCGGCACCGCGAAGCGGACCGAGGAGCTGATCACGGCGGCGGGAGGCAACGTCCACCAGCCGATCCACTCGGTGCGGCTGCCCGGTCTGGTCGCCCATCAGGAGGTGCTCTTCGGCGGGCAGGGTCAGACCCTCTCGATCCGCCAGGACAGCATCGACCGATCTTCGTTCATGCCAGGGGTGGTGCTCGCGGTGCGCAAGGTAGGCCAACTCGAAGACCGCTTCACGGTCGGACTGGAGAATCTGCTTTAGATGACGGATGATCGGATAGTTCGCCTCGACGCCACCGCCCAGGCGGAGTTGGTCGCCAAGGGAGAGGTCACGCCGGAGGAGCTGGTCGCCGGGGCGATCGCCCGGGCCGAGCGGCTCAACCCGGAACTGAACGCGATCGTCTCGCCGCTCTACGAGGAGGCGGCGGCGACGGCCTCGAGGGAACTGCCCGACGGGCCGTTCAAGGGAGTCCCGTTCCTGTTCAAGGATCTCGGCGCCGGCCTGGCCGGTCAGCCGATGCAGATGGGCAACCGGGTCCTCAAGGAGATGGACATGCGGATGCCGATGGACACCAATCTCGGCATCAGGTTCCGCGATGCCGGCCTGGTCCCGCTGGGCCGGACCGCGACCCCCGAGTTCGGCATCCTGCCGACCACCGAGCCGGTCTGCAACGACGGGCCGACCCGGAACCCCTGGGACACCGGCCGTTCCACCGGCGGATCGTCCGGCGGCTCCGCGGCCGCCGTGGCGGCTGGGATCGTGCCGATCGCCCATGCCTCCGACGGCGGCGGATCGATCCGGATCCCGGCCAGCGCCTGCGGGCTGGTCGGCCTCAAGGCCAGCCGGGCCCGCATCTCCCTGGCCCCGTTGATGGGGGACTCGATGTCGGGGCTCACCACCGAGCTGGTCGTGGCCCACTCGGTCCGCGACGTCGCGACGATGCTCGACTGGGTGCACGGGCCTCAGCCCGGCGACCCCTACGGCTGCCCGCCGCCGCTCCGGCCCTACTCCGACGAGGTGACGGCTGGGTGCGAGCCGCTCAAGATCGCCCTGCTGACCGAGTCGCTGACCGGCGACCCGCTCGAACCGGCCGTGGTCGACGCCGCCCGCGAGACCGCCAAGAAGCTGGAGGACCTAGGTCACGAGGTGACCGAGTTCGAGATCCCCGCCGCCGGCGACCCCGAGGTGCTCTACCAGACCTTCATCACCCGCTGGGCGGCCGGCATGAGCCAGACCGCCGACACGCTGGGGATCATCATCGGCCGTCCCCTGACCCCGGACGACGTCGAGCCGCTCACCTGGGCTCTGATCGAGAAGGGCCGGCAGGAAGGCGGCGCCGCGTACCTGGCCGCGATCCAGCAGCACCAGCTGATCGGCCGGATGATCGCCGGGATCCAGATCGACGGTCAGTTCGACCTGCTGATGACGCCGACCCTCGGGACCCTGCCGCCCAAGCTGGGCCATTACGACCAGAACGGTCCCGACCCGATGGACGCGATGCTGAAGGCCCGGCAGGTCGCCACCTTCACCGGCATCTTCAACGCGACCGGCCAGCCGGCCATCTCGCTGCCGATCGAGATGAGCGACGGTCTTCCGGTCGGGATCCAGTTCGTGGCGCCGATGTGGCGGGAAGACGTGCTGATTCAGCTGGCCGGGGATCTGGAACGTGCCCACCCGTGGATCGACCGGCGCGCGCCGGGCGTGCTGGACACCTGAACGGATCGCTCGATAGCTGTCGGGTAGGGTGCCTGTCGTGAGTGAGATTCGAGGCGTAATAACGGCATTGGCCACCGCTTTCCGGCCCGACGGCGAGCTCGACGTGGAGTCGACGCGAAAGCTCGCGGCCTACCTGGTCGAGAACGGTTCGCACGGCCTGGTCGTGGCCGGCACGACCGGGGAATCGCCGACCCTCGAAGACGACGAGAAGATCGCCCTCTTGGAGGGCGTGATCGCGGAGGTCGGCAGCGACATCACCGTGATCCTCGGCAGTGGCTCGAACGACACCCGCCACTCGGTCGAACTGACCAAGATGGCGGCCGAGGCCGGCGCCGACGCCGGATTGATCGTCACCCCGTACTACAACCGTCCGAACGAGGCCGGGATCAGGGGCCACTTCGAGGCGATCGCGGAGGGCAGCCCCGGCTTCCCGCTCGTCGCCTACAACATCCCCAGCCGCGCCGGGGTCAACATGTCACCGGCCTTCCTGGCGGAGTTGGCGAAGATCCCCGAGGTCCAGGCCGTCAAGCAGGCCAATGACGACGAGCTGGGCCCGATCGAGGGGCTCGACGTGCTGGCCGGCAACGACAGCGGCTTCTTCCCGACCTTGAAGTTCGGCGGCGCCGGCGGCATCCTCGTCGCCTCGCATCTCGACAACGGCCGCATGCGCACGATCTGGGATCTGTGGCAGGAGGGACGCCACGACGAGGCGGAGGCGCTCGACAACCAGCTGAGGCCGCTCTACGAGGCGATGGGGGTGGTGGTGAACCCGATCCCGGTCAAGGCGGCGCTCGCCTCCCGGGGCCTGCTGCCGCCGACCATGCGTCTGCCGATGGTCGAGCCCACGGACGCCGAGCGTGACGCGATCGAAGAGCTTCTCGCCACCGCGGGGGTCCCGGCTCGATGAGCGCCGCGAAGAACGAGCGGATCAAGCTGCTCCCGCTCGGCGGGCTGGGGGAGATCGGCAAGAACATGATGGTGGTCGAGTACCGCGGCAAGATCGTGGTGATCGACACCGGCCTCATGTTCCCGACGCCGGAGATGCTCGGCATCGACCTGGTCCTGCCCGACTTCGAGTACCTGCGCAAGCGGGCCGATGACATCGAGGCGATCGTGCTCACCCACGGGCACGAGGACCACGTAGGTGCACTCCCGTACGTGCTGCGCGAGATCGGCTTCCCGAAGGTGATCTACGGCGGCATGCTGACGGTCGGCATGGTCCGCTCCAAGCTCGACGAGCACAAGCTCGGCGCGGCGCCGCTGACCGAGCTGCCGGCCGGCAAGAAGGTCGACGCGGGCCCGTTCGGGATCGAGCTGGTCCACCTGTCGCACTCGATCCCCGACATGCGCGGCGTGATCATCAGCACCGACCTGGGCAACATCTTCTTCACCGGCGACTACAAGTTCGACCAGACGCCGGTCGACGGTCGCCCCGCCGACGTGGCCCGGCTGGCCGCGCTCGGCGACGAGGGCCTGCTGCTGCTCTGCGGCGACTCGACCAACGCCGACCGGCCTGGCGTCTCGCCGTCCGAGTCGAGCGTCGGCCCGGCTCTCTACGAGACCTTCTCGCGATGCGGGGGGCGGATCGTCGTCACCTCCTTCGCCTCGAACATCCACCGCGTCCAGCAGGTGATCGACGCCGCCGCCCGGCTCGACCGCAAGGTGGCGCTGGTCGGCCGTTCGATGCGCAAGAACTTCAACATCGCCTCCAACCTCGGCATGGCCAACGCGCCGGACGGGCTGTTGATACAGCCCCGCGAGATCGAGGACTACCCGGACGAGCGGGTCGTAGTGATCTCGACGGGGTCCCAGGGCGAGCCCTTCTCGGCGCTGCGCCGGATGGCCAACAACGACCACCGCGACATCGAGCTCCACTCGGGTGACACGGTCGTCTTCTCGGCGACCCCGGTCCCCGGCAACGAACGGGCCGTCAACGAGACGATCGACCGGATCTACGAGCTGGGCGCGAAGGTGATCACCGCCAAGGACGCCCCGATCCACGCCTCGGGCCACGGCTACCGCGAAGAGATCAAGATGATGCTCAACCTGACCCGGCCCAAGTACGTGATGCCGGTCCACGGTGACTTCCAGCGCATCCGGCTCCACTCCGAGCTGGCCGAGTCGGTCGGCGTCCCGAGCGAGAACATCTTCCGCAACCACAACGGCCAGGCCCTGATGCTCGGGTCGGACGGCGCCGAGATGACCGAGGAGACGGCCGGCGGCGTTATCTACGTCGACGGCATCGAGCTCTCCGACCCCAACGACGCCTCGCTCCGAGACCGTCGCACCATCTCCGCCGACGGCATCGTGATCGTCGTCGCGACGATCGCCGCCGACGACGGCGAGGTCGTGGTCGACCCGGAGCTGATCGCCCGCGGCGTCCCCGGCCTCGAGGACGACCTGGAGACGATCGAGGAGCTGCAGGACCTGATCGAGGACTCGCTCGAGAGGGCGGCCGAGGCGAAGGTCCGCGAGCAGGATCTGATCCAGCAGGATCTCCACGACGCCGTCGCCGGCTTCATCCACAAGCGGTTGAAGCGGCGGCCGATGGTCGTGCCCGTCGTCGTCGAAGTCTGAGTTGTGGTCAGGGCGGCTCTCGGCAGAGCCCGCTTGGTGTGCACAGACCCAGTCGCGTCCTCTACCGAGATCCGCCCAGGTCGAATGGCTTCGATTCACTGGCGGGACGTCTCGGCCTGAGGTCGGTTGGTTAAACAGCAAGACCGCCGGGCTTGGGGGAGGGAGTAGCTCGGCGGCCTGTG
>JAFKLL010000008.1 GCA_017304845.1 Solirubrobacterales bacterium
CGACAGGTGAGTCGACGCCGGCCAGGGCGCCGCCGACCGCGCCGATCAGACCGTCACCGCTCATCACGACCGGGATCTCGCGGGCGTCGACGGCCTCGAAGGCGAGATCGATGCCGTGCTCGAGCGAGCGGGTGCGCTCGACCCGGAAGGGCATGCGGAGCGCGTCCAGCTGCCGTTCGACCTCGGGCAGCAGCTGCTTCGAGCGGCCGCCTCCGGAGCTCGGGTTCATGATCAGGGTGTAGGCCTGCTCGGTGCTCATCGTGTCTCCTTCAGACGGGCGGCGATCCAGGTGCCGTCTCCGGCCGACCCCGAGTGGATCGGGTCGAAGCCGAGCGATCCGAGCCGGCGCCGGACCAGCTTCTCCGGGGTGCTGAACGGCGTCCTGTCGCCGAGGCTGCTGGCCAGGATCAGGCCGCCGCCGGGGCGCAGGACGCGGGTGATCTGCCGGAAGAACACCGGCATGTTGACCTGGGTGACGAGATCGAAGGAGTCGTCGCCGAAGGGCAGCTTGGAAGCGTCTCCGGTCCGGAAGGACACGCGGCCCTCCGGGTCGAGGCCGATCTTCGCCCTGGCCTTCTCGATCATCGAGTCGGAGAGGTCGACCCCGCGGATGCTCGCCTGCGGGAACTCGCGCGAGAGAAACAGGGTGCCGGCGCCGGTGCCGCAGCCCAGATCCAGCACCCGTTCAGGCTTGAGGCCGAGGGCGTCGAGCCCCGACGCGAGGGTCGCCAGATGCTCCGCCGAGCCGGCATCGGTGCGCTCGTCCCAGCCATCCGCGGCCCGGTCGAAGAACCGCCCGACCGAGGAGGCGATCAGCGGCCACGCCCAGGGGGCGACGGCGACGAGCCGGCAGATCGTCTTGCCGAAGAGGACCGTCTTGCGATCGGGCGATTGGCGCTGGGCGGGCACTCGGCGGATCATCTCATGCTGACTGATCCCTAGACTGGCGCCGATGAGCGAACGCAAGAAGCTTTTGACGCTGGGAGTGGTGGCAGTGGTGCTGGCGGCGGTGGTCGCGATCGTCCTGATCGGGCGTGGCGGCGACGACGGCGACGGCGGATCGGCCAAGTTGGTGACCAAGGACACCAAGCTCCCGAAGCCCGAGCCGGGCTCCGTGGTCTCGAAGGGCGAGCCCGCCACCGTGGTCATGAAGACCACCGAGGGCGAGTTCACGATCCAGCTCGACACCGAGAACTGGCCGGTCACCGCGAACAGCTTCGCCTACCTGACCGAGAAGGGCTTCTACGACGGTCTCGGCTTCCACCGGATCGTCCCCGACTTCGTGATCCAGGGCGGCGACCCGACCGGGACCGGCAGCGGCGGGCCCGGGTACAAGGTGGTCGAGACCCCACCGAAGGACACGACCTACCCGATCGGCACCGTGGCCATGGCCAAGTCCGGCGCCGAGGCGCCCGGCACCTCCGGCAGCCAGTTCTTCGTGGTCACCGGCAACGGCGCCTCCAGCCTGACGCCCGACTACTCGATCGCCGGCAAGGTGACCGAGGGCATGGACGTGGTCAGCGCGATCGGCAAGCTCGGCGGGGCCGACGAACAGCCGACGAAGCAGGTCGTCATCGAGAAGGCGACCCTCGAGAAGGGCTGATCGGTTGCCCTCCTACGAGCCGGAGGGATTCGAAGTCGAAGCCGGCGGGCGCCTGCTCGCCGGCGAGAGCCAGGGGGAGGGGCCGGCGATGGTGCTCTGCCACGGCCTCTCCGCAACGCGGCGCTACGTCGTGCATGGCTCCAAGCACCTGCCCCGCCACGGCTACCGGCTGATCACCTATGACGCCCGAGGCCACGGCGAGAGCGACCCGGCCCCGCCGTACGAGTACGAGGGCCTGGCCGAGGATCTGGACCGGGTCCTGGACGCGACCGGCGCCCGGGACGGAGAGGGGACCATCCTCGGCGGGCACTCGATGGGCTGCCACACGGTCGCCCGGCGGGCCCTGCAAGACCCGGAAGGGATCCGGGCCCTGATCCTGATCGGCCCCGTGTTCACCGGAGCCGCCGACGACGACAGCCGATGGGACGAGCGGGCCGACGCCCTGGAGAGCGGCGGGCCGGAGGCGTTCGGCGAGGTCGTGGCCCAGGGCAGCGCCAACGAGGCGGTGTGGGAGGCCACCTATCGCCTCGCCCGTGACCGCGCCCGCCTGCACCGGCATCCGGAGGCGGTCGCCCAGGCTCTGCGCGAGGTTCCGCGCTCGATGCCGTTCGACTCGATCGAGGAGCTGGCCCGGATCGACGTGCCTGTGCTGGTGGTCGGCAGCCATGACGAGTTCGACCCCGGCCACCCTCATGCGGCGGCCGTGCGCTGGGCGGAGCTGATCGACGGGGCCGAGCTGATCGTCGAGGAACCGGGGAAGCGGCCCCTGGCCTGGCAGGGCGGACAGCTCTCCCGCGAGATCGACGCCTTCCTCGGACGGCACGGACTCGCCGCCGAGTAGCCTTTCGCCCATGAGCGAGGTGATCACCGAAGCGCCCGGCGCGCCGCCGGCCGAGGGCATGGTCTGGGTGCCGGGCGGCACCTTCACGATGGGCAGCGACAGGCACTACGCGGAGGAGCGGCCCTGCGGCCCGGTCACCGTCGACGGCTTCTGGATGGACGAGACCGCCGTCACCAACCGGCAGTTCGCCGAGTTCGTCGCCGACACCGGATACGTGACCACCGCCGAGAAGGCTCCCGACCCGGCGATGTACCCGGGGGCCGACCCGGCCATGCTGGTGCCGGGCTCGATCACCTTCGCCAAGCCGCGCGGCCCGGTCGATCTCTCCAACCCGATGCAGTGGTGGGCCTGGACCCCCGGCGCTCAGTGGAGGCATCCCTGGGGCCCATCCAGCTCGGTCGAGGGCAAGGAGGACCACCCGGTCACCCAGGTCACCTTCGAGGACGCCGACGCCTACGCCCGCTGGGCCGGCAAGAGCCTGCCGACCGAGGTCCAGTGGGAACGGGCCGGCCGCGGCGGGATCGAAGGCGCGGAGTTCGCCTGGGGCGAGGAGATCGCGCCCGGCGGCGAGGAGCGGATGAACAGGTGGATCGGAGAGTTCCCGTGGAAGTTCCGACCCCGCCCCGGCGGAGCGCGTAAGCCTGGGACGGTAGCCGTCAAGAGCTTCGAGCCGAACCCCTTCGGCCTCTACGAGATCACCGGCAACGCCTGGGAGTGGACGAACACCTGGTTCTCCGACACCCACCCCGAGCCGACCAGCCGCTGCTGCGCGCCACGCGACCCGCTCGGGCCGGGGGTAGATGCGAGCCGCGACCCGACCAGCGGCATCCCGCGCAAGGTGCTGAAGGGGGGCTCCTTCCTCTGCGCCGAGAACTACTGCTCGCGCTACCGGCCGTCCTCTCGGATCCCGGAAAGCGTGGAGAGCTCGACCGTCCACATCTCCTTCCGGTGCGTGGTTCCGGTCGCCGCTACGGCGGGGTAGGGTTCAGCCAGCCGCCGGGTCGTCCGCCGGCGTCAAGGAAGAACTGAATCGATGGAGGAGGAGACAAATGCCTGAAACCAGTGGTTCCCAGCCGCCGGGAGGATCCGCAGCCTGGGCTTCGTGGGTCGCGTTCGGCGGCATCATGATGATGCTGATCGGCGTGTTCAGCGTCATCGCCGGGCTCGCCGCGGTGACCGACGACGGCTACATCGCCGGCACCTCGTACAACGACGTGTTCCTGGTCAGCTTCAAGGCCCTGGGGTTCTTCTGGATCGCCCTCGGCGTGCTGAAGGCATGGGCCGGCTTCGCGCTGATCCAGGGCCGCGAGTGGGCTCGGATCGTGACCATCGTGCTGGTCTTCATCTCGGCCATCAGCCACATGCTCGACCTCACGTCGCAGCCGTTCCTCAGCCTGCTCTTCATCGTGGTCGATCTGGTCATCCTGTACGCGGTGACCGTCCGCTGGGAAGAGGCGAAGATCGGCATGGGGGACTGACTGGGCCAGAGGGCGAAAGCCTGGGCCGCGAAGCTGCCTGAACCGCTGCGGCGGTTCGGGGCCGCCTGCTGGGAGGTGATCCAGTCGTTCGATCGATCGGCTGGTGGCCGGCAGGCGGCCCAACTCAGCTTCTACGTGCTGATGACCTTTCCGGCGCTGCTGCTGCTCGCGGTCTGGATCCTCAGCAACATCTTCGACACCCCGGACGTCCGCAGCGACCTGATCCAGGAGATCATCGACAACCTCCCGCTCCAGCAGGTCGAGGGGCGCAAGGAGATCGAGGATCTGCTCAACCAGCTGACGCAGGGGGCGGGCGGCATCGGCGTCGCCACGGCGGTGGTCCTGCTGTACTCGAGCTCGGCCGCGATCGGCGCCCTTCGCCACGCGGTGGAGACGGCGAACGAGAAGGGACTGTCGGGGCCGTCCTTCCCGAAGAGCAAGGGGATGGACATCCTGATCATGGCCGTGACCCTGCCGGCCGCATTGGTCTTCATCGCGTTGCTGCTCTCCCGCGACCTGGCCTCCGTGGTCGACGACAGCGCCTTCCTCGAGTGGGTGGCCGGGAACCTGGGCGGGCCGCCGGGCATCTTCGCGGCCGGGATCGTCTTCTACACCTGGATCTTCTGGGTGCTGAACCCGGGCCCGACCACCTGGTCGAGCGCCGCGGTCGGGGCCGCCTTCACCGCCGTGGTGATCTGGCTGGTCTGGGCGGCGCTCAAGGTCTGGTTCGACGTCTCGGGCGGAGGCAGCGCCGTCTACGGCGTGCTGGCCGGCTTCCTGGGCCTGCTGCTCTTCCTCAATCTCGCCTCGATGGCCGTGGTGATGGGCGCGCATGTCGCGGCGACCTGGCGCCGCCACCGCAACGAAACGCCCGCCGCCGCCGTGGCTGGGGGATAGAGTCAGGCCATGGGTTGCTTCGTGGTCCTGTTCGCGCTGATCTCGCCCCGGCTGGCGCTGTTCTTCATCCTGATCTTCTCGGACTGGATCGGCCAGGCCCTGGACGGCTGGGTGGTCCCGGTCCTCGGCTTCTTCTTCCTGCCCTGGACCCTGCTCGCCTACGTCGTGATGTGGCAGGTCCACCCGTTGGGGGTCAACGGCTTCGACTGGTTCATCGTCGCCTTCGCCTTCGTGGTCGACATCGCCGCCTACGCGAGGACGAGCCAGGCCCGCAACGACTAGTGCACCCAGACCTTTAGGGCGACGATCAGGAGCCCGAAGCAGGCGTTGATCGAGCCGATCACGATCCGTCGGCTCCAACCCATCTCGTCGCGGGCGCCGATCAGCAGGCCGGTGCCGAACAGCACCACGACCCCGGCGCCCATCGCCACCCAGCTCGCCGAATCGGTGCTCATCGGCGTGACCACGGTGAGCAGCATCGCGATCGAGGGGATCATCGCGCCCTGGACCAGCGGCCACTCGCGGCGCAGGGCGCGGCGGGCGATCTTGCCGGCCTCGCGGGGCCGCGCATAGCCCTCGGCGACGATGTCGGAGTAGACGTGGGCGAGCCAGAAGATGAAGGCGGTGATCGCGGCCCAGAAGGCGATCAGGACGGGGCCGAGCGAGGGGTCCTTGGCCGAGGTGGCGATCACGGCCATCGAGACGATGGTGCCGTAGATCGCGCCCGAGTAGTTGGTCTCCTCTTGCTTCTCCACGGTCGGGAACCATATTGGGACCGACGGCCTCGGATAGACTGGCGCTGCCCGGGAGAGGGCCGGACGGCTTGGGAGCCTGCCGTCCAGACAAAAACGAACAGGGAGAACTCTTGAGTACGCAGCTTTCCGCGCGCCGGATGTTGACGGCGCTGTTGATCTTCGTGGCCTCGCTGGCCGCCTTCACGGCCCACGCCGAAGCGAAGGGCAAGGCCAAGGTCAAGGTGACGGTCACCGTCGCGACCAAGAACCAGGCATCGCTCGTCAAGGCGAAGAAGCTCGTGGTGAAGGTCCGCGCCACCGGCAAGGCCAAGGTCAAGGTGACCGCCGCCCAGGGGCGCCGCTCCTCGTACTTCAAGGCGGCCAATGTCCGTTTCCGCAAGAAGGGGGTCAAGACCGTCTCGCTGAGGCTGACCGCCGGCGGCCGCAGGCAGCTCGCCAAGTGCGGGGCGCAGGTGGTGAAGGTCACGGCGACCTACAAGCGCGGCAAGCGGAAGGCGAAGAGCGCACGCTCCAAGAAGCTGGCCAAGTGGGCCGGCAACGGCAACTGCGTCAAGTACGTCCAGGTGCCGCTCGGGTCCGACCCCGAGCACTGCGACTTCCTCGACAGCACGGTCTGCCTCCAGCCCTGGCCGAACGACTACTACACGAAGGAAGATTCCTCGACTCAAACCGGCCGGCGGCTCGACATCGACCCCCAGGCCACGCCGATGAACATCGAGAACGTCCACATCTCGGTCGAGGACATCAACCGCGGCGACGGCTTCAGCCCCGGCAACCTGATCTCCCTCAAGGTCCCCGGGCTCGACACTCCGCAGGCCTTCGAGAACAACCACTTCGTCGGCCTCGACGATCTCCACGCCTATGACGACCCGGACCAGCGCGTCCTGCTGATCGACGCCGAGACCGGCGAGCGTCAGCCGATCTGGGCCGAGATCGACTCGAACCCGACCGCGGTCGACCCCGTCGAGGACGTCTCCGACGGCGGCATCGACGCCAACCCGTCGAACACCAAGCCGGTCAACCTGCTGGTCCGCCCGGCCAAGAACCTCGAGTGGGGGCACCGCTACATCGTCGCCTTCCGCGATCTGGTCGACGCGAACGGCAAGAAGATCCAGTCGCCGCTCGGCTTCCGGGTCTACCGCGACCGGCTGAAGACCCGCCAGAGCGTGGTCGAGAAGCGCCGCGGCCACATGAACGAGCTGATCGGCGACCTGACCGGCAAGGCCGGCGTCGACCGCGCGAGCCTCTACATGGCCTGGGACTTCACGGTCGCCTCGCAGCAGAGCGTGACCGGCCGGGCGCTGGAGATCCGCGACGACGCCTTCGCGCGCCTGAACGACAACAACCTCGCCAACCGCGTGATCGAGGGCGACAGCCCGCAGGTCGACGTCACCTACGTCTGCGACCGCTACGACAACCCGGACGAGGACAACCCGACCACCGAGGGCTGCAAGGGAGGGCCGAACAAGCCCAGCCCGGACAAGCGCCCGAGCGTGCCCGGATCGAACGTGATCCGCATCGTCGACGGCTTCATCAGGAACGTCCCCTGCTACCTGAACCAGGACGGCTGCCCGCCCGGCGCGGTCTTCGACCACAAGGCGGACGGCTCGCTGGACATCCACACCGGCTACAAGATGGACGTCCCGTTCCGCTGCATCGTGCCGCAGTCGGTTCAGCCCGGTGGGGAGGGGACCGCGGTCATCCCGGGGCAGGCCGGCATCTACGGCCACGGCCTGCTCGGCAGCCTCGAAGAGGTCACGGCCAGCGGCGCCACCAACCTCGGCAACGCCGCGGGCAGCGTCTGGTGCGGCGCCAACTGGGACGGCTTCTCCAGCTCCGACTTCGTCCAGATCCTGGACGCGCTCGGGGACATGTCGCACTTCCCGAAGATGGCCGACCGCATGCAGCAGGGCTTCGTGAACTTCATGATGCTCCAGCGGGCGATGGTCCACGAGGACGGCTTCGCGGCCCAGTCCGCCTTCCAGCTCGATCCGGACGGAGCCGGCGGCCAGGATCCGGTCTCGGTGATCGACGTCTCGGACTTCCCGAACACGCGCGGCGCCTACTACGGGATCAGCCAGGGCGGGATCATGGGCGGCGCCCTGATGGCGCTCAGCCCGGACTCGGACTACGGCGTGCTGGGCGTGCCCGGCATGAACTACTCGACGCTGCTGCGTCGTTCCGTGGACTCCGACCGCTACTTCAAGAACCCGAACTTCGGGCTCTACATGAACTACCCGGACGAGCATGAGCGGCCGGTGCTGCTCTCGCTGGTCCAGCTGCTCTGGGACCGGGGCGAGGCGAACGGCTACGCCAACAACATGACGGTGAACCCGCTGCCCGACACCCCGGAGCATCGCGTCCTTCTCGAAGTCGCCTACGGCGACCATCAGGTCACCAACTACGCGGCCGAGGTCGAGGCGCGGACGATCGGCGCCGCCGTCTACTCGCCGGCCCTGAACGCGAACCGCTACTGGGACGTCGATCCGTTCCTCGGCATGGAGAAGGTGAGCAGCTTCCCGCATGGCGGCGACAGCATGCTGGTCTACTACGACAGCGGCCCGGTCGACTTCGTCGGCGACGGCGGCCCCGGCATCGGCAACCCGCCGATCCAGAACCTGCCGCCGCGCACCGAGTGGGGCTTCGGCCGTGACCCGCACAGCGATCCGCGGCGTTCCCCGGACGGCATCGGCCAGGCCAAGTCGTTCCTGGCCGACGGCACGATCCCGAGCTGTGAGGTCACCTCGCCGGTCCCGGCCGGTGACGCCCACTGCTACGCGAACAGCTACGCGGGGCCGACCCCCTAGCCCGAAGCCGAACCCGCGGAGCCCCCGGG
>JAFKLL010000017.1 GCA_017304845.1 Solirubrobacterales bacterium
AGTCGGTCGGGGGGACGATCGGGGCCGCGACCGCGATCGCCATGTCCTTGCCGTCGGGGCTCTTCCACGGGGCGAGCGAACCGTCGGGCAGCATGATCCGGTCCTTGAGCGCGCCCAGGGACATCGACTTGGCGCCGCCGTAGGAGGCGCCGACGGTGCCGATCTTCTTCGGCTGGATCAGGCCCTCGTCGGCCAGGATGCCGACCAGGTACTGGGCGTCACGGACCTCGTAGCGGGTGTCCATCAGGTGGATGAAGCCCTTGTCGCAGGCGCCGGGCGTGACGGCGTCGAGCGCCTCGATCGCCTCGGTCTTGCCACAGGACTTCTTGAAGCCCCGCTCGGTCATCGAGAAGGCGGCCATGCCGGCGTCGGTGAAGCGCTTCAGGTCACCGCCGAAGCCCTCCTTGCCGCCGCCGAAGCCGTGGAAGTACATGGCAAGCGGGTAGGGGCCGGGGCCGAACTCGGCGGCGTCCGGGAAGGCGACGTTGACGTCGATCGGGGTGCCGTCCCAGCTGGGGACGGTGTTGGCGGGAGCGTTCGAGTCGGCGCCGCCCGGGCCGGAGCACTCACGCACGCCACTGGGCTGGGTGGTGCAGGGGATTTTCCCGTCGAAGACCGATGTGATCTCGGCCTGTGCCGATGGCACGACGGCGAACATGAACAGTGCTGCAAGGGCTACGGCAAGCTTTCGCATGTGATCCCTGATTCTCCCTAGTCGGTTTGGCGCCGCTCCCCGCGGCTCCCTCTTTTGAACACGGGCACGACCCGTTCGGCTCGCTCCCTGACCGGAGGAGGATAGCACCGGCCTTCGGGGTCGCCGGATGGGGCCGGATGCAAGAAAAAGGGCCCCGCGAACGCGGGGCCCTTCTCCTTCGTTTGGACGAAACGAAACTCAGCGAACCTTGCCGGTCCGCTTGACGACGACGAAGCGGGCCTGCTTGCCGCCGACCAGGACGCGGGAGCGGAGAGCCTTGAGGCCCTTGACCCGCTTGACCCGGACCTTGCCGTGGCGGCGGATCCGCTTCTTGCTGTCCTTGAACAGCTTGCGGGCCTTGCCGGTCAGGTTGAACCGGACCGAGACCGTCTTGCCGGCCGCGGCGGTGACCCCGGCCTTGGTCGCCAGCACGACGCCCCTGCCCTTGCCGCGCTTGGGCGCGCCCTTGAACTGGACCCGCGCCTTGGCGCAGGAGTCGTTCGCGGCGGCGCACTTGACGCGGGCGATCAGGACCTTGCCCTTGACCGTCGCGCCGACCACGGCGATCTTGCCGATCACCGGGTAGGTCGCCTTGCGGTACTCGGCCAGGGTCTGCGAGCCGATCGCCTCGTTGCCCGGGGCGAGAGTCGCACCCGGCCGGTCGGGCAGGACCCGCTTGGCCGGAGCCTTCACGAGGCCACCCAGCGCGCCGGGCTGCTCCTGAACCGGGATCCTCAGCTCGAGGTCCTCGATCGTGGTGGGCTGCTGGTTGTTCGACGGACGGCTGTAGTTGTTGAATGTTCCGTCCGCTGCCTTCGCCGCTCCACCGTCGAAGGGCAGGATCTCGAGACGGAGCCTGTGGCCTTGCTTGACGGTCCAGCCGTTGGCGTTGAGCTGGATGATCTGGAGGCCATCACCGGGCGAGCGGTAGGCCGTCCGGGCGACGAGAGTCTTCGTCGCGCCGTCGGGTGAAACATCCACCAGCCGGAATGCGAGGGTCGATTCGTCGCCTGCCTGGGTGATCTTCGCGATCACCGTGGGCGAGCCCATCATCGTGTAGCCCGCCGCCGGTGCGGGGTCGGTCTCGTAGTTGGCGGTGCCGGTTTCCTTGGCGCCGGTGCCTTCGGCGCATGCCTGGCCATTGGGTGGCGGCAGGAGGCCGGCCGGATTGGGGCTGTACAAGGTGCCGTTAGCGCGGTCTCCGCCGTCCACCGCCACGGTCTGCGCAGCTGTGTCCTTGACGGTGACCTCGCCGGGGGCCTGATCAACCCAGTTGCCGGTCACGAACGGCCCGGCATCGGAATCGGAGTTGGGGCAGACCTGCGTGTAGGTCGTGACGTTCGACGCCGGCTGCGAGCCGGCGTTCTTCATGTAGTAGTCGAACCACTGATCTTCAAGGTCCTGACGGGCCGAGGAGACCGCAGCCTTGTTTTGGCCACGCGGATGGCCGAACGAACCGAAGAAGAGGCCGATCGGCGAATTGGGGTACTCGGCCCTGGTTCGGTTGTAGAAGCGGAGCGCTTCGCCCGCCGGGAACAGGTCATCGGTGAACCCTGAGCTGATCAGCAGGGGCGCCGGGGCCTGGCCGTGATCGATGTAGTACGACGAGTGGTACTTGGTGATCTGGTCCAGCATGTTCTGTGCCGCTGTCTGATCGAACGGTTCGCCGTTGTCCATCAAGGCCTTCCAGCCGGTGATGTCGGCTTCCGGGTCCTGGCCGATCGGCGCGTAGGCGCCGTTGATCTGACCACCGAGGTACAGCGCGCTGACGTAGGACTGCTTCATCACGCCGAACGGGCCGTAGTACGGGGAATCCTTGATGTAGTCGAGATCGTTGCCATTCGGGTTCAGCGCGTAGGCCAGGTCGGTCCACGGAATCGTCGGGGCGGAGACCGCGATGCTCATCGGGGTGCCCTCGGGGCTGGTCCAGGCGGCGTAGCTGCCGTTGGGCAGCATGATCCGATCCTTCAGCGCGGCCAGTGCCATCGACATGCCACCGCCGTAGCTGCCTCCCTGGGAGGCGACGTCCGGCTTCACCAGTCCCTCATCGACCAGTTCGCCGACGATGCTCTGGGCATCACGCACTTCGAAGCGGGTGTCGTCGAGGTGGATGTAGCCCTTGGTGGCGCAGTCGGAGTCCGCGCTGATCGCGGCCGGCTTGCCGCAGGACTGATGGAATCCGCGGTTGGTCTGGGTGTAGACCGCGTAGCCCTTCTGGAGGTAGTGCTGGATCTCCTTGAAGTTGAAGCGTTGGCCGCCGTAGCCGTGGAACTCCATGACCAGGGGGTAGGGGCCCGGGCCGAACTCGCTTTCGTCCGGGAAAGCGACGTTGACGTCGATCGGCACGCCGTCGAAGCTTTCGACAGTGGCACGATCGTCCGAGGGGAGCGCCGGGGTGACGGTCGGAGCGAGGTTGCCAGCGGTCTGACCCGGGGCGCCGGCGAGCAGCAGTCCGTCGCCGTTGTCGCCGATGGTTCCGGACACGCCGGACCAAGTCCTCAGCGTGCCGCACCAAGTCTGACCTTCCGACCCGGAAACGCTGCCTTCGGCGGTCACCTGACCGCAATCGACGGCGCCATCGAAGACGGAAGTGGGGGGTGTCGCCTGGGCAGCCGAGACGATGAAAAGGCTGCCGATCAAGGCGAGAAGCACTGCAAGCTTGCGCATCTGTTCTCCGGTTCTCTCCTGGTTTCCCTGGCCCCGGGGTGCTTCCCGGAGCCGGGCCACTCTATAGAACGCGTGAGTACGCAACAAGTTGCGAAGCCGGATACTGCCGGCGTTCATGGAGGTGCTTGACGGTCAGCGTTTTCGCGAGATCCGGGCGGAGCGGCGGAACGACGCGGCTTTCAGATCGCGCGGCCGCACGGTCACCCGGACCGCGATGCGACGGGCACGCGGCCGCTGCCGCAGCAGCTTGCGACCGCGAGGAGTCAGCCGGGTGCGGACCGTCCGGGCCCGGCCCGGAGCCACGGTCACACCCGCGAAGCGTGCGAGGGTGCCGCGGGTCCGACGGGTCGCGCCTTTCACCACGATCCTGGCTCGCGGGCAGGTCGAGGCGCTGGCCTGGCAACGGATCTTGAGTTGGAGTCGCTTGCCGACGATCCGCACCGCTCCGACCGCGAGGCGACGCTTCCGAGGCGGCACATAGTCGTCGATCGGCGTGGCCGGCCCGTATCCGGGGGCGAGCTTCACGCCGGGCCGGTCGGGCAGGACCTTGGCCGCCGGGGCCTTCACCAGCCCGCCGGCCGCGCCGGGCATATCGGCGACCGGGATCCTCAGGTCGAGATCGCTGACGACCGCGTCGGTCTGGTCGTTGGAGGGGCGTCCGTAGTTGGCCACCAGCCCGGCGGGCACGGATGCGTCCTTGGGCAGCAACTCGAGCCGCAGGACGTGACCCTCCTCGACCTTCCAGCCGTTGGCGTGGAGCTGGAAGACCTGGAAGCCATCGCCCTGGGGGCGCCAGAGACCGCGGGCGACCAGCGTCTTCGTGAGCCCACCGGGGGCGACGTCGACCAGCCGCGCGGCGAGCTGAGAGGTGTCGCCCGCCTGCTTGATCTTTGCGATCACGGTCGGCGCGCCCAGCACGGTGAACCCTCCGGCCGGAGCGGGGGAGAGCTCGTAGTCGGCGCTGCCGCTCTCCTTGCCTCCCGGCGCGGCGGCGCAGGCCTGGCCGAGCGGGGCCGGGTTGAAGATCTGGCCGCTCACCGGGTCGCCGCCGGTGGCGGAGACGATCTGCGCCGTCGAGGAGAGGAGTCGGATCTCACCGGGCGAGATCGAGGCCCAATCCTTGGCGACGTACGGGTCGCCCACGGGGGCCGAGGCCGGGCAGGTCTGGAGCAAGGCGTGGACGTTCGTGGCGGGCGCGGGACCCTGGCCGGCCAGGTAGTGGTCGACCCACTGGTTCTCGATGCTCTCCTGGTAGGCGGTGGCGTCGGACTTCGACATGCCCCGCATGTGGCCGGAGTTGGGGCCGAAGATCAGGCCGATCCGGGCGTCCGGGTACTGGGCCCGGGTCCGGTTGTAGAAGCGCGTGGCCTCGTCGACGGGGAAGAGGTCGTCGGTGAAGCCGGAGTAGATCAGGAGCGGGGCCGGCTGTTCGCCGTGATCGATGTAGTAGGAGGAGTGGTGGGCCTTGATCTCATCGAGGATCGCCTGCGCTTCGGGGCGTCCGTCATAGGGCTCACCGGCGCTGAGCAGGCTCAGACAACCGGAGAGGTCGGCCGACGGGTCCTCGCCCGCCGGGGCGTATCGGCCTTCCCCGACCGACAGGCCGATGCCGTAGAGCAGATTGACCCAGGACTCCTTCATCACCCCGAACCGGCCGTGGTAGGAGGCGTCCTCGATGTAGTCGATGTTGGAGCCGTTGGGAACCAGGGAGTAAGCGAGGTCGGTCCAGGGGATGCTGGGGATCCCGACCGCGAGGCTCATCGGCTTGCCGTCGGGGCTTTCCCAGGCCACGAGGGTCCCGTCGGGCAGCATGGTCCGATCCTTGAGAGCGGCGAGGGCCATGGTCAGGCCGCCGCCGTAGCTGCCGCCCGTGGCGGCGATCCGCTGCGGCTGGACGAGCCCCTCGTCGGCCAGCATGCCCGCGAACAGCTGGGCGTCACGGACCTCGTAGCGGGTGTCGAGGAGCCGGACCCATCCGTCGGCGCAGCCGGTTGGGTCGGCATCGCGGGAGGCGGTGCTGCCGCAGGACTCGTGGAAGCCGCGATCGGTCATCGAGAAGACCGCGTAGCCGCGCTGGAGCCAACGCTGCATCGCGGTGAAGTTGATCTTCGACTGGCTGTAGCCGTGGAAGATCATGACCAGCGGGTAAGGCCCGTCGGGGCCGGACGTGGGGGCGGGAGGAAAGGCGACGTTGACGTCGATCGGCACGCCGTCGAAGGTCTTGGCCGTGCTTCGACTCAGAAGGTTTGAGGTGCCGGTGCCGCACCAGCGCTGACCGGCTGTGGACTGGGCACCGGACGGCAGCGGGATCAGCGGGTCGGTCTGCACTGCGCAGCTCACGGCGCCGTCGAAAACATCGGGGATCGTGGCCTGGGCGGCACTCCCCTGTCCCAGGAGCAGGATGGCGGTGACGGCGACGGACACTGCGAGCTTTCGCATCGATTCCCTCCGTTGGATTCCCCAGATGACTGTGGACTGCTTATCCGGCCCCGCCGATCTCCAAACAGCGAGGTACGTGACTCCGGGGGGAGGACTCGAACCTCCATTACCGGGACCAAAACCCGGTGGGTTAGCCAGTTACCCCACCCCGGAATCGCCGCGCACTCTACCTCCGACGGCCGGGGTAGGCTGCCGCCATGACCTACGAAGAGGAAGTCCAGAGGGAAGTGAAGCGGAGCACGGGCATCTTCACCGGCGTCGGGATCCTGATGATCCTGCTCGGCGCCTTCGCCGTCCTGATCCCGAACGTCGCTTCCTGGGGCATGACCGTCCTGATCGGCTGGATCCTCGTGATCGGCGCGGCTTTCCTCTTTGCCTGGTCGTTCACCGCGCCGGGGGCGTTGAACGTGATCGCCCGCATCGCCTGGTCGATCCTCACCCTGGCAGCCGGCCTGTTCCTCTTGATCAACCCGGACAAGGGAGCGAAGGCGCTCACCTTGATCCTGATCATCTACTTCCTGCTGGCCGGCGCGATCCGCCTCGGCGCGGCCTTCGCGCAGCGCGGCATCCCCGGGGCCGGCTGGCTCGGCCTGAACGGCGCCCTCTCCGTGATCATCGGCCTGATCTTCCTCGTGGACTACCCGGAGTCGGCCGACTGGGCGATCGGCCTCCTGGTCGGGATCGACCTGATCTTCTCCGGCTGGACCTTGATCCTCCTGTCCCAGGAGGCCAAGGATCAGGCGCTGGGCAACTAGCCCGAGTCGCTTCCGGCGGAGCCCGATCATCCATTCGAGGATCTCGTGATCGGGCGGGTTTTCGTGGCGATCCGGGCGCAGACCGGATCGCTGCTGTTTTAATGCGTCCAGTGACTGGGCCCCCCGTAACAGCGCTGATCATGGCGGCCGGTCAGGGCACGCGCATGCGCTCGTCCCTGCCCAAGGTGCTCCATCCCGTCTGTGGTCGGCCGATGATCGCCTGGCCGGTGCTCGCCGCCCGCGAGGCCGGGATCGACCGTGTGGCGGTGATCGTCTCGCCCGACCGTGACCTGGGCGGCGCCCTGCCGGATGGGGTCGAGACGGTCGCGCAGGAGACCTCGAACGGGACCGGCGGCGCGGTGCGGGCGGCGCTCGCGATCGTCCGCGAATCCGCCCGGGTCCTGGTCCTCTCCGGCGATGTCCCGCTGGTCTCGTCCGACGTGATCGGCGGCCTGATCGGCGCCCAGGAGGAATCGGGCGCTTCGGCCACGGTCATGACCGCGGTGCTCGACGACCCCGGCGCCTACGGCCGCGTGGTCCGCGGCGCCGACGGCACGGTCTCGAAGATCGTCGAGGCGAAGGCCCCCGGCGACGCCACCGACCAGGAGCTGGCGATCAAGGAGGTCAACTCCGGCACCTACGTGTTCGACGGTCCCTCGCTGGCCTCGGCCCTGGACGAGATCGACTGCGACAACGCCCAGGGCGAGTACTACCTGCCGGACGTGATCAAGGTGATGCGGGCCCGTGGCGAGCTGGTCACCGCCCATGTCTCCGACGACCCGGCGATCAACCTGGGAGTCAACAACCGGGCCGATCTCTCCGTGGTGGAGACCGAGGCGCGGAAGCGGATCCTGACCCGCCACATGCTCGACGGCGTGACCATCGTCGATCCGGCCACGACCTGGATCGACGCCGGGGTGACGATCGGCAAGGACACCCGGATCGAGCCGGGCACTTCGCTGCGTGGGGCGACCGAGGTCGGGGAGAGCGCCGTGATCGGCCCACACTCGACCGTGATCGATTCCGGGATCGGGGATCGCTGTCAGGTGATCCACTCCTATCTGAACCTCTGCGAACTGGCCGCCGACAGCCTGGCCGGGCCGTTCGCCTACCTGCGTCCCGGCGCCAAGCTGGAGGACGGGGCGAAGGCCGGCACCTTCGTCGAGATCAAGAACTCGACCGTCGGGGCCGGCTCCAAGGTGCCGCATCTCTCTTACATCGGCGATGCCGAGATCGGGGCGGGCTCCAACCTGGGGGCCGGCACGATCACCGCGAACTACGACGGTGTGAACAAGCATCGGACCAAGATCGGGCCCGGCGTGAAGATCGGGGTGGACACCATGTTGGTGGCCCCGGTCGAGGTCGGCGAGGGGGCCTGGACGGGGGCCGGAGCGGTTATCCGGCAGAATGTCCCGCCGGGCGCACTCGCCGTGAGCAGTGGCGACCAGAGAACCGTGGATGAATATGCCGAGCGGCGTGCCGCCCGTGAAGCAGAAGGGGAAAGCAGTCAGTGACCATTACCGAGACCTCAGTCAGCGTCTCCTCGACCATCCCTCACGACTATTCGAAGCGGGCGATGGTCTTCGGTGGCCGCAGCTCGAAGGACCTGGCGGCCAAGATCGCCGGCAAGCTCTCGCTCTCGGTCGGTGACGTCACCCTCAAGACCTTCTCGGACGGGGAGATCTACGGCCGCTACGAGGAATCGATCCGTGGCGCCGACGTCTTCCTGGTCCAGTCGACCTGCGCCAACGCCGAGACGGGCATGACCCCGAACGACGCCCTGATGGAGCTGATGATCATGGCGGACGCCGCCCAGGGCGCTTCCGCGCACCGGATCATCGCCGTGATGCCCTGGTTCGGCTACGCCCGCCAGGACAAGAAGTCGGCCCCGCGCGAGCCGATCACGTCGCGGGTCGTGGCCCGTTCGCTGGAGGCGGTCGGGATCGACCGTGTCCTCACCATGGACCTCCACGCCGGCCAGATCCAGGGCTTCTTCACGATCCCGGTCGATCACATGACCGCGCAGCCGATGCTGACCCAGTGGTTCGCCGACCAGTACGACCCCGAGGAGCTGGTCATCGTCTCCCCGGATGCCGGCCGCGCCAAGGCCGCCCGCAACTTCGCCCGCAAGGTGGGCACCGAGTGGGCGATCATGGAGAAGGAGCGGCCCAAGCAGCAGGTCGCCGAGATCGGCTACGTGGTCGGTGACGTCAAGGACAAGATCGCGATCATCTCCGACGACATGATCGACACGGCCGGCACGCTCTGCGCCGCCGCCCGCACCGTCCTCGACGAGGGCGCCAAGTCGGTCATCGCCTGCGCGACCCACGGCGTCTTCTCCGGTCCCGCCTACGAGCGGCTCCCCTACGAGAACTCGGGCCTGGAGAAGATCGTCGTCACCGACACCATCCCGCTCCGTCCCGGCGCCCCGGACAACATCCAGGTCCTCTCGACGGCCGGCACCCTGGCCGACTCGATCCGCCGGATCTTCACCGACGACTCGGTCTCCGAGATCTTCGCCGGCGAGAACCAGCTCTTCTAACCCACCAACCGAAACTCGGTTCGGGTCATTCCGAAGCATTCCGAGTTTCACTTGGCGAGCGCTCCACGTCTGCGCTCAACTGAAACTCGGATCGTGTCGAAACAACGCGATCGGAGTTTCAGTTCTGGGGGGTTGGGGTGTTTTGGATACCTCGGAGGACGAGGTCCGTGAAGCGGTGGGCTCGTTCGGCTCCTACTGAGCTGAACTCTCTCAGGGCGAAGAAGAGCAGGCGGAGGTCCTCGTGTGAGGCGTCCTCGTCGACCTGGCCGGCCTCGCGGGCGCGGTCGAACATGAGGGCGAGGGACTCGGTCGCCTCCTGCCTGGCGGCCCGGACCTCCTCGCTGCCGAAGGCTGCCTCGTCCCAGGCGGTCTGGCTCAGGGCGTCGTTCAGGCAATCGTCCACGGTCTCGTGGGTCGCCTCGACCACGGCCGCCCAGGGGTCGGCGTCTTCGAGCGTGGCCCGGAACCTGCGGCTGAGGACCTTCGATCGTTCGATCACCAGGGCGCCGATCAGCTCGTCCTTGGTCCCGACCTGGCGGTAGATGCTGCCGACCCCGATCCCCAGGGCCTCCGCCAGCGCGGGCATCGGAGCGTCCAGGCCTTCCCGGGAGAAGAGCAGGTCGGCCGCCTCGAGCGCCCGGTCGCGCTTCTCCTGCGGGGAGAGCGCGGTCCACTCTTGTGCCGGAATGGTCATTCCGCTATCTTAGCCACATGCCAGCACTGCGATCGAAAACCGTTACTCATGGACGCAACATGGCCGGGGCCCGCGCGCTCCTTCGCGCCTCAGGCGTGGCCCGCGAGGACTTCGGCAAGCCGATCGTGGCGGTGGCCAACTCGTACACCCAGTTCGTCCCCGGGCACACCCACCTGAAGCCGGTCGGCGAGGTCGTCTCCGAGGCGATCAAGGAAGCGGGCGGCGTCCCGCTCGAGTTCAACACGATCGCGGTCGACGACGGCATCGCGATGGGCCACGGCGGCATGCTCTACTCGCTGCCCTCGCGCGACCTGATCTCCGACAGCGTCGAGTACATGGTCAACGCCCACTGCGCCGACGCGATGGTCTGCATCTCGAACTGCGACAAGATCACCCCCGGCATGCTGAACGCCGCCCTGCGGCTCAACATCCCGACCGTCTTCGTCTCCGGCGGCCCCATGGAAGGGGGGACGGCGACTCTGGTCGACGGCACCGTCCGCAAGCGGGTCAACCTGATCTCGGCGATCGCCGACGCCGTCGCCGACGAGGTCTCGGACGAGGACATCGCGATCATCGAGGAGAACGCCTGCCCGACCTGCGGCTCCTGCTCCGGCATGTTCACCGCCAACTCGATGAACTGCCTCACCGAGGCGCTCGGCCTCTCGCTGCCGGGCAACGGCTCCACGCTCGCCACCCACACGGCCCGCAAAGAGCTCTACGAGGCGGCCGGCCGCACCGCGGTCGAGATCGCCGGCAAGTACTACGAGAACGACGACGAGTCCGTCCTGCCGCGTTCGATCGCGACCCGTGACGCCTTCGAGAACGCGATGACCCTCGACATCGCCATGGGCGGTTCGACCAACACGGTGCTCCACCTCCTGGCCGCCGCCCAGGAGGCCGGGGTCGAGTTCACGATGAGCGACATCGACGACCTCTCCCGACGGGTCCCCTGCATCTGCAAGGTCGCCCCGAACGGCCACTTCCTGATGGAGGACGTCCACCGCGCCGGCGGCATCCCCGCCATCCTCGGCGAGCTGCGCCGCGGCGGCCTGCTCAACGAGGGCGTCTCGACCGTCCACTCGGCCGACATGGACACCTGGCTCGGCAGCTGGGACGTCCGTGGCCCGAAGCCGTCCGAGATCGCGATCGACCTCTTCCACGCCGCCCCCGGCTGCGTGCGTTCGGCCAAGGCCTTCTCGCAGTCCGAGCGTTGGGAGTCACTCGACCTCGACGCGGCCGAGGGCTGCATCCACGACGTCGAGCACGCCTACTCGAAGGACGGCGGCCTGGCCATCCTCTACGGCAACCTCGCCGAGCGTGGCTGCGTGGTCAAGACGGCCGGCGTCGACGAGTCGATCCTGACTTTCAGCGGCCCGGCCTTCGTGGTCGAGTCGCAGGACGACGCGGTCGACGCGATCCTCAGCGGCCGGGTCAAGTCCGGCGACGTCGTCGTGATCCGCTACGAGGGGCCGCGCGGCGGTCCCGGCATGCAGGAGATGCTCTACCCGACCTCCTACCTGAAGGGGCTCGGGCTCGGCAAGGAGTGCGCGCTGCTCACCGACGGCCGCTTCTCCGGCGGCACCTCCGGCCTCTCGATCGGCCACGTCTCGCCCGAGGCGGCGGCCGGCGGCGCGATCGCCCTGGTCGAGACCGGGGACGAGATCGCGATCGACATCCCCAACCGCACGATCGAGCTGGTCGTCGACGACGAGACCCTGGCCATCCGCCGCGAGGCCCTGGAGGGCTCCGGCGGCTACCGCCCGGTCGACCGCGACCGGGTCGTCTCGCCGGCGCTCCGGGCCTACGCGATGATGGCCACCTCGGCCGACACCGGCGCGGTCCGGGACGTCGACGGCGTGGAGCGGCTGGTCGACGCGGCCCGCCTCCTCGACACCGAGCACCTCGGAGCCTGAGCCCGCGAGACCCGGATAGTCGGTGGCTATACCTGGCTATCCGGGTTTCGCGTGATTCGGGTTTCGTAGGGTTGGGCTGATGCTGCGGATAGGTCACAAGGGGGCCGATGCCCTGGTCCCGGGCAACACGGTCGCTTCCTTCGAGAAGGCGGTCGAGATCGGCGTCGACGTGATCGAGTTCGACGTGCTCTGGACCGAGGACGGCCATCCGTCGATCCCGGAGGGAAAGCGGACCCCGCTGGTGGTCGCCCACGATTGGGAGGCGGCGGCGGCCGCCGAGCGGCGTGGCGAGCGCCTGACCCTGGACGAGGCGCTCGACGCCTACACGAGGCCGCCGCTCGACCGGGTGACGATCAACCTCGACATCAAGCTTCCCGGCCGCGACGACGAGGTGGTCGAGGCGGTCCGGCGGCACGGCCTGATCGACCGCACCACGATCTCGACCATGGAGACCTCGACCGTCAAGCGGATCGGCGAGATCGGATCGGGCATCGGCCTCGGCTGGACGGTGCCCAAGGTGACCAAGGACTGGCTCTCGATGCCGAAGGTGATCCGGCCCGCCCTGGCGATGGGCCTGGTCTCGGTCCGGGTGCGCATGCCGGGGACCGTGCGGCAGGGCATCCCCGAGTACGGGGTCCAGTCGATCTGGGCCTTCTTCGGGGTAGTCACGCCGCGGCTGGTCGGGGTGGTCCACGACGCCGGGGTGAAGCTCAACGTCTGGACCGTGGATGACCCGCGCCGAATCGAGTCCCTGCTCGAGCTGGGCGTGGACGGGATCTGCTCGAACGATCCCCGGCTGCTGAACGCCTAGCTGCTCAGCGGCGGTAGTAGGCCGCGTTCAGCTCGATGAACCGCTGCCACTCCGGCGGCACCATGTCCTCCGGGGTGATCGCGTCGACCGGGCAGGCCTCCACGCAGGCGTCGCAGTCGATGCACTCGGAGGGGTCGATGAAGAGCTGATCCACCTCGTCGTACCCGGGCTCGTCCGGCGTGGGGTGGATGCAGTCGACCGGGCAGACCTCGACGCAGGAGTTGTCCTTGACGGCGATGCACGGTTCGTTGATCACGTAGGCCATCGGGGCTCCTTCGAGAAGAGGTTGAATTTACACAGTATCAAGTGTGTAAAATCGAGCCATGCCAGCAGACGGGATGCGGCCGACCGACCTTCTCCTCACCTTCATCCTTGCCGCCGTGGCCTGCTTCTCCGGCGCGGCGACGGTCGCGATTCTCGGCGCCGGCCTCGAGTGGGGATGGTCCGGCTGGGCGGCGCTTCACCTCTCGCTGCTCGGCGGCGTGTCGCTGCTGGTCATCGGCGTCAGCCAGTTCTTCGTCACCGCCTTCCTCGCGACGACGCCGCCCTCGCGCCCGATGATCACGGCGCAGATCGCGGCGTGGATCGCCGGAGCGGTCGCGGTGGTGGTCGGGGTCACGGCCTCCGTGGACGCACTGATCCTCTCGGGCGCCGCGCTGCTCCTGGTGACGCTCGGGCTCTACGGCATCGCACTGGCCAGGCTTCGCTCCCGGTCCCTCCAGCGGGCCCCCTGGGCGAGCCGCTGGTACTCATGCGCGGCCCTCTGGCTGGTGCCGGGGATCGCGCTCGGGGTCATGATGGCTCTCCCGGTTCCCTGGGCCCACGGATCTCTGCTCGGGGCGCACCTCGCCTGCAACCTGGCGGGCTGGCTGGGCGGCGCGATCGTCGGCACCCTCCACACCTTCGCGCCGTCGCTGACCCAGACCCGTCTCCGCTTCGCGCGCCTTCAGCCCGTCACCTTCGCCGCCTGGTCCGCGGGCACGCTCGCCCTCGCGCTCGGCTACGGGTTCGGGTCCGGAGATCTGGTGACCGCCGGCTGGCTGCTCCTGATCTGCGGCGCCGGGCTGCTGGCGGTCAACCTGATCGCCTCGGTGCGCGCCTCCGAACGGCCGCTATCGCTGCCGGCCCGGCTGGTGATCGAGGCCCAGATCTTCCTCCCGCTCGGTCTCGGCGTCGGTCTGGTCTCGGCGCTCGGCCACCCGCTCGCACCGCTGGCCGGGAGAGACCGGACCGTGCTCGCGATCCTCCTGCTGGCGGGCTGGATCGGGATGACCGTGCTCGGCTCGATGCTCCATCTGCTCTCGGTCGTCGTCCACGTCCGGAAACTGACCCGCCCGGTCCGATGACGATCCTTGCGCAGCCGACTCGCGCCAAGCTGCTCGCGCTGCTCCGGGAGTCCGGAGGGCCGGTCGCCACGGCCGAGCTGGCCGAGCTGGTCGGGCTGCACCCGAACGGGGTGCGAAACCATCTCGAGCTTCTCGCCGAGGCCGGCCTGGTCGAGCGCGGACGCAGCGCCAGCCGTCGCGGGCGGCCCCGGGACGAGTGGACCGCCGCCGAGCCCGGTCCGTTCGAGGATCCGACCGGGAACCTCGTCCGTTGGCTGGCCCGCGCCTACCCCTCCGGGCGATCGGACCTGAAGCGGATCGAGTCGGTCGGGCGCCAGGCGGGCCTGGAGATCCCGGTCGAGGCGATGAGCGATTCGCGGCGCGCCTTCGTCCTCACCCTGAACTCGCTCGGCTTCGAGGCCGAGGACGAGGAGCGGGACGGCGGCTTCTGCTGCCGGCTCGGCCGATGCCCCTACCGCGAGGCGGTCCACGAGAACCAGGAGGCGGTCTGCGCCCTCCACCGCGGGCTCACCAGCGGTCTGCTCGAATCGACCGATCCCGGCTTCCGCCTGGAGGAGTTCCAGCCCCGCGACCCGGACCAGGCCGGCTGCCTGATCGGGGTCGGGGTGGAAACCGAGACTCTCTAGATCGTGCCCGCCGCCGGGGTGGCGCCGCGCTTGAGCCGGACCGCGCTCTGCAGCTCCTCCTCGGTGAAGCCGCCAACCGCTTCCTGGCCCGCCACGTAGTGGTAGAGGGCGACGCCGAAGATGGTCGCCAGCGACTGCTGGATCAGGGCGGCGATGATCAGGATGATCACGCCGAAGGCGATCAGGATCGCGCCGCCGACGCCGGAGGCGGCCCAGAGCGCGACCCCGGCCACGATCAGGAGGATGGCCGGCAGGAAGCCGATCAGGAAGACGATGCCGCCGATCGCGATGGTGCCGGTGATCTGCTCGCCCCAACGGCTCTTGACGAGACCGGCGCAGCGCTTGATCGTCTGCATCGGCCCGGTGCCCTCCAGGGCGATGACCGGGACGGCGAGGAAGGTGAGGATGCCCCAGGCGGCGCCGGCCAGCCCGCCGACGATCGCGCCGGCGATGCCGAAGCGCTCCTGGATCGCGCGGATGATGGTCATGACCACGGTCGCGACGAAGGCCCAGCCGGCCACCGCGCCCATGCGGCTCGAGGCGAGCGCCATGCCGTCCCCGAAGGTGGGGGACTCGCCCTGCATCTGCCGGTCGGCGTTGTGGGCCAGGCCGACCGCGAAGTAGTAGGTGGCGAAGGCCGCCAGGTAGGCGCCGACCGCGACCAGGATCGCCCCGAGGACGGTCTGCTCGTCGTCGATCAGGTAGAGCCCCGGGCCGATCACCACGACCGCGACCAGCAGCGCGATCAGGCCACCGATCAGGGGGAACCGGATCAGTCCCGGTGAGTCGGAGAGGATCCGCCAGCTCTTCTTGGTCAACTGCCAACCAGACTTGATGCGCTTCATGCGATGAGCCTACTCGCTGGGGGTGGAGGAGATTCCGGGCACCTGGAAAACCCCGCGCTCCTCGAAGTAGGCCCATTCCTCCCGGCCCAGATCGGTCGCCGGCGGGTCGGCGTAGACCCATTCCCGCATGATCCGATGCCAGTTGCGGCGGGCTCCCAGACGGCCCAGGACGGCCAGCACGCCGATCTCCATGCGGCGCCCCATCAACTCGTCGGCGGGGATCGATTCCCGGCGCATCAGGTCGAAGTACTCGGAGCGCGGGTCGTGGGTCGACTCGATCACCTTCATCACCCGGTCGCCGTCGATCTTGATCTCCCGGTCCTCCATGTACCAGCCGCCGATCGACTTGACGTGGTTCATCAGGTGCTCGGCGTCCAGCTTCGACGGCTTCTTCACGAAGCCGAGGTCGTGGAGGGCGTCGCGCAGATCCTCCGGGTCGTTGCGGACCGCCGCGTCGACCGCCCGCTGCTCCAGCTCGATCTGCTCCTTGTCCAGCTTCTTGGTCATCCCGAAGTCGAGGAAGGCGACCCGGCCGTCCGGCATCAGCAGGTAGTTGCCGGGGTGGGGGTCGGCGTTGAAGTGCTGCAGGTGGTAGATCGAGCCGAAGCTGCCCCGGAACAGGATCTCGCCGAAGCGGCTGCGCTCCTCCTCGTCCAGCTCGAGGATCTGCTCGAACCCGATCCCCTCCACGTACTCGGTGACCAGGACCCGGCGACGCGAGAGCCGGGTCACCACGTCGGGCACGTAGATGAACGGATGGCCCCGGTAGGCGCGGGCGAAGGAGCGCTGGTTCTGCGCCTCGTACTCGTAGTCGAGTTCTTCGAGGACCCGCTCGCGGAGCTCTCGGGTGACCTCGCGGGCGTCGAGGCCCGGGGCCAGGGCACGGGCCATGCGGACCAGCATGCCGGCGTTCTTGAGGTCCGATTCGAGCGCTTCGGCGATCCCCGGGTACTGGATCTTGACCGCGACCTCGCGGCCGTCGATCAGCCGGCCGCGATGCACCTGGCCGATCGAGGCGGCGGCGAAGGCCTCGTGCTCGATCGAGTCGAAGAGCTGCTCGATCGGCTCGCCGTCGTATTCCTCGCGCAGGACCTCGACCACCTCGTCCCAGGGCATGGCGGGCGCCTCGCTGCGCAACTTCGCGAGTTGCTCCTGATAGATCTCGCGGTACTCGGCGGGAATGAAGTCGATGTCGATGAACGAGGCGAACTGGCCGATCTTCATCGCCGCGCCCTTCATCTGGCCCAGCGTGGCGACCATCTTCGCGGCCGTCTCGGCATGCCTTTCGTCCAGGCGATCCTGGCCCGCATCGCCGCCGCGAATCAGGTTCGAGGCTCGGGTTCCGGCGTACTTCGCGCCCTGCGTCCCGATCGCGGTACCGAGCTTGGCCGACCGACGGAGCCGCCCCTTGGGGATCTTCGAATCATCCGCCATGCCTCAAGCGTACGTCTTTCCCTATCCTGTTCTGTCCAATGTCTTCTGAACGCGCAACTCTTACCGCCACTCCCCGTACCGATTTCGGCTCCCGCACCTCCAAGCGCCTCCGTCGCGACGGCAAGGTCCCCGGGGTCGTCTACTCGGACGGCAAGGAAGCGACCTCGTTCCAGGTCGAAAGCCGCGACGCCCGGATCATCCTGGGTGAAGGGCATGCGCTGTTCGATCTTCACATCGAGGGCTCGGACACGGTCCCGGTCGTCGTCAAGGAGCAGCAGCACCACCCGGTGCGCGGCGATCTCCAGCACCTCGACCTCCAGCAGGTCGACCTGAACCAGGCGATCCAGGCCGAGGTCGCGGTCGAACTGACCGGCGACGACGTCAGCCCCGGCGTCAAGCAGGGCGGCGTGCTCGAGCACGTGACCCGCGAGGTCACCGTCGAGGCGCTGCCGACCGAGATCCCGGACTCGCTGACGCTCGACGTCTCCGAGATGGAGATCAACGACACCCTCACCCTCGAGGACCTGACCGCGCCGGAAGGCGTCACCCTGGTCTCCGACGATCCCGCCGAGGTCACGCTCGTCACCCTGTCGCCGCCGCGCGTCGAGGCCGAGCCGGAGACCGAGGAGCCCGAGTCCGAGCCGGAAGTGGTCGGCGAGGATGCCGGTGGCGAGGACGCCGCCGAGGGCGACGAGGGCGATTCCTCCGACGAGGAGTAGGCCCTGTCCCTGCTGCGCCGCTCCGGCCCCGAAGACGGGTCCGATGGCCCGATCCTGATCGTCGGGCTCGGCAACCCGGGACGGGAGTACGAGCGCAGCAGGCACAACGCCGGATTCATGGTCGCGGCGCTCCTGGCCGAGCGCTGGGACCTGCCGCGGGCCAAGGACAAGTACAACGCCCGCATCACCGAGGGCCGCATCCGTCCGGGCGGTCCCCGGGTGGTGCTGATGACCCCGCTCACCTACATGAACGAGTCGGGCAAGTCGGCCGGCCCGGCGCGGGGCTCGAAGAAGATCCCCTTGGATCGGGTGATCGCGGTCTACGACGAGATCGACCTGCCCTTCGGCGAGATCCGCACCCGGATGGGTGGCGGCGCGGCCGGGCACAACGGCGTCAAGAGCCTCAAGCAGGGGTTCGGCAGCGCCGACTTCTGGCGGGTCCGGATCGGGGTCGACCGTCCCGATTCGACCGACCCGGAGCGGGTAGCCGCGTATGTGCTGGGTCGTTTCTCGGAGAGTCGGGACCAGGTCGAGGGCCTGATCGACGACGCCGCCCGCGAGACCGAGAGACTTGTCGAGAGAATCGCCGCCGGGGAAACCGGCGAGAACTGAGGAGAAAATGAGCCTTACCACCTACGAAGTCGACGACCGCGGGATCGCCATCATCCGGCTCGACCGGCCGAAGGCGATGAACGCGATCAACACCGAGATGCTGGTCGAGCTGGTCGAGCACGTCGCGGTCGCCCGCGGTGACGAGGACGTCCGGGTGCTGGTCTTCTCCTCGACCGACTACATGGCCTTCTCGGCCGGCGCCGACATCAAGGAGGACATCGACGACGAGGCCAAGGTGAACAAGATGCAGCTGTTCGCCGACCTCTATGACGCGGTGGTCCAGTTCCCCAAGCCGACGATCGCGGCCTGCCACGGCTACACGGTCGGCGGCGGGGCGGAGATCGCGGTCGCCTGCGACATCCGGATCGGCGGCTCGAACCTGCAGATGCGCTTCCCCGGCGCGGCGCTCGGCGTGCCGGTCGGCCCGGCCCGCCTGGTCACCCTCTGCGGACTCAGCCACGCCAAGTACCTGCTGCTCTCCTCGAACACCGTCAAGGTCGACGAGGCCCTGCGGATGGGCCTGGTCAACCAGGTCGCCCCCGGCGCCGCGACCGAGAACACCGCTCTCGAGCTGGCCGGCCGCATCGCCGCCCACGAGCCCGAGGCGGTCGCGAACCTGAAGCGGATGCTCCACGAGTGGGACGACGTCGAAGGCCGCTCCGCGGCCGAAGGCAAGGGCCAGGTCGAGTGGCAAAGGTCCGGCCCTGGCCTTCATTGACGTCGGAGGGGGTCGCGGATAGGGTCGGTTGATCCGTCCCGCTGGTCTCGGCAGGGACGCGCTACGAAGGAGGATCGCTTGATTCCGAAGTCGATGAAGGTGCTGTTCGTGGCAGTCGCTCTTCTCGTCGGCTTCGGTTCCGGTTCGGCCCAGGCCGCACCCCAGGGGCCGTGGGTCCTTCCGGCCGGCAACCTTTCGGCGACCGGCCAGAATGCCCAGGCTCCGCAGGTCGCGGTCGCGGCGGATGGCACCGCGACCGTGGTCTGGTACCGCTTCGACGGATCCGACAACATCATCCAGGCCGCGACCCGTCCGCCGGGTGGCGCTTTCGGCACGCCCGTCGATCTGTCAGAGGCCGGCGAAGGCGCTCACGCACCTCAGATCGCGGTTGCCCCGGATGGCACCGTGACGGCGGTCTGGGTCCGATCCGACGGGAGCAAGGACATCGTCCAGGCGGCAACGCGACCGCCGGGAGGCGCTTTCGGGGCGCCGGTGAATATCTCCGCGGGCGGTCAGTACGCGCAAGCTCCCCAAGTCGCGGTCGCCGCGGATGGCACGGCGACCGTGATCTGGGTGCGCTCCAACGGGGCCAACGACATCGTCCAGGCCGCGACCCGCCCGCCGGGTGGCGCTTTCGGCGCTCCGGTAGATCTTTCCGCGGCTGGTCAGTCCGCCTACATCCCCCAGGTCGCATTCGCTCCAGATGGCACGGCGACCGCGATCTGGGTGCGCTCCAACGGGACCAACAACATCATCCAGGCCGCGACCCGCCCGCCCGGCGGCGCTTTCGGCGCACCCGTCGATCTGTCGGCGACGGACCAAGCCGCCTACGGCCCCCATCTTGCCGTGGCGCCGGATGGCACCACGACCGTGGTCTGGGACGGCACCGACGGATCCAACACGATCGCTCAGGCTGCGACCCGCGCGCCGGGTGGCGCTTTCGGCACGCCCGTCGATCTGTCGGTGGCAGGCCAAAGCGCTTCCAGCCCCCAGATCGCGGTTGCCCCGGATGGCACCGTGACGGCGGTCTGGGTCCGATCCGACGGGACCAACCTCATAGCCCAAGCGGCGACACGGCCACCCGGCGGGATCTTCGGCGCTCCGGTAGATCTTTCCGCGGCTGGTCAGAGCGCCCAGGACCCCCGACCAGCGGCCGCTCCGGACGGTACCGTCACCGTTGTCTGGATCCGCTTCAACGGAACCAACAACGTCACCCAGGCGGCGACGCGACCGTCCGGTGGTGTCTTCGGGACACCGATCGATCTCTCGGCGGCGGGCCAGAACGCCTACTCCGCCCAGGTCGCGATCGCGCTGGATGGCACCGCGACCGCGGTCTGGATGCGCTCCAGCGATACCAACGTCTTCGTTCAGTCCGCATCGACCTTGCAGCCCGCCCCGCTCCTCCAGGTCAGCCGGACCGGCAACGGGGCCGGAACCGTGAGCTCCAGCCCGGCCGGGATCAGCTGCGGCGGCGACTGCGCGGAGACCTTCCCCTCATTCACCAAGGTGACCTTGACCGCGACTCCGAAGCCGGGTTCGGTCTTCGCGGGCTGGTCGGGGGGATGCTCCGGAAAGGCGACCTGTCAGATCACGGTGCTCGACGCCACCCAGGTGAACGCCAAGTTCGAGAAGGCGAGAGCGAACCTGGGCGCCCTGAAGATCACCCCGAAGGCGAAGAAGCTCCGGGCCGGAAAGACGCAGACGATCAAGGTGGCGGTGAAGAGCATCGGCAACGTCAGCGCGAAGAAGGCCAAGGTCTGCGTGAAGGCGCCGAAGAAGCTGGTCAAGGTCAAGCGGTGCGCGAAGCTCGGCGGGCTGGCTGCCGGTGCGACCAGGATCGCCACCTTCAAGGCCAAGCTGACCAGGAAGGCCAAGGTCGGCAGGAAGGTGAAGCTCACCTTCACCGCCACCGCTCAGGGCGTCGCCAAACGGACCGCGGTGGCGAAGCTGACGAGACGACGCTAGCCGGAGCGGAGCTCGCTGGCTCCTCGTCGGTGGCGGGCGAGGAGCGGAGCCATCTCCAGCTCCTCCGCCGTCGCCAGCCCGGTCTTTCGCAGCTCGGCGGTGCGTTCCGGGCCGTCGGGGTCGTCGAGGCGGCGGAACGCCTCGGCCAGGCCGAGCTGGGCACGGGCGAGGAAGGGCCTCGCGGTCATCGCCTCGCAGGTCACGATCGCGTTCTCCAGCGCGGTCGCGGCCTCGCGGTCCTGACCCTGGACCAGGCACAGCTCGCCCTGAAGCAGGCTGCGTGGCCCGAAGGTCGGCGCTCCCGGCCCGAAGATCGCCCACATGTCGTCCATCTCGCCCAGCAGGCCGCCGACCACGCGGGCCCGCTCGGCATCGCCCAGCTCGGTGATCAGCATCGTCGCCACGCCGCAGAAGACGGGCCTGAGCAGCTCCATCCTGGTGTCCGGACCGAGGGCTTCCATGTCGATCTCCTCGAGCAGCTCGAGGGCCCGGTCGCGGTCACCGGCCTGAAGGTGGCTCAGGGCCAGGCCGGTCTCCCAGGCGGGCCAGACCCCCCAGGACCTGGCCACGGCCGCCTCGACCTCGATCACGTCGACCACCTCGCCGAGCCGTCCCCGGTGGGCGTAGTCCATGTAGTGCATCGCGTCGAGCATCGCGACCCGGGCGGAGGAGGTCAGGTGCTCCCCGGCCAGGCATTCCTCGGTGATCCGCTCGCCCTCGGCCCAGCGGCCCTCGAGGAAGCAGCGGGAGGCCCGGAGCGAGTAGTTGGTGTTCCTGATCTGGGGCAGGGTGGTGCTGAGCGCGCCGTGCCGGGCGATGTCGGCCATCGCCTCGGCCCCCTGGCCGGCGTTGGCCAGCATCACCGCGCGCAGGGCCAGGGCCTCGCCGAGATCCTCGCGGTCGGCCGAGTCCTCGGCGATCCGGACGGCGCGGTCCGCCGCCTCGATCCGGTACTCGGGTGAGGTGCTCTGCAGCAGGTAGAAGTGGAGCGAGACCAGCACCTTGAGGAGCGTCTCCTCGTCGAGCCGCTCGGCCATCGCCAGGGCTTCGCCGCAGAGCGCCGTCGCGTCGTTGGTCGGGTCGCCGCTGAAGAAGGTCAGGTGGCCGAGGTTGGCCAGGGTCTCGGCCCGCAGCGGGCTGTCGCCCGGGCCGAGCACCTCCAACGCCTCCTGAAGCAGCGAGATCGGCGTCTGGCGGATGTTGTCGAAGGTCTCCCAGCTGCCCCAGCTGGCGCCGTTCGCGGCCCGTGCGAAGAGCTCGGGGATGCCGGACTTGCGGGCGGCCTCGGTCGCCTCGACGAAGGTCGCCACGGCCTGGGGCAGGCGTCCCATCCGCCACTCGGCCTCGGCCCGGCTCAGCAGCAGCTCGGCCAGCAGGCTCTCGTCGACCGGCTCGTCCGCCTCGCAGGCGACGATCGCCCCCTCGTAGAAGTCGACCGCCTCGTCATAGGCGAGGCGGCCCTCGGCCTGGACGGCGGCCTGGGTCGCGTAGTGGATCGCCCGGTCCGCCTCGGCCGGGCCGGAGTGGGTGAAGTGCCAGGCGAGGGTCGGCAGATCGCGCTCGCGCTGATGCCCGAAGCGGTTCTGGTTGCGATGCTCGATCGCCTCGCCGATCCGCCGGTGGATCGCCGCCCGCCGGGTCAGGCTGAAGCCCTCGCCGAGCGAGCTGCGGACCAGGGCGTGGACGAATGAGTAGCGGCCCGGGATCGAGGTCGACTCGTCGAGCAGACCGGCGGCGGTGGCCGCGTCGAGCAGCTCGATCATCTGGTCCTCGTCCTCGGTCGTGGTCCGCTGCAGGATGTCGAGATCGAAGTCGCGGCCGATCAGCGCGGCCCGCCCCAGCAGCTCGGGGCCGCCGTCGGGCAGGCGGGAGACGCGCTGGGCGATGACCTCCCGGATCTCCGGCGGGACCGAGCCGGGCCGCTCCTCGCCGGATTCCTGCAGGTTGCGGATCAGCTGCTCGATGAAGAACGGGTTGCCGCCCGTCTGGTCACGGATCACCGGGGCGAGCGACTCGTCGAGCCGCCCGGCGATCAGGTCGCGGACGGCCTCGTCGCCCAGGGCGTCGAGCTGGAGGCGGGTGGTCGGCAGGCGCCGCTGCAGCTGGCTCAGGGTGTCGGGCAGATGGCTGTCGGTCGGCAGCTCCGTGTCGCGGTAGATGCCGAGCGCGAGGATGCCGCGCGGCGGGTCGTCCCCGGCCAGGCTGGCGAGCAGGCGCAGGGTGGAGCGATCGGCCCAGTGCAGGTCGTCGAGGATGATCAGCATCGGCTGCCGGGCCGAGAACCGGCCGATCATCCGCATCACCGCGCCGAACAGGGCCTGCCGCTCGGACTCGAGGTCCGAGGTCGGGCCCGGGGCGGGCAGGTTCATCCGGCCGACCAGCTCGGGCAGCAGGCGCGACAGGGTGGGGCCGTCGCCGCCGACGATCACGTCGAGGTCGACGTCGCCGGCCTGGCGCATCGCGGAACGGAGCAGGCCGGACCAGATTCGGAAGGGCCGGATCTCGTCCGGTTCGGAACGGCCGTAGAGGACGGTGACGTCGTCGCGGCTGGCCGCCAGCTCCGCCGCCATCCTGGTCTTCCCGACCCCGCCCTCGCCGGCCAGGAGCGCGATCCTCAGCTCCCCGGCGATCGCCAGGTCGAGCTCGTCCCGGAGCTCCCGGAGGATCCGGTCGCGCCCGACCAGGCCGACGTCGGCGATCCGGGGATCGATCTCCAAGCCAATCGCCTCCGGGCCGATCGGCTCCGGGCCGATCGGCTCCGGGCCGATCGGCTCGCCGCCGGCGCCGTTGTTCGTGGAGGTAGGGCCGCCGGTCTGCTCGGATCTCTCGTGGGCCTTGAGCAGGCGTTCGTGGATCGCGTTCAGCTCCGGCGACGGGAAGGTGCCCAGCTCGTCGCGGAGCAGGACCCGCAGCTCCTCGTAGGCGCGCAGGGCCTCGGCGATGTTGCCCTGGGACTCGAGCACCTCGATCAGGGCGGCCCGGGCGGACTCCCTGAAGGGTGAGGCCTCGACCGCGTCACGGGCGGCCCGTTCGGCCCGCGCGTGCTCGGCCGGCCCGAGCCGGGCCCCGATCCGGGCCAGGGTCTCCAGGGTCTTGAGGCGAAGCTCCTCGAAGTGGGCGCGGTGCTCATCGATCCAGCGGGCTTCGAGGCCGGGCAGCAGACCGCCCTCGAAGATCCGGGCGGCGTCCTGGGCGTTCTGCCAGCCGGTCATCAACTCGTCCTGGTCGGCGGCGGGATCGCCGGTCAGGGCCTGGGCTGAAGCGAGCCGTTCCTGGGCGACCTCCCAGTCGATCCGGGCGTCCTCGCCGAGGTTCAGGGACAGCTCGGCCCGTCCTTCGAGCCGGTCCCGCCCGAGGGCCTTGCGCAGGCGCGAGAGCGGCGGGGCGAGCAGGGCCTCGCCGCCGCTGGGCAGCCCCTCGTCCGCCCACAGGGCTTCGACCAGCTCGTCGCGGCGCACCGGCCGGGAGCGGTTCAGGACGAGGTAGGCGAATATGAGTCGCCCCTGGCGGCCGGGGAGGTCACCCTCCAGCTGTTCGCCGTCCCAAGCCACGGCGAGCCGGCCGCAAACCGTTATTTCGGGATTTGCCACCGGCGGCAACTTATCCGAGCCCGCTCACTCCCCGAGGTGTCGCCTCAGGATCGCTTGCATGTCCAGTCGGCGCGCGACCTCTTCTCCCTGCCGGCGGAGCTCCTCGCGACGTTCGGCCCCGTCCGGATCGCCGAGATGCTCCAGGGCGTTGGCGAGCGCCAGCCTGGTCCGGGCCAGGTACGGGGCCGACTCCATCGCCTCGCAGGTGACCAGGGCCCGTTCGAGGGAGGTGGCCGCCTCGCGGTCCTCGCCGACCTGGAGGTGCAGCTCGCCCAGATGCATGTCGACCGGGCCGAGGGTGGAGCCGATCCGGCCGATCATGATCCACTCGCCCGTGTAGGGGCCGAGCAGCTCGATCAGCTTCGCCGCGCCGCGCTGGTCGCCGAGCTCGCCGGCTAGGAGGTTGCCGACCGCGCAGAAGGGCAGCAGGGTGTTGTTGAAGTCCTTGGTGTCGTCGAGCCCGGTGTAGCCGATCTCGGCGATCGTCCGGCGCACCTCGTCGAGCTGCCCGGCCTGGGCCTTGGCGAGCAGCAGCCCGAAGCGCCAGGTCGGCCACATCTCCCAACCCTTGGCGCCCGCCTCGAAGAGCTCGAGCCGTTCCATGTGCTCGGCCAGACGCCCCTGCTGCGCCCGGACCATGAAGCGGAAGGCATCCTCGAGGAGGAGGGATCCTCGCCTCGGCATACCCGCCTCCGCCAACTCCAGGGTGATCCGTTCGCCCTCCTCCCACTCGCCGGAGATGAACCGGGCCACCGCCTGCATCGATCCGGCGATGAAACGGATCTGAGGCAGGGTCGCGCTCATCGCCTGCTGGCGGGCGCGATCGACCTCCGCCTCCCGGCCCCGCCCCAGGTTGAGCAGGCTGAGCGCCCGCGAGGCCAGGCCCTGGGCCAGCAGCTCGGGGTCGTCCAGTGCTTCGGCCAGCTCGACCATGCGCTCGGCGGCGGGCAGGCGCTCGGCCTTGTTCGGCGGCTCCCAGCGCAGGAAGGCGGTGGCCTGGATCACGTTCAGCTCGGCTTCCTTGTCGTCGATCCGCCCCATCATGTCGGTCGCCTGATGGGCCAGTTCGCGGGCCTCGGCGGCCCGGCCGCTGCCGTAGTAGAGGCCGTGCCCGAGCATCGCCATCAGCTCGGCCCGCAACGGGCTGTCGACCGGCGGCAGGCTGCCGAGCGCCTGCCGCATCAGCATCAGCTGCTCGGCCGTGTCGGTGTCGAAGGCGTCCCAGCCGCCCCAGCTGCTGCCGACCGCGGCCTGGGCCGCCAGCTCAGGCAGGCCCGAGTCGCGGGCCGTCTTCGCCGCCGCCATGAAGGTGTCGCCCGCATCCTGGAGCGAGCCGTTCTTCCACTTCGCCCGCGCCTGGCTGAGCAGGAGCCGGGCCAGCAGACCGAGATCGACCGGCTCGTCGGCCCGGCAGGCGACGATCGCGGCCTCGTAGAAGTCGACCGCCTCGTCGTAGGCGAGCCGTCCCTCCGCCTGTTCGGCGGCGCGGGTCGCCCAGTGGATGGCCCGGTCCGCCTCGGCCGGCCCGGCATGCCCGAAATGCCAGGCCTTCTCGCCGACCCGCCGGTCCGGGTTGCCGCTGGTCTGGCGTTCGATCGCCTCGCCGATGTCACGGTGGGTCAACGCCCTGCGGGTCAGGCCGAGCTCGTCTTCCAGGGTGGAGCGCAGCAGGGCGTGGACGAAGGAGTACCGGCCGGGGACGGTGGGGGACTCGTCCAGCAGCCCCGCCGCGACGGCGGCGTCGAGCAGGTCGATCACCCGGTCCTCGTCGAGGCTGGTGGTCGCGAGCAGGATCTGGAGGTCGAAGTCCCGGCCGATCAGGCTGGCCCGGCGGAGCAGGTCGGCGCCGCCCTCCGGCAGCCGGCTGACCCGCTGGGCGACGATCTCCCGGACCTCGGCCGGGGCAGAGGCGGGGTCGTCGGTCCCGGTGTCCTCGAGGTGGCGGACCAGCTGCTCGACCAGGAAGGGGTTGCCGCCGGTCTGGTCGTGGAGCGCGGCGGCGAGGTCGTGATCCAGGCGATCGCCGATCAGCTCGCCGACCTCCTCCGTGTCGAGCGCCTCGACTTCGAGCTTCAGGGTCGGCAGGCGCCGCTGGAGGTTGGCCAGCGTCTCGGGCAGCAGGCTGTCGGCCGGGAGCTCGGTGTCCCGGTAGAGGCCGAGCGCGAACACGCCGCCGGGCGGGTTGTCCCCAGCCAGGCTGGCCAGCAGCATCAGGGTCGAACGGTCGGCCCAGTGCAGATCGTCGAGCACGATCAGCATCGGCCGGCGGGCCGTGAGGCGGCCGATCATCCTCATCACGGCGCCGAACAGGGCCCGGCGCTCGGACTCGAGGTCACCGGCCGGGCCGGGCGCCGGCAGCTCCATGCTGCGGACCAGCTCGGGCAGGATCCGGGCGAGGGTGGGGCCGTCGCCGCCGACGATCTCGGCCGGCTCGATGTCCTCCGCCTGGCGCATCGCGGAGCGGAGCAGGCCGGACCAGATCCGGAAGGGCCGGATCTCATCCGGTTCGGAGCGCCCGTAGAGGACGGTGATGTCGTCCCGCCCGGCGGCCAGCTCGGCCGCGATCCTGGTCTTGCCGATCCCGCCCTCGCCGGCCAGCAGGGCGATCCGCAGGTCGCCTTCGACCACCTGGTCCAGCTGCTCGTTCAACTGCCGCAGGATCTCCTCGCGCCCGACCAGCTCGATCTCGTCGATCCGGGGGTCGATCAGGCGGCTGATCGTGGCCGGGGTGGCGCGGCGTTCGGCCGGCGCCGCCGGCTGGGCGACCGGCGGGGCCTTCTCGGCCGGGCCCTCGTGGGCGTTGAGCAGGCGCTCGTGCAGGGCGGTCAGCTCGGGGGCGGGGAAGGTTCCCAACTGGTCGCGGAGCAGGACCCGCAGCTCCTCGTAGGAGCGGAGCGCTTCGGCGATGTTGCCCTGGGCCTCCATCACCTCGATCAGGGCGGCCCGCGCGGACTCGCGGAAGGGTGAGGACTCGACCGCGATCCGGGCCGAGCGTTCGGCCCGTGCCCGTTCGGCGTCGCCGAGCCGGCTGCCGGCCCGGGCGATCAGCTCCAGGGCCTGGAGCCGGAGGTCGTCGAGCTGGTTGCGGTGCTCGTCGATCCAGCTCGCTTCGAGCCCGGGCAGCAGCCCGCCGGAGAGGACCTTGTCGGCCTCCACGGCGTCGTCGTAGGCGGCCGCGTGCTCACCCTGAGCCAGGGCGGCGCGGGCCGCTTCGATCCGTTCCTGGGCGTCCTCCCAGTCGATCCATACCTCGTCGCCGAGGTTCAGGTTGAGCTCCGAGCGCCCTTCGAGGCGGCCGGGCCCCAGCGCCTTGCGCAGGCGGGAGAGCGGCGGGGCGAGCAGGGCCTCGCCGCCGCTGGGCAGCCCCTCGTCGGCCCAGAGCGCCTCGACCAGCTCGTCCCGGCGCACCGGACGGGTCCGGTTCAGCACCAGATAGGCGAAGAGGAGACGGCCCTGACGCCCGGGCAGGGCCTCGCCGAGCTCGTCCCCATCCCAGGTGACGGTCAGTCGTCCGCAGAGCGTGATCCGAGGGTCTCTCATCGCAAGGTGCCGATCATGTCGCCGCAATCCTGGGGCAAGGTGCCCCGGGGATTCTGCCAGCCATGTCAAAGATCTCCTCCCCACATCACATTCCGGCGGTGGCCGTCACGGCCCCGAAAACCACCGATGAGGTCGCCCGGGCCCTGGCCGTCGCCGCGAACTCCGGGCATCAGGTGACCGTGTTCGCGACCGGGCACGGCATCCCGCCGCTCGGTGACACCTCGGACTCGGTGCTGCTCGACATGAGCGCCTTCGACCGGATCGAGATCGACCCCGACAGCCGCATCGCCCGCGTCGGCGGCGCCGTCAAGTGGCGCGATCTGCTCGAGGCGGCGGCCGAGCACGGCCTGGTCGGCCCGGTCGGCAGCTCCGGCTCGGTCGGCGTGGTCGGCTACTCGCTGGGTGGCGGTCTCGGTCCCTTCGGCCGGCACCTCGGTCTCGCCTGCTCGGCGATCCGGGCGGCCGAGCTGGTCACCCCGGACGGCCGGGTGCGTCGCATCGACCCCGGTTCGGACCCCGATCTCTGCTGGGCGCTCAAGGGCGGCGGCGGAGGCTTCGGCGTGGTCACCGAGCTCGAGATCCAGCTCTCGCCTATGCCGCAGATGGCCGGCGGCATGCTCGGCTGGTCGATCGAGTCGGCCCGCGAGGTGCTCGGCGTCTGGGCCGAGTGGACCCGCACGGCCCCGGCCGACGTGACCAGCGGCGTCAGGCTGGTCCAGCCGCCCGAGGGCCCGGCCCTGGTCGTGCTCAACGTGGTCGGCGTGCGCTCCGGCGAGTCGCTGCGAGAGGAGCTGAAGCCGCTGCTGGACCTGAACCCGCTGGTCGACATGGTCGGCGACACCGATCCGGTCCGCTACATCGACGAGTGCGGCGACCCGGACATCGAGGGGCCGCCGATCGCGATCGAGCACGTGATGCTGGACCGGCTGCCGGTCGAGGCGCTCGACCACGTCGCCGATTTCGGCCACCCGGTCACCGGATGCGGCGCGATGATGGTCGAGCTGCGGCACCTGGGCGGCGCTCTGGCCCGGCGCGACGAGAGCTGCGCGCTCGCGCATCTCGACGGCAACTTCTCGCTGATGGTCATGGGTGTCGAGCAGGGGGCGGAGGGCTTCGCCCACGTGGTCGACGTCCTCTCCGACTACGGCCGCGGCCGGACCTACTTCAACTTCATGACCGGCAAGGGCAGCCGCGAGACGGCCTACGAGAGCGATGCGCTGCGTCGCCTGGCCGAGCTCCACGAGGCGGTCGATCCGTCTCGCCGCCTGAAGCAGGCCCACCCGATCTCTCGCGGCGCCGTGGCCGGCGACGCCGAGGGCCAAGCCCTTGTTGTTTGATTGGAGGTCTGTCCCTCCGTCCGACAATCGAACTGCTGCTCGAGGACGAGCAGATCACCCGGCTCTCGGGAGAGGTGCGCGATGCCGTCACCGGCGGCGCCTCCCCGGTCCGGGCCCAGGTCTCGGCGACGATCCGCCCGGCCCTGATCGCGACCATCCTCGAGGACGAGTTCGGCCTCGAGGACCGGCCGGCGCTGATCGTCACCCCTGACGACCGCTCGGCCCGCGAGATGGCCGCGGCGCTCACCGCCTACCTCGGCGACCGCACCGTCCGCTCCTACCCGTCCCGGGGCACCGGCTACGCCTCGCAGGTCTCGCCGCCCCCGCATCTCACCGGCCTCCGGATCGACGCCCTCGACTCCTTCGGGCGCGAGGAGGCCCGGCCGCCGATCGTGGTCGCCAGCGCGATCGCCCTGGCCGAGTCGGTCCCGGACGCCTCGCTCCGGCCGGCCGGCTTCCGGCTCGCGGTCGGTGAGGAGCACGACCCGGCCCAGATCGCCGAGGACCTGATCGGGGCCGGCTACGAGCGGGTCGACCAGGTTCAGGAGCGAGGCCAGTTCGCGGTCCGGGGCGGCATCCTCGACGTCTTCTCGGCGACCGAGGACCGGGCCACGCGGATCGAGTTCTTCGGCGACGAGATCGAGACCATGCGCTGGTTCTCGACCTTCACCCAGCGTTCGCTCGGGCAGGCCGAGACGATCGAGTTGGCTCCCGCGGCCGAGCTCGACGCCGACCATCGCGGCCTGGCCGAGCTGGAGATCGCCGAGGCCCGCGAGAACGAGACCCCGGTCGACATCGCCCAGGTCCTGCCGCTGGAGCATTTCCGCCCGCCCCTCGACCTGATCCCGGAGACGGCGGCGGTGATCCTGACCGCCGACGAGGAGATCGAACCGGCCCTCAAGGACCACTGGGAGGACGTCACCACGGCGATGCATGCCGACGACGCCCGCCACCTCTACGAGGACGTCTCCGGCCCGCTGGCGGCCCGGGCCTCGCTGATCATCGCCCGGCCCGGGGAGGGCGAGGAGGCGATGCGGGCGATGACGGCCGAGACGCCGGCCCGCAACCTGAAGGAGGCCGAGGCGGAGTTGCGGAAGCTGGTCGACGCCGGCTACCGCACCGTGGTCGCCTTCGACAGCCGCGGCGAGGCCGAACGGGCCCGCTACGGCTTCGACCGTCTCGACACCAAGATCGTCGATGCCGGCGGGATCCCGGAGGAGCCCGGGGTCAGCCTGGTCGAGGCGCGCCTGGCCGAGGGCTTCGTCTCGCCCAAGGCGCGGGTCGCGGTCCTGCCCTTCCGTCGTCTGCTGAACCGTCGCCGCCGGGCCGAGGAACGGGCCCCCGAGGCGGTCCGCGGGCGTCTCACCTTCTCCGAGCTGCGGGTCGGCGACCACGTGGTCCACGAGGACCACGGCGTGGCCCGCTTCGCCGGCTTCGAGACCCGCGAGGTCGGCGGGATCACCAGGGACTACCTGTACCTCGAGTACAAGGGCGAGGACCGGGTCTACGTCCCCACCGACCAGTTCGCGAAGCTCTCCCGCTACTCGGGCGGCGCCGGATCGCCCACCCTGTCGGCGCTGGGCGGCAAGAAGTGGCTGAACATGAAGGCCCGGGCGCGGGGCGCCGCTTCGGAGATCGCCGGCGAGCTGGTCAATCTCTACGCCGAGCGCAAGACCCGCACCGGGCACTCCTTCGGCCCCGACTCCGAGTGGCAGCTCGAGCTCGAGGCGGCGTTCCCGTACCGCGAGACCGCCGACCAGATCGAGGCGATCGAGGCGGTCAAGGCGGACATGGAGTCGGACCGCCCGATGGACCGCCTGGTCTGCGGCGACGTCGGCTACGGCAAGACAGAGGTCGCGATCCGGGCCGCGGTCAAGGCGGCCTCGGACGGCAAGCAGGTCATGGTCCTGGCCCCGACCACGATCCTCGCCCAGCAGCATCTCGGGACCTTCGCCGAGCGCCTGGCCGACCTGCCGTTCCGGGTCGACGGGGTCAGTCGCCTGCGCAAGCCGGCCGACGTGAAGAAGGTGATCGCGGAGTGGGGCGAAGGCAAGGTCGACGTCCTGATCGGCACCCATCGCCTGCTCTCGCGGGACGTGCGGGCCAAGGACCTGGGCCTGATCGTGGTCGACGAGGAGCAGCGCTTCGGGGTCAAGCAGAAGGAGCTGCTGCGTCAGATGAAGCTGAAGGTCGACGTCCTCTCGATGTCGGCCACGCCGATCCCCAGGACGCTCCAGATGTCGATGGCCGGCCTGCGCGACATCTCGGTGATCGAGACCCCGCCCGAGGGGCGCCGCCCGGTCCGGACCTACGTCGGGCCCTGGGACGAGCAGCTGGTCGAGCGGGCGATCAAGCGCGAGATCAGCCGCAAGGGCCAGGTCTTCTTCCTCCACAACCGGGTCGAGTCGCTCGACGACGCGGCGGAACGGCTGCGGGCCCTGGTGCCGGAGCTGCGGGTCCAGGTCGCGCACGGGCAGATGGAGGAATCCGAGCTGGAGGCGGCGATGCTCACCTTCATGCGCGGCGAGGCGGACTGCCTGGTCGCGACCACCATCATCGAGTCCGGCATCGACATCCCGGCCGCCAACACGCTGATCGTCGACCGGGCCGACCATCTCGGCCTGGCCCAGGCGTACCAGATCCGCGGCCGGGTAGGGCGGTCCCGCGAGCGCGCCTTCGCCTACCTGCTCTATCCCTCCGAGGAGGCGCTCACCGCCGACGCCTCGACCCGCCTGGCGACCCTCGCCGACCACACCGAGCTCGGCTCCGGCTTCCGGATCGCGATGCGGGACCTCGACATCCGCGGCGCCGGCAACCTGCTCGGCGACGAGCAGTCCGGCCACGTGGCTGCGGTCGGCTTCGAGCTCTACTGCCAGCTGATCGACGAGGCCGTCGCCGAGCTGTCCGGCCGGGACGAGACCTCGACCGAGCCGGAGCCGGTGCGTTTCGACATCGGCGTCGACGCCTACCTGCCCGCCTCCTACGTCCCGTTCGAGGCCGCGAAGATCGACATCCACCGTCGTATCGCCGCCGCCCGTCGCCCGGGCGAGCTGCGCCAGATCAGCGACGAGCTGATCGACCGCTTCGGCCCGGTCCCGATCGAGGTCGAGAACCTGCTCAACCTGCAGCGGGCGCGGATCGATCTGGGCGCGTCGGGAGCGGAGGCGGTCCAGTTCCGAGGCGGCAAGTTGACCGTGAGCGGGGTCGAGCTCGACTCCGAGGCGGCGGCCAAGGTGCGGGAGGCGGTGCCGGGGGCGCTCTACGAGTGGAAGCTCAAGGAATTGTCGGTCAGAGTGGACAACGAGCCCGCCAGTCGACTCGCAGCAGTGTCCGAACTGGGCAGCGCGTTGGCCGATGTGGGTATGCTCCGCCAGCAGTCGTAGCTGCTAGCCACCACATGACCGTCGAGGAGGAGTCACTGCATGAGCGGGGCACGCAAATTCGGGTTGTTCGTTTTCGGAGCCATTCTGGTCGTCCTTTTCGTGGGGATCGCCGTCGCACAGGGCATCGGACATCCAAGCGTCCCGTCGGGTGACATCGCCAAGGTCGAGGACGTTCCGGACGGCAAGGGCGACATCAGCCAGGCGCAGTACGACCGCTCCTTCGAGCAGACCTGGAAGCGCGGCGGCCTGCAGTCGGCGCCGAAGCCGGGTGACGCCCAGTACGAACAGGTCAAGGAAGCCGCGATCAACGATCTGCTCGACCAGGCCTGGTTGACCGGCGAGGCCGACGAGCTCGGCGTGACCGCCACCGATCGCGAGATCGACGGTGAGCTGGCGACCATCAAGAAGGACCAGTTCCCGACCGCCGCGGCCTTCCAGAAGTTCCTCAAGACCAGCGGCTTCACCGAGGACGAGGTCCTCGACCGAGTCCGTCTCCAGGTGCTGAGCCGCAAGATCCAGGACAAGATCACCTCCTCGGTGACCGACGTCCCGGAGTCGGACATCAAGACTTTCTACGAGTCCTCGAAGGATTCGTTCACCACGCCCGAGACCCGCGACATCCGCCTGATCGTCACCGACAAGAAGGCCGACGCGGAGAAGGCGGTCCAGGAGCTGGGCGACGATCCGAGCGACAAGGAGTTCGCCGCGGTCGCCAAGAAGTTCTCCGTCCACGCCAGCAAGAGCGAGGGCGGCAAGACCGTGGCCACCGAGGGCGCCTTCCCGGACCCGGCGGGAGCCGACATCATGAAGGCGGAGACCGGCGTGATCGGCGGCCCGGTCGAGGCCGGCAAGCAGTTCTACGTCTTCCGCGTCACCAAGGTGACCCCGGAGGAGACCAAGGGCCTCGACGAGGTGCGCAACCAGATCAAGCAGCAGCTGCTGCCGACGCTGCAGCAGCAGGCCATGTCCGACTTCGTCGCCGACTACAACTCGAAGTGGACTTCCCGCACCTTCTGCAAGTCCGAGTACACGGTCTCCCGTTGTGACAACTACGAGGGCGACGGCCGTCTCGACTCGGCCGATCCGAAGTGCTACAAGCCCGGCGCCGGCAAGGATCCGGACCTGAGCTGCCCCGCACCGATCGCCCTGCCGAAGCCGATGGCCCCGGGCGGCAACGCCTCGGCCGGCGCGCTGCTGGGTCAGACCCAGAACCAGCCGCAGCGCCCGGTTCAGCCCGCTGACGCCAATCCGGCCCCGGCCGGCGGCGCGGGCGGTGCCGGAGTCGATCTGAGCCAGCTCGGCGCCGCCGCGGGTCAGTAGGAGGGTCGGTGGAAGCCGGCGATCTCGCCGGAGCGCTGGAGCGGCTCGACCGCGTCACGCGGGAGCTCCGCGTGAAATGCCCCTGGGACCGGGAGCAGGATGCCCGGTCGATCGTGCCGCATACGGTCGAGGAGGCCTATGAGCTCGCCGAGGCCGCCCGCGAGGGCGATGACGCGGCGATGCGGGACGAGCTCGGCGACGTTCTGTTCCAGGTCGTCTTCCTGTCCCTGCTCCTGGAGGAGCGGGGCGAGGGGGACCTGGCCGGGATCGCCTCGCAGCTGACCGAGAAGCTGATCCGCCGCCATCCCCACGTCTACCCGCCGGATGAGCGCGAGGCGGCCGAGGGGATCGAGACCGCCGACGACGTGCGCCGGCAGTGGGACGAGATCAAGCGGGACGTCGAGGGGCGCAAGTCGGAGAAGGACTGGAAGAAGCCGGCGCTCCCCGCCCTGATCTACGCGAACAAGGTCCAGTGGAAGTTGGATCCGGAGGAGCGGCCCGCCAACGCCGGGGCCGCGAATCCCGACCTCGAAGCCGATGAGGCGGAGGTCGGCCGCCTGCTCTGGGAGGCCGTGGCCGAGGCCAGGCGGCGTGGCGTCGATCCCGAGCTGGCTCTGCGAGCCGAGGCCGAGCGTCACGCGGAGGCCGCCCGAAAGTAGACTGGGCGGCCAAATGAGCACCATCGAAGCCGTCCACGCCCGCCAGATCCTCGATTCTCGGGGTAACCCCACGATCGAGGTCGAGGTGACCCTCGAGAACAACTACGTCGGCCGCGCCGCGGTCCCCTCCGGGGCCTCCACCGGCGAGTTCGAGGCGGTCGAGCTGAGGGACGGCGGCGACGCCTACCTCGGCAAGGGAGTGACCCAGGCCGTCGCCAACGTCAACGGCGAGATCCGCGAGGCCCTGCTCGGCCTCGACGTGACCGATCAGGCTGCCCTCGACAAGCTGATGATCGAGCTCGACGGCACCGACAACAAGGGCCGGCTCGGCGCCAACGCCATCCTCGGCGTCTCGCTGGCCGCCGCCCGCGCCGCCGCCGAGATGGAGAACCGCCCGCTCTACAGCTACCTCGGCGACATGTACGGCGAGTCCGACCCGTCGCTCCTGCCGGTGCCGATGATGAACGTGCTGAACGGCGGCGCCCACGCCGACAACTCGGTCGACTTCCAGGAGTTCATGATCATGCCGGCCGGCACCGCCAGCTTCTCCGAGTGCCTGCGGGTCGGCACCGAGGTCTTCCACTCGCTGAAGAAGATCCTCTCCGGCCACGGCCTCGCGACCGCGGTCGGCGACGAGGGCGGCTTCGCGCCGGACCTCTCCTCGAACGAAGCTGCCCTGGAGATGCTGATCGAAGGCATCGAAGCGGCCGGCTACAAGCCCGGCGAAGAGGTCTTCATCGCCCTCGACCCGGCGACCAGCGAGATCTACTCGAACGAGGGTGGGGGTATCTACCGGCTCGAGCACGAGGATCGCGACCTCTCTCCGGAGCAGATGGCCGATTACTGGCAGTCCGCCGCGGAGCGCTTCCCGATCGTCTCGATCGAGGACGGCATGGACGAGGAGGACTGGGACGGCTGGAAGCTGCTCACCGAGAAGCTCGGCGAGTCGGTCCAGCTGGTCGGCGACGACCTCTTCGTGACCAACCCCGCCCGCCTGAAGCGCGGCATCGAGCTCGGGGTCGGCAACTCGATCCTGGTCAAGGTCAACCAGATCGGCACCCTGACCGAGACCCTCGAAGCGATTCGCATGGCCTCCGACGCCGGCTACACCGCGGTCATTTCGCACCGTTCCGGCGAGACCGAGGACACCACGATCGCCGATCTCGCGGTCGCGACCGGCGCCGGCCAGATCAAGACCGGCGCGCCCTCGCGCTCGGACCGCGTCGCCAAGTACAACCGGCTGCTGCGGATCGAGGAGGAGCTCGGTTCCAAGGCTCGGTTCGGCGGCACTTCCGTCTTCAAACGGAGCGTTTGAAGGATTTGACCGTCCGGCCTAGAAGGGTCGGACGTGTCAACACGTGCCCAGACCTATGGCGGGACCCGGCGGCCTCCGCGCCGCCGGCCCGCTCCGCGCCGCAACGCCGGCCAGCCCGGGGCGGGGCGGATCCAGTGGGATCGCTTCGGCCGCGTGGTGCTGGTGATCGTGATCGGCCTGCTCGTGCTGGCCATGATCAAGCCGGCCTGGAACATGCTCCACACCTACCGTCTCGCCGGCCAGAGCAAGGTCCGGCTGCACGAGGCGCAGGCGGAGAACGCGATGCTGGAACGACGGGTCAAACGGGCCCGGAGCGATGCGATGCTGAGCCGCGAGGCACGTCGTCAGGGCATGATCCTGCCCGACGAGCAGGCCTGGGTCGTCAACGGCATCAAGTAGCGCCCGGGAGAGGCTGCCCGTGAGCGTCTCGACTTTCATCGCCGGCCTGGCCCTTCTAGTCCTGGCCGCCTTCTTCACCGGCTTCACCGCGGTCAGGCTTCGCACCCGGCTGGTGCCCGGTTGGAGCGGCGCCCCGGCCCGCCTGATCGAGGCGGTTGCGGCAACCGGGCTGGTGGTCGGCTCGGCCGAGCTGCTCGGCCTCTTCGGCCTGCTCCAGGCCGCCCCGCTGATCCTCCTGCTCGGCCTGGTCGCCCTGGCCGCCTGGCTAGGGCTGACGCCTCGCCCGCCCGGCCCGCGGGACTCGGTGCCGCCCTCGCCGTCGGTCTCGACCGCCGCCCAGCTCCTGGCCGCGCTCGTCGCCTTCGCGCTCTTCGCGCAATGGGGCGCCTTCACCTCGTACAACCTGGACCACGGCATCACCAACTTCGATTCCGTCTGGTACCACATGCCCTTCGCGGCGGAGATCGCCCGCACCGGCTCGGTCACCGTGCTCCATCACACGGAGACGGTCTTCGTCAACTGGTTCTACCCGCAGAACTCGGAGCTGGTCCACGGGGTGGGGATGGTCCTCACCGGCCGCGACTTCGTCTCGATCTTCATCAACCTCGCCTGGCTCGGCCTGGGGCTGCTGGCGGGCTGGTGCGTGGGGCGGCCCTACGGCCGGCCGCACCTGACCCTGATCGGGGTGGCGGTGCTGATGGCGACCCACACCCTGGTCGTGCGCGAGCCGGGCACCGGCAAGAACGATGTCATGGCCGCCGCCCTGATCCTGGCGGCGGTGGCGATCATGATCAACCGATCCTCGTCCGGTCCGGAGGCGAAGGGGAGGGTCTCGCCCGACTGGGTGATGGCCGCCGGCGGGCTCGCGGTCGGTCTGGCGGCCGGGACCAAGGTCACGGCCCTGGCCCCGGCCTTCCTGGTCACCTGCGCGGTGCTCTACGCCACGGTCGGCGGCGCCCGGCTCAGGGCGGCCGCGGTCTGGTTCCCGGCGGTTCTTCTGGGCGGTGGCTGGTGGTATCTGCGCAACCTGATCCACACCGGCAACCCGATGCCGCAGGTGACCTCGATCGGCCCGATCGACCTGCCGGGACCGGATCGGCTCCAGGTCGGACGGCCGGACTTCTCGGTCGCCCACTACCTGACAGACACCGGGATCTGGAAGGACTACTTCGTGCCCGGCCTCGAGCAGGGCTTCGGCCAGGTCTGGCCGGTGCTGCTCGCGGCCGTGGTCGCCGGGCTGGTCCTGGTGATGATCAAGGGACCGGGTCGGCTGACCCGCACCCACGGCTTCGTCGCCCTGCTGGCGATCGGCGCCTACCTGATCACCCCGTTGGGGGCGGCCGGCCCGGAAGGCGAGCCGACCGCCTTCGCGATCAACCTCCGCTTCCTGATCCCCGCCCTCGGGCTGGCAGTGGTGCTGATCCCGCTCGCCTCGTGGTTCGACCGCGGCTGGCCCCGGTTCGCCCTGGGGGCGCTGCTGGTCGCCCTGATGGTCGGCACCAGCGCCAGCGATCCGGTCCTCTCCGCTCCCGGCCGCGGCTTCGGGATCGCGATCGCCCTGCTCTTCGTGGCGTTGCCAGCGGCCGCCTGGTTCGGCCGGGAGAGGCTGGCCGGGCTGACCGGGAGACTGTCCCCGCCGGCGGTCGGGTTCGGCTTGGCCTTCGTGATCCTCGCGGTCGTCTCCTGGCCGATCCAGAGGAGCTACTTCGAGAACCGCTACGCCGACTTCGAGCCGGAGGCCGGCCTCGCCCAGGCCTACGACTGGGCGAACCACACGAAGGACGCGAAGATCGCCCTGGCCGGCACCACGGCCGGCTTCAAGGAGTACGGGTTCTTTGGGTCGGACCTGTCGAACGAGGTGGTCTACGTCGGCCGTGACGCCCCCCACGGCGGCTTCGACGCGATCGGCGAGTGCGCGGCCTTCGCCCGCGCGGTGAACGAGATCGGGCCGGACTACCTGGTCACCTCCTCGTACCTCAACTTCGACGACTACGAGCACCCGATCCGCTCGCCTGAGACTTCCTGGGCCGAGAACGACGCCGCCGCCCTGCGGCCGGTGGTCCGGTCGGATCGGCCCGAGGCGCCGGTGGTCTGGCGGGTGACCGGCGAGATGGATCCGGCGCTATGCGCCCGGCTCGGGCCGGAGGCCGACTACGTCCCCGGCCTGAAGGATCAGTAGAGCGTCTTGACCCGGTAGCCGGCCCGGACCCGTGTCACCTTGCGCAGGGTGACCCTGAGCGGGCGGATGCGCCGATTCACGGCCTTGCGGCGGGTCAGCTTGCGGATCCGCTGGTTGAGCTTGCGGACGCGCCCGTCGAGATGGCGCATACGGGCCATGTGCGCCGCGTAGCGGGCGATCCGGGGCGCCCGACGGTCCGCACCCTCGTTCGGGCTGTGGCAGGGCGTCTCGCCGTTCGACTGGTCCCAGACGTTGCCTTCGATGTCGCGGAACTCCCAGCTGTAGCTGTCCGGCCCGAGCGTGAAGAAGGTGGCGCCGAGGCCGCGCTTGGAGAAGATCGAGTTGCGGGCGCGGTTGCCGTCCTCATCCTTGGTCGGGAAGGTCGAGGCGCCCCCGGTGCCGGTGATGAACTGGGTCAGCCCGCTCGGGTCCTCCTCGCCGTCCGGGTCCTGGGGCAGGTAGCGCTGGTAGAAGTGCTGGTGCCCGGTGACGACCACGTCCACCCGGTAGCGGTAGAGCAGCTCCCAGATGTTGACCAGCAGCATGCGGTCGCCGGTTCGTCCCAGCTCGATCCCGGCCGAGAACCTGGGGTGATGCAGGTAGGCCATGGTGCATTGGGTACCGGGGTTCTGGCGGTTCGCCTTCAGGTCCTTGAGCAGCCAGCGCAGCTGAGGCCCGGAGAAGGTGCAGTCGACCCGGTTGCAGTTCGAGTTCAGGTTGACCATGTGCCAGGTGCCGGTGTTCCAGCTGGACCAGCTCGCGTCGGGCGCGCCGATCCGCCAGCGCGGGGTGCCGGCGTTCGTCCAGTAGTCGAAGTAGCCGGAGGGGGCGAGGGAGCCGTCGGGTTGCCGCAGGTAGTCGTGGTTGCCGATGGTCGGCATGATCTTGCCGCGCAGCTTCCCCCAGGTCGCGTCGAAGTCGTCGTAGGCGCGGGTGGTCGACGGCTGGCTCTGGATGAGATCGCCGAGCGCCAGCACGATGTCGGGGTCGGCCGCCGCGATCAGGTCATCAACCCGCTCGCCCTGGCAGCGCATCTCCTTCATGGGAACTTCTGGGTCGTCGAACTCGCCGGCGGCCGCCTCGGTCATGTCGGCCGGGCAGGAGATGTCGCCGGCGGCGGCGACCGTGACGGTCGGCCCGGCAGGGTCGGCGGCCCCGCTCTGGGCAGGCATGAGGGCGGTCAACGCGACACAGGAGACCAGCAGGACGAAGGCCGGGGCTAGACGGTGGGGGGAGGACACGCACCTCTTGTAACAGGTGCCCCCGTTGACGGTTGCGGTGCCGGAGACCGCCGAGTGCGAGAATCCGCGCGTGGGTTATCCGCTGGAAAACGCTCTCTTCCACTGGGAGGCCGGTATCGAACGTCTCCGCGAGCTCGAACGCCAGGGCCTCTTGCGCGGCGATCAGGTCACGGTCCCGGTGCGCGAGGAGCTGCGCCGCCGCCTCGGCGCCACCTTCACGGCCGAGGAGCTGGCCGACCTCTACGGCCGGGGGACGGACTGGGCGACCCTGCTGCCCGGGATCGACCCGGGCATGTCGGACCTGCAGGATCTGGTCGACGCCGCCTTCTGGCTGCACCTGCAGGCCGCCGGCGACTACGCCGGCGGCAGACTGGTCACCGACCTCGAACCCAGCTGAGCCGGAGCCCTCCCAACCATTCTTTGGCTCAGTGGGAGGGCGGGTTTCCGTGGCGGTCGGCGATCGCCGACCGCTTGCTTATTCCTCGTTCTCGGGCTCGCCGGCCCGACGAATGACGATCTGGTCCGCTTCGACGGTGACGGTGACGTCACGCTTGTCGGCCCAGTTGTCGGTGTAGACCTGCATGTCCTGGATCGAGGGATCGAGCCAGAGGCCGTATCCCTCGTCGCCGTGATCGAAGGTTCCGTCGAGACGGTTGGAGCCGCGTCCACGACGACCGCGACGACCGCGGCGGCGACGACGGGGCCGGCCTTCGGCTTCACCGCCGTCGGTCTCGGTGTCGTCTCCTTCGTCGTTTTCGTCACCTTCGTCGCTGTCCTCGCCGGCGGCCTCGCGGGCTTCGCGCGCAGCCTCACGTTTGGCTTCGCGTTCGGCGCGTTCCGCGGCGGCCTTGGCTTCGGCCTCGGCGTGAGCGGCTTCCTCTTCGGCAGCGGCGGCCTCGATCTCAGCTTCGATCTCGTCGCGGAGGTCTACCTCGGCGGCGGCGTCGACGTCATCGTCGGGCGAAAGATCGTGCTGGCGGCGGAACTCGCGGAGTTCCGAGGCGCTCACTTCGAGCTGATGGGCGATCCAGGCATCGGTGCGACCCTGGCGGACCCAGGACCGAATCTGGTTGAGTTGTGGGCGTAGTGATCGACGAGCCATAGCGGGTTCCGAGTCTATTGGACCCGCTTGGCGCGGCGCTGTACGGGGTAAGCAACAATTGGTTCCTGCCCCCGTCGGAGCCAATACCTATTATTTGGTAGAGACCCGACTAAAAGAGATTCGAATGGAGTCTGATGCTGGTACTGACCCGCAAAAAAGAACAGAGCATCATCATCGGTGAGAACGTGGAGATCATGGTTCTCGGAGTTTCCGGTGACAAGGTGCGTCTGGGCATCACCGCCCCACGCGAGGTCGACGTCTTCCGCAAGGAAGTGATTGACGAGCGGGGAGTGCAGGTAGAAGCCGAAAAGGCCTGAAGGGCCAGGGACCCCGGGGGCTGTGGGGAGCCCTCGGCGTGACCTCAGCCGGCGACGGCTAGGACATGACGAGCAGGAGCGCCTCGAACATGGCGATGGTCACAACGACCACCGTCACGGTGAGGCAGACGGCGAGCACGCTGAAGCGCACCTTGCCCTGCTGCTGGCTGCGCGTCACCCGACGGGTGCGCGAACGGTGAACGGCGCGGGTTCGAAGCTGCTCTCGACGACGCTGCTCGAGAACCTTCTGCTGTTCGAATGCCGCTTCGAACTGGTTGATGCTCTGACGCATTCTCATAATCGGTAAACCTGCCGGGGAAGCGATGCTTCGGCGAGCAGGCCGTCCGGTCACCGTAGCAAATGATCGCTCGATCTCAAGTATCGCGTGACGATTCTGTGACCTGAATCACATACCTACGCCCACGCCCCGCGGGGGCCGCGGCCCGAGTCGTCACCCACACCCCGAGCCACCCCCTCGGCAAATCCTGCTTCGAAACATACGCCCGGCGTATGTTTCGAAGCAGGATTTGCGGGGGTGGGGGTGGCTCGGGGTGGGTCAGCAGGCTGACCAGAGGCCGCGGCCGGCGGACCGGGCCTCGTCCTCGAGCTTGGCGAACTGGTTCGCCTTGGAGTCGTTGGGCTCCACGACCAGCGTCGTGGCGTAGCCCCGCCGCAGCAGCTCCGCGTTCAGGAGCGTGCCCCCGGAGTAGACGTAGGCGAGCAGTCGGCCGTAGTGGTCCCGGCGTTCCCGGTCGAAGACCAGCTTCACCTTCGGGTTCCGGGCCAGCAGCCGCGCGTTGAACGCCTTGGCCTGCTCGCCGTAGCACTCGACCGGGGAGTCGGGCTTGACCGACTCCGGCGTGTCGATGCCGATGTAGCGGACGTACTCGGAGCGGCCGCCGTAGAAGACCTTGGCGGTGTCGCCGTCGACCACCCGATCGACCTTGACCAGGCTCGACCCGCCGGCCGGGGCCCGGTCCTCATCGTCCTGAAAGAAGAGGGCGGCCACGGCCAAGACCGCGACCACCCCCAAGCCCAACAGCCCGCGACGGAAATGCACGGGAAACAGATTCCCGAACTGCCCGGGCGAAGTCGGAATGCGTCCCTGCCGCACCCCCGGTTACGGGGTGCGCTTGACGTTGGCGAGCAGGGTCTCCTTGATCTGGGCGATGATCTCGAGAGCCTCGCTCCACTCGCGCTGCCAGACGTTGCGGCCGAAGATCACACCGGAGCCGCCCGCGTCCAGGACGGACTTGGTGTGGCCGAGCACGGTGGCGTCGTCGGTCTTCGAACCGCCCGAGAGCACGACCAGCGAACGGCCGGCCGACTCGACGCACTGACGCATCGCCTCTTCGGCGGTCACGTCGAACTCGTTGTACGGAGGCTGCGTGGCCTTGTCCTTCTCGGCGTCGATCTTCGGGTAGTTCAGCTTGACGACGTCGGCGCCCATCTCCATGGCGAGACGCGCGGCGTAGTCGATCGCGTAGAACGAGTTGGCGCCACCCTTGGCGTCGACGGCCTCGCCGCGCGGGTACGACCAGACGACCAGCGGCATGCCGAAGCGGTCGCAGTCCTGACGGACCTGACGCAGCTGGGCGAGATCCTCGTCCTGACGGGAGGAGCCGACGTAGAGCGTGTAGCCGATCGCGTCGGCGCCGAGCCGCACGGCGTCCTCGACGCTCGCGTTGCAGGCGGAGAAGGCGTGAGCCGAGGAGGGGATGTCGGTCTTGCCGTTGACCTTGAGGATCAGCGGCACCTCACCGGCGTAGTCGGGGTAGTACTTCTCGGCCATCCCGATCTGGCAGGCGAGGGCGGAGTAACCGGCCTCGGCGGCCAGCTTGAACTGGTACTCCGGATCCTTCGACGCCGGGTTGGGGAAGAAGTCGCGCGGGCCGTGCTCGATTCCCTGGTCGATCGGCAGCAGCATCAGGGTCCCGTTACCCGGCCCGAACTCGAAGAGAAGGCGGTGAAGCCTGGCACGCTTGCCGGGAGGCAGCGTCGCGAGCAGGGACTTCTGTTCGGTCAGGGTGTTGGCTTCCATTTGCTTCTCGGTCCTCCTGGGGGGATTGGCACAAGTCTTGATCCGCAGTATGTCAATGCCGGAGCGGATCGGGCGGCTATCCTCGGGGGACGGCGATGAGTGAGACCGAACTCAGTGTTGTCTGCAAGTCATGTGGGGCTGAAGTCAGCCCCTATGTCACCGAGTGCCCGTACTGCGGCGCCCGGGTGCGCAAGCGTGCCCCCGACCTCGAGCGCAAGGACGGCGGATTCGAGGCGAAGCAGTCCCGCCGGGAGAAGCGGCGCGAGCAGAAACGCCGTCAGAAAGCCGAAAGGGCCCCACGCGCCGCGATCCTCGGCGCCCGCCCCTGGGCCACGATCTCGCTGATCCTGATCCCGGCCGTGGCGATGCTGGTGCGGATCGCGCTCGGCAACCAGCTCGATGGGTTCGGCGGTGTCCTGGTCCCTCTCGACAACGAGTGGTGGCGTTTCATCACCGCCCCCTTCGCCTACCTGAGCGTCGGCTACCTGTTCGCCGTCGGCCTCGCCCTGGCGTTGTTCGCGCCCGGCCTCGAGCGTCGCTTCGGCTCGCTCCCGACCCTGATCCTGCTGGTCGCCTGCGGGGCGCTCGGCACCCTCGCCGCCTACGCGATCGCCGACGCCCGCGACGCCTTCGAGGTGATCGCCGGCGGCAACGGCATCGCCCTCGGCGCGATCGCCGCCTGGTTCACCGCCGCTGCCGCCGAGGCCCGGCGGACCGGCGAGGAGGTCGATGTCGCGGGAGTGGCGATCGCGGCCGCCGTGATCCTGCTGCTGCCGGTCGTGGTGCCCACCGCCGACTTCTGGAGCGGCCTGGCGGGCGGCCTGGTCGGTGCCGTGGCGGGATTCACCGCCGCCCGGGTTTCATCACCTCGCTAGGCTGACCCGGTGCCCGAGGAGATCTTCTCTGATGAGCAGTTGGCCGCCGCCGTGGAGCGGCTCAGCGACCCCGACCGCTTTCGCGAGGCGGAGCAGCTGGTCTCCCGAGTCGCGCCCGGCCTGCCGGCGGTGTTGGTCACCGCGCTCGGCAGCGGCGGTTGGTTCGGCGAGTCCCACCAGTCGGAGACCCTCAAGGCGGCGACGATCCCGGACGAGGATCAGCGCCTGGCCGCGATCCGCGCCCTGCTGACCGAGGAGACCCAGATGGGGATGATGGTCGGCGTCGCGGTCGGCTGGGCATTGCGGGAGGAACTTGGCAATGAGGGCCCGTCGGGCACCCCGGAAACCGAAAACGAGGAGAGCTGAACCATGGACATCCGCTACCACGGCCATTCGTGCTTCGAGCTGATCGACGGCGACACGAAGCTGATCGTCGACCCGTTCCTGGCCCCGAACAACCCGATCGCCGACGTGACGGCCGAGGAGATCGAGGTCACCCATCTCGCCCTGACCCACGGCCATGCCGACCACGTCGCCGACGCGGTCGCGGTCGCGACCAAGAACCAGGCGCAGTGCGTGGCGATGGTCGAGGTCGCGAACTGGCTGGAGATGCAGGGCGTCGAGAACGTCTCCGACCCCAACCTGGGCGGGACCGTCCGCTTCGACGAACTCTCGATCAAGCTGGTCCAGGCCTGGCACACGAACACGCTGCCCGGCTCCGACGAACGCCCGTTCAGCGCTGAGCTCGGCACCCCGATCGGAACCCCTGCCGGCCTGATCATCAAGATGGGCGGTCTGACGATCTACGACGCGGGCGACACCTGCCTGTTCGGCGACATGGAGCTGATCGGCAAGCGCCACGGCGTCGATGTCGCCCTGCTGCCGATCGGCGGCCACTACACGATGGATCGCGAGGACGCCGCCTACGCCGCCGAGCTGATCGGCGCCAAGCGGGTCATCCCGATCCACTACGACACCTTCCCCCCGATCAAGACCGATGCGAAGGCCTTCGCCGACGACGTCGCCGCGAAGGGCATGGAGGCGATCGTCCTCGACCCGGGACAGACCGTCACGCTCTGAGCGACGGCCGAAAGCCTGATGCAATGAAAACGCCGCCCGAGGGGCGGCGTTTTCATTTGGTGTTCCTTGGAGGAGCTACTGCCCCTGGGAGGGGGTGACGTTCTGCTGCCCGCTCTGATCGGTCGGCATCGGGGCCGGGCTCGGTGAGACCGGAACCACCGGAGCGGTCGGGGTGCTGACCACCGGGGCCGACGGGGTCGAACCCGGGACCTGGCTGGTCGTGTCCGGCGCGCTCGGGGTCGGCGCCGAGGCCGGGGTCTCGCTGACGATCTCGTCGGGCGGGTAGGTGGTGTGGCCCTGGAGGCCGTCGCCGCTGTCAGAGGTGGCGGGGGAGGTCGAGGTCACCGGCTGCTCGGTCGGCGCGGTGGTCTCGTCGACGCCCGGATGGGCGACCGGCGGGATCGTGCTGTCCGAGGTCTGGGTGGCCGGGGCCGTCGGATCGACCGGAGGCACGTCCGTGGCGGGCGTCTCGGTCTCGGCGGCGGCCTTGTCCAGCTCCGGCTCCACGGCGACGTTCGGCGTCACCGGGACGACCGCCGGAGCAACCGGGTCGGCGGAGGCGACGGTACGGGTGGTCGTCGCGCCGTTGTCGGCGACCGAGTGGGTGGAGACCTTGTCCTTGACCTCGACCGCACCGGCCGTGATCACGGCCGCGGTGACGACGCCGGCCAGAGCCTTGGCTCCGACCGCGCTGGTCACGGCGCCGATCCCGGAGGCGGCGGTGCCCGCGCTGATCGCGGCGCCCGTGCCGGCGGCACCGGCACCCGCGGCACCTGCGCCGGCCCCGGCGGCGCCCGCTCCGGCCGTACCGGCCGCGCCGGTGCCGGCAGCGGATCCACCGATGCCGAGCTTGGCGGCGAGCGTGCCCTTGAGGGCGGCCAGGAAGCCGATCGGCATCATCGCGGCCAGCGCCTTGTTGTCGTTTCGAAGTTGCTTGCGGAAGGCGGCGCATTCCTCGCAGTCGCGAACGTGGCGCCGCACCGGGCCGGAGGCCTTGGTCAGGCCTTCGGCGGCCTCGGCCAGCTCGACCCGGACCTCGCCGCAGGTCAGCATGCGGGCCTGGCTCGCCTCGGCGAGCGAGATGCGGGCCCGGACCAGCAGCGACTTGACGGAGGGCACCGTGGTGTCCATCGCCTCCGCGATCTCCTCGTAGGAGAGGGCGTCGATCTCACGCAGCAGCAGGGCGGCGCGCTGGGTCTCCGGCAGCTTGGTCACGTCCTGCAGGAGCTGGCGGAACTCCTCGCGGTTGTGGACCTTCTCCGCGGTCGAGGCGGCCTCGACCATCGGCACCATGTCCATCGACTCCTGGGCAACGGCCTTGGGCTTGCGCAGATGATTCAAAGAGCGGTTGCGGGCGATCCGGTACAGCCAAGGACGCAGGTTGATCTCCCGGTTGTCGGCCAACATCGCCTTGTAGGCGTTGACGAAGACTTCCTGGAGGACATCCTCCGCGTCCTCGGTCGAACCGATCATCTGTCGGCAGAAGCCGAGCAGTCGCGCCTGGTAACGGTCGACGATGGTGTCGAAGGCGCCGCTGTTGCCGGCCCTGACCATCGCCACCAGCTTCTCGTCGCCTTGGAGCTTCAGCAGGGGCGACTTCCTGGCGAGTAGACCTCGTCTTGCCGCGTGATTTAGAGCTGATGCTTCCAAGGGACTCCTTCAGACTGGGAACCTTGCGGTTCGGGTTTCCTCCTGTGCTTACGGAAACACCGTACTCATGCAAATGTAGCGGTCCTTAAAGGCGAACATTTGCGTTCCTAAAGGTCGGGGCGGGGAATGCCGGGCTCTCGCGCTCTAGGCTTGATGGGCCCGGATGGCGGAATGGTAGACGCCGCGGCCTTAAAAGCCGCTGTTCTTCGGGACGTGCGGGTTCGAGTCCCGCTCCGGGCACTGACGCAGATTCGATCTTGATCGAGGATCCCGTCTAACATCCACCGAGTCGGACGGAGCCGCTTCGCGATCTGAGAAGCATGGGAGCCACTTTGCCTCGCCGGAGGGACCATCCCTCTGCGCAGGGGAGCGTGGAACGGCCCGGCCGCCGCTGCGAATCCGTTCGCAGCATCCGTGAATCGTCCAACAGGAAGGAATCCCAGTGAGTCTCGAACAAGCCCCGCCGCCCGAAAACACCGACAAGGGATGGAAGCCAGATCCGCTCGGTGCGGGTGACCAACGATGGTGGGATGGGGAGAAGTGGGGAACCCAGGTCACCAAGCGAAAGAACAAAGACGGCAAGATGGGCGCCGGGAAGAAGTGGCTGATCGGAATCGGGATCGGTTTCGTCGTCCTCGTCGGGATCGGCGCGCTGGTCGGCGACGATGAGAAGAGCAACGACCCGGCCACGACCGAGAAGACGGCGAACAACAACTCGAACGAGGCGGCGAACGCGACCGACGTGGCCGACGAAGAACCGGCCCCGGTCGAGAAGCCGGAACCCGAAGAGCCCGAGATGACGCCCGGCCAGGAGAACGCGCTGGAGTCCGCATCCGACTACCTCGACTACACCGCCTTCTCGAAATCCGGGCTGATCGACCAGCTCGCCCAGTTCGAGGGCTTCTCGAAGGCCGACGCCACTTTCGCGGTCAACCAGCTAGATGTGGACTGGAACGAGCAGGCGTACAAGTCCGCGAAGGACTACCTCGACTACACGTCGTTCTCGCTGTCGGGGCTGATCGACCAACTCACCCAGTTCGAGGGCTTCACCGACGCCCAGGCGGAGTACGGCGCGAAGAAGGCCTACAACGGCGGCTAGGCCCCGCGACCTACGCGACGTACGGAGAAAGTGACCGGCGGGCCCTGCTTCACCCGAACGATGTGAAGCAGGGCCCGCCGCTTCGGAATAGGCTGCGTGCGTAACGGTGGATCTGATCGGAAGGGGAGCAGCGAATTGACCAAAGAGCGACCGCATCTCGGATGGGTCAGGTTCATCACCATCTTGGCCGGGATCGTCACGGTCCTGGCGATCCTCGCGACCTGGGTCGACCGGCAGGTCTTCGACTCCCAGGAATGGGGCGACACCTCCCTCAAGGTTCTGCAGAACCCGGAGATCCAGCAGCAGATCGCCAACTACGCGGTCGACGAGCTCTACGCACAGGTCGACGTGCAGGCGGAGCTGAAGAAGAACCTCGATGACATCAACAACAACCTCGGCGACGCGCTCGCCGGGCCGCTGTCGGGCCTGGGTCGTCAGGGAGCCGATAGCCTCGCGCTGAGGGCGCTCAAGAACGACAAGGTCCAGAACATCTGGCGCGACGCCAACCTCGCCGCCCACAAGACGCTGATCAACATCATCGAGGACAAGGGCACCTACACCAGCACCAGCGGTGGCCAGGTCGAGCTCAAGCTCCAGCCGCTGATCATCGAGATCGCCGATCAGGTCGGTCTCGGCAACCAGGCCCGCGACAAGATCCCGGACTCGGTCGGCAACATCAAGATCGTCGACTCCGAGGAGCTCTCGCAGGTCCAGACGGCGGCCAAGCTGATCCACGGCCTGGCGCTGGTCACCGCGCTGCTCGCCCTGGCGCTGATCGTGCTCGCGGTCTACCTCTCGCCGGGCTACCGCTGGCTGACCCTGTTCTGGCTGGCCGTGTCGCTGATATTCGCGGCGCTCTTCGTGATCATCATCCGGTCCGTGGCCGGCAACGTGCTGATCCCCGAGCTGGCCGACCCCGACATCCAACCCGCCGCCCATGCGGCCTGGAACATCATCACGGACCTGCTCAAGTCGGTGGCCTGGACCGTGATCTGGTTCTCGGTCGCCCTCCTCGTGGTCGCCTGGGTGATCTCCCCGGTGAAGGCTGCCGCCAAGGTCCGCGAGTTCCTGGCGGTCCCGTTCGGTCAGTACCCGGGCGCCACCTTCGGCCTGCTCGGCCTGGTCGCCTTCATCTTCCTGATCATGGGCGCCGGCGACGGGCGCGAGTTCCTGATCCGGCTGATGGTCGTGGTGATGGCAGGGGCCGGCTTCTGGTTCTTCCGCCGCCAGGTCATGCTCGAGTACCCCGACGCCAACTACTCGAGTCTGAAGGAGTTCGGCGAGCGGACCCGCGACCGGGCCAAGGGCGCCTGGGCGGGCCGACCGAAGAACATCAACCTGCCGAAGATCGGCGGCAAGGACGAGAAGGGCGAGGGCGAGGCCGAGACCGCGGTGCTCGGCGGGCCTTCCGCCCCGGCCGCTGCCGCCCCGCCGGCCCCGGCTCCGGCCGCGGCGCCCGAGGGCAGCCGGCTCGATCGGCTCGAGCAGCTCGGCCGTCTCAAGGACGCGGGCGTGCTCGACGACGAGGAGTTCGCCGCCGAGAAGAAGAGGATCCTCGGCTCAGAGTGAGGCGGCGGCTGTGATCGCGCAGCCGTAGAGGATGTCGTGCTCGGATACTGCGACCTCGAGCAGGTCGAAGTTCCGCATGATCTCGATCAGGATCACGACCCCGGCGACGATCGCCTGGGCGCGGTCCGGATGCAGCCCGGTCACCTGCTTGCGTTCCTCCAGCGGCATCGACGCCAGCCGGGACAGCCACCACTGGATGGTCGTCAGCGGCAGGCGGTGGCCCTCGACGGCGGCGGAGTCGTAGGGCTCCAACTCAAGGTCGATCGCCGCCAGCGACGACGGTGTGCCGGCGACCGCGACGGCACGGTCGATCGGGGGCAGGGAGACGTCGGCCAGGGCGGAGGAGACGAGGCGGTTGATGTCCTTGGCCAGTGACTCCAGCTCGGCCGAGGTGGGCGGGTCCCCGGTCAGCAGCCGTTCCGTGTGGCGCACGACCCCGGCCTGGAGCGAGGTGTGGAAGGTCGGTCGCGATCCGTGCCCGACGATCATCTCGGTCGAGCCGCCGCCGATGTCGATCACCAGCAGGCTCTCGTCGCCGGAGCGCCCGGAGACGGTGCCGACGTAGGTGAGGTTCGCTTCCTCGTTGCCGTCGATGATCTTCGTCTGAAGGTCGAACCGCTCCCGGAGCTCGGCCGCGAAGGCGTCCCCGTTCTCGGCGTCGCGGACCGCGCTGGTCGCGATCACCATCACGTTCTCGGCTTCCTGCTCCCGGATCCGGGGCAGATAGTCGGCGATCGCGGCGCAGACCGCCTCGATCCCTTCGGGCGAGAGCTGCCCGGAATAGTCGACGCCACGGCCGAGTTTGGTGACTCGACTCTCGCGTTCGATCTCGTCGACTTCGCCGTGATCTACGTCGGCGATCAGCATCCGGGTCGAGTTCGTGCCTATGTCGATCACGGCGACCCGGCGGGACGACGCGCTCTTGGGATGGGTAGCGGCCAAGGTTGAAGAATATTCCGCAGGGCTATTCTCGGTCGTGAACCACAAGCGAACGAAGGGTGTGAGATGGCGGACAGGCTGAAGGGCACGGTGGCGTTGGTGACCGGAGCTAGCAGCGGGATCGGTGAAGCCACCGCCCGTTCGCTTGCCTCGGAGGGCGCCAAGGTGGCGTTGATGGCGAGGCGCGCGGAGCGCCTGGAGAAGCTGGCGAAGGAGATCGCCGGGAACGGCCACACGGCGCTCGCGATCGAGGGCGACGTGACCGATCAGCGCGAGGCGATCGCCGCGGTCGAGCGGACCGTCGGCGATTTCGGCCGGCTCGACATCGTCGTGAACAACGCGGGCGTGATGCTGCTGGGGCCGATCCACGGGGCGCCGACCGAGGAGTGGGACCGGATGGTGGACGTCAACGTGAAGGGGCTGCTCTACATCACGCATGCCGCCCTGCCGCATCTGTTCGCCGCCGCGCAGGATTCCGAGCGCGAGGTCGCCGACGTGGTCAACATCAGCTCGGTGGCAGGCCGGGTCGCGAGCGCGGGGGCCGGGGTCTACAACCTGACCAAGCACGGGGTCGGGGCGGTCAGCGAGGCGCTGCGCCAGGAGGCGAGCCGCAAGGGCGTCCGGGTCACGATCATCGAGCCCGGATTCGTCGACACGGAGCTGCAGAGCCACAATCGGCCCGAGGTGCACGAGAAGCTCAAGGAACGCACGGCCAAGATCGAGCCGCTCCACGCCCATGACATCGCCGACGCGATCGAGTACGCGGTCACCCGGCCCGCCCACGTCTCACTGAACGAGCTGCTGATCAGGCCGACGCTTCAGCCCTAGGGCTTCGGAAACGACGACTTGCCCCGGCATGCGGGGAAAGTCGTCGTTTCTCTCTAGAACAACGGGCCGGTGATCATCAGGCCCAGGTCGTCTCCGTACTGCTGGAAGAGGACGAAGGCGATCAGGGCGGCGCCGAGTAGGGCGATGTCCTTCTGGAAGTGGATCATGTCCCCCTGCCTTGCCTGCGGGTCTTCGACCTTCCAGTAGGCGTGCATGATGAACGCGGTCGGGAGGAGGAAGAGCGCGATCAGCAGGGCCCCGGCGTCCGCCCAGATCCCGAGCAGGATCAGGACCGAGCCGAGCAGCAGCTGCAGCCCGGTCAGCGGCACGAAGAGGCTTGGCGCGGGCAGGCCCATCTGACCGGCGTAGCCCGCCATCATCTCCCGGTTCTTGAGGTGGCCGATCCCGGAGCTGATGAAGAGGATCACGAAGAGGATCCGCCCGACGAGAAGAACGATGTCCATGAGCTGTCTCCTTACGAGTCGTTGCCGACTCAACATCTATACCCGCGGGGGGAACCCTGAATCAGGTACGAGTCGGCAGCGTCACTCGTGCCCGGGCGGGGCGATGAAGTCGCTCTGCCTGACCAGCAGGAAGGCGCCGATCGAGCCGATCAGCGCGACCGCGCAGGTGACCAGGAAGAGCGTGTTGAGCCCGCCGATGAAGGCGAGGTGGGCGGCGTCGCGGATCTGGTCGACCTGGGCGAGCCCGGCCGTGTGGGGGATACGTGAGATCGCCTGCTCGGTCTGGCCGGCGGTGACCGCCGCGGACAGCTGGTCGGCATGGGCGGCGGCCGGGGTGCCGGCCACTTTCTCGGCCAGCAGGTCCGTGACCCGGCTCTGGAAGATCGCCCCGAGCCCGGCGACGCCGGCCGCGATCCCGACCTGGCGGAAGGTCGCGTTGATGCCGGACGCCATGCCGGAGCGGCGCTGTTCGACCACTCCGATCGCGGTCGAGGCGAGCGGCGGGTTGACGAAGCCGCTGCCGATGCCGGCGACGACGAAGCCGAGGATGAGCGCCGACCAGCCCGAGTCGAGGTCGATCCCGTGCATGAGGAAGATGCCGACCGCGACGGCGAGCAGCCCGCCGCTGAGCAGGTAGCGGACCTGGACCTTGGTGGTGAGCCGGCCGGCGATCGGTCCGACCACGAGCATCATCCCGGTGATCGGGAGGAACCTGAGGCCGGCCTCGAGCGGGCTGTAGCCGAGCACGCCGCCCTGGATGTAGAAGGTGAGGAAGAGGAAGAGAGCGAACAGCGACGCCGACATGCAGAAGGCGACGATGCAGGCCCCGACGAAGGCCGGTCGTCGGAAGAGGCTCATGTCGAAGAGAGGGTGCTCCTTGCGGGTCTCGACCCCGCCGAAGATGATCATCAGCACGGCCGCGAGGACCAGGGCGCCGACGATCTCGAAGCTGCCCCAGCCCTTGTCGTTGCCGTGGACGAGCGAGTAGATGAGGAGGAAGAGGGCGCCGGTGAAGAGGATCGCCCCGACCCAGTCGATGCCGGCCGGGTGCGGGTCCTTCGACTCGTCGACGTTGCGGAGGGTGAGCAGCAGGGCGGCCGCGCCGATCGGCACGTTGACGAAGAAGATCGCCTCCCAGCCGAAGGCGTCGGTGAGCAGGCCGCCGACCAAAGGTCCGATCGCCACCGCCGCGCCGGTGGTCGCGCCGACGATCCCGAAGGCGACGCCGCGCTCATGGCCGTGGAAGGTCTGGGCGATGATCGCGAGGGAGGTCGAGAACATCATGCCGCCGCCGATGCCCTGGACCGCTCGCATCAGGTTCAGCATCAGCGAGGAGTCGGAGAGGCCGCAGCCGAGCGAGGCGAGCGAGAAGCCGACCAGGCCGATCGCGAAGACCTTCTTGCGCCCGATCAGGTCGGCCAGCGAGCCGGAGACGAGAAGCGACGAGGCGAGGGTCAGCGTGTACGCGTTGACCACCCATTCCAGGCTGGAGAACGAGGCGCCCAGGTCGGTCCCGATGTCCGGCAGAGCGACGTTCACGATGGTGACGTCGATCAGCAGCATGAAGATGCCGGTGATGATCGCGACGAGAGACAGCCACTTCTTTTCCATTGATCGCAGGCTAACCAGTCCCACCCCTCGGCCCACAAAGAGCCACCAGCCCAACCAGTGCTAGAATCCACGATCCGCCGCGGGGTGGAGCAGTCAGGTAGCTCGTCGGGCTCATAACCCGAAGGTCGCAGGTTCGAATCCTGCCCCCGCTATTCGAGATACAAAGCCAGAAGCGCCACCTTCGCAGGTGGCGTTTTTTGTGCCAGGGCAACGCCTAGGGCAACAGGCGGTTCGCCGTACTTGCTCGTTTGCGAGCCTCAGCAGATACCGCTGCTATAAGTAGGCCACGCACGCAGAACCGTGCCGAACTAGACCAGTCTGGCATCGTCAGAATTTCGGTCTAGACGTACATACTTTTCCGGGCGTTCTTCGGATTAAGGGTCGGACAAAAGTGCAGTTCGACCTAAGGAGAAATAGATGAACGTCCAAGAAATCGCATCGTTTGTCGTTGGCAATGATGCTCTGGTCAGCCGGGAGAGGTGGACCCTCATTGTCCTGGCTGCCCACGCCGATGACGAAGGCTGGATCCAGGTTCCGTACGACGATCTCTGTCAGGCGGTAGGAGTCTCGGGACCGACGTTGAGGCGATCCATCAAGGAGCTAGAGGCATCCGGTCTAGTCGAGGACTTCGGCACCAAGGGATCGGCCAGGATCAGGCGTCTGACGGTAGGACGAGTCTGATGGCCGGTGCACTAAAGCGGTTCGAGGTCTACTCGCCGGAAATCTTCATCACCTTGACGAACTGGGTCTGGCATGATGCGCCAGCCTTGGACTCGAAGGCGAGGGCCGTGTTCCTTGCGCTGGCTGGGAGCTTCAACGCGGACCTCAAGACCCACATCGGGATCGACCGAATGGCGGACCGAACCGGATGGAGTCGCAAATCGGTACAACGAGGGCTGGCCAAGCTAGAGGATGCCGGTGTCATCGAGGTCCAGAGGCGCTTTGCCAATTCATCCGAAATCACGCTGGCTGACGAGGTTGCCTGTTCGGTCAACCTGATTAAAAGGAGAGATAGTCTATTCGGTCAGAGTGACCGAAGCAAGGATGATAAACATTCACATTCAGGTCAACCTGACCGAAAGGGAGACGACTGTTCGGTCAACCTGACCCCTCCTTTGGGTCAACCTGACCTACAAAATACCGATGTATGTATCTCAGAGTTGAACTCTAATAACAACGTTAACAGTGAATCGGCTTTTATGAGTCAGAGTGACCGAAAGGGAGGCGACTCGAAATCCTCAGCCGGATCCGGGAGTGTCTGGGAAGATCTGAGACGGGACCAGGTTCGACGGGCCGAACGGGCCAAGTCTTCGGAATCCGAGAAACCCTCCGGAGGCATCAGACGGCAGCCAGGTGAATCTCTGCTCGGTGCCAAGCTCCGGGAAATGGAGTCCGCTCGACCGACTCCGGGATCACCGTTCCCGGACTCGAAGGATGAGGCCGTGGAACCGGAGGGACCAACCCTCAGCCCGTTTGAGCGGGCTAAGCAGCGACTGGCCGAGGAAGGACGGTCGGTTCGATGAGTTACACCGGGCCGTCGTACTCGCCGGAATGGAAAGAGCTTCATCAACCTCTGGTCGATCTCATGATTGACTCGCTGGTCGAGCTTGGCCTGAAATCTGAGAAGTGGGCCAAGCAGGACCGGCTCTCAGATGAGTGGCACTACGTTGGCGACAAGATCACCTTCTACGAAACCGGGATGCCATACGGCTACATGCTTCTCCCGGATGATCCAGCTTGGCGGGAGATCATCCAGCTTGCTATCGGCCGAATGGTCGAGGTCGGAGCACGGACCATCAAGCCCAATGGACCCGGTTCCGACATCGTTCGTCAGCTTGAGATAGCTCGGGACGATTACCTGGCCACTCAGGAGCCGTCCCCGGCCTTTATAGAGGCTCAGAGGCGTCGGACGAGGTAAGTTCACCATGCGGTCTCAGTGAAAGTCTCTAAGGGCCTCTCAAGGCGTCGAGGTGCGAATGTGTAAGCGAAAGAAGCGCCATCGGGACAAGCTACTCATGAACGGTAGCTTCGAAGATGAGGCCGAGTCCATCCTAGGGGCGAACAGAAAGACATTTCATAAGACTCAGCCTCATAGTGGTTCCCCAAGACCTCAAAACCACTTAGATGAATTCAGGTCCGGAGAGCGCAACGTCTCAGTTCAAGAATATGAATGCCTGTCGAGCGACAACTGGAATTAAAGAATGGGTCTTGGCTAGGGATAATAGTATGAGCAAGAGACCAAGCATGGAGAGGATGAGGATCCACAAGGCCAAGAAGTGAGCCTGGAAGGCGGAGAATGCCAAGCGGCAAACTCTTCCCCTACCACCAATCAGACATCGGTTTTAGCTCGTCATGGTTTCACGGCTAACACAAGGGGGGAAGCATCCGATCTGATAGAGGAGCTTTCTGGAACCAAGAGTAGGGTCACCTCGGACGCTAGGCGTCTCGGTGGGTTCGTTCGATGCTTCTGAATCTCGAAGCCCACATCTAACCTCACATCTGCCCTTCAACCTCACAGGTCCAACCAGGGTCAATCCCAGTTCCAGAGCTAAAGCATGCAAACGAACCTACCGGAAGTTCACAGGGTCAGAAATGTGAACTTGCAGCTATCGCCGTCAGCATTGACCCGCGTAGACGACGCTGATCTGGGCCGTGAAGATCGATCCGGCCAACTCGACACCTTCGACGGTTTGGATACCTGAACTCTACAGGTGCAACTAAAATCAAACACAGTGTCAGAGCCAAAAGTGACGAACGAAGTCTACGGAAGTCTGCAGGGTAGAAAATGTAGACTTGCCGCGTTCAGCCTGGGTTTCCCCCTTCAAAGGCTTTGTCTTCCCGCGCACGTATAGGGCGTAGTTCGACAGGGACCCGACAAGCTTCGCGGCGGATGTGGGAAGCAGAAGCGGCGGAGACTTCCGAGCGCAGCCCATTCTCCGAGTACTACTAGCCGACTGCCCCGGTGTCGTCTTCTTGCTCCAACAGACCTTCGGCGGTTGAGATGATCCGGGAAGCCTTTACTTCCAATGCGGCTGCGAGCTTCAGGATGCTGCTGTAGCTGAGGTTTCGCCTTCCTCGTTCGGCTGACGAGACGAAAGTCCTGTCGAGTCCTGCTTCGAGTCCGAGGGCTTCTTGTGAGAGTCCGCGCTCGGTGCGGATCTGTCGTATGGCCCGGCCCAGGGCTTGGTATTCGGGTACGGGCTGTGCCATGCCCCGAACCCTTCCGCTCCGTGGACTCTGAGTCTACGGACTTTGAGTCACGTTTTGATATTCTTGGTGTCTGATGTGGGGGGCTGCACTTGACAAGGAGGAGTTGGCTGCCCGGTCTGAGGCCGGTGCTCAGACCTTGGTGGGGGCAGGCCCTCGTTGTCGATCCATCTTCGTCCTGCCTGGCGTGGCTTTAGTGCTCTTCGTGCTGCTCCTTGGAGCAGTCAACGCGGATGAGGCGGTTGCCTACGAAACGTGGGACGAGTGTTACTTGATCTCGCCTGAGCCGTGGCTATGCGACCCAGCGGATTACCCGACCGACCCTTACCCAGATTGGTCGGAGAACGAGAAGCCTGCGTACATGGGTCAGGACAGCAACTGGTCTCCCTCACCTGGGGCCGTGATCCAAGGCTACGGGATCGAGTGGGGCGTCCTGGTTCATTTTCGATTCTCATGTAATGCCATCGATGATGACCAGTACGACGCCCAGTACCGCCTGAAGATCTTCACACGCTCATCAACATACGAATGGCCGGTAGATGAGTTTAGAAACAACGGGTGTCGGATCCTTTGGGTCTTCGACAGAAGTGATGTGGGTCGAATCTCTTGGCAGGTTTTCAGAGGTGACACCGCAACCTCGGCAAAGACGAGCTTTCGATTGACGGCGAAACGTATGAAGATGAAAGCGAACCTTCTCCGTTCCAATCCGGGTACTGCTTTGAATGAATATCTCTGGTACGGCCTGAATGTGAGAGCGCGAACACGATGTGCTCCAAGCGCAACACTGTTTGTATATCGATGTGTATCTAGGTGGAGGAAGAAGGGCAAGCCGCGCAGGTGGGTTACCTTCATGAGGAGGCATGGTGCGTTCGATAGTTGGGATCCGAGTAGCGGACCTTCAGGACCCCTGAATCGCTGGGCTGCTTGGTACAAGCGGAAGCCACGCGGACTCTAGACCTACGGCAAGGAGACCGGAGAATCTATGAAGAGTGAATGGATCAAGAAACATCCAGTCATCAGCGGAATCGTTGGATTCCTTGCCGCGCTGACGACTGCGCAGGGCATATACGAATGGGGAATGCCGCTAGGTCTCTTGTCTATCCCAATTCTGCTGGTGGCCTTTTCCCCGTTTATCGCTCTCTTTGCGCTCGCGGCCCTAGCCATTACTGCTGGGCCAATACGTGGCGGTCCTTCGAACTTGAGTAGTCGCACCGTGGTTTACGCGGATCCGCGTTCTGCGAGAGGTGACGACGATGGATGGGAGACCAATCCTGAGGACAGACGGATTCCCCCTCGTGCTCCCGGTACCCGTCACACCCATCTGCGGAGCGGACGGTGAACAGGTCGAACCCGCTCTACCAACAGCTAGACCGGAAGCGGTGTCGGATGGCCTCCGACATGGGGCGGTACGGATCCGAGGACGAAAACTACGACTGGGAGACCAACCCAGAGAACCGCTGGATTCCTCCACTCACCCTCGGAAACCAAACCAACCACCCGCTGGCCCGAAACCGTGCACAGAACTATCACGCCGAAGAGGGGCGCCCGAAGCTGATCATCGAAGACTTCCCCATCTGGCTACGGATCCCTCTAGCCATTGGATTTCTTCTCATGATCATCATCGGCTCACTCGGCAACTGAACAGGTTCGGATGGACGATTCGGGCGAAGAGACTAGACAGAGCTACGTCGTCAAGGGGAACAGGTCGGTAGTCGAAGTCGTCTTTGATCGCAAAGCCGAGACGGGCCAGCGGCCTGTGATCAGGTGCTCGGCACCGGACGGCTACGGAGGACTGGCAGGCCAAGCCCAGGGACACGAACACGAAGATCAGGTCTTGTCGTTGGCAGGCTGGATGACCACATCCACGGACGGAGCCTTCATCGCCGTCCTCGACGCTGCGGTTTGGCCCGGTGGGTTGGTCCTGGTTCAGGCCGACCACGACGGACGAGGCAGCCAGACCTTCTACCAATCAGTTCACGGCGACTCTCCCGGAGTCTGGCTTGATTTCTATTTCCGGGCGGTTTTCACGGCCATCAAGGCTGCCGACGACACTTTCTCGACGCCTGACCTCGTTCTCAGGCACCCAACGAACGGATCGTGGAGCCAACCACTCTTCACCCTTTCACTAGAAGCAATCCGGCACCTGGCCGACCAGACAAATCTGAGCGTCGAAAGGATCCATATTGGCTGCATCCACGGAATCGACACAGATCGAAGCTTCCGCCAAGCCGTTGATCACCTAGAAAATGAGATCGAGAACGGAACCGCCCCGGAGTTTCGACCGTTCAGGATCGAAGAGCGTGATCTACCGAACGAGGTAGGAAGTCTTTCCGGCGCTCGCCTCTTTCGAATCCCCCTTGGCCGTCAAAGACAACCACGATGAGGCCGTCAGGTTTCTCTCCCAGACTCGACTCTCACATCACCACCGAGACCTACTTTGGAAAACAAGGTACGCCAGTCCAACACCGATGGAGAACAGCATGAGCGACGAGGAAGACGTGAACTGGCGAGATCGAAGCACCTGGACCCGTGATCCCGCCGACTACCCAGACTATCCGTCTCGAAGTGTCAGGAGTGGATTGAGATGGAGTTCAGCCGGGATCGCCCACCTCAACAATTGGCACAAGTTCTTTGCTGGTCTCCGGGAGAAGCCACCCGAGAAGAGCGGCCTGTTTCGTCCCGTCGATAAGGATGGCAACCTCTACTTTGGGCAGGCCGAGGACAGTCCAGGCGGAGTAGGCCGTCACGAGAGCAACGACAGCGAGGAAAAGGAGACCCAAACGATGTGGGACCAGCCGCGAGATGAATCACGGATTCCTCAAGTGATCGAAGCCCTTGAGGCACGGTGGCAGGAGACGCCCGACCAGCGGCTCGGCCAATTCTTGATCAATCTTGTGCGTCGGGAACTCGCTCCCGATCCCAACGACGAGGCAAACAGGTTGTTTTCCCTGGAAGACGACAAGCTGCTTGAGATCTTGGGGAAGCCAACGGGCAGGCCGTCAGCCAGTTGATCGGGCTGGGGTCCTGGCCTTGACCGAACCGGAATACTTCCCTTCGATGGGAGAGAGCAAGACGTTCCACGACATTCTCGCTGAGCTAGAGGCTGCGTCCCTCGATACCGCCGAGAAGGGCAACCGTTTCGAGCGGTTGATGCAGGCGTATCTGACCACGGACCCTGAGTTCGCCCAGATCTATGAGCAGGTGTGGTTGTGGATGGACTATCCGGGCAGGGACGGTCGCCCGGATACGGGGATCGATCTAGTGGCGAAGTCGTGGGATGGCGAGTTCACTGCGATCCAGTGCAAGTTCTTCGCACCGACCACGACGGTGGACAAGAAGATGATCGATAGCTTCCTCGCGGCGTCTTCGAAGGTGGAGTTCGATCAGCGGCTGATCATCTCGACCTCGGACAAGTGGGGAAAGAACGCTGAGGCTGCGATTCAGGACCTTCATCCTCCGGTTGCCAGGCTTCGCGCTCAAGATCTGGCGAACTCTCCGATTGATTGGTCTCAGTTCTCGCTCGACAGGCCCGGCGAGATGGTCAGGGTTGAGCGGCATGGTCCAAGGCCGTATCAGCAGGCAGCTATCGATGATGTGATCAAAGGGTTCGAAACCAGTGATCGGGGCAAGCTGATCATGGCTTGCGGTACCGGCAAGACGTTCACTTCGCTGAGGCTGGTGGAGGAGTTTGTTCCTGCCGGTGGATCGGTGCTGTTCCTCGTCCCGTCGATCTCGCTTCTGTCTCAGACGGTCAGGGAGTGGACTGCTCAGGCCCAGAGGCCGATGCGGTCGTTTGCGGTGTGTTCGGATGTGAAGGTCGGGAAGCGCAAGAAGTCCGATTCCGAGGACATCTCGGTCACCGATCTCGCTTTCCCCGCTACGACCGATGGAGAGCGCCTGGCACAGAAATTCTTCGAGTTCCCGGACCTGACCGACGAGAACGGTTTCACGGCGGTCTTCTCGACCTACCAGAGCATCGGAGCGATCACTGAGGCGCAGAGTCGAAAGCATGGTCACGGGATTCCTGAGTTCGATCTGATCGTCTGCGACGAAGCCCACCGCACCACCGGGGTGACCCTTGAGGGTGAGGACGAGTCAGCCTTCGTTCAGGTCCACTCGGACGCGCATGTTGAGGGTAAGAGGCGTCTCTACATGACAGCAACACCGAGGGTTTATGGGGATGGTGCGCAGGAGAAGGCGGATCTAGCTAAGGCAATCCTCGTGGACATGAATGATGAGACCCGCTATGGCCCGGAGTTTCACCGCCTGGGATTCGCCAAAGCGGTGGAGGAGGGGATCCTCACCGACTACAAGGTCCTCGTGCTCGCAGTGGATGAGGGACATGTCTCGCGGCAGTACCAGAGCTTGCTCAAATCTGGCGACGGTGAGATTGGTTTAGAGGATGCAGCCAAGCTGATCGGCTGCTGGAACGGACTGGCGAAAAGAGCGAACCCTGAGCACCTGGATGAATTCGCCACGGACCCGGAGCCAATGAAACGGGCGGTGGCGTTCGCGGGGAACATCAAGAACTCAAAGATGATCGCCAACTCCTTCAACGAAGTCGTTGAAGATGAAGGCACCGGCACAGCCCCCGAAGGAGAGGCTGACCTCCACGTTCAGGTTCGGCATGTGGACGGAACCCAGAACGTGCTGGTCAGAAACGAAGCTCTCGACTGGCTCAAAGAAGATCCCGGTGACGGGGAGTGCCGGATCCTCTCCAACGCCCGATGCCTCTCAGAAGGTGTCGATGTCCCGGCACTTGACTCGGTGTTGTTCCTCGCTCCCCGTAAGAGTCAGGTTGATGTGGTCCAGTCGGTTGGCCGGGTGATGCGGAAGCTCGAAGGCAAGAAGTACGGGTACGTGATCCTCCCAATAGCCGTACCTGCCGATCAGAAGCCCGAGGACGCTCTTTCCAACAATGAGAAGTACCGAGTGGTCTGGCAGGTCCTGCAAGCCCTTAGATCGCACGACGAACGGTTGAACGCGGTGATCAACAAGTTAGACCTCACCGGCCACACTGAACAAACCAAGATCTCCGTGATCGGTGTCGGCGGAGGCGAAGACGAAGAAGATCGGGGAAGCAAGACCGCTGGGACCGGGGAGCAGTTGGTGATGAGCTTCCCCAACATCGATGACTGGCGAGACTCAATCTTCGCCCGGATCGTCAAACAAGTCGGGGACCGTCGCTACTGGGAAACCTGGGCGAAAGACATCGCAGACATCGCCGCCAGGTACGTCACCCGAATCACCGCACTCATCGAAGGCGACGACAAGAAGATCCGCGATGAGTTCGAGATCTTCCTGAAGGGCTTGCAAGACAACCTCAACCCGCAGGTCGATGAGAAGCAGGCCGTGGAGATGCTGGCCCAGCACCTCATCACCCGACCCGTCTTCGACGCCCTCTTCGACGGGTACTCGTTCTCGGATGAGAACCCAGTGTCGATCTCGATGCAGAGGATGCTCGACCTGCTTGATCTCGAACGGCTCGACAAGGAAACCACCGACGAACTCGACTCCTTCTACAAGTCGGTTCGCCTCCGAGCCGAAGGCATCTCCGACCCGGCAGCCAAGCAGGAGATCGTCAAGGACCTCTACGAAACGTTTTTCCGTACGGCCTTCAAGGACATGGCCGACCGACTGGGGATCGTCTATACGCCGGTCCAAATCGTGGACTTCATCCTCAACAGCGCCGACCAGGCCCTCAAAGAGCACTTCGGCAAAGGCATCACCGACGAAGGCGTCCATGTACTCGACCCGTTCACGGGAACCGGCACCTTCATCGTCCGGCTCATCCAATCCGGCTTGATCAAACCCGAAGACCTCGAACGAAAGTTCCGGTACGAACTCCACGCCAACGAAATCGTCCTGCTCGCCTACTACGTCGCAGCGATCAACATCGAAGAAGCCTTCCATGGCCAGCAAGGTGGCGGCTACCAACCCTTCGACGGCATCGTCCTAACCGACACGTTCCAGATGCACGAGGACGACGACAAAGATGAGCTTCCCGGCATGGAACGCTTCCCCGAAAACAACGAGCGGGTCAAGCGCCAGAAAGAGCTTCCGATCCGGGTAATAGTTGGCAACCCCCCCTACTCGGTTGCGAAGGGCACCTCATATCCAACGTTGACAGAGAGGATCAAGGGAACCTACGCGGCTGAATCGAGCGCAACGCTGAAGAAGTCTCTTGATGATTCGTACATCCAGTCTGTCAGGTGGGCTTCGGATCGCATCGGTGATCGAGGGATCATCTGCTTTGTTTCCAACGGCGGCTACCTGGACGGCAACGCTGCAGATGGCCTGCGTAAGCACCTGACCAAAGAGTTCAGCCAGATCTCGGTCTTCAATTTGAGGGGAAACCAAAGAACTGCTGGGGAACAGTCTCGGAAGGAAGGGGGCAAGATCTTCGGATCTGGCAGCCGTGCGACTATCGCCATCACCCTCTTGGTCAAGGATCCCGACTCGCCCAGCAAGGGAAAGGTCCTCTACCGAGACATAGGTGACTACCTCACCCGCGACGAGAAACTAGCCATCGTGTCCGAACACGGTGACTTCGATCACCTCGATCTCACCGAGATCGTTCCGAACGATGAAGGCGACTGGCTGAACCAACGAGATCCCGCGTTCGACGCCTACCCACCCATCGGTGCCAAAAACGGAGGTGCCGAGGACGGATTGAGAGTGTTCCGAACCTACTCGGCAGGGTTGAAGACCAACCGAGACCTCTGGGCATACGGAAGCTCCGGTGCCCAAGTGGAGAATCAAATGCGACGCTTGGTGTCCACCTACACCGAAGCTGTCGAGAGTATTCGGAATGAGCTTCCGATGTCTGTAGATGACCTCCGGTCAGCGGTCACCCAAGACCCAACAGAAATCAAATGGGACGGAACGCTCGAAGATGAAGCCCGAAAAGCCGTCCCAATCAACTTCGAGGCGGAAGCCATTCGGACAAGCTGCTACCGCCCGTTCTTCAAGCAGAAGGTCTACTTCAACCGCAAGCTCAACAACAGCGTCTACAAGCTGCCAGAGCTTTTCCCGACGCCCGAACAGGAGAACTACGGCTTCTACCTGAACGGCATCCATGCAACGTCCGAGTTCGCTGCTCTGATGGTTGACGAAATTCCGTGTCTTGATCTATTCGGTAAAGGAGGCCAGTTCTTCCCGCGCTACACCTACGTCGAGCGCGGCAAGGCCGACAACCTTCTCGACGCAGTCGAAGACGATGGGTCTCCGTACCGCCGCGTAGACAACATCACCGACGAGATCCTGGCCGATTACCAGGCTGCGTACGGCGGAGAGGTCACGAAGGACGACATCTTTTTCTACGCCTACGGCCTCCTCCACAGCCCCGACTACCGGGAACGCTTCCAGGCAGACCTTAAGAAGATGCTGCCCCGAATCCCCAAGGTTGCGCGGTTCGAGGATTTCGAGGAGTTCACTGAAGCAGGTCGCAGACTCTCGGATCTTCACATTGGCTACGAGACGGTCAAGCCGTGGCCGCTTGCTGTAGAAGAACCGGCCAGCCCGGACTATCGAGTTGTGAAACTGAAGCCTGCTAAACGCGGCAAAGAGAAAGACATGTCCACGATCATCTACAACCGTCAGATCACAGTGGCGGGGATCCCCAAAGAGGCATATCGGTACATGCTCGGCTCTCGTTCGGCCATCGAGTGGATCATGGACCGCTACGAAGTCAAGACCGACAAGAAGAGCGGAATCACCAACGACCCCAACGACTGGTCCGAAGAAGTCGGAGACCCCCGCTACATCCTCGACCTGCTGGGACGGATAGTCCGAGTCAGCATCGAGACGATGGAGACGGTGGACGGGCTGCCGCCGCTCGCAGTCGAAGACCACTGATCTGAAGTGGGGTCAGGGCTGAGATTTTGGCTCTGGGAAACGTACTTGGCTCTTCGCTAGAAGTCCATCCGAGGCGGGATCTAAAGTGAGGAGCGAAATTATCCACCTAAGCTAAAGCGAGGCACAGAATGGAGCTTCACGCTCTGACGGAAGATCAAAAGGAGGCGATCACCGCAAAAGGGGTGTCGGAAGCTGGGGTCCGGGTGCTCGACCTCATGCTGGTGCACCTCCGCGAAACGGTGGGGCGCGAAACTCGGACTTTTGACGAAGATGAAGGCGACGATTCGAGGTTGATGGGCCAGGCTTGCACCAAGAAGCCGAAGAACCTTGTTGCACGAGACGTTCGGGAATCCGATGACCCTGAGTTTCGGAAGATTGAAATCGTTGAAAAAGGCATGGGCATCTATTTCATCGTGGAGGGGGTTCGGCTCCACCTCTACTCCGCTCAGGAGGGGCCAGATGGAGTCCATCTGGGAGACACAGGAATTCAGGCTGGGATCTCGGCTAGGGCTGAAGCAACGGAACAGCTTTTCTCCACCGACCAGCTTGAAGTTAAGCCGGACGACGTTCTCATGATGTACGCCAGGGATCTGATGGGTCTGAGGCAAGTCTGGCTTGGCAGGATCGGGGCGAGCGGCACCTTCCTGTGGCTGATGACGATCCATGATCGGAAGGAAGAACCTCCAACTTCTCACGGTCAGGATTCGGCAGAAGGCCCGAAGGATGGACCCACGGTGCCCAAGGTAACGCTGAAGAGTGGGCTGGGAGCGGGTAAGAAAGGATCGAGTCGCGGGTGAAGCAGTCATTCGACCCGACTCGGCTTTCCCTAGCGAGGCAGGCTGCTGGGCTTCAAAAAAAAGACCTTGCTGAGAGGGTCGGCCTCTCTCCTGCCTCGATAACTCAGTACGAAGCTGGGAACACGCTACCTCCGATTCCTACGGTGGCACAGCTTGCGCTCGCATGCGGGTTCCCGCCCGGCTTTCTGGCATATGACGGAACCTCGGCACGACCAACCGAAGCTACGACACCATACTTCCGAAGTCTGCGCTCAACAAGAGTTTTCGAGCGGGAACAGGCGGAAGCTCTTGCGATTCTCGTTTGGCAGGTTGCTAACGCTCTGGAAGAACATGTCGATCTACCCGAGATCGCCATTCCGTCGATGCCTGTTGACGAGGAGGAACCGCTAGATCAAGTTGAAGTACGGGCCGATGCTTTGCGGAAAGAATGGTCGGTTGCCGAAGGTCCTGTTCTGAGCGTCATTAACTTGCTGGAAAACTTTGGATCGATCTGCTCACGAGTGTCAGACGCTTCGCACCGAGTAGACGCATTTTCACAATGGATCGATGGGAGACCGTTTGTCTTGCTGTCGGATCAAAAGGGAGATGGGGCTCGGTCAAGATTTGATGCAGCCCATGAACTTGGTCATCTAGTTATGCACCCGGACCCTGACCCTGGCAACAAGATTATGGAACGTCAAGCCCACGCATTCGCTTCAGCGTTTCTCATGCCGACCAGTCAGGTGATCGATGAGCTTCCACGGAAGGCACCTACACGCAGAGATGTCCCCGGCCTAGTTGATTTGAGGTGCCGCTGGGGTGCTTCGATTGCTGCGATCTACTATCGCAGCAAGGAACTGGGAGTGATTTCGGAGGCGGTCCACAGAAGAGCGATGGTCAGGCTGACCGAATTCGGATTTCGCAAGAACGAACCGGGCGAGGTGCCAATCGAGGAGCCTTCGGTTCTCGCCACTGCTCTCGATTTGCTTGAAGATGCGGTTGGGTACGGCATTGGCGACTTGTCCGCTGAAACGAATTTAGGCGAGCTGCAAGTGGGCGAGATTTGCGGGATTCGGATCCGGCCATCCGTCGAGCAAGTACCAGTGTTTCGAATTGGAAATGACAACCAAAACGAGGAGATTCAAATGGCCAAGGGAGATATCCATACCACGAAGCACGGTGATGGCTGGGCGAACAAGGTCGAAGGTGGCCAACGGGCCTCCAATACGGCTGACACTAAGAAGGAAGCCCAGCAGGTTGGTCGAGAAATGGCGCAAGCACGAGGTGTGGAGCACGTCATCCACGGTAAGGACGGCAAGATTCAGGATAAGAACACCTATCCACGGAGTCGTGACCCCAGGAAGTCGCCAGGTTGATCAAAGCTCATCGAGCGCTGGTAGAAGCTAATACGTGAGGTTTCCCCGGTGGCCACGAGGATCGACAGCGACGCCCTGACGATCTACACCGATGGCTCATCGTTGCCGGGGCGGCATGGTGGCACGGGCTTCGTCTTTCTTGGTGAGGAAGATGACGGCAACCCCATAGAGAGAGAGGAATCTCCTCCGGGGTGGGCGGGAGCCACTAACAATCAGATGGAGCTACAAGCAGCCATCGAAGCTCTGAAAATGGCGCTCGGCAAGCGTCCCCCCCATCAGTCTGGATGGCCTTAGGAAAATTCAGATCTACACCGACTCCCAGTACGTCGAAAGCAACTTCAGTTCGGCCAAGTACCAATGGCCACGCACAAAGTGGAAGCTGAAAGACGGCGCTCCGGTAGCAAACACGGACCAGTGGAAAGAGCTATTGAGGCTGGTACGAAAGGCGGACAAACAGGGTCTTCGGGTGCATATCGACTGGGTAAAGGGTCACAAGAAAGACCCATACAACAAAAGGGCGGACAAGTTGGCAAAGGGGTCAGCGCGGTCGGGCGGTAAGAGACAAATTCGTCCGGCGAGAGTCAGGCGGAAGAAGAGTCCTCATCGAACCGAAGTAGGGAGCATGGGCATGGAAGGCCAGGACGCAACGGTGCATATCGTGACCGATGAGTATCTGAGAGAGCATCGGTGCTACCGATACGTGTACGAAGTCATGGATGCCGATGGTGAGTTCTCGTCTCCCCCCGACAAGATCTTCTCCGACATCATGCTCAACGCAGGTCACTTCTACGACGTTCGATTCAACTCGGACCAGGGGCATCCGCAGATCGAGGAGTTGTATCGGGAGGTAGGCGAGAATCGTCAGCCGATAGACGAGGGGATTGAGGACTCGACGTAGCGTCTTGCAAACGACCCTTTCTGCGACAACACCGGGGAGGCCAGGAGAAGTCCGATTCCGTGTGCCAAAACCCGTGTCTCGCCGTTTGTCTCACAAACGGTTATTAGGATTAGTGATACAATCGTCCGATGAGCGATCTGATCGGCTACGCCCGAGTATCGACCGAAGAGCAGACCCTCGACCTTCAGATCGATGCTCTAACCGAAGCTGGCTGTTCGAAGATCTACACAGACAAGATCAGCGGGTCGCGGTCGGATCGACCCGAGCTAGTCAAGGCTCTCGACTACGTTCGAGCGGGGGACACTCTCGCCGTGTGGAGGTTGGACCGGCTCGGTAGATCTGTGCGCCACCTGATCGAGGTGGTGAACGACTTCGAGGAGAGAGGCATCGGCTTCAAGAGCCTCCAAGAGACCATCGACACGACGACATCGACCGGCAAGCTGACCTTCCACGTCTTCGCGGCCTTGGCGCAGTTCGAACGGGACCTCATTGCCGAGCGCACCAAGGCTGGTCTCGAAGCAGCCAGGAGAAGGGGACGGGTTGGAGGACGCCGGACCGTGATGTCACCGGACAAGCTCCGAGTGATCCGAGATCTCTACGAGGACCCCAAGAGCAAGATGACCGTCCAGGAGATTGCCGACACGGTTGGCGTCAGCCGAGCTACCGTCTACCGCCACCTCGAACCGGCATCCTTGATCACCAAAGGCTAGGACGCAGCACCACCTCAGCAGTCCAGGACTTCGCCAATCACGGCCTCCTGAGGCACGAAGGGGTGTTGCGGTTCGTTGACGGATCCGTCACCTGCTTGTTGCAGAATGGGTCCTGACCGTTAGCTCTGACAGGTTTTCGGGTACCCTGACGCCACATGGCCGAGGCAGACCACAGCCACAGCCTCCTTCTTGAGTTCGACAGCCACGACCCGGAGTTCTCTCGGGGATTCGAAGCTGGCCGCGTTTGGGCCTTGCTCGGATCGTGTCCGGACGATGAGATTTGCGAGGTAGTTCACACGGCGAACGCCGAAATGCTGATCCGGATGGGTGAGTCCCTTGGCCGTCCAGTCAGAAGCATCGAGCTTGATGAAACTTGGATGGAGATCCGTTTCGACGCCTCTGAGGAGTGCGTAGACGCATGAGGCGCCGGGCTGCAACCCGACGCCTCGTAGCGTGTTTCTCTATTCAGTTGCGGTTGAGATAGCCACTACCTAGTGGCGGGTTGCGTCCCTCAAAACGAACCCGTACTCACCGCGTGACCTGTGAACCGGGGGGAACTTTTCCCCTCGGACGCAGGTGACCTCCCGGTGCATGTAGGTGCCGTAGCTGTTGACGACGCCGTACTGCCCCGAGGTGAGCACAAGCTCGCCGGGACGATGAATGGTCTTGCGACTCATTTGCATCAATCCGATCCTTTCCACCCTGAGTTGACTGGGCGGGAGTTCGCATCAGGGGCATTCTGCTGCGGCTCCCGTGATCACGGAAACTCGCTGGCCGATACCGCGCAGAGGGAAGTCGCTCCGTCGAAGCTCGGAGAAAGCTGAGGAAGAATCTGGATCGTCTTCTGCTGCTGTCACTGTGAATCCCAATTCACGGTAGGGGTCTGCAAAGTTTCCACCTGGCACTCTACACCATCGAGTGCCAGAAAACGAACTGTTGTTCGTGACCAAGCTGGTCAGGAAAATGGAAAAGCCCCGGCGATTGGGCGCCGAGGCTCCTCCTGGAAACTCTGCTGTCAATTGGGTTTGACGCAGCAGTACACCCACATTCTCGCACAGAACCCCAAAAACCGCGTGATCCTAGGCCAGGAGCGGAGGGCGCCTGTGTCGAACCTAGGGAGTCGTCGGGCTGGAATCATCAACTTCCGAGCGGTGGCCTAGACCCCCGAGGATCGAGAGGGACCCAGGAGCAGGGCGTTCCATACTCTCGCCTATGGAACGGGATTCCTGTGGATCCCATCCGTCTCAAGGGGGTGTCGATCTTCAGGAGTCCCTGGGTTCCCGACCTGGTAAGGGGTGGAGCATGATTCCCGTAACCGCCCCTCAGGAGGACGTTAGCTCGCTACTGACCGGCTCGTGCCAGTAGTTCCGACGCTTTCACGTCGAGGGCTTTGGCGATCTTGAGCAGAGTGGCGTGGGTGATGTTGCGGTTGCCTCGTTCGACATCGCTGTAGTAGTTGCGATGGAAGCCAGCTTTGAGGGCGACCGACTCCTGGCTTGCTCCGGTCTTTTCCCTTACGGATCTGATCGCTTTGCCGAGGGCAAGGGCGTCCGGCGATTCAGGTACGGCCATCCCGGCATCATGCCTCGCCTACACCTATAAGTCCACACTATTTTAGAATGACACCAGTATAGTGTGACCACTTATACGGTGGAAATCTCTTGGAGGTTTGATGTCAGATCAGCAAAACCAGAAGACCGCCTACGCAGACGACGATGGCGGCACTCCGGGCGAATCGCTTGAGTTCTCCGTGGTCGAGATCAAGGAGATGCTGTACCGGGCCGAGAGTGCTTGGAGCGGCATCGAGATCGCCGTCCCAAAGATCCTCGGTAGCGAACTCGGGGTCGATCCAGACCGCATGTTCTGGGTGGCGTCCCCGCTCACGATGAAGGCGTACGGCCTCGGCTGGGAAGACGACGAGAGTGAGATCACGGAGCTAGCGCCACCGCCCGACCGAGGCCCCGGCTGGAAGCTCGACACCAAGTACCCCAACAGGATCCGCTACTGGTGGGGAGAGGCGTGGGACACCTTTGTCATGGGCGAACCTCGCCAGATCCACGCCTACAAGCGTGTCGCCCGAGGCGAGGACGGTCGTCAACCAGAGCCGCCGAAAGTCAACCTAGAAGGCTGACCGCAGGGTCAGCGCGGGACGATTCAGGTGGCCGTCTACAGGGCCGAAACGGCTTATCCATCCCGTCGAAGATCGACGTTCAGAGACATGAGATTGAGCCTCCAATCTCAATGCCAGAACGGTGGCAATCAAAGTTGCTACTTTGAACTCGGAGTAGCGGTGAAAGGCCGATGCTGGGCCTTAGGCGGTTTGACGATACCCACTTTCCCTACTCGCTCCATAAAGCGAATTGCCTCTAACCGGAGGCAAGAAAGTGGGAATCATCCATGTTGGAACCAGCACAGAATTGCCTCGATGCCATGGCGTTCGAGGATCCGTCCAAGCTCTCGTTCTACGACTGGCAGGCGAGACCGGCCTCGGTCGATCTAGTCGAAGCCGTCGCCCGGAGAGCCGCTGCAATCCTGGCTGACGAGAAAGAAGAAAAGGAATTTCTGACGACCAAAGAGGCGGCGGAGATAATTCCGTGCTCTGTGTCCAAGGTTCATCACTTGGTGCAGTGTCGGAGGATCCCGTTTCAAAAGGTCGGCAACCAGTTGAGCTTCAAGCGATCCGAGATTCTGGACTGGAAGGCAAGGGGAGGCGCAACGACACCAGCCTCGGCCTCCAAAGTCAGATCCTGAGTAGGGGGATCAAAGTGGCAAAGCTAGAGAAGACATCGGTTCCGGGGATCTTTCGGAGGCACCGGCAGAGTTGCGAAGGTGGCCGATGCGAGTGCAAGTACGTGGTCATCTGGCGAGACCGTGGTAAGCAGCACAAGAAGACCTTTAGGACACTCACCGAAGCACGAGATGGGAAGAGGAAGCTAGAGCAGGCTGTGGCTGATGGTACGTCGGTTGGTCACAGCCGGATCTTGCTCCACGACTATGTTCTTGACTGGATCGAGCGATACCAGGGCAGCGGGAAACGCGGCTATCGGGAATCGACTCGGGAACAGGATCGATCTCTACTCAAGAGATATGCGCTCAAGTATTTCCCGAAGCAGATCAAGCTGCAGGAGGTGCAGCCTGCCGACATCAACAAGTTCGTGAACTGGCTCGCCAAGCAGCCAGCAAGGCCGAAATCGAAGAGGCGCAAGGGCGAGCCGGTCAAGACCCTTTCCGATTCGTCGGTCAGGAACGCCTTGGTCCCGCTCCGATCATGCTTCGCCACGGCGAGACGGGAGGGTCTAATCCTCCACAACCCGGCAACGGACGCTGTTCTTCCTCACCGTCCACGGATCATCGAGGACGAGGACCTTGCTCAGCCGTTCCCTGGAAAGACGATGGAACTCGTAGTCCAACTCGTCAATCCGAAATACCGACTCATGTTCGAGCTTCTGGCAGAAACCGGCATCCGACGATCCGAGTTGATAGCTCTGCAGGGCAAGCACCTCAAGCTCGACGGTGACAAACCGGAAATCCAGGTCCGGCAGGCTCTCCGAAGAGAAAAGGGCAAGCTGGTTTTGGTTCCGCCGAAGTCCAAAGAGTCGAGGAGGGAGGTTCCGATCTCCACGGACTTGGCCGACAAGCTCAAGGCTCTTCATCGCCTGGACAAGGAGCCAGCGTTTCCGAACGAGGCTGGAAACTACTTCGACCCGGACAACCTCTTCAACCGGGCGCTGAAGCCTGCGATGGCGGAGGCGGGATTCGATAGCGGCGGCTTCCACCAGTTCAGACACACCGTAGCCAGCCGTCTCTTTGCTGAGGGCCGGAACATCGTCCAGGTTCAGCACTGGCTGGGTCATTCGGATCCGGCTTTCACCTTGAAGCGGTACGTCCATTTGCTCGACAACGACCTCGGAGGCCCGATCAAGCCGTTGGGGGACGATGCTGAAGGCAACGAAAAGGCAACAGACTGTCGGATTGAGTCGGATATCCACGTACTCACGGAAGCGACAGAAACCCCGTGATTTCCAGGGAGTTTGAGAGCGCCGGATACAACCGGATAGTCGGCTCAAATCGCGGGGCCACGCCTCATAACCCGAAGGTCGCAGGTTCGAATCCTGCCCCCGCTATTCACCGAAAGCCTCGCTATAGCGGGGCTTTCTTGTTGCAGGGGAGGTAGCGTCTGAACGGGCGATCCGTTATCTATCCGTTATTTCAGTGCATCAAGGCCGAGTGAGTTCGATCCGTACTAGTCGTCAGTCGACGACGTTAGGGTATGTGTCATGCGTCTCAAGTCCTTTCGCGTCCGCAAGTTTCGCAATGTCCTCGATTCGGGATGGGTTGATGTAGATGAGGCCGTCACAGCCCTCGTCGGAAAGAACGAATCGGGGAAGACAACTCTTTTAGAAGCTCTGTATCGCTTCAACCCTGCGCACGAAGCTTCCTTCGACGTGATTGATCACTACCCGCGTTGGATTGAAATTCCGGACCGCAAAGCAGGAGTTATCGAATCGACGACGCCCATTGAGGTCAAGTTCGAACTAGACCGTGGTGATGTCTCTGTCGTCGAGTCTGCGCTAGGGGAGGGAGTACTGACTGGCCCCGAGTTGACTGTGGCGCTTTCCTATGAAGGTCGCTGGACCGTGACGATTCCTTGCGATCCCCAGAAAGCGATTCTCGACGTCTTCGATCGCATCGGTCTAAGCGCAACCAACAGAAAGCGATTCGGCAAAGCGAAGGACCTGAAAGACCTGAAGGATGCCGTGGTGAATTGGCGCAGTCAGGTTGACGAGGCTCCTGAAGCCGGAATTCCCCAGGCCCTGATCGACATCGAGAAGGAAGTCGGTGATATGGGTGACGAGGCATGGAGAGTCGCGTGGGGTGTCCTCAAACCTCGCTTGCCAAAGTTCTTCTATTTTTCTGACTACTCGCAGCTTCCGGGTCGAGTGGACCTTCGGGAACTTGCTGACGAAGCATCTCAGCCAGGCGGGGATGGTTTCCAAACAGCTCGCGCATTGTTGCTCTTGGCTGGCACCGACACTGACGCCTTGTCTGATGAGACCTATGAACTGCGCAAGGCGGAACTGGAGGCGGTCTCGAACGAACTTACCCGTCAAGTCTTCGAGTACTGGACTCAGAATCCAGACTTGTCGGTGGAAATGGACGTCGATAAGGAGACCATCGACACCCCGAACGGTCAGAGGGCCGTGGCGCGCTTTCTCGAAACCAGAGTGAAGGACCGGCGGCACGGCTATACCAACAATTTCGATCAGCGCTCCGCTGGATTCCAGTGGTTCTTCTCGTTCCTGGCAGCGTTCTCCGAGTTCGAGGGGTCTGAGAATCCAGTAGTGGTATTGCTCGACGAACCCGCGCTAAGCCTGCACGGAAAGGCGCAGGCCGACTACCTTCGATTCATCGATGAACGTCTGGCGAAAGAGCATCAAGTTCTCTATTCCACGCATTCTCCATTCATGGTCGAGCCAGGCAAGTTGCACCGAGTACGCATCGTGGAAGACCGTGGGCCCGAAGAAGGAGCAGTCGTCTCGGACAGCGTTCTCGCACGGGATCCCGACAGTGTCTTTCCGTTGCAGGCTGCGCTGGGCTACGACATCGCCAAGAGCCTTTTCGTCGGTGGCGACAACCTAGTCGTCGAAGGCACGTCCGACTTCGCCTACTTGACCCTTGTAAGTGATCGACTCAAACAGAGTGGTAAGCCTGGTATCGATGAGCGTTGGACCATTTCGCCAGTCGGTGGTGCCCAGAACATTCCGACATTTGTAGCGCTGCTCGGAAGCCACCTTGACGTGACTGTGCTGATCGATTCGAGTTCGAAATCTAGTGCCGTTCAACGGCTGAACGACATGGTTGCGAGTGGCTTACTCGAGGGATCGAGATTGGTGCCGGTGGGGGATGCCCTCGACACGAGGAATGCGGACATCGAAGACCTTTTCGCGGTCGAGGACTATCTAGGCCTCTACAACAGTGCCTTCGACGAGAATCTGAAAGAGAGCGATCTGCCGGAAGGCGAGCGAATTGTGAAACGGATAGCTGAACACCGAGGAGCAGATTTCGATCACGGTCGACCTGCCGAAGTCTTGCTTCGAGAACGTGACAAGGTGCTTGATGGCTTTTCGGAGGTTACCTATGAGCGCTTCGGAAACTTGATTGAGCGGTTGAACGCGACGCTCGCCTAGCCCGTTGAAAAGGCGGCGTCAACGAACGCCCGCTCTGCTTCGCGGTCCTTCGTCCACTTCGCGTAGATCATTGTGGTTTGGATGTCGGCGTGTCCCATCCATTCCTTGATTGCCACGAGCGGCGCACCGGCTGAAGCCATCTGGGTGCCGAAAGTGTGGCGCAGGGAGTGGAAGACGATGCCGCCGCCTTGACCGATCATGTGCTGAACCCTGCCGTGACCATTGCCGCTTAGAAGCGTTCCCTGATCTTGTTGGGGTTGGTCATGTAGGACTTTGGCGACGCGTCTGCTCATGGGTACCTGTATTTTGGAGGTCACCGATTTGGGATCGCCGAGAGAGCCGCGGGAGACGCTCGCTCTGACCCTTACCGCGGTTTGGTCCCAGAGAATGTCGTCCCACCGCAGAGCGATCAACTCTCCCTGCCTGAGACCGGTTTGTGCGGCAGCCAGGATGAGCGCACGGTCGCTCGACCCGAGATAGTCGTCTGGAACGGCGTCGATCACGGCATCGATTTGCTCGACGGTCAGGGAGGAGAAGTCTTGCTCTTGCTTCTTGACCTTGGGTTTCTTCGCCGGGCTGACTGGATTGGTGTTGATGATCTCGCGGCGCAGGGCGAACTCGAAGATCGAGTGGAGGTAGTTGATGTGATCGACGGTGGTCGATCCGGCGAGACCGACCTTCGGGCTGCCGTCCTTGTTGAGGCGGTGCTGCTTGACCTCGGTCCGCTGGTGGCGGACAAGGCCCTCGATGGCACAACTGCTCGCAGGTGCCGGTCTTGTCGGTCGTGGCGCGCTGCGCTTCCGCTGATTCGAGTTCAGCGCGGACAGCTTCGAGCGCGCGGCGCGCCCCTCTGGTGGACAGGGCCTCTGGTCCGGACGCCCAGGGGCGCGTTGTCGCTGTTTTTCCGGCGACGCAAACCTGACCGATCCAGACGACCTTGCCGCTGGCTTTAACGCCGCTTCTTGGCATTCGAGCGCGCTCGGGCTTAGGCTTCGTATGGAAGTCGAGCTACCTCAAGCAGGAGATGCCCTACGAACGCTGATGGCCAACTTTCTCTCATCTGAATCGGAGCGAACAAATGATGCGCCCCAACGGTCTCGGCACTCAGTTTGAAGTCAGTTGTTTGTAGCTGTCGAAGAGGACGGTTTGGCGCTTGAGCAGTGAGGGCTGGCCTCGGACGATTCCGAAGGCGCGGTCTATTTCTTTGTCGAGGATCTTGTGGGCGGCCAATAGATCTCGGCTCATTCCAAGAGGCGCATAGAGCTCTTCTAGGGACCGGTTGGGAGTCAGCGCCCTCGCTTGTAGAACGTCCTCTCCAGACGCGATGATCTTGGCTCGAAGGTCTGGTTCGATCTGTGGCAGGGGGAACGAGTTCCAAGTGAGCGTCCCTGAGAACCTTGGGTCAGACTTGATCCGTCCTCCGATCGACTTCTGCCAGGTGATGTACATCGTTGAGGAGATGATGGCGAAAGCGAATCCGTCAGGATCCGGACAGGTGAACGTCGCATCTCCGGCGATAACTTTGGGTTGTAGCCGCGCAGCCGTGGCGAAGCGTCGGTTTTCGGCGAAGTGGCGGGGGATGCACAGGTACGGAACCGCGGGTTGGCGAATTTCTCCAAACAGATAGGGGGTATCGGCCAGGGCTCGTGTGGTCGCCCGCCGACTGGCGAGTCGTGTCGATCGCACGGAGGAGACCCGAGAATCCAGGGCTGGAGAAAGCTTCAGATCCTTGGGGTCAAGGTCCTCCATCCAAAGACACCAGCGGCGGTCGCCGGAAATCAGCTCGTCTGCTCCAACAAATGGGCGCAGGTACTTCTTTGCTACAGGATCCTCGGACATCTCTTCGAACTCTCCCTCTGAGACGAGCAGGCCTCCGCCATCATTTGGCATTGAGCCGAAAGAAACCTTGGGCAGATCCGGGTTGAGAGGGCTTCGACATGACGTAACAAAGACTGACGGGGCGTCTGCCAGATAGGCGTTGATCCCTACTTCGAGATTGACCTCGACTGGCTCTGAAGTTGGAGTGTCGTAGTCGAAGAGACGCTGAGGAATCTCCTGGTCTCTGGTGAATCCGACGATCACGCAATGAACGGCTGCTTTGTCACGAAAGGCAGTCTCCGAGTCCCAGGAGAACGTCCGGTGCGCGAACTTGATCCGCCATCCTTCCTCTTCGACTGGCCCAAAAAGCCCGGGCGGCTGCTTGCCTTGAGTTATGGAGTTCGACGATACGAAGGCAAACTCACCTGGGACTAGTGAGAAGTACGAGAGGGCTCGGGCATGCCACGCCGTCACGTAGTCCAAGTGACCGATACTGGCGGTTCCCCAAGCTTCCTGAAGCTCCGTCTTTTGACGTTCAGTCCGGTCCGCGTGACCCAAGAACGGAGGATTCCCGAACATGAATACCGTGTGTCCTTCGCTGGGTAGCTCGGTAAGCCAATCGATCGCGTGAGCGTTCCCGTGGATGATGTTCGACTGAACGTTGATGGGAAGCCGACGCGGAGTTGTGCCGAGCGCCTTCTCCATCCGCCGATTGGCTTGATGATCGACCAGGAACATCGCGGTTTCGGCGATCTTCGCTGGCCACCACTTGATCTCAATGCCGGTGAACTGGTCTAGGGACACGTTCAGAAGCTCAGACGCGTCGAGCACGAGCTTGTCGGCCAGCCCTTGCTTTGCGCGCAGCTTGACGAGCAGATCAAGCTCCAGTTGCCGCAATTCGCGATAGGCGACGATGAGGAAGTTGCCGCAGCCGCATGCTGGGTCTACGTAGCGATACTCGAGAAGCTCGGCATGGAGCTTCTCCAAGGTCGGCTTCGTATTGGCGGAATCTAGTTTCTGGCGCAGCCCATCGAGGAACAGTGGCCGAAGCGTCTTTAGGATGTTCTCCTCAGAGGTGTAGTGCTCGCCGCCAGCGTGGCGAGCTTCCTTCGAGTGGACTGTTTGGAAAAGCGAACCAAAAACCGCTGGACTGATCCGGGACCAATCAAAGGCACATGCTTCGAGGAGCGCGTCGCGCATTTCTCGGTCGAACCAAGTTGAAGTTCGGACATCTCGATTAAAAAGGGCGCCATTCACGTAAGGAAACGAGGAGAAAGCCTCGTCCATTCGCGGATCGCGATCCCCCTCCGGCGTGTCAAGGACGTCGAACAATGTTGTGAGTTGTGAACCAAGATCGCTCCCGTCCTCAACCGTTCGCTCAATCACAAACCGCTGAAACTGTGACCTCGACCAAAGTCCAGCGTCGTCGCCGAACATGAGAAACAGGAGGCGGGTCAGGAGAATGGACGCATCGTAGGTCTCGTCATCCTCGTCGCGAGCAGACTCCTCGTTGAGGCTGTCGGAGTCTTTGGTTAGCGCGGAGAAGAGGTGTCCCATCAACCTCGCGGCTTGAATGGATGCCTCTGCTTGGTCTTCCCTTACGAACGCATCGACGTCCTCATCGCCCGTCAAGAAGAGAAACGTCTCGATGTGCTCCGGGAGGTCGCGCGTTAGAACTGTCACCGTTCGGGTCGGGTCGGACTTCGGCTTGTCAAGGTCCGTTACCTGGATCGATCGGAAGTCGGACGTCAGGACGTACTTCGGTAGAGCTTTGTCCTTGATCGAGCCGCCGGTGAGGTAAGCCTCCGCCTGCTCCTCGGCGTTGGATTTGCCTGTCCCGGCCGAAACGGTGATTTTCCCGGCAGATTTATGTTCGATCAGGAAGTGTCCAGGCAGGAATACGTCGATATAGCCGACGTTTCCAGTGTCTGACCTGACCGCTTCGTGTTCGAACAAGACCCCGCGGCGCTTCACGGATGTAATTCCGTAGCAGTACATGAGGTCGCGCCAGAAGTTCTGGGCGTCTTGCTTTTCTTTGGTGGTGTCCTTGTAGTCGAGAGCGAACTGAGCGATCCGGCTGCGGATCTCGTTCAAAGACAGGGCTTTCTCGTGGCTCATCCGGTCGCTCTCCCCGTTCCTTGCTCGCTCATCGGTGCGAAACGTTACCGGGGCCAGGTCAGGAATCGTTGGTGCCTGCTGTCCGTGCTTCGGGCCCCGTTGGCGCACAGTGCGACCGCTTTCCCTGATCCCACCATGCGGGAGAAGGTTTCCGCTGATCCCGACACCACTACCTGGCCGCTTGGCGGAAGCTGTCCAAGCGGACTACCTCGTTTCTGGTGACAAGCACCTAACTGACCTTGATGACCTGTTGGTTTCAGTTCTCACGCCACGCCAGTTCGTCGATCTTCGACCGTCTGCTGCGGATTCGGGGATGGCTACCCGAGAAACGGATCGCGTCCTGCTATTCAGCGAAGCACTGTCGCGGACAATCACGCCCCAACCGGTATGCCCTGCTGGAAGGAGAACACTGTCCAGCCGATCCCGCCGCCCAGCACGAGACCTCCAACGGCCACCGTCGGGCAACGGCCCGCGGAGATCGCCACCCCGTGAGGCTGCAGGTCGGCGTAGACCATCGTGTTGAGGGCACCGGCTGTGCGGTCACCGTTCCCGCCGCGTCATTGACCCTCACTCCCCGCATCGACCCGAGATTCACGACAAGGCCCGGCCCGCTGCAATAGCCGGCGTAGTTGTGGCCACCTGAACGGACCGCCACCGGCAGCCCCTCCGCCGTCGCGAAGCGAACCGCATGTTGGACGTCGCTCGCATCGGCGCAGACCGCGACGCCCTGAGGCACGATGTCCGCGTAGCGCCCGTTGAAGGGCCGGCTCCTCAACTCGAATCCCTTCGACCCGGGGACGAGCACATCCCCGGTCAGCTCCTTTTGAAGGCTGTCCCAGTTGGGTGCCGAGGAAGCCGACTTCCCGTCGCCTCCCGGCCCGCAACCCGTCGACCAGGCGAGTTGCGCGCCTAGCGCAAGGGCGAGCGTGCCACGACCACTCGCCTGAAGGAATTGCCGGCACGTGCCGGACAGCTTTCCGCCAAGTTCATCGCCCTCTAGGTCCTCTCCCACGCGCCGGACCCTACTGCCCACCTACCGGCAAACCACCTCGATCAGAGTGCCTGGGCAAGCCCGATGAGCAGCCCCTCCGGCCCGCGGACATAGCAAAGCCGGTAGGTGTCCTGGAAGTTGACAATCTCGGTGCTGACCAGCTTCGTGCCGTGCTTTTCGAGGCGGGTGAGGGTGTCGTCGAGGTCGTCGACCGCGAACATGACTCGGAGGTAGCCGAGGGCGTTGACCGGGGCGTTCCGGTGATCCGCGATGACAGGCGGCCTGAGGAAGCGGGAGAGCTCGATCCGGCTGTGGCCGTCCGGCGTGCGCATCATGGCGATCTCGACCGTCAGCATGCCGATATTGTAGCCGTCCGGCGCCGCCGTCGCGATG
>JAFKLL010000009.1 GCA_017304845.1 Solirubrobacterales bacterium
GGCGCCTGCCGGCAGGGCGAGAGCGATGAAGGGGACCAGGCGGCGCAGGGATCTCAGGATGATACGGGCGTCTCGGGACGGATGAGGGCAGCGAGCGCGGTCGGGTCGGTGACCGGGAGGGAGCAGGTCTCGCCGCGGCAGACATAGACCGTGACGCGGCCCGCGACGGGACCCGCATGGCGGCGGCCAGATCAAGCCGGGCACCCAGCGCAGCCGCGCCCCGGAGCCCGCCGTCGGCCACCGGCTGCGCCCCGGCAGGGCTCAGGCCGAGCCGGCCAGGGCCCGCGAGCGCGAACGCTCCTTGGACAGCAGCCGCAAGTAGTCCTCGAAGTCGACCTGGATCGTGTGGCGCTTCGACTTCACGTAGCGCCGCTTCATCTTCGCCTGCTCGAGCGCGATCTGCCTGGTCATCTCGATCCGGTCCGGTAGCGCTCCCTCCCCCGCGATCAACTCGGCGACCCAGTCGGACTGGACCTCGGCCAGCGGCATGATCGCCCCCAGCGGTTGGATCAGGCCGATGAAGTAGAGCCCGGGCTGATCGGGGGCGACGACCCGCCGGTACAGGTCGACCTGGTTCTCGTCCGCGTTGAAGATCTCCGGGGCCAGGAAGGGGAAGGTGATCTTGTAGCCGGTGCAGTAGACGACGACGTCGACCTTCTCGCGGGTCCCGTCTTCGAAGACGACGGAGTCCCCCTCGAAGCGCTCGATGTTCGGCTTGACCGTGATGTCACCGTGCCCGAGGCGGTTGTACAGGTCCTGCGAGACCGTCGGATGGGCGTGGAGCAACTTGTGGTCGGGCTTGGGCAGGCCGTAGTCGGTCGGCTTGCCCACCGCGAACCGGAGCATGATGCTCATGCCCAGGCTCTGGAGCGCGATCGGCGTTCTCGCCATGATCCCGGTGGTGGCGCGGTCGGTGGGCTTGCTGCCGAGGTACTTGGGCAGGATCCAGGCGCCGCGGCGCATCGCCAGGAAGGTGGCCTCGGCGTGGCGCGAGGACTCGACGGAGATGTCGGTGGCCGAGTTGCCGATGCCGAGGACCAGCACGCGCTTGCCGTCGAAGATCTCCGGGGTGCGGTAGTCGTGGGCGTGGATCTGGATGCCCTCGAAGCTCTCGGCGCCGGGATAGGCCGGCTCGGGCCAGCGCTTGTCCCAGTGGTGGCCGTTGCAGACCATTACGTCGGTGAAGCGGTCGGTGCCGCTCTCGCCGTCGCGGGCGGACCAGCGCACGTCCCAGCCCCCGCCCTCGGCCGGCTCGACCGCTTCGACCTCGGTCTGGAAGCGGATCTCCTCCCGCAGCCCGAAGTGGTCGACGAAGTCCTCGAAATAGCTGGTGATCTGGAAGTGATCCGGATAGTCCGGGTAGTCCTCCGGCATCGGGAAGCGGCCGTAGGCCATCATCTGACGCGACGTGTTGATGTGGAGCGAGCGGTACGCGGCCGACATCCCGTTGTCGTTCTCGTAGCGCCAGTTGCCGCCGATGCCCGAGCCCTTCTCGAAGCAGACGAACTCGATTCCCTTCTCGGCCAGGCTGCGGCAGGCGGTGATGCCGGAGGAGCCGGCCCCGATCACACAGACGCGAGGTGCTTCAGACATGCGCCTAGTGTAGGGACTTTCTGACATGACGACATGTCAGTTGCCCCGATGGCCGATTTCCAGCCAACTTTGCACGGATATCGACCACAAGTTGGCAGGCCCGGGTCGGGCGGTCGGGCTCAGATGCGGTTGGCCGGGCGGGGTTCGTTCAGGCTGCGGTAGGAGCCCTGGTAGAAGAGCAGCGGGTCGGGGGCCTCGTGCCTGCCGTGCGAGACGACCCGGCCGAGCACGATCTCGTGGTCTCCACCGTCGTCGATGCGCTCCACCTCGCATTCCAGGTGGCCCACGGTGCCGGCCAGGACCGGCAAGCCCAGCCGGCCGGCCTCGAACTCATGCAGGGCCGGATCCAGACGCACGCCCCGGCGCGCGAACCAGTTCGAGTGATCCTGCTGCCCGTCGGCGAGGATGTTGGCCACGAAGCCGCCCCGTGCCCGGATCATCTCGAGGGTGTGGCTCTCGCGGGCCAGGCAGACCAGGATCAGCGGCGGGTCCAGGGAGACCGAGGTGAAGGCGTTGGCCGTGGTCCCGCAGGGCGCCCCGTCGAGGTCGGTGGTCGTGACCACGGTGACCCCGGTCGCGAAGTGGCCGAGGATCGAGCGGAGCTGCCGGGACTCCTCGGCCGGGCGGGGCGCCTCCCGGTCCGCCGCGAGGCCGGAGAGGTGGCGGATCACTTCGTCGACCCGGACCATCTTGATCCCGTGACGGGCGGCGAACTCGGCCAGATAGCCGGTCCCGGCGGCATCGCCCTCCTCGTCGAGGATCTGGCAGAGGACGACCGAGTCGCCGGTGCGGGCCAGGCGGCTGAGGTCGAGCCCGGCCTCGACATGACCGGCACGGGCCAGGACCCCGCCGGGACGCTCCCGGAGGGGAAAGACGTGGCCCGGTCGCACCAGGCTCTCGCGGCCGTTTTCCGGATCGATCGCGACGGCGATGGTCCGGGCCCGGTCGGCCGCGGAGATCCCGGTCGATACCCCCTCGGCCGCCTCGATCGAGATCGTGAAATCGGCCTGGCCGACCGGCACCCGGCGCTCGGCCATCGGCTCCAGTCCGAGCTGGTCGCAGCGCTCTCCGGTCAGGGCGAGGCAGACCAGCCCCCGCCCATCGCGAACCATGAAGTTGACCCGGTCCGCGTCGGCGGCCCGGGCCGGCACGACCAGATCGCCGTCGTTCACCGAGTGGCGGCCGCCGGAGACGATCAGCATCCGGCCCGCCTCGAACTCTTCGATCGCCTCTTCGGCGCTGCAGTACGGTCCGCTCAGGACAGATTCAGCCATGCGAGCAATCTACATGAGTTTGTCTATTGTCTTTGTCGGGATATTTGGGAAAGAAGAGGGGGCGCCCGGAGACGCCCCCTCTTCGACGCTTCTCAGCGTGGCTTACTTCTCGGCGCTGCTGGCGTCGATCTCCTGTGAGATCTCGTCCAGCTCGTCGGCGAAGGACTCGCCGAAGCCGTCGGCGCCGTTGCCGTTGGCGTCGTCGACGACCAGCTCCTCCTCGAGCAGGACCGCTTCCTCCGCCGGAGCGAAGGGCTCGGCCGGCTCGACGACCATCGAGCGGTAGTGCTTGAGGCCGGTCGCGGCCGGGATCAGCTTGCCGATGATGACGTTCTCCTTGAGGCCGACCAGACGGTCGCGCTTGCCTTCCAGCGCGGCATCGGTCAGGACCTTGGTGGTCTCCTGGAAGGAGGCCGCCGAGAGGAACGACTTGGTCGCCAGCGAGGCCTTCGTGATGCCGAGGATCTTCTCCTGCGACTTCGCGATGGCGCCACCGTCGGCCTTCATCTGCTTGTTGATCGCCTTCAGCAGCTGACGATCCTCGAGCTGGCCCGGGAGCAGCTCGGTCGAGCCCTTGGTCTCGATCTCGACCTTCTTCAGCATCTGGCGCACGATCACTTCGATGTGCTTGTCGTTGATCTCCACGCCCTGCGCCTTGTACACGCGCTGGACTTCCGCGACCAGGTACTGCTCGACCGCGGTGCGACCACGGATCGAGAGCACGTCGGCCGGGTACAGCGAACCTTCGTTCAGCTGCTGGCCGACCTCGACCGTGTCACCGGCCTTGACGTTGAGACGGGTACGAGGCGGGAACGTGTAGGAGCTCTCCTCCCCGTTCGCCTCGGTCACCGTGACCACGGCCTGCTTCTCGGTCTGTTCGACCGCGACCTTGCCGGCCACCTCGGCCATCTGCGCGAGACCCTTCGGTTTGCGGGCCTCGAACAGCTCGACCACTCGGGGCAGACCCTGGGTGATGTCCTGTCCGGCGACGCCGCCGGTGTGGAAGGTACGCATGGTGAGCTGGGTGCCCGGCTCGCCGATCGACTGAGCGGCGATGGTGCCGATCGAGTCGCCGATCTCGACCATGAAGCCGGTCGCCGGCGAGACGCCGTAGCAGGAGCGGCAAATGCCCCGCTCGGACTCGCACTTGAAGGCGGAGCGAACCGGCACGGTGGCCTCTTCGTCGCCCTCGTAGGCCTCGATCAGCTCGGCCGCGTCGGCCTTGCCGATCAGCTGGCCCTTCTTGAGCAGCTCACGGCCACGCTTGGTCTCGAACTTCTTCGCCGCCAGACGGCCGACCACGTTCGGGTTCGGCTCGCCGTCGATGTAGAGCGGCATGTCGATGAACTCCTTGGTCTTGCAGTCGTCCTCCAGGACGATCACGTCCTGGGCGACGTCCACCAGACGGCGGGTCAGGTAACCGGAGTCGGCCGTACGGAGAGCCGTGTCGGCCAGACCCTTACGAGCACCGTGCGTCGAGATGAAGTACTCGCCGACCGACAGCCCCTCGATGAAGTTGGACTTGATCGGACGCTCGATGATCTCGCCCTTCGGATTCGCCATCAGGCCTCGCATGCCGGCCAGCTGACGGATCTGCTTGAACGAGCCACGGGCGCCGGAGTTGGCCATCATGAAGATCGGGTTCAGCTGACGGAGGTTGTCCTCCATCGCCTGACCGACTTCCTCGGTGGCCGCGTTCCACTTGTCCGTGACCTGCTTGTGGCGCTCCTCGGCGGTGTGCCATCCCTCGTCGAACTCGGCCTGGATCCGGGCGGTCTCCTCGTCGTACTTGGCGAGGATCTCTTCCTTCTCCGGCGGCGGCACGACGTTGTTCTTCGAGACGGTGATCCCGGCCCGCGAGGAGAAGGTGAAGCCCAGCTCCTTGAAGGCGTCGAGCACCTGCGAGATCGCGGGCGCGCCGTAGGTGTCGACCAGCCAGCCGACCATGTCGTTGATGTCCTTCTTCTTCAGCGACTCGTTGACGAACGAGTAGGCCGAAGCGTCGTACTCGTCGCCCAGCGCCTCGGCGAGGGCACGCTCGATGCGGTCGTTGAAGATGATCCGCCCGACCGTGGTCAGGAAGTGCTCATCGCCGCGGCCGCGGTACTCGGCGTAGTCCTGCAGACCGACCACACCGTTCTCGTAGGCCAGCTCGGCCTCCTGAGCGGTACGGAACGGATGCGGGCGCTTGTTCAGCTTCGACGGGTCGAGCTCGGCCACGTCCTCCTTGGCGTAGGTCAGGTAGTACAGACCCAGCACCATGTCCTGCGTCGGGGTCGCCAGAGGCGAGCCGTGCGCGGGCGAGAGGATGTTGTTGGCGGAGAGCATGAGGACCCGGGCCTCGGCCTGAGCCTCGGCGCTCAGCGGCACGTGGACCGCCATCTGGTCACCGTCGAAGTCGGCGTTGAAGGCCGAGCAGACGAGCGGGTGGACCTGGATCGCCTTGCCCTCGACCAGGATCGGCTCGAAGGCCTGGATGCCGAGGCGGTGCAGCGTGGGCGCGCGGTTCAGCAGAACCGGGTGCTCCTCGATCACCTCTTCGAGCACGTCCCAGACCTCGGGAACCATCGACTCGACCATCTTCTTGGCCGCCTTGATGTTCTGGACGGCCTTGCGCTCGACCAGCTGGGCCATGATGAACGGCTTGAACAGCTCCAGAGCCATCAGCTTCGGCAGACCGCACTGGTGCAGCTTCAGCGACGGGCCGGCCACGATGACCGAACGGCCGGAGTAGTCGACGCGCTTGCCGAGCAGGTTCTGACGGAACCGACCCTGCTTGCCCTTGAGCATGTCCGAGAGCGACTTCAGGGCGCGGTTGCCGGGCCCGGTGACCGGACGGCCACGACGGCCGTTGTCGAACAGGGCGTCGACCGACTCCTGAAGCATGCGCTTCTCGTTGTTGACGATGATCTCGGGGGCACCGAGGTCGAGCAGCCGCTTGAGGCGGTTGTTCCGGTTGATCACGCGGCGGTACAGATCGTTCAGATCCGAGGTCGCGAACCGGCCACCGTCGAGCTGGACCATCGGCCGCAGCTCCGGCGGGATGACCGGGACGCAGTCCAGGATCATCCACTCGGGCTTGTTCTCCGACTTCAGGAACGCCGAGGCGACCTTGAGCCGCTTGACCGCGCGGGCCTGCTTCTGGCCCTTGGCGGTGTTGATCTGGTCCTCGAGCTCCTCGCAGGTGGCCGCGAGGTCGATCTGCTCGAGCAGGTCGCGCACAGACTCGGCGCCCATGCCGCCACGGAAGTACTCGCCCCAGCCGAACGGGCTGCCGAAGCGATCCTTGAGCTCACGGAAGACCGTCTCGTCGTTGATGACGTCCTTCGGCTTCATGGTCTGGAAGATCTTCCAGACTTCCTGGAGCCGCTCGATCGCCTCGTCGATGTAGGCCTCGGTGTCGTTGATCTCGGCCTCGAAATTCTTGGTGAGTTCCTTGATCTGCTTGGCCCGATCGTCGTCGCTCAGCTTGCGCAGCTGGGCGGCGGTCAGGCCGAGCGAGTCGGCCCAGAGGTGATCGTCGTCGCTGAACTTGGTCTGCGTGCCGTCCTCGATGTACTTGACCCGGCGCTTCAGCGCCTCGTCCAGTTCCTGGGTGGAGGACTGGCGCTCGGCCTCGTACTCGCTGATGACGGTGTCGACTTCCTTCTCGAGGGTGCCGAGATCCTTCGCCCGGGCCTCTTCGTCGACCCAGGTGATCATCGAAGCCGCGAAGTACAGGACCTTCTCCAGCTCCTTCGGAGCCATGTCGATCAGGTAGCCGATCCGCGACGGGACGCCCTTGAAGAACCAGATGTGGGAGACCGGCGCGGCCAGGTCGATGTGAGCCATGCGCTCACGCCGGACCTTGGACCGGGTCACCTCGACGCCGCAGCGCTCACAGACGATGCCCTTGTAACGGACCCGCTTGTACTTGCCGCAGTAGCACTCCCAGTCCTTGGTGGGACCGAAGATGCGCTCGCAGAAGAGGCCGTCCTTCTCCGGCTTCAGGGTCCGGTAGTTGATGGTCTCGGGCTTGAGGACCTCGCCCCAGCTCCAGGACCGGACCTTCTTCGACGAGGCGAGACCGATCTCGATCGCGTCGAAGTTGTTGATGTCAATCACGTTACTCATCAGTTAGCACCTGCTTCCTCGGTGTCGCCGGCGCCATCGGCAGCGGCATCACCGCCCTCGGAGAGGGATTCATCTGCGGCACCGTTTCCGGAGCTCACTTCCGTCAGGTCCATGCCGAGGTCCTGGGCGGCCTGCAGCAGGTCGTCCTCTTCCTCGGCCAGGTCGCCGACACCCTCCTCGGACACCACGTTGGCGTCGAGGGAGAGCGCCTGCATCTCCTTGAGCAGGACCTTGAACGACTCGGGGATCGACGGCTCGGGGATGTTCTCGCCCTTGACGATCGACTCGTAGGCCTTGACTCGGCCGACCGTGTCGTCGGACTTGACGGTGAGCATCTCCTGCAGCGTGTAGGCGGCGCCGTAGGCCTCGAGGGCCCAGACTTCCATCTCGCCGAAACGCTGACCGCCGAACTGCGCCTTGCCGCCCAGCGGCTGCTGGGTGACGAGCGAGTACGGGCCGGTCGAACGAGCGTGGATCTTGTCGTCGACCAGGTGGTGCAGCTTCAGGATGTACATGTAGCCGACCGTGACCTTGCCCTCGTACGGCTCGCCGGTGCGGCCGTTGAAGAGCTGCTGGGTGCCGGAGCAACGGGCGCCGGGGCGCTCGTCCATGTCGACTCCCATGTCGATGCCACGGGCCTCGCCATGCTCGTTGGCCCACTCGACCAGAGCGTTGTCGACGTCCTCGACCGAGGCACCGTCGAAGACGGGGGTCGAGACGTAGACGCGATCCCGGGTCTCGGCGCGGTTCTTGTAGGACTCGGAACCGTCGTCGTACCAGCCCTCGCCGGCGGCCCACCCGAGGTGGGTCTCCAGGATCTGACCGATGTTCATACGGCTCGGAACGCCCAGCGGGTTGAGGATGACGTCGAC
>JAFKLL010000010.1 GCA_017304845.1 Solirubrobacterales bacterium
TCCTGGAGCATCCGCGCCGGATGCCCTTCGGGATGGTTGAGGGCCGTGAAGTTGTAGTAGTCGTGCTCGACCTCGGGGCCTTCCATCACCTGGTAGCCGAGACCGACCATGACGTCCTCGATCAGGCGCCGGGTCCGCGTGATCGGATGGATGTGGCCGACCGCGGGGGCGGGGCTGCCCGGCAGGGTGACGTCGATCCTCTCCTCGGCCAGCGAGGCTTCCAGCTCGGCCGCGTTCAGCGCGTCGACCTTCTCCTCGATCGCCGCCTCGAGGCCCTTGCGCACCTTGTTGCCGGTGCTCCCGACCGGGCCGCGCTGCTCCGGCGGCAGATCGGCGATGCCTCTCAGGATGCCGGTCAGCTCGGCCTTCCGACCGAGGTACTTGACCCGTACGTCCTCCAGCTCCGATGCCGAGCCGGCGCCTTCTACGGCGGCCTTGGCCTCAGCTTCGATTTCCTCTATCCGTTCAACCATTTCTTTCCCGGTTCAGGTTCCACTGTCCAACGATTCGGTCGCCGGCTCTTCCGGCGGCGAAGATACCCGCTCGCAGGCGATCGCCGCCGCGGCTGCCACGTTCAAAGACTGGGCGCCGCCGGGGCGCTGCGGGATCGTCCATCTCGCCTCGCATTCCTTCAAGACGGCGGCCGAAAGCCCTTCGCGCTCGGATCCGAGGCAGATCGTGGCCGAGCCGGCGATCGGCCCCGGCGTCTCTCCCCCGCTCGGCACCGTGGCGATGCGGGGCGCCGGGGTCGCCTCGATCCCGGCCCGCAGGATCGTCTGCGTGAAGATCGAGCCCATGCTGGCCCGGACCGCCCCGGCCGAGAACGGGTCGGCGCTGCCGGGCCCGATCACGACGACCCCGCCGATCAGGGCGTCGGCGGTGCGGATGATGGTCCCGACGTTGCCCGGGTCGGAGACCCCGTCGAGGTACAGGCAGGTCTGCCCGTCCACCGCGTCGGGCTCGGCCCAGGTCTCGGGCCAGATCCCGATCACCTTGGTCCCGGAGGCCAGGGACGAGACCCCGTCGAGCAGGTCCGGCTCGACCATCTCGCCCTCGATCTCGCATTCGGGATGGACCAGGAGCGCCCGCGGCTCATGCCCGGCGGCCAGGCCGGCCCGGGCCAGGTCCTCGCCCTCGGTCACGAAGAGCCCGAGCTTCTCCCGGTGCTTCTTCATGCCCAGCTTGCGGACCAGTTTGAGTTTCTCGTTGTCCTTGCTCGTGATCATTGCTTTTCGGTCCCGAAACGAAAAAGGGCGGCTCGCTGATGCGAAGCCGCCCGGTGGGTTCGAGGTGCCGTCAGCGCACTAGGCGGCGGCACCCTCCCGGGCGATCTCGACAAATCGGCGGAAATCCTCACGGTCGTTGACCGCGATGTCGGCGAGCATCTTCCGGTTGACCTCGACGCCGGCGGCGCTCAGGCCATGCATCAGCTCGGAGTAGCTCATGCCCTCCATGCGCGCGGCGGCGTTGATGCGGGTGATCCAGAGACGACGGAACTCGCGCTTGCGGACCCGGCGGTCACGGTAGGCGTAGGCGCCCGACCGCATGACCTGTTCCTTGGCCAGCTTGTACGAGGAGTTCTTGCGGCCGTAGTAGCCCTTGGCCTCTTCGAGGACCTTGCGACGCTTCTTACGGGCGTTGACCGAACGCTTCACGCGAGCCATTTACTTGCTCCCCAGAAGCTTGTTGACACGCGGGGCATCGGCATCGGCGATGTGGGCAGGCTTGCCCATGTTCCGCTTGCGCTTGGGTGACTTCTTCTCCAGGATATGACTGGAGTACGCATGCCGCCCGCGCAGCTTGCCCTTGGCCGAGCGCTTGAAGCGCTTTTTGGCCCCTGAGTGTGTCTTCATCTTCGGCATGAGCCGGAGTATTCAATCAAAATCTCGGGCCCAACGCCCCTTCGCCCTGCAAAACGGGTGATTTCCAGCTTGATTTCGCTCTGGGAGTAGACCTCGCTGCCGGGCGCAACGGTACGCTGGCCCGATGCGGATCGTCCATGTGCTGGGAACCCGGCCCAACTTCGTGAAGATGGCCCCCCTGATCGCCGCGATCGGGCGGCGCATCCCGGATGCCGACCAGGCGATCGTCCACACCGGGCAGCACTACGACCGGCTGATGAGCGAGATCTTCTTCGAGCAGCTCGGCGTGCCCGCCCCGGACCACATGCTGGAGGTCGGCTCCGGCACCCACGCCCAGCAGACCGCCCGGGTGATGGAGCGCCTGGAGCCGCTGCTGGTCGAGAACCGGCCGGATCTGGTGATCGTCCCCGGCGACGTCAACTCGACCGTCGCCGCCGCGCTCACCGCGGTCAAGCTGGAGATCCCGGTCGCCCACCTCGAGTCCGGCCTGCGGAGCTACGACCGCACCATGCCGGAGGAGATCAACCGGATCGTCACCGACCAGATCAGCGACATCCTCTACGTCCACAGCGAGGAGGCCCTGCGCAACCTGGAGCTGGAGGGCATCCCGGCCGAGCGCGCCCACTTCGTCGGCAACACGATGATCGACAGCCTGGTCGCCCTGCAGGACCGTTTCCGGCCCCTGGAGACCTGCCGTCGGTTCGGCCTCGAACCGGGCTCGTATCTGCTGGTCACGCTCCACCGCCCCGCCCTGGTCGACGGCCCCCTGCTCTTCGAGGCGGTCGCCGCCCTCAACCAGGTCTCCTCGATGATGCCGGTCCTCTTCCCGGTCCACCCCCGGACCAGGGCCCGCCTCGCCGGCAACGCCGAGCTGGCGGAGAACCTCCACCTGGTCGACCCGGCCGGCTACCTCGAGTTCCTCTCCCTGGAGGCGGACGCCGGCGCGGTCCTGACCGATTCCGGAGGCATCCAGGAGGAGACCAGCTACCTGGGCGTCCCCTGCTTCACGCTGCGCGACAACACCGAGCGCCCGGTCACGATCGAGCTCGGGACCAACGTCCTGCTCGGCCTCGACCCCGCCCGGATCGGAGAGATCCCGGGGATCATCGCCGCCAAGGACCCTTCGGCCCCACCCCCGGAGCCGCCCCCGCTATGGGACGGCCACGCAGCAGACCGAATCGCCGACCTGATCGCCACCCCCTAGGGAAATCCTGCTTGGAAACATACGCCAGGCGTATGTTTCCGCACCGTTTGTGGGTCAGTCCGTGGTGGACTCGGCCGAGTCGGCCGCGTCGGGCGAGTCGGCCGAATCGGGCGCGTTGGCCTCTTCGGCCGAGGTGCCGGGCTCGGTGTCCGGAGCGACGGCGTTCGGGTGATCCGGGACCGCGTCCGGGGCCACCGCGTTGGGGTGATCCGGGATCGCCTGGGGATGATCGTTGGCGGGAGCTTCCCCGCCGCGGTTCTTGCCCTTGCCCTTGCTCTTCTTCGAAGCCTTGCCGGCCTCGGCCTCGCGGGAAGCCTCCTTCGAGGGGCCGAGCAGCATGCTCATGTTGCGGCCCTCCTGCAGCGGCCTCGACTCGATCACGGCGAGATCCTCGCCGAGGTCCTCGAAGAGCCGGTAGAGCAGGTCGCGGCCCCGCTCGGGGTGGGCCTGCTCGCGGCCGCGGAACATGATCGTGACCTTGACCTTGTCGCCGGCCTTCAGGAAGCGGGTGACGTGACCCTTCTTCGTGTTGTAGTCGTTGTCGGCGATCTTCGGGCGAAGCTTGATCTCGCGCACGTTGACCTGGGTCTGGTGCTTGCGGGCCGCCTTCTGCTTCTGCTCCTGCTCGTACTTGTACTTCGAGTAGTCGAGCAGACGGCAGACCGGCGGCTTCGCGCTCGCGGCAACCTCGACCAGGTCGAGCTCCGCGTCACGGGCCATCTGCCGTGCCTTGTCCGTGTCGACGATCCCGACCTGCTCGCCGTCGGCGCCGATGAGGCGGACCTTGGGCACGCGGATACGCTCGTTGATACGAGTGTTGTCCCGTTCAGGGGGACGCCGGTCAAACCTGCGCGGAATCGGCACTAGCTTGAAACCAACTGAAAGCTCAAGCGGACAAAAGACGGGTAGGCGAGCACGCGGGCGCAGCGGGGCGCGAGTTCTTGTTCGTGCTTCGAATCAACTGTCAAGCAGCATACAGAACTTTGCGACATCCATAGATCCCAGCTCCCCATCGGCGTGGGACCGGACCGCGACTTCGCCCGCCTCCTGCTCCCGATCGCCCACCACAAGCATGAATGGGAAGCGTCCCAGCTCGGCGGCGCGGATCTTCTTGCCGACCGATTCGGAGCGCTCCTCGACCGATACGCGCTTGCCCTCGGCACGCAGATCCTCGGCCACCTTGCGGGCGTACTCGAGGTGCTTGTCGGAGACCGGGACGATCCGGGCCTGCACCGGCGCCAGCCAGGCCGGGAAGCGGCCCGCGTAGTGCTCGATCAGGATGCCGGCGAAACGCTCCATCGAGCCGAGCAGGGCGCGGTGGATCATCACCGGGCGCTGCCGCTCGTCGTCGCCGTCGGTGTAGTCCAGCTCGAAGCGCTCCGGCATCTGGAAGTCCAGCTGGCAGGTGCCGAGCTGCCAGGAGCGGCCCAGCGCGTCGGTCACGTGGAAGTCGATCTTGGGGCCGTAGAAGGCGCCGTCGCCCGGGTTGATCTTGTACTCGCGTCCCTGGGAGTCGAGCGCGTTCTTCAGCATCGACTCGGCCCGCTCCCAGAGCTCGTCGCTGCCGAGCGACTTCTCCGGGCGGGTCGAGAGCTCGACCTGGACGTCGTCGAAGCCGAAGCGGGCGTAGAGCTCGTCGATCGCCTCGCAGATCTCCGCCACCTCGTTCTCGACCTGGTCGACCGTGCAGTAGACGTGGGCGTCGTCCTGGGTGAAGGCGCGGACGCGCAGCAGGCCGTGGAGCACGCCCTCCCGCTCGTTGCGGGTGACCCGGCCGAACTCGGCCAGGCGCAGCGGCAGGTCGCGGTAGGAGTGGCGGTCGGAGCCGTAGACCAGGCAGGCGCCCGGGCAGTTCATGGGCCGCAGCGCGTAACGCCGCTCGTCGACCTCCATGAAGTACATGTCGTCCTTGTAGTTGTCCCAGTGGCCGGAGCGGTGCCAGAGCGCCTCGTCCATGACCTGCGGGGTCGCGATCTCCTGGTAGCCACGGCGGGAGAGCTGCTGGCGGACCTCCTTCTCGATCAGGCCGAGCAGCACGGTGCCGTTGGGCAGCCAGAACGGCATCCCCGGCGCCTCGTCGCGCAGCATGAAGAGATCGAGCTCGGGGCCGAGACGACGATGATCGCGGGCCTTGGCCTGCTCGATCCGCTCCAGGTACTCGGCCAGGTCGTCCTTCGAGAAGAAGGCGGTGCCGTAGATCCGGGTCAGCTGCTCGCGGTTCTCGTCGCCACGCCAGTAGGAGCCGGCGACCGAGTTCAGCTTGATCACCTTGATCCGCTTGGTGCCGGGGCCGTGCGGTCCGCGGCAGAGATCCTCGAAGGGGCCGTTGCGGTAGAGCGAGACTGTCTCCGCCCCCTCGGTACTTCTCGTCCTGGGCCTTGAAGATCTCGATCGCCTCGGCGACCGGCACGTCCCGCCGCTCGAAGGTCTCGTCGGCCTTGATGTGCCGACGCATCGCGTCCTCGATCGCCGGCAGGTCGGCGTCGGTGATCTTGACGTCCTCGGGGAAGTCGAAGTCGTAATAGAAGCCGTTCTCGATCGCCGGACCGATCGTCACCTTGGTCCCGGGGTACAGCTCCTGCACCGCCGCGGCCATCACGTGGGCCGCGTCGTGGCGGATCAGTTCGAGGCCTTCGGGGTCGCGGCTGGTGACGATCGCGATCTCCTCACCGTCGACGACCGGGGCGCTCAGGTCCCGTATCTCGTCACCGACCTTGAGCGCCAGGGCGGCGCGGGCGAGTCCTTCGCCGATCGCCCGGGCCGCGTCCGTTCCCGTGGCCCCGGCCTCGAGCTCGAGGGGGGTCCCATCAGGGAGCGAAACGGTGAGTTTGGACGAATCTCCGGGCATCGGCCCATCGTATTGGGATCAGCCGAGCAGTTGGTTCACGCGTTGGGCCAGCACCTCGTGGCCCTTCCGGGAGGAGCGGCTCGCAATCAGGTTGAACCAGGCGTGGAGCATCGGCATGTGGTCGATCGTGACCGGCATCCCGGCCGCGGCGAGCTTCTCGCCGTAGGCGACGCCCTCGTCTCGCAACGGGTCGGCCACGGCGACCGAGACCAGGGCCGGCGCCAGCCCATCGAGATCCTCGGCGAAGAGCGGCGATACCCGAGGGTCGGCGGCCTCGCCGGCGGGCACGAAGCAGCGCTCGAACCAGTCCATCCGCGCCTTGGTCAGGTAGAAGCCCCGCCCGAAGGTCTCCCGCGACGGCATCGACCCGGTGCAGTCGGTCACCGGGTAGATCAGGATCTGACAGGCGGGCTGCGGCTCACCGGCCGCTTTGAGGTCGAGGCAGAGCACCGCCGCCATCTGGGCGCCGGCGCTGTCGCCGATCACGCCCACCCGGCCCGGCTCGGCGCCGAACCGTCCAGGATCGGCGGCGACCGCGCGCCAGGCCAGCAGCGCGTCCTCCGCCTGGGCGGGGAAAGGGTGCTCGGGCGCCAGCCGGTACTCGACCGAGAGCACCCGGACGCCTGTCCCGGCGGCCAGCCAGGCGCAGGCGCTCCGGTGGGACCGGATCGATCCCTGGACCCATCCCCCGCCGTGGAAGTGGATCAGCAGCGGGCCGGACGGCCCACACTCGGTAGGTGTGAACAGCAGCGCGTCGAGTCGGCGCCCGTCGCCTTCGACCGTCCGGGGCTCGATCGTCACGCCGGGGACGGGACGCCCCACGGCCGCGGCCAGGAACTCGGTCGTGCGGCGCGAGGCGACCGGCTCCCAATCGGTCCGGGAGTCCTCGATCGGCGAGACGACGCGACCCATCGCCCAGGCGTCGGGACGCAGCTCCGGAGCCGTATCGGGCGGCCGGCCGAACAGCTTGGCGAGCAGGCCGTCGGGCAGCGCGAAGAGGAGCCGGACCAGCCGTCGGGCCGCCCAGATCGCTGCTCTCTCCCCCATCCCGGAGTTCACGGGCGCATCGTATTCACCGCAACCGCTGGTTTACACGGCGGTTACCTGAGATGATGAAACCGATGCTTGGGAGAAAGAGCGCGCTGTGGTTCGCCTCAGCGATCACTGTCCTCGCCATCGCCGTTCCGGCGGCTGACGGCGCAACCCGCGAGCGGCCGTGCAACGGGGCGGTCGAGTTGTGCGGACGCACCCTGGACCAGGTCGTGCTGCCCGGCGCCCACAACGCGATGTCGAACGAGGAGTACGACTGGAACATCCCCAACCAGCACTACTCGATCCCGACCCAGCTCGACATGGGCGTTCGCGCCTTCCTGATCGACACCCACTACGGGAAGGTGTCCGACGACGGGAAGACCGTCGTCAAGGTTCCCGAGGCGGAGGGGCACAGCACCGGGGCGACCATGTACCTCTGCCACGAGTACTGCCAGCTCGGCGCCTCCGAGCTGATCCCGGAACTGGCGAAGATCAAGGACTTCCTGGCCGCCAACCCGCGCGAGGTCCTCGTCTTCGTGAACGAGGACTACATCGATCCGCAGGACTTCGCGTCCGCCGTCACCCAGAGTGGCCTGATCGATTACATCTACACGGGCTCGACCGACCACTACCCGACCCTCTCCGAGATGATCGCCTCGAACCAGCGGGTGGTGATGCTGGCCGAGAGCGATTCGGGGACCGTGCCCTGGTACCACAAGGCCTACGACGGCTCGATGCAGGAGACCCGGTACGACTACCGCTACGGCGGCGTCACCACGCAGCAGGCGATGACCCGCCTGACCGACCCGGCCCAGCTCGACGCCAGCTGCGCGCCGAACCGCGGCGGCACCACAGGCCCCCTGTTCCTGATGAACCACTGGGTGAACGGCAAGTTCGACAACGGCGATCCGGTCACCCCGGACCCTGCCGTGGCCGACGTGCTCAACACGAAGGACGTGCTGGTCGCCCGGGCCCGGGCCTGCGAGCAGGTCCGCGGCAAGCTGCCGAACATCGTCGCGGTCGACGACTTCGGCAACGGCGACCTGCTCGGCGCCGTGAACGAGTTGAACGGCGTCACCCCGAAGGCCTTCTTCGAGGTCGCCAAGCCGCGAGGCGCCGTCGTCCGCGCCGGCCGGAAGGCGATCTTCAGGGTCAAGGTGTCCAACTACGGCAATGTCGACGCCGCCACGAAGGTCTGTGCGACCCTGCCCGCCCGGCTCGCCTTCCGGTCCCGCTGCGCGACGCTCTCCGTGGCCCGAGGCGGCGGCGCCACCGCGAAGATCACCGTCTCGACCCGGCGGCGCGCCCGAGGGCTCGGCGTGGCCCGCTTCAAGGTCAGCGGCTCCGGCGACACGGTCTCCGCGACGGCGAAGCTGAGGGTCAAGCCAATGCCCAAGAAGAAGCCGAAACGCCGCCCCGCACGGCACAAGAAGCATTAAGCGCGAAACCCGGCCACAGGCCGGGTTTCGTCTTCCGAGTGGGCACAACTGGGCTCGAACCAGTGACCTCCACCGTGTCGAGGTGGCGCTCTACCAACTGAGCTATGCGCCCGAAATGGGATGGGATCTGGAACCGAACATTTTGGGTGGCGGTCTTCGCTGACCCTGTCCGAACAAATCCCGAACAACCAACCAACAGGTTGATGCGTGGATTATGCATGAACCGCCTCCCGCGTGTCGGCCGGGGCCATACCCCGCGCCTCACGGATGTAATCGTTCACGTCCCTGTGTTCGGCCGAGTGACCGGCCGCATCGAAAAGGTGCTGGTAGCAGCGCGTTGAAACAGCCGGCGAGTTGCCCTGCTGATGAGCCACCTGAACGTGGTTCCAACCCGCGGCGACATACATGGTCGCCCCGGTATGGCGCAGGTCGTACGGCTTGCGCTCCCACCCCACCCCAGCGTTCTCGCATGCCAACTTGAAACACTTGCCCTTGCGAGTGGCGGGCTTCTGGCCGCGCTTCCGCTTCACTTGCTTGCGAGACACCCAGTTCTCGTAGTCGTGCTTCCGCCAAGGCTCCCCGTCCTTTGCCCGCGGGAAAATCAAATTCGAGTCCGGCGCCACGGCCTTCCAAGCCATGAGGTCAGCCAGCACCATCGGCGGCAGGTAGACGGTTCGCAGGTATGCCTTGCCGCCCTTCGAGCCCGGCATGATCACCCCGTCCACGTTCTTCTTCACGACCGACAAGCGGACCCCGCGAATATCGGTCCACTCAAGCGCAAGGGCGTCCTGGGGCCGGATGCCGACATACGAGAGCACAGACACAAGCGCTGCCGATCCAAGATCGTTCCACTCGATGAACTGCGACCGGATCTTCTCCACCTCGAACGCGGTCAGCCACCTGTGGTCGGCCGGTTCGTGCTCGGGTTTATCGAGATACTGGGCCGGGTTCGTGTTCAGGTACTCGAACGGCAGCACCGCCTTGTTGAGGGCCTGGGCGAGAATTGACTGCGCCCGGCCGAGCACCACCGGCCCGGCGCCCGCGGCTAGTCGGTCATCCTGCCACTGTTGCAGCTGCGACGGGCTGAGATCGAGCAGGTTCAGGTGCCCGAGTTCGGGAATGACGTGCGTTTCGATCGCTTCGATGTACCGGATCCTGGTTGATTCAGCCAGCTTCTTCTTCCGAGCCAACCACTGCGCCAAAAACACTTCCACGGTCGGGACGTCCTGCCGCTTCACGACCTTCCGGCCACCCGGCCCAGCCGAGTTCAGCCCATCCATGAACCTGCCCGCATCCGATTCCCTCTTGAACGTCCTTGAGCGGTGCTTCGTACCCTCCCGGAACCGGACCTCGAACGTGCCGGCGGCTGTCGGGTACGGGCCTGATGCGGTCATGCTGCCTCCTCCTGATGTTGCTCAACGAGTGAGGCAAAACTACCCTTCCTCGCGGCCCTCCTCCTGGGCTTCGGCATCGGATCAGGATCAGACTTCGGAGCGTGGGTTTGGCCGTTCCGAACCCAGTCCTCGAGATCCGCCGGAACGACCACCCATTTGCCGCACCGTTTCGTGAACGGGGAACTCGGATCCCGGGCGATGCGCCGCAGGCTCGACAACGCCCACGGGGTCCGTTTCGCGGCTTCGTGAATGTCGATCACGATCGGGTCGCTCACAGCGGCCTCCCATCCACGTCGACCGGCACCACCTCGTATCCGTTCACCACCGATGCGGCGAGCAGGCCGCGCTGTCTCGGGGTGAGTTCGCGGAGCCGGAGGTCCGGCCAGATCCGGGCATGCTCGAGCAGGCGGTCTGCCCTGGCCTCGGAGGCACCGACCGGCATCGCGAGGAGCTTCCCGACCCGAACACCGTCCGTGTCGACGGGTGGCTGCCAGATCACTTCGGCAAGGCGCTGGCAGGCATCGTCACTGGTGGTCTGGGCGAGTTCACGTCGGAGCTTTGCCACGGCCATGCGGCAGTCAAGGGAACGCTGATGCGCTGATCGCTGATCGAGCGTGGCCGTCATGCCCGTGCCTCCAGCCGTCGGTCCCCGCCGGTCATTTCGATCGGTCGGAACTTGAAGAGCCGGGACGCGATCGGGTCACCCATCCGGTCCGCGATCGAGTCCATGTCCAGGTTCGTCGTCACGAGCAACGGCACCCGGTTCACGATGCGTTGATCGATCGCGGTGAACAGCACCTCCTTCGCGAAATCAGTTGGTTTCGCCTTGTCAAGATCGTCCAGGACCAACGGGCCGATACCCTGGATGTGGTGGATCGCCTGGGCCCGTTGGTCGTCATCGAAGCTTGCGCGGAGCGTTGACATCAGCGCCGCCACGGACAGCCAGGTCACCGATCGGTCGCGAAGCATCCGGTAGGCGGCAGCGCCGGCTAGCGTGGTTTTCAGGACACCCACGCCCCCGGTCAACACCAGGCCAGGGCGTTTACCCGCGGCCCATTCCTGGGCTGCGGCGGTCGCGACGGTGTCCGGCCACTCGTCAACGCAAAGCGCCCTCGGGATACCGGAGTTCCTGACCCGGGCCTGGAAGCCCTCCCGGAGGAACCGGGCGGTTGCGGCCTTGTCCTCCGGTGTTTCGCAGGACGGGCAGATCCCGGAAAGGTCCGGGCTGAACTCGTGCGGGTCACCGCAGTTCAGGCACGGCACGATAGGCCGGGTCATGCCGCCTGCCCCTGACTGGCGTACTTCCGTGACGACGGCTTGCGGCCCCGCCATTTCGCCACGGCCCCCTCGAACGTGGCGGGTTCCGAGTACAGCACCGCCGGGGTTGGTGAATCCGTCCACCACGGGTTCTCCAGGTTGAACCGGATGATCGCCAAGTGATCGGCCTCGGTGAGGTCCGGGTTGGACCGGAGGCATGGAACGACCCGGTCGATCCAGTTGTCCGGGTTGAAGCGTTGCTGGGCAAGGCTGGCGAACGCCCCGATCAGCGTGAACGTCAGGGCACGTTCCTCATCGGTGGCGAGGGGGGGTCGATCCCTTCCTCTTCCATTCCATTCCTTGTTCCTTTTCCCTTCCTCTTCCCCCCGGGAGTAGTCCCGTAGCTCTACGGGAGCCGTACCTGAATCTGTTGCTTTTGGCTCTGGGGGCGGTGGAAGCTCCGACGGACGCGGCTTGTTGATTACCTGATGGTCACCAAAGTCATGGCACTGGATGTAGTCCTCGCCATCGATCGAATACCGAACGATCATGCCCGCTACCTGAAGCTCACCAAGCCACTCCCGTAGGACTACGGTAGTCACGTCGTCGTCGGTCGGGAATATCTCCCCGATGATCGCGTTCGGAAGCTCCTGTAGCCGACCCTCATCGTCGGCCAAGTTCCAAAGGCCGATGTTCAGGAGGCGAGCATCGCGGCTCACAGACCGCGTCTTGCGATGCTTATGGTAGGCAGGCTTGACCGTCCTGATCCGAGCCATTACGAAAGACCTTCGAATCGAGACGGCGGAACAATGCTGATTGGCTGCGGATCTAAAAGGCGAGCCCTGCGGCGCTTCGTGCCCTTTCTCATATTGCATCGAGCGCACGAGACAACCAAGTTTCCCGCCGTGCTAGATCCACCGAGGCTTGCCGGCTTGCGATGGTCCAGATTGAGCATCGTCCCCAGATCGGCGCCGTCTGTGCCGACCCTGAGCCGGACCCTGCCGTGTCGATCTCGACGCCAATAGATCCGCATGGGTCCGTATCCGCAGTACCGGCAGTAGAGACCGTCCCGCTGGATCACCCTCAGACGCACCGCCTCCTTGATCTTCTGCCGGGCCACTACGCGGCCTCGCTCTCGTCGTAATGACCGGCGGCCGGCGGGTCGAACAAACGCAACACCTCCGAATCGGGATCAGACGCAGTGTTGGCGGCAGCGGATGAACTGGCTTGTTCACTTGCGCCCTCGCTACCGCCAACACTGCCCCTCCGGTACACCCCTGACTTGCGGCTATGAGCGGCTACGCGCTTCGAGGCGCGCCGTCCGACCTCAACCAGGGCACCAGTCTTCACCAGGCGTCCTACGACGCTCCCGAGGGCGTTAGGCGAATCAGCCGGGATCTCGACTGTCAAGTCGTCCGCATGCCACTCATCGTGGGTATCCAGGTGCTCGAGGATGTCCTGCTCGATCGCGTGGGTGAGCTCCGCCTTGTGGGTGCGGAACAGGGCACGCGCTTCTTCGAGGCTGCGGGTGTTGCCGCCACGGTCACCGAGGCTCATCGCCCCTGCCTCCGTTCACCCCGAACGGCGGCGGCCATCTCCCGGGCATGCCGACCGATCTCCCGAGTGCCGTAGCCCCAGGACCCACAACGGCATCGGCTCAGACTCCCGGTATCCGCGGCGATCGCCTTCCCCTCGTCCACGCCCGACGTAGCCTCAACGTCCTCAACCTCGACATAGTTTCCAGTCCGGCCCAAATCAGCCGGCCAGGCCATGCCATTACGGACCGTGATCGCGCCCGGAAATAGTCGTTCAAGCCACTCCGGCTTCTTACTCACTTTCCACCCCTTTCATCGCCATGCCCGGTCTCCTCCTGATCCATCGCGGCAGCAAGAAGTGCGAGCGCGACGCCCCGTGCCTCGGTGGGCATCAACCACAGAAACCCGTCCTGACCGTCACAGGTGAACTCGATTGCGAGTCCGCTCGCATCGCAGCACACGGTCAACGG
>JAFKLL010000001.1 GCA_017304845.1 Solirubrobacterales bacterium
TCAGGTCGGCCAGCGACACGGTCTTGCCGCCCTGGTCGAACTCGGCCTTGACACCCTCGAGTACGCCCAGCACCTTCTGCAGCTGCGCCGGGTTGTTGGCCGCCCAGTCCTTCTGCGGGGCGAGGCGGATGCGAGCGCCGTTGACGCCGCCGCGCTTGTCGCTGCCGCGGAAGGTGGATGCCGCGGCCCACGTGACCGACACGAGCTCGCCGACCGACAGGCCGGACTCCAGGATCTTCGCCTTGAGGGCTGCCGCGTCGGCCGCATCGATCAGGTCATCGCCCGGTGCGGGCACCGGGTCCTGCCAGATGAGCTCTTCGGTGGGCACCTCGGGGCCGAGGTACCGGGCGGCGGGGCCCATGTCACGGTGCGTGAGCTTGAACCAGGCCCGCGCGAACGCGTCCGAGAACGCGTCGGGGTCGTCGCGGAAGCGCGCCGAGATCTTCGCGTACTCGGGGTCGAAGCGCAGCGACAGGTCGGTCGTCAGCATGCGGGGCTCGCGCGTCTTCGACGCGTCGTGCGCGAGCGGCACGAGTCCGTCGCCGGCGCCGTTCTTGGGTCGCCACTGGTTCGCGCCGGCGGGGCTCTGGAACAGCTCCCACTCGTACGCGTACAGGATGTGGAAGAACTCGTTGTCCCAGCGGGTCGGGTGGTAGGTCCAGGTGACTTCGAGACCACTGCCGATCGTGTCGTCCCCGGAGCCGCTGCCGTAGGTGTTCTTCCAGCCGAGCCCCTGCTCTTCGAGCGGGGCGGCTTCTGGCTCGGGGCCGACGTACGGCTCCGGGTCGGCGGCCCCGTGGGTCTTGCCGAAGGTGTGTCCGCCGGCGATCAGGGCGACTGTCTCCTCGTCGTTCATCGCCATGCGGGCGAAGGTCTCGCGGATGTCATGGGCCGCCTTGAGCGGGTCCGGCTCGCCGTTCGGGCCTTCCGGGTTGACGTAGATCAGGCCCATCTGGACGGCGGCCAGCGGGTTGTCCAGGTCACGTTCGCCGGTGTAGCGCTTGTCCCCGAGCCACTCGGTTTCGGGGCCCCAATAGACGTCCTCGTCCGGCTCCCACTCGTCGACGCGGCCGCCGGCGAAGCCGAAGGTCTTGAAGCCCA